>NZ_JCABZP010000016.1:0-381548 GCF_059499945.1 Agrobacterium sp. | reverse complement strand
TTTATCAAGACATTGATATCACTACATAGTTTCGTGGTGCGCAACGGAAATGGGGGAAAGGACAGTCTTTATGTCGCGACTGGCCCTGTTCCAGGAAACATGCAATAGGAACGGACGAGAGTTTCAGAAGACTTGGGGCGTCTCACGTCCCCTTTTAAAGCCAAGAATTGGAGAGCCCGTGCGCATTCTCGATGAAGCCGTCATTCCCGAGCTGCCGAATTACTACCGTGGCAAGGTGCGGGAAAACTACGATCTGCCGGACGGCAACCGTATCATCATATCCACCGACCGCCTCAGCGCCTTCGACCGTATTCTCACCTGCATACCTTATAAGGGACAGGTCCTGACCCAGACGGCCCGCTACTGGTTCGAAAAGACAAAGGACATCTGCCCCAATCATGTGGTCAGCTATCCTGACCCAAATGTCGTCATCGGCAAAAGACTTGAGATATTGCCGGTCGAGGTGGTGGTTCGCGGTTATCTGGCCGGCACGACAGGCACGTCGATCCTGACCCTTTATAAGAAGGGCGAGCGGCAGATGTACGGCATGAGCCTTCCTGACGGGATGCAGGACAACCAGATTCTGCCCGAACCGGTGATCACGCCCACAAGCAAGGCCTTCGATGGCGGCCACGACGAGCCACTGACACCGACCGAGATTGTGGAGAAGAAACTCCTGACACAGGAGCAATGGGACACGCTTTCCCGTTACGCGCTGGCGCTGTTCAAGCGCGGGCAGGAAATTGCCGCAAAGCAGGGCCTCATTCTCGTCGACACGAAATATGAATTCGGAACGGATGAAAACGGCACCATCATCCTGGCCGACGAGATCCACACACCTGATAGCAGCCGCTACTGGATGGCTGGCAGCTATGAGGAAAGCTTTCGCAACGGCACCCGGCCGGCGAGCTTCGACAAGGATTTCGTGAGAGCCTGGGTTGCCGAACGCTGCGACCCTTATAAGGATGACGTTCCCGAAATTCCGCAGGATCTCGTCTTGCAGACCTCGAAGGTCTATATTGATGCTTACGAACGCATCACCGGACAGAGCTTCGTTCCCGACGATAGCGGCGAGACGCCGCTTGCAAGAGTACGCCGGAATCTGGAGCCGTTCTTCCCCGGAGTCTGACCGTGAGCAAAATGATCGAACAGGCGAGAAAGGGCGACAGGAAGAGTGACCGTCCTGTCAGGCGCCGGCCTCGCCGTTCCGCCGAGGAAACCCGGCGGGACATTCTCGCCAAAGCGGAAGAGCTTTTCCGGGAGCGTGGTTTCAATGCGGTGGCGATTGCCGATATCGCCTCAGCGCTTGGCATGTCTCCCGCCAATGTCTTCAAGAATTTCAGCTCGAAAAACGCGCTCGTCGACGCCCTTGGCTTCGAACAGATCGGCGCTTTCGAACGGCAGATCTGTCCACTCGACAAAAGCCATGCACCGCTTTCCAGATTGCGCCATCTAGCGCGCAACCTGATGGAGCAGCACCACCAGGATCTCAATAAAAATCCCTACGTCTTCGAAATGATCCTGATGACCGCCAAGCAGGACATGAAGTGCGGAGACTATTATAAATCCGTCATCGTTAAATTGCTGGCCGAAATCATTCAGGACGGCGTCGAGGCCGGAATCTACACCGCCACCGATATCCCTCCTCTGGCGGAGACCGTGCTCCACGCGCTGACCAGCGTCATCCACCCCGTCCTCATTGCGCGGGAAGATATCGGCAATTTGGCAACACGTTGCGATCAACTCGTCGATTTAATCGACGCGGGATTGCGCAATCCGCTTGCTAAGTGACGATTCCCAATTTACGTCACCTTCTCGCAATTGCTTGCGAAGCGCAAAAGCCTGCGCTTCTATGCGCGTGGCGGTCCGGACAAAATGAGCGAATCGGGTCCCTTCCAAGGCCTTCGCCTGTCGTGTCTGTTTCCGGACGCGCATCCGCCGAGCGACATTGCGCTTATAGTTAAATGCGAGCGATACGCAGGGAAGAACAATGAGCCGACGTATTTTACCCCTATTTGCTTCTCTGTGTGTAACCGCGCTTCTGGCGGGCTGCAGCGATGGCGGCGAGAGCGGCCAGACCGCCGGCCAGACTGCAGAGCGTCCTCCGTCTCCGGTCAGCGTCATCCTGATGAAGACCAGCGAATATCCCCTGACCACCGTTCTGCCCGGCCGCGCCAGCGCGTTCCAGACAGCCGAAATCCGGCCGCGCGTCACCGGCATCATCCGCGAAATTCCTTTCAAGGAAGGCAGCGAGGTCAAGCAGGGCGACGTTCTCTACCAGATCGAGGACAATACCTATCTGGCGGAAGTGGCGCAGGCCAAGGCTAACGTGGCGAAGGCGGAAGCAAGCATTCCAAGCGCCCAGGCGAACCTTGCCCGTTACGAACGCCTGGTCAACAGCGGTGCGACGCAGATCGAATATGAAAATGCCAAGGTGACGCTGCTGCAGGCGCAAGCCGACGTGGCACAGACCAAGGCAGCGCTGGAAACGGCCGAGATCAATCTCGATCTCACCAAGGTCCGGGCCCCCTTCGACGGCATTACCAGCGCGACCGCCTTCAGCATCGGTAACGTGGTGACGGCGAACCAGACGACGGCGTTGACAACGCTGCGCCGCATCGATCCGATCTATATCGACCTGATGGAATCCAGCATCAATCTCCTGCGTCTGAAAAAGGCGATCTCGTCGGGTCAGCTTGGCGGCGACACGAAGGAGACCGGCATTCACCTGACGCTGGAAGACGGCACCGAATACAAGCATGACGGCAAGATTGATATGTCGGACATGGCGGTGAGCGAAACGACGGGCACCTTCTCCATCCGCGCCCTCTTCGACAACCCTGATGATCTTCTGCTTCCCGGCACCTATGTTCGCGCCACGCTGACGATCGGCAAGGAAAAAGGTTTCCGCATTCCGCAGCGCGCAGCGAGCCGGAACGCCAATGGCGAACTGACCGCAAAATTCGTGACCGCGGAAAACAAGGTGGAAACCCGCACCTTCCCGTCCAGCCAGCAGTCGGGCAACGCCTGGCTGGTGACGGAAAATGTCAAGGATGGCGACAAGCTCATCGTCGACGGCTTCCAGTGGATTGCCGACGGCGCAACGGTTGCGCCAGTTGAAGTGACCATTGACGATCGCGGTATCGTCGTTCTGCCGCAGCAAGCTCCGCCTGCCGCCGCCCCCTCGAAATAAGCATGAGCACGAAACCCCTTGGTCGAAGCTCGTAAAAGGTAAGGCAGGACTGCCATGGCCCATTTCTTCATCAGGCGCCCCGTGTTTGCATGGGTTATCGCCATCGTCATCATGCTGGGCGGCGCCCTTGCGATCTGGACGCTTTCCATTTCGCAATATCCCGATATTGCGCCGACAACGGTGCGTGTCAGTGCGACCTATAACGGCGCCAGCGCCGAAACCGTCGAGAAATCGGTGACGACCATCATCGAGGACGGCATGACCGGCCTCGACGACCTCACCTATATGACCTCGTCGTCCTCGACCGGCAGCGCCGAAGTGACGCTGACCTTCGGCAACAGCATCCTGCCAGACATTGCGCAGGTTCAGGTGCAGAACAAGCTGCAGCTTGTCCAGTCGCAATTGCCCGATACCGTGCAGCAGCGGGGTATCCAGGTCAGCCGCTCGACATCGAGTATCCTGATGGTTGGCGCGCTGATCTCGACCGACGGCAAGCGCAATTCGGCCGATCTCGGCGACGTATTCTCCTCGCGTGTCGAAGACCAGATCAAGCGCCTCGAAGGCGTGGGCAGCATCAACGTGTTCGGCTCCGAATATGCGATGCGTATCTGGCTGGATCCGTTCAAGCTCAACAAATACCAGCTGACCACCGCCGACGTCACCAGCGCCATCGAAAGCCAGAATACCCAGGTTTCGGTCGGCTCGCTCGGCGCCGTGCCCGCGGTCAAGGGCCAGCAGCTCAATGTGACGGTGACGGCGCAGAGCCAGCTCACCACGGTTGCCGATTTCGAATCCGTCATCCTGAAAGTCGAAAAGGATGGCGCGACGGTTCGCCTCAGCGACGTGGCGCGCATCGAAATCGGCCAGGAAACCTATGGCGGCGATTCCCGATCCAACGGCCGTCCGTCCGCCGGTTTCGCAGTCAACCTTGCCACGGGTGCAAACGCGCTCGACACGGCGGCACGCGTGAAAGCGGCTCTGACAAATGTCGAGGGTTCGCTGCCCGAGGGCGTTTCGATTGAATACCCCTATGACACGACGCCGTTTGTGAAGCTGTCGATCGAGAAAGTGGTGCATACGCTGATCGAGGCGATCATCCTCGTCTTCGTCGTGCTTCTGGTGTTCCTGCAGAATCTGAGAGCCACCTTCATTCCGATGATCGCCGTTCCGGTCGTGCTTCTCGGCACCTTCGGCGTTCTCGCGCTCACCGGGTATTCCATCAATACGCTCACCATGTTCGCCATGGTTCTCGCCATCGGCCTCCTCGTCGACGACGCCATCGTCGTTGTCGAAAACGTCGAGCGCATCATGTCGGAAGAGGGCTTGTCACCGGTCGAGGCGACCGAAAAGTCGATGGGCGAGATCACCGGTGCGATCATCGGCATCGCGCTCGTGCTCACCGCCGTGTTCATTCCGATGGCTTTCTTCGGCGGATCGACGGGCATCATCTACCGCCAGTTCTCGATCACCATCGTTTCGGCCATGCTGCTTTCGGCCGTTGTCGCGATCGTGCTGACGCCCGCGCTTTGCGCCACCATGCTGAAGCCGATCGATCATCACAAGAAGCAGCGCGGACCGGGCGCGTGGTTCAACCGCGGCTTCGGCAAGACGACGGATGGCTACGTGTCCTCCATCGGTTATCTGCTGAAACGGCCCCTGCGCGTGATGATCATCTTCGCGATCGTGATCGGCGGCTGCGCCTGGTTCTTTTCAAAGCTGCCAAGCTCTTTCCTGCCGCAGGAAGACCAGGGCGTGCTGCTGACGATCATCCAGACGCCGACCGGGTCGAATATCGAGCGAACCAACGAGGTGGTGAAGCAGGTCGAAAACTACTTCCGCGAAAAAGAAGCCAACAATGTCGAATCTGTTTTCGGCGTGCTCGGCTTCAGTTTCAGCGGTTCGGGCCAGAACAACGCTATCGTCTTCACCAAGCTCAAGGATTTCGCCGAAAGAACCGCGCCCGATCAGCATGCCGGCGCCATCGTGCAGCGTGCGATGGGCACCTTCTTCGGCTTCCGCGATGCTCAGGTGTTCCCGCTTCTGCCGCCGGCCATTCAGGGCATGGGCACATCGAGCGGTTTCTCGATGTATCTCGTGGATAGCGGCCGCAACGGCACCGACGCATTGACCGCCACGTCCAAGGAGCTGATCGCGCTCGCGACCAGCAATCCGAAGATCAGTTCGCTTCGAAGCGACAGCCAGGACAATGAAACGCAGATGAAGATCGTTCTCGATCAGGAAAAGATGGGAGCCATGGGGGTCGATCTCTCCTCCGTGAACCTCATGCTGTCCACGATCTTTGCCGGCCGGGATGTCAATGACTTCACTCTGAACGGCGAGTTGAAGCCCGTTTATGTCCAGGGTGACGCACCCTACCGCATGCAGCCGGACGACCTGAAATTCTGGTACGCCCGCAATACCAGCGGCGAGATGGTGCCTTTCTCTTCCTTCAGCGAAGTGAAATGGATCAATGCGCCGCCGTCTCTCGCCCGCTTCAACGGTACAGGCGCGATCTCGCTCGAAGGCACCGCCGGCGCAGGCGTTGCATCCGGTGACGCGATGGACGAGATGGAACGCCTGACGGCAAGCCTGCCGGGCGGTTACACCGTCGCGTGGCAGGGCATTTCCTATCAGGAGCGCCTCTCCGGCTCGCAGGCGCCGATGCTCTATGCACTGTCGGTACTGATCGTCTTCCTTTGCCTTGCCGCCCTTTATGAAAGCTGGTCCATCCCCTTCTCGGTCATCATGGCCGTGCCAGTGGGCGTTCTCGGCGCATTGACCGCGGCGCATTTCTTCGGCCAGTCGAACGACGTCTACTTCAAGGTGGGCCTTCTGACGACCATCGGCCTTGCGGCGAAAAATGCGATCCTGATCGTTGAGTTCGCCAAGGAGAGACAGGAGCACGGACTGAGCCTGATGGAAGCGACGCTGGAGGCGGCGAAGCTGCGCCTGCGTCCGATCATTATGACGTCGCTGGCCTTCATCCTCGGCGTTGTGCCTCTCGCGATCGCAACCGGAGCGGGTTCCGCCGCGCAAAATGCAATCGGTATCGGGGTCCTGGGTGGTATGCTTTCTGCAACACTGCTCGGAATTTTCTTCGTTCCGTCCTTTTTCGTCATCATTCGTCGCCTTTCAAGGCGTTAACAAAACAAAAATGGGCTGTGCCAACCGTTAATACGCTGCTAGAAATGTTGCCGATTTGGCAAATGCACGTTTCTACGGCATATCGATCGCGCAGCCCATTTGTCAGCAAGCCGCGCTCGGTAAGCCAACCAGAGAATTGGGAAAATTACATGCTGTCTATTCGCGCTACCCTTCCCCTGACAATGCTGCTGCTCTCAGGCTGTGTTGTTGGACCCGACCACAAGACGCCGGAAATCCAATTGCCGGGAAAGTTTGCGGAAGCCGGAAAAACCAGTAATGGCGACATCAGCGGCGTTGCATGGTGGACGGCCTTTAACGACAACCGCCTGAACGGTTACGTCTCCACCGGCCTCGCGCAGAACCTCACCGTGATGCAGGCGATCGAACGCATCAATCAGGCGCAGGCCCAGGTGATCGTTGACGGCGCTGGCGGCCTGCCGAGCCTGACGGGCAGCGGTAGCCACACGACCAGCCAGACCAAGGGCAGCTACCGTGACGTTCCCGTCACCAACGTGTCCAGCGGCAGCCTCAGCGTTTCGTGGTTCCTCGACCTCTTCGGCCGCTACCGCCGGGCGACGGAAAGCGCGGATGCATCGCTCGATGCCGCTTACTCCACCGTCGACGTGCAGCGCCTGACGCTGATTTCGTCCGTCGCCGCCGCCTATATCGACGTGCGCTATTATCAGGAGCGCCTGGCGATTGCCCGCCAGAACCTGGGTTCACGCCGCGAAACGCTCGATCTGACCAAGCTGCAGCTCGAAGCGGGTGCGGCCTCGCGTCTCGATGTCGTCCAGTCCGAAGGTCTGGTCAATTCCACGCTGTCGCAGATACCTGGCCTCGAAACCAGCTTCCGCAAGGCAGCGCACCGCATCGCGACCCTGCTTGGCATGCCGGCCTCGTCGCTCATCGCCGAGCTGCAGAAGGGCGCACGCCAGCCTGTTGCGCGCGCAGTTCCCCGCACCGGTATCCCGGCCGACCTGATCCGCAACCGTCCGGACATCCGCGTCGCTGAACGCAATCTCGCCGCTGCGGTCGCCACGATCGGTGTAACCGAGGCGCAGCTTTATCCAAGCATCGAGCTTGGTGGAGCGATCACGCCGAGCTACAATTTCCTGAGTGGCGGCGGCAGGGGAACTGCCAATAGCTGGTCCTTCGGTCCGAGCCTCACGCTCCCGATCCTCGATGGCGGCAGACTCCGCGCCAATGTCGACATCGCCAACTCACAGGCACGCGAACAATATCTCGTCTGGAAGGCGACCGTTCTCAATGCGGTGGAAGAAGTCGAAAACGCCCTGGCCGCCATCAATCGCGACCAGCGTACCGTTGACGCGCTGAGAAAGACCGTTGCCTCCTACCAGGAAGCGCTGCAGCTCTCCACCGCCAGCTATCGTGATGGTGCCTCGTCTCTGCTCGATGTTCTGGATGCCCAGCGCTCGGTATCGGATGCGCAGGCAAACCTTGCCACGGCGATCCAGACGACCGCGCAGGATTATGTCTCGCTTAACGTGGCTCTCGGTGGCGGTTATGCCGTTGGCCAGCCTGCCCCGAAGAAGTCCGCCGGCCCGACCGTGGCCGCCGCGAAGGGCATGTAAGCACGGCCCAAAATAGCAAACAAAAAGCCCGCGTCTTTCGATGCGGGCTTTTTGTTATTCAAGGCACAAAAAAGCACCGGTCACCCGGTGCTTTTTTTCAGCCCGTCATCAGGCTCAGTTCTTGGCGCGCTCGACGTAGGAATTGTCTTCCGTCGCGATGACCACGCGAATGCCGGCATCGATATGCGGCGGCACCATGGTGCGGATGCCGTTGGAGAGGATAGCCGGCTTGTAGGAGGAAGAAGCCGTCTGGCCCTTCACGACCGGTTCGGTCTCCGTGATCTCAAGCGTGACGTGACGCGGCAGTTCAACGGCCAGCGGATTGCCTTCATGGATGGAAAGAATGCAGGTCATGCCTTCCTGCAGATAGGCTTTCTGATCGCCCATCGTCTCGGCATCAACAACGACCTGGTCGTAGTTCTCAGGGTTCATGAAGTGGAAGCCTTCGCCATCTTCATAAAGGAACTGGAAGTTCAGGTCTTCAACGAAAGCGCGCTCGACCTGCTCGGTGGTGCGCCAGCGCTCGGAGACCTTCACGCCGTCAACGATGCGGCGCATGTCCACCTGCGTGACCGGCGTGCCCTTGCCGGGGTGAAAGTTCTGCGCGGTGAGAACGACGTAAAGCTTGCCGTCCACGTCGAGAACATTGCCCTTGCGGACGGATGAGGCGATAACCTTGACCATATGACTTCCTTGTAACTCGATGAAATGCGTCGTAAAGGACTGCGCGGCAGCACCGGCCCCGGCAGACGTTTTGTCTTTTTTCTGGGGCGCAACTACCTTAAATCCGCACGAATTGCCAGCCTTCTACAGCAATTCCCGGAAGAGTGCCTAGCGGTTTTCCGCCCGGAATTGCTTTAAATGACGCGATCAGGCGTTTTGCGGACCATTTCTCCGCAACTGAGCGCCGCAGAGAAGACGGAAAAGAACTGAGAATGCGCGCAAGCAACCAGACAATGTCGCCATGGTGGACGCCTGACGTCCACGCGGACCGCCGCGCGTTTCTCATTGGGCGCAACGCGATCCAGTCGGCTTTTCGCAGCTATTTCGCCAGCGCCGATTTTCTTGAGGTCGATACCGCGACATTGCAGATCTCCCCCGGCAATGAGGCGCATCTGCATGCTTTCGCCACGCAAGGCCTGACGCCGGCCGGCGACGCCGCGCCGCTTTATCTGCACACCTCGCCGGAATTTGCCTGCAAGAAGCTGCTCGCCGCCGGTGAAAAACGCATCACCTGTTTTGCGCATGTTTACAGAAACCGGGAGAGAGGCCCCCTGCACCACCCGGAATTCACCATGCTGGAATGGTACCGGGTCGGCGAAACCTATGGGAGCCTGATGAAGGATAGCGCCAATCTTCTGGCGCTGGCAGCTGAAACCGCAAAGACGAAGAATTTCACCTATCGCGGCCGCAGCGTCGATCCGTTTCTCGAACCGGAGCGGGTAAGCGTCGCCGAAGCCTTCGAGCGATATGCCGGTGTGGATCTGCTGGCCACCATCAGCCGAAACGGCGAAACCGACAGCCGCCATCTTGCCGCGAGCCTCACCAATGCCGGCATTCGCGTGGCCGCTGACGATACCTGGGCGGATATGTTCAGCCGCGTCATCGTGGAGCGGGTGGAACCGGAACTAGGTTTCGGCAGGGCAACCATTCTCGACGAATATCCCACCTGCGAAGCAGCCCTTGCCCGCAAGTCCCCCGGGGATGCGCGGGTGGCGGAGCGTTTCGAACTTTATGCCTGCGGCGTTGAACTCGCCAATGCCTTCGGCGAATTGACCGACGCGGCCGAGCAGAGACGGCGTTTCGAAATGGAAATGGCCGAGAAGCAGCGCATTTACGGCGAAACCTATCCGCTGGACGAGGATTTTCTGGCCGCGCTCGCCATCATGCCGCCGGCAAGCGGCATAGCACTCGGTTTCGATCGGCTGGTGATGCTGGCAACCGGCGCACCGCGTATCGACCTCGTCATGTGGGCCCCAGTCGCGGAATATGGACGATGACAGGGCTTGAGACCATCAAGACACCCGAAGCGCTTCTCGAAGCGGGGCTGATTGAAGCCGAAGCGCTGGAGAACCTGCGCGCGGTGACGCAGCGTTACGCGCTCGCCATCACGCCGTCGATTGCCGGGCTGATCGATAGCCGCGACCCGCAGGATCCCATTGCCCGGCAATTCGTGCCGGATGCGGCCGAACTCGTTCACCTTCCCGAAGAACGGGACGACCCGATTGGCGACGACGCGCACAGCCCCGTCCACGGCATCGTTCACCGGTATCCCGACCGGGTTCTTTTAAAGGCAGTACATGTCTGCCCCGTCTATTGCCGCTTCTGTTTCCGCCGGGAAATGGTCGGACCGCAGGGCAATGGCATGATGAGCCCGGCGGAACTTGACGCCGCATTCGACTATATAAAAGCGAACCCCGCCATCTGGGAGGTCATCCTGACCGGTGGCGATCCGCTGGTGCTTTCCCCGCGGCGCCTGTCTGACCTGATGACGCGCCTGAAAGACATACCGCATGTGAAGATCGTCCGGTTCCATACCCGCGTGCCGGTGGTCGATCCCGACCGCATCGACGCATCATTGATCGATGCGCTGAAGGCCAGCGGCAAAACCACCTATGTGGCCCTGCACGCCAATCATTCCCGAGAACTCAGCGAAGCCGCAAGGCACGCTTCGGCACGCCTGATTGATGCCGGCATCGCCATGGTCAGCCAGACCGTACTTTTGAAAGGCATCAATGACGACCCGGCAGTTCTTGCCGAGTTGATGCGCGCCTTTGTCGAGACCCGTATCAAGCCCTATTACCTGCATCATCCCGATCTTGCGCCCGGCACCAGCCATTTCCGGCTGACGATCGACGAGGGCCAGCGAATCGTTTCGGCGTTACGCGGAAATGTCTCCGGGCTTTGCCAGCCGACCTATGTTCTCGACATTCCCGGCGGTCACGGCAAGGCCGCTATCGGCCGAAATGCGGCAGAAAAGACCCGCGATGGCTGTTATTCCGTTTCCGATTTCAACGGAAACGATCATATTTACCCACCGCCCGCCACCGGCGACAATTAAAAAAAACATAAAAAGCCCGCTGCGCCGGGCTTTTCGCGGCGGCCTCGAACGAAAACAAAAATTTCACAATTCCGCCCCTCTCCTGTCATCATAAAGAAAAATATTCTACCTATAACAATCAGCATTGATTTTAGTGCTGGTCTGGATTATCAGTGTGGAACTGGAGAACGAGTCTCCTGATTCTGGGCCAACACCAATACAGGGAGTGTGTCATGTCAAAACATATCAACATTAACGCAATCCTTGGTCTTGAGTCCTGGAATGCTGGATTTAAATCCACGTGTTCCCGCTGCTGTCGAATGTGACCTGACGGTCTCAATTTCCTGAAAATCAGTTCGACAACATGCTGTGTTTATTAGCCACAGCGGGAGTATATCTATGCAGAAGCAAGTTATTGAATTCGCTGGCGAACCCGTCGGCATCGTCATCCCGGATAACGACCGGTTGAAGTTCATCGCGGTGAAGTTCCACGTTCACGACCTGGACGAACAGAAGTTCGACAGCGCCGACGACGTGCGGATTGCGATCCGCGATCTCGTGCGCAACCGGAATCTGGCCGCGGTCGCCTGATGCGGGAAAACTTTCGACCGCTCACACAACCCTCAAAACCAGAGCGCGCCAAATATCAGCCCCCCAAAACGCGGGCCGATGGCGCGCTTTTCCTTTGCCTGACAGCTCGCCAGCCTGCAGTCGCGCTGGCCATGCATTGCGCATCAGAGCGCTCTGCGCGGAACTGAAGTCCAAAAATCCGGATTCGAACGGAATGCCGGACGCCAGGCGCAATACCTCTTAAAGCCGCACCTCAATTCATCCCTGTACGCATCACAAGAACCTAGCCGGCCGCAAGTCTTTGGACCGAAAAGGCTCTTCCTGCCATGCGCGCGCACCTCCACCCTATTACGGGCAGCAGGCGTTTGAGGCCGGATGGACGACAATCTTCAAAAGTCTTCAGAATGCGGTAAAAGTCAGCGTCGTCAGCGAGCGCACGATTCCTGGAATATTGACAATGTTCTGGTTGATGAACTTGCCGATATCTTCTTCCTGCGGCAGGTAGACTTTCAGCAGCAGATCATATTCACCGCTGGTGGAATAAAGCTCGGAAACCAGTTCCGTTTTATAGATGGCATCGGCGACATCATAGGTCTTGCCGGGCTCACATTGAAGCTGAACAAAAATGGGCTTCACGGACATCTCCCGTATTTGAACTTTCGGTGCATGGCTGCTCGTGCCACGCGTCATGGCGCACTATTGGCTGAGCTGCGTCCGTCTTGCAAGACCGGTCACCGGATTACGCCGAAAACTCGCCCGTCCTGCCGTTCGTCCCAATTGCGGCCTCGGAAACGATCCACCGGCGAAAACTCTCGAGCGGTGCATAACCGGCGCGATCCGGCATGCAGGCGAGATAATAGGCTTCCTCGCTCTCCACTTCGCCCGCGACAGCCGCGACCAGGCGACCGCTTCGCAGCTCCTCCTCGATCATGAAAGAAGGAATGAGCGACGCCCCGACGCCTGCGCTCGCCGCCTCGGCAATCGTCGTGAACTGATCAAAAAGCATGCCATGCACATTGTCGAAACGAACCTCGTGGCCGCGAAACCATTGTTCCCAGGCATCCGGCCGGGTCGTCATGTGCAGCAACGGCACCTGCAGCAGATCATCAGGCCTTGAAAGTCCGTGTCGTTCCTTGAAGGCCGGGCTGCAGACCGGAATGACCTTTTCATGCATCAGGAAAACCAGCTCGGTGCCCGGCCAATGCGGCAATCCGAAATGGATCGCCGCATCAACAGTGTCCGTGCGGAAATCGAAAAGCGATGATCGCGTCAGAAGATTGACCGAAACGCCCGGGTGTCTGGCAATGAAATCGGGAAGACGCGGCACCAGCCAGCGCGTGCCGAAGCTCGGCAGAATCCCGAGATTGAGCGTGCCGCCATCGGGATTGGCGCGCAGGTTGAGCGAGGCCGTCGATATACGCCGCAAGGCCTCGCGGATTTCCCGCGCATAACCCTCTCCAGCCCTTGTCAGCCGTATCGTCTGCCGCTCACGCAGGAATAGCGCCATGCCAAGCTGCTCTTCAAGCGCCAGAATTTGGCGGCTGACCGCACCCTGCGTCAGCCCCAGCTCCCTCGCCGCGGCGGTGACGCTACCCGTGCGCGAAGCGGCTTCGAAAGCCGCCAGCAGCGAGAGTGACGGCAGAAATCGGCGGGGCGGCAGAACCATATTCCCTCATGGAATGAACTCTTGACGATATGTCGATATTCAACAGGTGCGACCGCTTGTAAAGTCTCATAAACAAGGGCTTGTCACTCATACGAAAAACAAATGAACTGGCCCGGAACATGGTGGAACGATGTATAACGACCCCCGCTCGCACGGCCTCTGGGAAAAGACCGCGCCGCAACCGCCCGTAACGCCTGCCCTGCAGGGCGCAGCAGTTGCCGATGTCGTCGTCGTCGGAGGTGGTTTCACTGGACAATCCGCCGCCCTTCATCTTGCCGAATGCGGTGTGGATGTCGTTCTTCTCGAAGCAAAGGAAATCGGCTTCGGCGGCGCCGGCCGCAATGTCGGCCTCATCAATGGCGGCATGTGGGTCATGCCGAAAGAACTGCCCGGCGTGCTGGGTACAACTTACGGCGAACGGCTTCTCGATCTTCTGGGCAATGCGCCCCTCCTCGTTCGCGAACTGGTGGAGAAACACGCAATTCCCTGCGAAATCGAAAAAAACGGTACGCTCCATTGCGCAGTCGGCGAAAAGGGGCTCGTCGAAATCCGCGAGCGCTGCGAACAATGGGCTGCAAGAGGCGCGCCCGTCCGCATTCTCGATGCCGAGGAGACAGCGAGACGCACCGGCAGCACGACCTATTCCGGTGCGCTTCTGGATACACGCGCCGGCACGATCCAGCCGCTCGCTTATGTTCGAGGCCTTGCCGCCGCCGCCCGGAAAGCGGGTGCACGTCTGCACACCGAAAGCCCCGTGGTAGCGACCGAACGCAGCAATGGAAAATGGGTGGTGAAGACGCCGCAGGGGTCTGTAACCGCCAGCTGGATCGTTGTGGCCACCGAAGCCTACAGCACCGGACCGTGGCAGATAGTTCGCGATGAGCAGATCTACCTGCCCTATTTCAACTTCGCGACCAGACCGCTGGGCGACAACCTGCAAAAAAGCATCCTGCCCGGCCGTGAGGGCTGCTGGGATACGAAGGAAATTCTCTCCTCCTTCCGCATGGACAAAGCGGGCCGGTTGGTCTTTGGCAGCGTCGGCGCCCTGCGCGGCACCGGGACCGCCATTCATCGCGCCTGGGCGAAACGCTCGCTGAAGCGGCTTTTCCCGCAGCTCGGCGATACGGAGTTCGAATGTGAATGGTATGGCCAGATCGGCATGACCGACAATGCCGTGCCACGGTTTCATAAATTCGCGGAGAACGTCGTCGGCTTTTCAGGTTATAACGGCCGCGGCATTGCGCCGGGCACGGCCTTCGGCAAGGTGATCGCGCAGCATATTCTCGGTGAGATTGCTGAAGCCGAATTGCCGCTGCCTGTGACGGAGCCGAAAGCGCAGGCTTTCCGGGCGGTGAAGGAAGCCTATTACGAGGCAGGCGCACAGATTGCCCATTTCGCCGGCGAGCGTTTTTGATCGGACTTACAGTGCACGACACAAACGTTCGGGGCCGATGCCTCATTGCGACGTTTGCCGCTTTCGGGTGTGCTCACCGTCCCTCATCCCTGTGCTTGTCACAGGAATACAGCCAACCCAAGTCCTTGGGCGGAAAAGACTCTCACGCTGCACAGACGCACATCTGCTGGATTCCTGTGACAAGCTCATGAATGAGGTAGGGGAAGCCCGCCATGGGCTTTTTCCTACCCCAGCGATATATCCTTGAAAATATAATGATTGCCCTATAGGCCTATCGATATATTCATAGGAATATATAGAACCGGGGGTAACATACCATGAGACTTTTGCGTCGCAGCTTTTTCAAAACCATCGCCGCAGCCACATCCCTCTGGATGGCGGCCTCCTTTGCGGCCGTTCCGGCCCATGCCGCCGAAAAAGTCACGGTGTTTGCCGCCGCGAGCATGAAAAACGCCCTCGACGCCATCAACGCCGAATGGGCGAAGGACAGCGGTAACGAGGTAACCGTTTCTTATGCCGCAAGCTCTGCGCTGGCCAAGCAGATCGAGCAGGGCGCACCGGCGGATATCTTCATTTCCGCCGACCTTGCATGGATGGACTATGTTGCCGACAAGAAGCTGATAAACGCTGACAGCCGGTCCAATCTTCTCGGCAACCGCATCGTTCTCGTCGCTCCCGCAGACAAGGCAAAGCCGGTCGAAATCAAGCAGGGCTTCGATCTTGCCGCTCTGGTGGGCGACGGTCGTCTGGCGATGGGCGCGGTTGATTCCGTACCAGCGGGCAAATACGGCAAGGCCGCTCTGGAAAAACTCGGCGTCTGGTCGTCTGTTGAACAAAAGGTCGCCGGCGCGGAAAGCGTGCGTGCCGCGCTGCTGCTCGTCTCGCGCGGCGAAGCCCCCTATGGCATCGTCTACCAGACCGACGCCGCCGCCGATCCCGGCGTGAAGATCGTCGGCACCTTCCCGGAAGACAGCCATCCGCCGATCATCTATCCCGTCGCCGTTCTCGCGGAGGCAAAATCGCCGGCAGCAAAAGCCTATCTGGATTTCCTGAAATCCGAAAAGGCGACGCCTTTCTTCGAAAAGCAAGGCTTTACCGTTTTGAAATAAACTGCCTTTCGTGAGCCCAGCATATTGGCCGCGAGAGATGACGATTGCAGGATATGACATTGCATTGGTGGACACTCAGCCCTGAAGAATGGACGGCAATCAGGCTCAGCCTGTGGGTGTCCTCCATCGCCATGCTCGCCAGCCTGCCTTTCGGCATTGCGATTGCCGTGGCGCTGGCGCGCGGCCGCTTCTGGGGCAAGTCGCTGCTCAACGGCATCGTCCACCTTCCGCTCATCCTGCCGCCCGTCGTCACCGGCTTTCTGCTGCTCGTCCTGTTCGGTCGCAGGGGGCCAATCGGGCAATTTCTCGATAGCTGGTTCGGCATCGTCTTTTCTTTCCGCTGGACAGGAGCCGCGCTCGCCTGCGCCGTCATGGCCTTTCCCCTGATGGTGCGTTCCATCCGCCTCTCCATCGAAGCGGTGGACCGCAAGCTGGAGGAAGCGGCGGGCACATTGGGGGCAAGCCCGTTCTGGGTGTTCCTCACTGTCACGCTTCCCCTGACATTGCCTGGCATCATCGCCGGCATGATCCTGGCTTTCGCCAAGGCCATGGGCGAATTCGGCGCGACCATCACCTTCGTTTCCAATATTCCCGGTGAAACCCAGACACTCTCCGCCGCCATCTATACCTTCACCCAAGTTCCAGGCGGGGATGCCGGCGCATTGCGGCTGACCATAGTCTCGGTCGTGATTTCCATGCTCGCGTTGCTCGTCTCGGAATTTCTGGCCCGCATCATCGGCAAACGGGTGAGCATGGAATGACGCTTTCGGTCACCACCCGCCATCGCCTCGGTTCCTTCGAACTCGATGCGTCATTCATCTCCGAAGGCGGCGTCACCGCGCTGTTCGGGCGCTCCGGTTCCGGCAAGACCTCGATGATCCGTATCATAGCAGGCCTGCTGCGGCCGGATGAGGGACAGGTTTTGCTGGATGGGGAGGTGCTGGCCGATAGCGAAAAGCGACTGTTCGTGCCGGCCCATAAACGCCGTTTCGGTTATGTCTTTCAGGAAGCGCGGCTTTTCCCACATCTCAGCGTGGCGCAAAACCTGCACTACGGCAGCTGGTTCACCGCAGACAAAACGAAGGTCGCGCAGGAAGACCATATCATCGACATGCTCGGTATCGGCCATCTCTTGCAGCGACGTCCGAACAAACTCTCGGGCGGCGAAAAACAGCGCGTCGCCATCGGCCGCGCCCTGCTTTCTTCCCCCAGACTGCTGCTGATGGACGAA
Source organism: Agrobacterium sp. (assembly GCF_059499945.1). Taxonomy (NCBI): domain Bacteria; kingdom Pseudomonadati; phylum Pseudomonadota; class Alphaproteobacteria; order Hyphomicrobiales; family Rhizobiaceae; genus Agrobacterium; species Agrobacterium sp. The sequence goes on along the minus strand of NZ_JCABZP010000016.1, from coordinate 364,589 downwards.
CCGCTCGCCTCGCTGGACGAGCAGCGGAAAGCCGAAATCATTCCTTATCTCGAACGGCTGCGCGACGAGACGAAAATCCCTGTTGTCTATGTCAGCCACTCCATTCAGGAGGTCGCCCGCCTCGCAGACCGCATCGTGGTGATGAAAGACGGCAAGGTGGAAGCGCAGGGAAAAGCAGCCGAAGTGCTGGCGAGACCGGATTTCAGCATGCATCTCGAACGGCGCGAGGCAGGCAGCATTCTTTCCGGGCACATTGAAAGCTTTGATGAGTGGCACGGACTTGCCGCCGTGAGGCTAAAGACCATGCTGCTCCATGTGCCGGCAAAAAGGGGAACATCCGACAGCCCGGCACGCGTGCTTATACCGGCGCGCGATGTGATGCTGGCAACCATAAAGCCCGAAGGCTTGAGCGCCCTCAACATTCTCGAGGGCCGTGTTGCGACTGTTTCGGCCAGTGAAGACGGCATGGTCACGGTTCAGGTGGATTGTGGCGGTGACATCATCCAGTCGCGCATCACCGACCTCTCCCGCGAGAGGCTGCAGCTGGAACCCGGAAAACCGGTGCATGCGATCATAAAGTCGGCGGCTCTTGATCCCTATTGAGGGCCGCATCGGGATTGCGGCTGGCCTCCAACCAGTCGATATCCGCGCGCAAGGCCTCGTTCATCCGCTTTTGCATGCCGCGATAGCGTTCCAGCAATTCGGCGCCGAAAGCGGTCAGCGCCGCACCGCCGCCCTGTTTGCCGCCGCGCTGTGATTCAATAACCGGTTGCCGGAACATATGGTTCAGCGCATCCACCAGCAGCCATGCGCGACGATAGGACATGTCCATCGCCCGCCCCGCGGCGGAGATGGAACCCGTTTCGGCAATCAGCTCCATCAATTCGATCTTGCCGTGCCCGAGACGCTCTCCGGGCGGAAAATCGATACGAAGAACAGGTTTCAGTGGAGGGAGAGCCTTACTCATCGTTCAAAGGCTCCGTCCATGAAGATCGCGATAGGCCTTTTGCGGTCCATCCACCGGCAAGGCCGTCGCCTCATAGACGCCACGCGCCACCGCGCGCGCCATCACGATGGTGCCAAGATGGCAAAGTTCGGCGAAATGAACGCCGCCCTCAAGCGGCTTTTCACCGGTTGAGGCCGCAAACATGGTGTCGCCGTCACTCGGCAGATGGGCGGGCAGAACGGCGCGCGCCAGCCCGTCATGCGCCATGATGGAAAGGCGATGCGCCTGCGCCTTAGTGAGCGCGGCATCCGTCACCACCGCACCGATGGTCGTTGCCGTGAGATTGACCCCCTTGAGCCGCAGCGCGGTGTGATCCGGCTCGAAATGAGCAGGAAAACCGCGATCGCCGTATTCACCCTGCACTTCAAAAGGCGCGGACCAGAAATGGCGGCTCGTTCCAACCGTTGCGGAGCCGAGCGCATTGACGGCAACGATGGCCGCCACCTTGTAACCGCCGGAACTGACGGCGCTTGCGGAGCCGAGCCCGCCCTTGAAGGTGGCGGTCGTCGCACCCGTTCCAGCCCCGGCTGTCCCAAGCTCGAAGGGCATCGCACGCGCCGCCTCGAAGGCTGCATATCCCATCTCGCGGTAGGGCGAATGCAGACCCCAATCCTTGTCACCGCCATTCAGCAGATCCATCAGGATCGCCTGCGGCACGATGGGAACGCGGGTGGACCCCACCTGCAGCCCCCGCCCGATCTCGCGCAACCCGGCCTGAACGCCGCCCGCCGCATCCAGCCCGAAGGCGGAACCACCTGACAGCACGAAGGCATCCACCGTTTCCACCGTCATCACCGGGTCGAGCAGGCCGGTATCACGCCCGCCCGGCGCACCGCCCAAAACAGAGCCGGAAGCAATGGCGGGCTTTTCGAAAACAATCGCCGTAACACCGGAGCCGAGGGAAAGATCGGTGACATTGCCGACCGAAACGCCGTCAATATCCGTCAGAAGATTGGTGAGTGCCGCCATGCCGTTTCCCTTTTTTCCCGGTATCCCGCCACCATCAGGCACTGTCAACGCAAAACGTGACGTGCCTGATGTCTACGACAAGCCGCGATCAGGAAAAAACAGCCGTGCCGATGACCGGCGTCGAGGGAACGGCCATGTCCCTCGGCTCCAGCGGCCTGGAGAGATATGCCTGATGGCCGGCCTCTATGGCGTGGGCGAAAGCCTCCGCCATGCCGACCGGATCCCCCGCGCCCGCAACCGCCGTGTTGAGCAGAACAGCATCGTAACCAAGCTCCATCACCGTGACCGCATGGGACGGGCGGCCGATACCGGCGTCAACAATCATCGGCACATCCGGAAAACGCGCCCGCATGGATTTCAGCGCCGTCAGATTGAGCGGCCCCATGGCGCTGCCGATTGGCGCGCACCAGGGCATCAGTACCCTGCAGCCTGCCTCCAGCAGCTTTTCGGCGACGACCAGATCGTCGGTCGTATAAGGAAAGACCTCGAAACCATCGTTACAGAGAATTTTCGCCGCTTCGACAAGCGCAAAGACATCGGGCTGCAACGTATCGTGATGACCGATGACCTCCAGCTTGATCCAGTTGGTGCGGAACACCTCGCGGGCCATCTTTGCCGTCAGCACCGCTTCCTTGACCGTATGGCACCCGGCCGTATTCGGCAGGATGTAGCGATCGAGCTCGCGGATAAGCTCGAAAAACTGACCGCCCTTCTTATTGCCGGCTGTTTCCCGGCGCAACGAAATCGTCAGAATATCCGTGTTGCTCGCCCGCACGGCATCGGCAAGCACGGCGGGGGACGGATACCGCGCCGTGCCGAGGAGAAGACGGGACGAGACTTCACGGCCATAAAGCGTCAGCATGTCTCAGCCTCCCTGCATCGGCGAGAGAATTTCGACACGGTCGAAAGCCTTCAGTTGATAGTCGGCGCGTTCTTCCGAATGCACCAGATCGCCATTGACCGCCGTTGCCAGCCACTCGCCTTCGTATTCGAGGCTGGCGAGCAGACCGGCCAGCGTCTCGGCGGCGAGATCAAGCTCGTTGCCATTTACCAGAAGTTTCATGATCCTGTTCCTTTTGAGAAAGAGTTTGGCAGACGATTTCAACCGCCTGACGCGCGATAGCCGGCGAGAGCAGAAAGCCATGCCGGTGTGCGCCGTTGATGAAAATGAGCCGGCCGTCTTGCGTGACTTTCGGCAGATTGTCGGGATAGGCGGGGCGCACGCCCGTGCCGGTCTCGATGATTTCCGCTTCCGCGAAAGCCGGATGCACCGCATAGGCGGCATTCAGGAATTCCATCATCGAACGGACAGAAATGTCGCCGGTATCCTCGGTCTCGATCATCGTCGCCCCCACCATGAAACGGCCGGGCTCGCGCGGCACGATGTAAAGCGGAATACGCGGATGCAGCAGCCGGACGGGACGGGACAAAGAAACTTCCGACGTGGAGAGATAGAGCATCTCTCCCCGCACGCCGCGAAGGTCGGAAATCTCTCCCACCGCAGCGGCGCCGGTGCAATCCACCACCCGGTCGAACGGTCGGTCATCCACCGGGATGCCCATGTGGAACCGCACACCCATGGTGCAAAGCCGCTCATGCAGCGATTTCAGTGCAAGGCGCGGATCGAGATGCCCCTCGCCCGGGAAATAAAGCCCGGAGCGAAACCGCCAGACAAGATCAGGCTCCAGAGCGGCGATCTCTCCCTCGTCCACCCAGCGATAGCCGCCGGTCCGCGATGCGAAACGCGAAAGCTCCGCTTTGTCGCGGGCGGGCGCGACAACCAGCGTGCCATGTCGGGCCACAAGGCCGGGGGTTGCCTCATCCCACCAGTCGAGCGCCGCCTGGCCGAGCGTCAGAACCGGCTCTTCCGCATTTTCACGCTCACACCAGGGCGCCAGCATGCCGCCCGCATACCAGGATGCGCCGCGAAAGGGTTCGGCATTGCGCTCGCAAACCTCGACGGTAACGCCGTTCCGCGCCAGTTCGAAGGCCGCCGTCAAACCGGCGACCCCCGTTCCCTTGACCAGAACGCGCATGCTATTCGGCATCCGCAGACGTCGCGAGCGGCATATAAAGCTCACCGCCTTCCTTGAAGCGCGCGGCCATGGCCTCCAGCCCCTCCTTCTGCGCTTCGGCGCGGATATCGTGGGAAATCCGCATCGAGCAGAATTTCGGCCCGCACATGGAGCAGAAATGCGCAACCTTGTGCGCCTCCTTCGGCAGGGTCTCATCATGGAAGGAACGCGCCGTATCCGGATCGAGCGACAGGTTGAACTGGTCTTCCCAGCGGAACTCGAACCTTGCGCGCGACAGCGCATCGTCCCGCACCTGTGCGGCCGGATGGCCCTTGGCGAGATCGGCCGCGTGCGCGGCGATCTTATAAGTGATGACGCCCACCTTCACATCGTTACGATCAGGCAGGCCGAGATGTTCCTTGGGCGTGACGTAGCAGAGCATGGCCGTGCCGAACCAGCCGATCATCGCAGCACCGATGCCCGAAGTGATATGGTCGTAACCGGGCGCAATATCGGTGGTGAGAGGTCCAAGCGTATAGAAGGGCGCCTCGCCGCAGGTCTTCAGCTGCTTGTCCATATTCTCCTTGATCTTGTGCATCGGCACATGGCCGGGGCCTTCGATCATCACCTGGCAATCCTTAGCCCAGGCGATCTGCGTCAGCTCGCCAAGCGTTTCCAGTTCCGCGAACTGCGCCGCGTCATTAGCGTCGGCAATCGAGCCGGGTCTAAGACCATCGCCCAGCGAGAAGGAAACGTCGTAAGCGCGGCAGATGTCGCAAATCTCGTCGAAATGCTCGTAGAGGAAACTTTCCTTGTGGTGATGCAGACACCACTTCGCCATGATCGATCCGCCGCGCGAGACGATGCCGGTGACGCGATTGACGGTGAGCGGGATGTAGTGCAGCCGGACGCCGGCATGGATGGTGAAGTAATCCACGCCCTGTTCCGCCTGTTCGATCAGCGTATCGCGATACACCTCCCAGTTGAGATCCTCGGCAATGCCGTTGACCTTCTCCAGCGCCTGATAAAGCGGCACCGTGCCGATCGGTACCGGCGAATTGCGGATGATCCATTCGCGGATATTGTGGATGTTGCGCCCTGTCGAAAGGTCCATGACGGTATCGGCGCCCCAGCGGATCGCCCAGACCATCTTCTCCACCTCTTCCGCCATGGAGGAGGTGACGGCGGAATTGCCGATATTGGCGTTGATCTTCACCAGAAAATTGCGGCCGATGATCATCGGTTCAAGTTCCGGATGGTTGATGTTGGCGGGAATGATGGCGCGGCCCGACGCCACTTCCTGACGGACGAATTCCGCCGTGACGTAATCAGGGATATGCGCGCCGAAACTCTCGCCGTCACGCGCGAGCTTCTCCTTCGCTGCCTCGCGCCCGAGATTTTCGCGAATGGCGATGAATTCCATTTCCGGCGTGACAATACCTGCCCGCGCATAGGCAAGCTGGGTCACGGCTTTACCTGCCGTGGCTCTGAGCGGCTGGTGGCGCACGGAAAATTCGGGCGTCAGCCGTTCGCCGGTGGCAAAGCCGTTATCCTCCGGCTTGACGTGCCGGCCATCATAAGCCTCGACATCGCCCCGCGCTACGACCCACTCGTGACGCAGACGCGGCAGACCCTTTTCAATCAGAACGGGATGGGTAGGGTCGGTATAGGGACCGGAGGAATCATAGACCGTCACCGGCGGTTCGCCCGCCGTCGGATGGACGGCGATCTCGCGCATCGGTACGCGGATATGCGGATGTAAAATGCCTGATTTGTGGATTTTCGTGGAGGCGGCATGCGGCCCGGTGGTGACGGAAAGCGGGATATTCTTGGCAGCGATATTCATCTTGAGGCTCCAAAGCTTAACAGTGGAGACCCAGTTCGAGCCGGAATGATGGAAAATACCGAAGTGCCGAAACACGGCGTCATGCGCCCGTCCGACATCAGGTCTTTGCACCGTCCCTACGCCAGTATGAACTGGATCAGGTTCAACGGGTCACTGCGCATGAAAGCAGAATCTCAGCCCCTTGACGGGACACCCCTGGTGAATGACCCCAGCAAAAAACACCATCAGGCATTTGTCAAGGCCGACGATCCATGCTTGGCAAAGGTGCGGGAATGGCGCATGCTGCCGTTAGTTGTAATTAACCTAACGGTTTAGGCGAATATTATCGTTTGCAACGTAACGATAAGCACAAACCATCCTGATGTGAAATTTATGGGAGATACGTCGGAATGAATGCGACTATACGTGAAATACTGGCCAAATTCGGCCAGCTTCCAACCCCCGTCGATACGATTGCAGATGAAGCCGATCTTTACGCGGCGGGGCTTTCTTCCTTCGCATCGGTGCAATTGATGCTCGGCATCGAAGAAGCATTCGATATCGAATTCCCGGACAATCTGCTGAACCGCAAGTCCTTTGCCAGCATCAAGGCCATTGAAGACACCGTTAAGCTCATTCTGGATGGTAAAGAGGCAGCCTGATGAACGTCACCGTAGCGCCGCAGGATGAAACGCTGTCCGCGCGCGCGGGCCGTGTCGCAGCAATTGCCGCCAAACACGCAGATGAGGTCGATGTTACCGGCCGCTTTCCGCAGGAAGCCGTTGATACACTCAGGCAGGAACGCCTGCTCGGCATTCAGGTCCCCGCTTCGCTCGGTGGCGAAGGTACTTCCCTGCACGAAATCGCCGATATCTGCGCCCGGCTCGGCCAGGCCTGTTCCGCAACCGCGATGATTTTCGCCATGCACCACATCAAGCTGTCCAGCCTTGTGGAACATGGCGAGGCGAGCGCATGGCATGCGGGCTTCATGAGCCGCGTCGCGGCGGAACAGCTGCTGCTCGGCTCGGCCACCACCGAAGGCGGCATCGGCGGCAATCTGCGCAACTCCATCTGCGCAATCGAGGTCGAAGGCGATTTCTGCCGGCTGGAAAAGGACGCCACCGTCATTTCCTATGGCAGCAATGCCGATGCGATCCTCATCACCTCGCGCACCCATAAGGATGCCGCGCCCGCCGATCAGGTGATGACGGTCTTTCTGAAAAACCAGTACACGCTCGAAAAAACCCATGTCTGGGATACGCTCGGCATGCGCGGTACCTGTTCGGATGGTTTCCTGTTTCGCGGCGAAGCGCCGGCGGCACAGATTTTCCCGAAGCCTTTCGCGGAAATCGCAGCGCAATCCATGCTTGCAAGCTCGCATCTCCTGTGGAGCGCCGTCTGGTATGGCATCGCGTCGGATGCCGTGCTGCGCGCGCAGTCTTTCGTCAGAGCCGCAGCGCGCAAGTCGCCCGGCACGGCTCCTCCCGGCGCGATCCGCCTTGCGGAGGTTTCCACCAAGCTGCAGGTGGTGAAATCCAACATCATCGCCGGCATCAAGGCTTACGAGGATACCAAGAGCGACCCGGAAAAACTGATGTCGATGGCCTTTGCCGTCGCGATGAACAATGTGAAGATCTGCTCTTCGGAAACCATTCTTGAAATCATTGACCACGCCATGCTGGTCTGCGGCATCATGGGCTACAAGAACGGCACGCCCTACAGCCTCGGCCGGCACCTTCGCGACGCGCATTCTGCCCGTCTGATGATTTCCAACGACCGCATTCTCGGCAATTCCGCCAATCTCCTGCTGGTTCACAAGCAGGACACCAGCCTCTTGGGATAAGACCATGGACATGCAAACATCGTTTCTCGATCGACTGTTCGAAGAAGGCCTGCTGATTGAAACGGGTGTGGACGGTCTTTATGGACGCAGCGGCCAGTTCGAGGACGTGATTGCCGCATTCGAGCGGCTGATCGACCGCACGGGCGGCGCTGATGGCGCCGAAGCGATCCGTTTTCCGCCCGGCATCAACCGCGCCTACTTCGAAAAGAGCGGTTACATGAAGAGCTTCCCGCAGCTCGCCGGCAGCGTCCACTCCTTCTGCGGCTGCGAACTCGACCATGTCAGCCTGCTGAAAACCATGGATGAGGGCGGTGACTGGACCAAGGACCAGAAAGCGACAGACATCGTGCTGACGCCGGCGGCCTGCTACCCGCTTTATCCGACGATTGCCAAGCGCGGCGCGCTACCTGCCGGCGGCGGTCTCTATGACATCCAGTCCTATTGCTTCCGCCATGAACCCTCCAAGGATCCGGCCCGCCAGCAGCTTTTCCGCATGCGCGAATATGTTTGCATGGGTACCGAGTCCGACGTCACCGAATTCCGCCAGACCTGGATGGATCGCGGCGTCGAGATGATGAAAGCAGTCGGGCTCGACGTCACCATCGATGTCGCCAACGATCCGTTCTTCGGCCGTGCCGGCAAGATGCTCGCCAACAACCAGCGCGACCAGAACCTGAAATTCGAACTGCTGATCCCGGTCACATCGACGACCAGCCCGACGGCCTGCATGAGCTTCAACTATCACCAGGATGCCTTCGGCCAGAAATGGGGTCTTAACCTCGACAATGGCGATGTCGCCCATACCGCCTGCGTTGGTTTCGGCCTTGAGCGCATCGCGCTCGCGCTGTTTGCGCATCATGGCCTCGACGTGAAGAAATGGCCTGCGAAGGTCGTGGAAACGCTCTGGGGCTGATCATTCATGCGGCAGATTTTTCCCGGTCTCGACCCCCAAAATTATGTGCAGCATCCGCTCCATTCCTCCGAGAGAATGTGGCCGGAAACGAATTGCTACATCGATTTGTGGATCGAGGTGCTGGCCTCGAAAGGCTTATCCCCGGAAGCCATGTTCGGTTTCACCCTGACACAGGATTTCGAAGGCGACCAGTTCACCTTCTTCAAGGTGCCGCTGGAAGATCTCGAAGCACTTTATGGCGTTCGCGCCACCGAACTTGCGATCTTCGACAGGGTGGAAAACCATATCGAGGCGCAGCTGGAACGCGGCCGCATCTGCCTGATCGAGATGGACAGCTTCTATATGCCCGATACCCATGGGGTGGGCTACCAGAAAGAACACGGCAAGACCACCATCGCCATCAACCGGCTCGACCTCGCGAAACGTGAACTCGACTATTTCCACAATGCCGGCTTCTTCCATCTTGCAGGCGAAGATTTTGACGGCCTGTTCCAGCATCATCTGGCGGAAACCGATCCGCCCTTCCTGCCCTATACGGAGTTTGCGAAATTCGCAGACGGCAATCCTTCGCCGACGCATATTCGCAAGACCGCCGAACGGCTCTTGAAGTTTCATTTTTCGCGCCGACCCTCCGCCAACCCGGTCAGGGCTTTCGCAAGCGTCTTTCCGGCACAGGTGGAAAAGGTTGCCGACAGGCCATTCGGTTTTTTCCACAAATATGCCTTCAACACGCTGCGTCAGCTCGGCGCCAATTTCGAGCTTTTGGCAAGCCATCTCGAGTGGCTGGACAGGAATGAATTCGCTGAAGCGAGGGATCACGCGCTGCGCATATCCGAAGTCACCAAGACGGTACAGTTCCAGCTTGCCCGCGCCGTCACCCGGCGCAAGTTCGATGCGCTCGCGTCAGTACTCGATCCGGCGGCGGATGCATGGGATGACGTGATGGAAGCGCTTGCGGCCAAACTGTCTGATGCCAGCGAGGCAGCGTGAGGACCTATCTTCCGGGTGAAAGCGAGGAATTGCTGAGCGAAGGCTGGACGCTGACGCTGACGCCCGCCGATGCCTGCGAAACACCCTCCGATATTCCCGCATCGCTTGAAAGCCTTCACGTCTCCGTGCCCGGAACCGTGGCGCAGGCTCTGGAATCGGCCGAAAAGTTCGACCGCCTTGCTCCAGCGCCCCTCAATGACAGGGATGCCTGGTATCGGCTGACGATGATTTCCGATACGCGCGAACGCGCCACACTGCGCTTCGATGGTCTCTCCACCATTGCCGAAATCTTCTTCAACGGTGAGCTGATCGCCGCAAGCCAGAGCATGTTCGAAAGGCTGGAAGTGCCTGTCGAACTAACGGGCGCAGACGAACTTTCGATCTGCTTCCGGGCGCTTGCGCCGAGACTTGAAAAAACCGGGCCCCGCGCCCGCTGGCGGCCGCAAATGATGAATACGCAGGGCTTGCGGCTGATCCGCACCACTGCACTGGGTTACATGCCCGGATGGTGCCCGGAAATCCACGCCGCCGGCCCCTGGCGACCCATCAGCCTGATAAGGCAGGACGGAGTGCTCTGCACGCTCCGGTCTTCGCTGGACGGAGACGGAACGGGAACGGTCAGCATCGTGCTGCAAAGCAACCGCCCGATAAAATCGGCAAGGCTTGGCTGTGCCGGTTACAGCGCCGATCTTTCTCCGGACGAGGGCGGCAAGCTTTCCGGCGAATTGCGCATATCCGATGTCGAACAATGGTGGCCGCATACCCATGGCAGGCCGGCTCTGCATGAGGTCGTTCTCGAGCTGGACGGCACGCAACATCACCTTGGGCGCACGGGCTTCCGGCAAGTCGAGATCGATCACGGCGAAGACGGCAACGGTTTCGGCCTCAAGGTGAACGGTCAGCAGGTATTCTGCCGCGGCGCGGTATGGACGACGGCCGATATTGTGCGCCTGCCGGGAACGCGGCCGGACTATGAACCATGGCTTAGAAAAGCCGCTGAAGCGGGCATGAACATGATCCGCATCGGCGGCACCATGGCCTATGAGACGCCGGAATTCTTCGCGCTTTGCGACGAGCTTGGCATCATGGTCTGGCAGGATGCCATGCTCGCCAATTTCGATTACCCGGCAAAGGACGAGAGCCTGCGCCAGCATATCGTGACGGAAATCTCGCAGTTCCTGGAAGCGATCGCGCTTTCTCCATCGCTTGCCGTTTTCTGCGGCGGCAGTGAAATGTACCAGCAGGGCGCTATGCTCGGCCTGCCAGAGCAGATATGGAAGGGAACGCTTACCGAGGAAGTCCTGCCGGAACTCCTCGCCGAGAAGCGGCCAGATGCAGCCTATGTCGCCAATTCCCCTTCCGGCGGCGCATTGCCCTTCTTTCCCAACGTCGGGGTCGGCCATTATTACGGCGTGGGCGCCTATTGCCGCCCGCTGGAAGATGCGCGCCGCGCCAATCTGCGCTTTGCCGCCGAGTGCCTCGCCTTCGCCAATATTCCCGAACAGGAAACGCTGGACAGATATCTTCCCGGCGTCGCCGTGCACGATCCACGATGGAAAGCCCGCGCACCGCGCGATCGTGGCGCCTCCTGGGATTTCGAGGATGTTCGCGATCATTATCTGAAGCTGCTTTATGAGGTCGAACCGGATGTTCTGCGTCGCGAAGATGGCGGCCTTTATCTCGACATGTCCCGGGCCGCGACGGCCGAGGTCATGGAAGCGACTTTCGCCGAATGGCGGCGCAGCGGTTCCTCCTGTCAGGGCGCTATGGTCTGGACCCTGCAGGATCTCGTTCCCGGCGCAGGCTGGGGCATTATCGATGCGACCGGCAGGCCGAAATCCGTTTGGCATGCACTGAAAAGGGCGTTCCGTCCCATTCAGGTCGGCCTTTCAGATGAGGGCACGAACGGGCTGGATATCCATCTCATCAACGAGACCGGCGGCGGCTTTGAAGCCATGCTGGAACTGACCTGCCTGCGCGAAGGTGTGCAACCTGTCGTGCACGCCAAACGACCACTCACGCTTTTGCCGCGGCAGGGCCAGACGATTGCCGCAACAGATTTGTTCGGCGCTTTTTTCGATACGACCTATGCCTATCGTTTCGGCCCCCCGTCCCATGATGTAACGGTCGCCAGGCTTCGCGACGTTGCGACAGGACATGTCATCGCCGACGCGTTCCATTTCCCTCTCGGCCGTAAAAAGGCGCTGCATGCCGCGAACCTTCAGGTGGCGCTCAGCGAAACGAGCGGCAACTGGTCTCTTGAAATCGGCGCGGACCGGCTGGCGCAGTCTGTCCATGTCGAGGTGCAGGGTTACCACCCGGCAGAAAACTGGTTCCATCTCGGCCCTGGCGAGACCAGAAAAATCGGCCTTATGCCGGAGACTGCGATGACCGAAACCCCGCCTTCCGGAGAGGTCCTGTCACTGGGTTCCAGCCGGCGATTTTCCTTCTAGGGCAAGCCGCTTCACCGCATGAATGTACATCTTCCTGGCTTCAGGCGTTGAAAGATTGTGATCGGCATCAGGAATGATGGTCAGCGACACGTTCTGATAGGCTGATAGCCCTTCGCCATTGGCATCAAAATAATATTGGAAGTGCTCCAGACCATCATCGTTGTCGCTGTAGAGCAGATGGACGGCGGTATCATTCGCCTTCAATTTGTCGAACGCGCCATAAACGGCACGCCCTTCCTCGCTCCCCCTGCGGAACAGCCTCGCCGTTTTTGTCGAAAGCCTCTTGATCGTCGCCTTGACGATATTCAGTCCGGCACTTGCCACATCGACATCGCCGCTGATGAGACGCTTGAATGTCGCGCCCTGGCGAAAGCGCTGGCTGTATTCCCCGAAGGAACGCGGCCGTTTATGCAAGGCCTCATCCACCGAGCGGCCTTTGCGCCAATGGAAGACCACCGGATTGACCGCGACAACCGCACCGATCCGCTCATCGGCGATTGCGCCGTTGAAGGCGAGATAAGCGCCGCTGCACCGGCCCGCCGCAATGAAAGGCCCCTTGCCGCGCTTGCCGAGAAAATCGAGTGCGGCAGCCACGTCGTCATTCTGCGCGACATCGTAGAGAACCTGCTCAGGCACATTCTTGACCGGAGGGCTGTCGGCAATATTGGCCGCGTCGAAGCGAAGCGATGCCACACCCTCACGCGCCAATGCTCGGGCCATCTGAACGGAAAGCCTGCCCCAGCCCGCATGCCGGTCATAGGCAGCGCCAAGTAGAAGAACCGAAGAAACCACATCCCCATCATCTGGCCCGCAAAAAACGCCGAAAAGCCGTCCGCCATCTCCAAACTGCACCGGCTGCTCGACGAAACCGCGACCGCGCTGCGGAGCATTGAGGGTGAAATCCTCCAGAGGCATCGCCGCACTCTCGGCGTGGGTCTGAGAGAGAACCCAGTCGACCAGCCGATTGACCACATCGTCGGATATTTTCGAGAGCGTAGGACTGGAGACGAGATCGTCGTAACCTGAAAACTCCGCCTCCTCCACCTTAGCGCCGATCGTGGCTAGATGTTTGGCGAAATCGGCATCGGTCACGCGGCCCGGTCGGGAGAGAGCCAGAATGGTGCGCGCCGGAGCAGCCGCGAGATTGGAAAGATTGGTCTTCCTGATCGCATCCGCAACACCCGCAGGCATGGTCATGCCGGCAATCGATCCCGCTTCCATCATCCTCTGCGCGGGCCGAAGGCCTAAACCATCGTCGATCATCGACGACCACATCGCCAACTCACGCAGATAGGCGCGGCCGGAAACGACAGGCGCCAGAAACGCCATGGAACCCGCTTCGGCCACATCGGCAAACGCCTGTGCCGCTATCAGACAACCGAGGCCCTGAGCGACGACAACCACCTCAGTGCAGCCGGAAAGACGCTTCAGACAGTTGAGCGCTACGCGCACATCCGAAACCCAGTCCGCCGCGCGGCCCGCATCATCAGGGTCAAGCGCGTCACCCGCGCCGAGATAATCAAATCGAAGGCTAGCGACACCGCAGGCGGCCAGCCGCTCGGCCAGTACCCGTTGAAACTTGCGGCTGCAGAGCTCCTCCATGCCCCATGGGCTGACGAAAAGAACGGCATGGCCTTGCCTGACTTGCTTGTGCGCCGGATGGAAAATCCCGGTGAGCCCGTCAAAAGAAACCGGATGCGCAACCGCCCCATGCGAGGCAATGCCGGAAAGCGACAATGCATCAAGGGACGGATCGCTGCCTGCACGCTCTGAAATATCTGTCGCCATCGACCTTGCCATCATTGCGCCAGTGTCTGGCTCAACCCTCGCGGGATCATTGCATCGAAGCGTCTTAACGCCTGATCTACAATAAAAACAACAATATTAGAGAAGTCTAAAAATATAGTCGCATTTATATCCCTTGTCGCCCACACGTTGCAAAAACAAAAGCGGGGGTGACGGAGAAGTCTCGGCAGGACCGCTATTTTGCTCGAAACCGCTTGAATATACTGATAAATAGCGAGTCCCACACCTATTTGCAGGAGGAGGTTGCGCCACCCGGCCACCGGATCGTCTAGACACCGCGCAAACCAACACGCCGGGCCTCGCCCGCCAGGTCATAGAAGTTTTATATGGAACAAAGCCTTACGCGTTATATCTGGTCGCACACGAGGCGGCAGCAGCTTTTCATTCTGCTGATCGTGGCCCTCTCGATGATCCCCTATTTCCTCGCCTTCGATCTGCCCAAGCAGATCGTCAACGGCCCAATTCAGGGGGATGGTTTCGAAGGGGCGAATGCGACGCAGCTTTTCATGCATCTCACGGTCGATATTCCCTATTGGGGCACCGTGACATTATTCCCCGGGCTTGAGCTCAACCGCATGTCGATGCTGATGGCGCTCAGCCTGACCTTCCTTGCGCTTGTCGTCATCAACGGTCTTTTCAAATATTATATCAATACCTTCAAGGGTCGCCTCGGCGAACGACTTCTGCGGCGTATCCGCTTCGAGCTCATAGACAAGATTCTGCGGTTCCCACCCTCCCATTTCAAACGGGTCAAGGGCGCTGAAATCTCCAGCATGGTGAAGGACGAGGTTGAGCCGCTCGGCGGCTTTACCGGCGACGCCTTCGTGCAGCCGGCCCTTCTCGGCGGCCAGGCGCTCTCCGCGCTCTTCTTCATTCTCGTGCAGAATTTCTGGCTGGGCCTGATCGCAGCTTTCATGGCGGCAATCCAGGTGGGCATCATTCCCAAAATGCGCCGCCGCCTCATAGAGCTCGGCCGCCAGCGGCAGCTGAGCGCCCGCCAGCTTGCCGGACGCATCGGCGAAATGGTCGACGGTATCGGCACCATCCACGCCTATGACACCTCCAACTACGAGCGCGCGGATGCCTCGCATCGCCTCGGCGACATCTTCAAGATCCGCTACGATCTCTACCAGTGGAAGTTTCTGGTCAAATTCATCAATAACTTCCTCGCGCAGCTGACACCCTTCTTCTTTTATGCGCTCGGCGGTTATCTCACACTGAAGGGCAGTCTCGATGTCGGGCAGCTGGTCGCCGTCATCAATGCCTATAAGGAACTGCCGGGACCGCTGAAAGAACTGATCGACTGGGATCAGGCACGCCAGGACGTGCAGGTGAAATACGAGCAGGTCTTCGAGCAGTTCGATGCACCAAACATGATCGAAGAGAAGGTGCAGAAACTGTCTCCCGGCACCGTCGCGGCAATCAGCGCCCCGATCGTCGTCGCCAATCTGACGCTCGAGGATGATAGCGGCAGCCGGCTTCTGGAGCAGGCATCGCTGAAGGTCGAGCCGGGTGAGGTGATCGCCATCGTCGGCGGCTCGGGCGCCGAGGCGCTGGCGGATGCGATCGGCCGCACGCTCTGGCCAACCTCGGGCAAGATCAGCATCAACGACGTCGACATATTGGAACTGCCGGAATCGCTCACCGGGCGGCGCATTTCTTATGTCTCCTCGGACAGTTACTTCTTCCATGCCAGCCTGAAGGACAATCTGCTTTACGGCCTCAAACACGCCCCCCTTGCGGACAGGGACTATGAGGGCGCGGCGCTGGAACACCGCAAGTGGGAAATCCGCGAAGCCAAGATGGCGGGAAATCCGCTGATCGATATCAACAGCGAATGGATCGATTACGCTTCGAGCCCGGCCGGCGACGGCAGGCCGGAAAATCTCATCCAGGCCATTCTGGCCGTCCTCGACAGCGTGGAACTCTCACAGGATATTCTGGAATTTGCGCTGCGTTCGTCGATCGATCCTTTGACCGACCTGCATCTTGCCGCCCGCATCGTGGAGTTGCGGCATGTCCTGCGGGCTGAACTGGAAAAGGAAAATCTGAGCGGCCTCATCGCCCCCTTTGAACTGGAAAGCTACAACAGCGAGGCGACGGTTGGTGAAAACCTGCTGTTCGGCACCATGCGGGATTCGTCCCAGACAATCAGAATCGTCATCGAAAGCGACTATTTCCGCTCCCTGATGCGCGAAACCGGTCTCGTCAAAACCCTGTTCGAAATGGGTTACACGATTGCCGAAAACATCGTGGAAATCTTCGCCGACCTGCCGGGAGATCACCCCTTCTTCCAGCAGCTTACCTTCATGACCCCCGATGACATTCCAGTCTATCAGCAGATGCTGCAGCGGCTTCAGGGAAAGAGTTTCGACGAGGCCAATGAAAACGAAAAGCGCGCAATGCTGCGGCTCAGCTTCTTCTACATCGAGCCTCGCCAGCGTTTCGGCCTGCTGTCGCCGGAGATCATGAACCGGATCGTCGAAGTCCGGCACATGTTCCATGAGAACCTGCCCGACAGCCTGAAAAACGTGATCGAAATCTACGATCCGACCAAATACATGAGCGCCACCAGCCTTCTGGACAACATCCTCTTCGGCAAGGTCGGCCATCGTTACACCGACGCCTCGCGGCGCATCACCCGCATCGTGGCAGATGTCATGCGCAAGCAGGGTGTCTATGAGCGCGTGCTGGCGGTGGGTCTGGACTTCAACCTCGGCGCCGGCGGCAAACGGCTTGGCCCGCTCCAGCGCCAGAAGCTCAATCTCGCGCGGGCGCTGATCCGCAAATCCGATTATTACGTCTTTAACCGCCCTCTTCCCGGCCTCGATCCCCGACAGCAGGAGGAAATTGTTGAACGGGTCATCACACTCCTGAAACAGAACAACAATAACCCGTCGATCATATGGGTTCTGTCGAATGCGACGCTCTCTCGCATGTTCAAGCGAGTGATCGTTGTTCATCAGGGCCTGATCACCGCCGACGGAAGTTACGAGACTCTCGCCGAGGAAAACGGTACATTCAAGGACATGGTCGCAACATAAGTCCAAGAAGGTGACCGAGGTGGAACAAGAACAGGGTAAGTCAATGCTGTTTAAAGACGAAATTCAAATGCTGAAAAGGGTCCCGTTTTTTTCTGAAATGGAACCGTCAAAGCTCAAACTACTCGCATTCGCGTCCGACCGAGTATCCTATCACGCTGGCGACGTACTGTTTCATCAGGGAGACGTCGGCGATGCGGCCTATGTTCTCTTGACCGGAAAAGTCGATGTTCTCGTCGATTCCCCTTCGGGCACGCTGAAAGTGGCCGAAATGACCGGTAATGCCATTGTCGGCGAAATCGCAATCCTTTGCGATAGCGTCAGAACAGCGACCATTCGCGCCTCCACCAATGTGGAAGCCCTGCGCATCGGCAAGGAACAGTTCTTCAAGCTCATGTCCGATTTCCCTGACATCACCATCAAGGTCATGCGTGTTCTCGCCGAACGCCTTACCCAGACGACGGCGGAACTGAGCAAAGCGCGAACGAGCGTCAGGACATAAACGGCAATTCCTTGCTACCGTGAATGGCGATATTGGAAAAATAAATGTCGTACTATTGCAATATAAATGAAATGCTGACTGAATAAGGGGTAAAGGCTTCCGCCAGAAACGAGCGGATATAAGAATCTATAGAGACAACGGGCTTCATGGGAGGAAAGCGTGCAAGATTCCGTTGTTATTGGGGTGTGTCATGGCGTTCGATTCCGACACAACAAGTCGGGAAAGTAATAGAAATTTTCGGGTAAAGATCTGGGGTGCGCGGGGAACGCTTCCTGTTTCAGGTGAAAACTTCCGAAAATACGGCGGGAATACCATCTGCATCGAGGTAAGATGCGGCGAGCACGTTCTTTTGTTCGATGCGGGTTCGGGCTTGCATCCCGCTGGCCTTGCTTTGCGGGCGGAAGGCATTACCGACGTCAACCTGTTCTTCTCGCATTGCCATTACGACCACATTGTCGGCTTCCCCTATTTCAAGCCCTTTTATAACAGCTCCAATGATGTCGCCATCTGGTCGGGCCACCTTGCCGGCACCATGACGACCCGGGAAATGCTCAGGGATTTCATGAGCCCGCCCTGGTTCCCCGTGCCGCTGGAGATCTGTTGTGCCAAGATCGCAACGCGGGACTTCCTGCCCGGCGATGCGCTTGATGTGCATCCCGGCCTTTCGATCAGAACCGGAATGCTCAACCATCCCGGCAACGCCATCGGATACCGGCTGGACTGGGAAGGAAAATCCCTTGCCATCATCACCGACACCGAACATGAGCCGGGCAGCATCGACGAAACCGTGCTCGACCTGATCAGGGATGTCGATCTTTTCCTCTATGACGCCATGTTCACCGATGAGGAAATGGGCCTTTATCGCGGTTATGGCCATTCGTCCTGGCAACAGGCGATCCGCCTCGCCAAACTCGCTGGTGCAAAAAATGTCGGTTTCATCCACCACGCCCCAAGCCGCAGCGACGAGGAACTGGACAGCATCGAAAAACAGGCAAAATCCCTGTTCAGCGGCGCATTCGCGGCCATGGACGGCCAGATCATCGAACTCTGATCGCAACTTGGCTCCGGCGAAGATTTGATCTTGCCGACCGTTTTTTCGAAGTCCTGATTCAACATCTTTTGCACGCAGGCATTCGAACACGCACAATTGACTGTTTGCGATCAATTGCTCCACGATATTGCCACGAGACACCCTGCACTAAGGGGTGCCACCACATACTACATGATGATTCTGCGTCGATGACCACATGATGGGATTTGCATGATCCGTTTCTTTTCGGAGACCAATTTGAGACGCGCCCGGATTTTATCCGGTCTCATCATATTTGCTTTCGTATTTTCCCATCTTTTCAATCACTCCCTCGCGCTCATCTCCATCGATACCGCCGAACGGGCGCGAAAATGGTTCAGCCTGATCTGGCTCAATCCCGTCAGCAGCCTGCTTTTTTATGGGTCGGTTGTCGTGCATGTCTGCCTTGTTCTGCGCTCGCTTTATCAGCGCAGAACGCTGCGCATGCCGCTTCGCGAAGCGCTTCAGGTCATTTTCGGCCTGTCGATCCCGTTTCTGATCATCGGCCATGCCGTGAATATCCGCGTATCGCACATGCTCTATGGCATCGACGTCGGTTATTATTCGGTTATCCGCCGCCTGTGGATCAATAATCCTGTCAGCGGCGCATGGCAGAGCCTTGCATTGATCGTGATCTGGATCCACGGATGCATCGGCCTTTATTTCTGGCTGCGTTATCGCGACTGGTATCCGAAAATCGCCGGGCTCTTCATGACGGTGGCAGTGATGCTGCCGCTTCTGGCCTTGCTGGGTTTCAGCGATGCGGGCCGCTGGCTGGAGGAAGTCGATCGGAAATACGCGCTTCCTCCCGGGCTCTCGGATTACGCCATCCAGAGAGACGAGCTCCCGCTGCAAAGGGAGATGGAAACGCGAATCCGGTTCATTACCAGCACGACCGAAGCGCTTTTTGCCGGCGCGGTCATGCTGGTCTTCGTATTGCGCGGCGTGCGCAGCTTCCGGCAACGGTTGACCGCCATCGAAATCCACTATGAACAGGGCGCACAAGCACGCATCCCGGCCGGCTTCAGCATTCTCGAAGCCAGCAGGCTCGCGGGCATCCCGCACTACTCCGTCTGTGGCGGCAAGGGACGCTGCTCAACCTGTCGCGTCAAGGTTCTGAACAGCAAGGGCCCGCTTCCGCCACCCGGGGAGATAGAGCAGACCACCTTGAGGCGCATCCATGCCGATTCGGATGTGCGGCTCGGTTGTCAGCTGCGCCCTACGAGCGATCTCAACATCGCGCTTCTCGTTTCACCGCCCCAGCAGAGCGATCTGCCCGCGGATGCACAGCCGGCCCGACCCGGCCGTGAAGAAGAAATCGCCATCCTCTTCTGCGATCTGCGTAACTTCACCACGCTGTCCGAAGCGAAGCTGCCCTATGATGTCGTCTTCCTTCTCAACCGCTATTTCACCATCGTCGGCCAAGCCGTCGAACACGCCGGAGGTCATCTCGACAAATTCATTGGCGATGGCGCCATGGCCCTTTTTGGACTTGGCGAGGATGCGGACCGTGCCTGTCGCAACGCCATGAAGGCAGCCGCAACCATATTGCGGGATATCGCCATCCTGAACGAGGGGTTGGAGAAACAATTCGCCGTCCGCCTGGAAGTGGTGGTCGGCATTCACTCCGGCCCGAGCATCGTCGGCGTGATGGGATATGGCGCGGCAAAAACCCTGACGGCCATAGGCGATACCGTCAACGTGGCAAGCAGGCTCGAATCCAAGGCCAAGGAGTTCGGCGCCGCCATCGTCGTTTCCGAACCAGCCATCATTCAGGCGGGACAGGAGATTGCCGACCTCAGAAGCGAAGAAATCGCCATTCGCGGCCGCAACTCGCAAATGAAGGTCTTCCTGCTCTCGAAGGAAGAGAGCGAGCGCTATTTATGAAGTAGCCCCGACAAACCTGTCGGGGCGTCCGATCTCAAATCTTGCGATAGAGAAAATAACGGTCCGTCGGCACACTTGCCGGCACCGGCAGCGGCTTCAGCATGGGATGATCCAGAGGCAGCCCGCTGACCGCGAGGCCGCCTTTTGCCAGCATGCCCGCAGCAAGATCGGGCAACCATGTAAGGGTAACCGCATCCTTTTCCGGATAGCCCGTGCCGATATCGGCATGCACGAAAGCCGCTTCCGTGCCGATGAAAGCCGGAGCGGTTTGCGATATTTCGCCGATCACCAGATCCTCCTGCGCCGGAACCGAGGAGGCATGTGCACCCATGGCCCTGTCGAAAGCGATGATGCGGCGGTTGGGGAACAGCTCTCGCAGGTGATTGAAGGTGCGCCCGTTTCCAAGGCCGATTTCCATAAGCGCCCCTTCACCCGGCAGATCGAGATTGGCCGCGACATGGTTGAGGATATCCCGCTGCGCGGTCAACCGGCGAATGAAACTATCGAGTCTGCTCATTTTATCAGGCCTTGATGATGTGTTTTGCGGCTATATCCCGACGCGCGAAAACATTGCGTGTGTCGATGATAAGCGGCGCCCATTCGCTTAGAGCGGCATAATCCACATTGTCATGGTCAGTCGCAACGAGAACGGCGTCGAAGGCGCCGATCGCCTGCCTGTCCCACGGCACGGATTTCATGCCCATGAGGTGGCTATATTCCCGTGTTTTCGGGATTTCAGCCACGTAGGGATCGAAATAGGCCACTTCGCCGCCGCGCTCCTGAATAAGCTCGATGAGCTTCAGTGAGGGACTTTCGCGAATGTCAGGCACGTTCTTTTTGTAGGCGAGACCGACAACCAGCACCTTTGAGCGGCTGAGCGCCTTGCCGGAATGAATATCGAGCGCCTCCGCAACCCGTCCGATGACGTGACGCGGCATACCGGTATTGATCTCCCCGGCAAGTTCGATGAACCGCGTTGGCAATTCATATTCCCGCGATTTCCAGGTGAGATAGAACGGGTCGATCGGTATGCAGTGGCCGCCAAGACCCGGACCGGGATAAAAGGGCATGAAACCAAACGGCTTGGTTTTCGCCGCATCGATCACTTCCCATATGTCGATACCCATGGCCTCGTAGACGACCTTGAGTTCATTGACGAGGGCGATATTGACGGCACGGAAGACGTTTTCGGTGATTTTTACCGCTTCCGCCGTGGCATTGGTCGAAACCGGAACGATTTTTTTGACCACCGAACCGTAAAAAGCCTCCATCAGCTTTCCAGCGGCCTCACCATCGCCAGCGACAACCTTCGGAATGGTCGAGGTCTCGAAATCACGATTGCCGGGATCTTCCCGCTCGGGCGAAAAGCCAAGGAAGAAATCGACGCCGGAGACAAACCCGGTGCTTTCCAGAATGGTCTTCACCACCCCGTCGGTGGTGCCGGGATAGGTGGTCGATTCCAGAACCACGAGCTGCCCCTTGCGCAGATGCGCGGCAATATCCCGGCAGGTCTTTTCGACATAGGAAAGATCCGGCTCGCGATATTTGGTCAGGGGCGTGGGCACGCAGATGGCGATGACATCGCATTCGGCCAGCCTGGAGAAATCCGAGGTGGCGACAAAGCCGTCATCCTGCCTCACACTTGCCAGCACCTCGTCTGAAACGGCCTCGATATAGCTGCGTCCGGCCTCGATCGCGGTAATTTTACCGGGATCGATATCGAAACCGACAACCTTGAAACCGCCCTTGGCGATCGTCATGGCAAGCGGCAGACCGACATAGCCGAGGCCGATCACCCCCGCTTTGGCGCTTCTGTTTTCAATGCTGGAAAGCAGGTTCTGGGAAATGTCTGGGGAAGTCAAAGCGTGTCACGCTCCGCGCATGTGCAAAAGATGCCTTTCAGTTGGGCAAGAATGACTGACCTGTCAAGGCTCGGGCCTTTCAAATTCCGGTTGACGCCCAAGCCACCGGCAACGCACAACCATCGCCATGAAGATCGCCTTTTATGCGCCGCTCAAATCACCCAACCATCCCGTTCCCTCCGGCGACCGGCTGATGGCCCGCCTGCTGATGCAGGCGATGACGATGGGCGGCCACGAGGTTTCAGTCGCCTCCGAACTGCGCGGCTTCCTGAAACAGCCGGATGATCCCGCGCGGACTTCGCTTGCCGAAACGGCTGAGCGCGAAATCGAGACCATCACGCAGCGCTGGCAGCTGGAGGGCGCACCGGACCTCTGGTTTTGTTATCACCCCTATTACAAGGCCCTCGATTTGCTTGGGCCGGAACTGGCCAGACGTTTCGATATTCCCTACGTCACCGCCGAGGCATCCTATTCGCCCAAGCGCAACGGGATGGGCTGGCAGGTGGTTCAAGACCGGTTGCTGGCCGCATTGAATGTCGCATCGATCAATATCTGCCTCACTGCGCGGGATCGCGAGGGGCTTGTGCGGGCCTCGCCCGCCCTTCGATGGGCCATGTTACCGCCCTTTATCGATGCCGAGGCCTTTCTCAAAAACACACCCAATCCGACCCCGGCAAAGTTGATTGCCGTCGCCATGATGCGGGCGGGTGACAAGCTCGACAGCTATCGCGCCCTTGCCGAAGCGCTCGCCCTTTTGCCGCAGGATATCAACTGGACGCTGGATATCGTCGGCGATGGGCCGGAACGCGCGGCCGTACAAGCCATGTTCAGCGCTTTTCCGGATCAGCGCCTTGTCTGGCACGGGGAAAAAACCGCGTCCGAGATCGCCATGCTTCTTTCGAAAGCGTCACTCTATGTCTGGCCGGGCCATGGCGAGGCCTATGGTCTCGCCTATCTCGAAGCGCAGGCCGCCGGCCTGCCCATCGTGGCCGAAAAGGTGGCGGGTGTTCCCGAAGTGGTAAAATCCGGCACCACAGGATTACTGACACCGGAGAATGATACAGCCGCCTATGCCGACGCGATTAAAACCCTGATCGGTGATGACAACAGGCGTGAAGAACTGGCAAGGGCGGCCCGGCAATTCGTCAGGAACGAACGGTCTTTGGAAAACGCCGCAAAAGAGCTGAACCATATCCTGCTGCAAGCAAAGGCGCGAAGATCATGAGTCTGGAAACACTCGTTGCGGCACTGGACGAATGTGAGCGGCGCGGCATAAAGGCCGATCTCTGGCTCAGGGACGACGATGCGGTGGAGCCGACACCGGCCCTCGACACGCTACTCGATCTTTGCGCCGGCTTTTCCGCTCCGGTCACGCTCGCGGTCATTCCCGAGATGACGACAGATAGGCTCGCACAGCATCTGGATACGTCTGATATCGCCCAGGTCGCCGTCCATGGCTGGTCCCATGCGAATTATGCCGGGGAGAAAGAAAAGAAGCAGGAGCTCGGATCACATCGCGATCCGGCCATCGTTCTCGATGAGTTGCAATCCGGGCTGGATAAACTCCACGACCTGCATGGTGGGCGCTTGGTACCTATGCTCGTGCCGCCATGGAACCGCATAGATGCCGGTATCGTGAAGGAGTTGGCCGGCCTCGGATATCGCGCCTTGTCCGTTTTCGGCCCGGAGAAAAGCACCCTGCCGCCCTGCCTGAACACCCATGTCGACGTGATCGACTGGCACGGCAGCCGCGGTGGCCGTGACGACGATGTTCTTTTCGCCGAGACCGCCGCCCGCATCCTGTACACCGCCGAGAACGGCGGCGCGACCGGCATCCTCACCCATCATCTCGTGCATGATGACAATGTATGGCGCTTCCTGAGACGGCTTTTCGAAGTGACCGCCGAACATCCCGCCGCCCGCTGGCGTTCTTCCAAGGACCTTGTCGACGAAATCTCACCATGATTTCCAGGCGATCAGCAACCCGCCCGCCTCAGTGGAAAGTTTCCGCCTGACCGCTTCCACCTCATCGAAAGCTGCGCGGTTGGGAAGAGACGCGGCGACGAACGACGCCGGCGCGAGGCTGATGCTTCCGGCCCGGGCGATAACGGTGAATATCAAAGGACCGGTCGACCACCAGGCAGGCGCGCGCGGCATGTCTTCGATGATCCCGGGAAAGGCCTCCAGCATCTTGCCAAAGACCGGATGTCCGGCAGGCGCAGCGATGAAGGAATTGGCAAGTAGCATGCTGCCCTGCCCCGTGTCACGCGGCGTTTTTTCGTCAAACACTGTCAGCCCCGCCAAGGGCAGGAATGTATCGAAGCTCACATCGTCCCGCGCCGGATACCAGTCACAATCGAGATAGATGCCGCCAAATCGCTCCAGCAGGATATAACGGGCCACATCCACCGCGCCCGGATAATCGCCTTTGTCCAGCATGGTTTTGAAGATGCCGTTCGAAAACACGCCTTCCCGCTCAAGATCAGCCTCCCGCCAGAGGCGATAGTCGTAACGATGGTTCGAAGCGTGGGCGGCCCATGCCTCAACCGATACCGGCGGGGCTTTTTCCCCGATCCATATCTGGTGGATAAGCCTTGGCACGTCTTCACGGCTTTTGAGACTGATGATGCGACGTTCTTCCGTGGAAAACCGCGCATATTTCTGCAGCACCTGTGGCGGCGGAACCAGCGTATATTGATAGCCGATCCTGGCGACCATATCGCCCTCGGCCTTGGCGAGACGCAGCCGCGCGGCATGCAGTCTGCGCGGCAGACCGAGCACCGTCCGTTCGCCCATCAGATGTCCGTCTTTTGCTGCAACCAGCGATAAGAGAAGCGCGTCGGCTTCCACATATCGGCCGTCATTTTGCAACTGCCGGGCTTTATCGAGCTCAGCGTCATAATATTTCTTGTCGGACATGGATCCTCATTCAAAAGCACCCGTTAACATATCACGAAACAGGAGCTGTCAGGCAAGCCGCCCTATTTCGGAAGCCGGCTTTGAATTTGCTAAACAATTCGATGTTTCAGAGGCATAGACAGACAACAAACCCTGCGATAACGTGGATTTAAGCCCTCCTGAGCAATTGTCACAACGTAACAATAAAGAGACGGCAAGGAACCCTTTGGCATGAGCGCAGGCGCAGATTTGCTCCGTATTGAAAATCTGCGGGTTTCGTTTTCTCTGATGGGCGGCACCATCGATGCCGTCAGGGGTACCAGCCTTCGCATTCTTCCGGGAAAAGTCACTGCTCTCGTTGGCGAGTCCGGCTCGGGAAAGTCCGTCATCGGCCAGACCATCATGGGCATTCATCCCAAGACGGCGCGCGTGAACGGCCGGGTGCTGTTCACCGATCCGGAAAATGCTGCAGCCGGCCCTATCGATCTGCTGCAATTGCCGAAGGACGGGCGGGAAATCCGTTCAATACGCGGAAACCGCATCGGCCTGATTTTTCAGGAGCCTATGACGTCCTTCTCGCCGCTGCATACGATCGGCAACCAGATCGATGAGGCGCTCAGAATCCACAGCATCCTGTCGCCGGCCGAACGTGCGGAAAAAATGTATGAAACGCTCGATCTCGTTGGGTTTTCCAAACCCAAGAAGGTCGTGAACATGTATCCCTTCGAATTGTCGGGCGGCATGCGCCAGCGTGCCATGATCGCCATGGCGCTGATCTGTCGCCCCGCGCTCCTGATCGCCGACGAGCCGACGACGGCGCTTGATGTGACGATACAGGCGCAGATCCTGAAGCTCCTGCGCGATCTCCAGAGCCGGCTGAACATGAGCATGCTGCTCATCACCCACGATCTCGGTGTAGTGGCCAATATCGCCGACGAGGTCGCCGTGATCTATCAGGGCGAGATCATGGAGGCGGGCACGGTCGATGACATTTTCAAGTCGCCAAGCCATCCCTATCTCAAGGGCCTGATGGCCGCCGTGCCGCATTTCGACATGAAGCCCGGCGAAAGGCTGAAGGCGCTGCGTGAAATCAACATTGACCACGAAAGCCTTGTCGGCAAAAAGACCGCCGCGGTCAATAAAACTCCCGGCCCGCTTCTGACCGTGGACAATATCAGCAAGACCTTCACAACCCGCAAATCCAGCTGGTTCCGCAAGGGTGACGCCAACGCCACAAAAGCGGTCAACAGCGTCAGTTTTGAAATCCGCCGCGGAGAATGCCTCGGCCTGGTCGGCGAAAGCGGCAGCGGCAAAACCACCGTCAGCAAAATCCTCATGCGCGCCGTGCGCCCGGATGAAGGCTCGGTGACCTTTCATCGCCCGCAGGGCGATATCGATGTCCTCAATGCGAAGGACGGCGACCTCAAGGAGCTGCGGTCGAAGATACAGATGGTCTTCCAGGACCCGATATCGTCGCTGTCTCCACGTATGACGGTGGGCAATATTCTGAGCGAGCCGCTCGAAATCCACGGACGGGGCGATGCGAAGTACCGCGCGGAGAAAGTCCGCAATCTCGTCAGGGCTATCGGGCTTGGAGAAAGCGCGCTTAATCGTTATCCGCACAGTTTTTCGGGCGGCCAAAGGCAGCGTATCGGTATCGCCAGAGCCCTGGCGCTCGGACCCGAACTGCTGATCTGCGATGAACCCGTTTCCGCCCTCGATGTCTCCGTGCAGGCGCAAATCCTCAATCTGCTCAAGGATTTGCAAAAAGACCTCGGGCTTACCTATCTCTTCATCTCGCACAATCTGGCGGTGGTGGATTACATGGCCGACCGCGTGGCCGTGATGTGCGAGGGCCGCATCGTCGAGCTGGCGCCGCGGGAAATCATGATGCGCTCTCCGGTTCACCCCTATACCAAATCGCTGCTGGCAGCCGTGCCTTTCCCCGATCTCGACCGTCCGCTTGATTTCCGCACCATCGGCAAGATCAGCGCGACGGGCAAATTCGACTGGGGCAAGCAGTTCCGCGATGAGGGTGATGGCGACATGATCTCCGCCGATCTGGGCGACGGCCATTTCGTTCTCGCAAACGGCAATGCCGACATCCGGGAGCTTCGCCCTTGATCACGCGCCGCACCACCCTTGCCCTGTTGGCCTCCGTTTTCCTGCCGGCCTATGCGCGAGCCGCCTATACCGACCCCGCCTATTTCAAGGAAAAACGGGAAAAGGGCGAATTGCCCGACGTAGCCGAACGGCTGCCGAAAAACCCGCGTGTCATCGACATGAAAGCGCTTGGCCGTGAGCCAGGAAAACATGGCGGCTCGGTGCGCATGCTCATTGGCGGCCAGCGTGATATCAGGCTGATGCCGATCAGCAGCTATGCCCGCCTCGTCGGTTATGACGAAAAATTCGAGCTTCATCCGGATATTCTGGAAAGCTACGACGTTCAGGACGAACGCATCTTCACCTTCAAGCTGCGCGAGGGCCACAAATGGTCCGATGGCAGCGACTTCACCTCTGAGGATTTCCGCTATTTCTGGGAGGATGTCGCCCTCAACAAGGAAATCCACAAGGGCGGTCCTCCGATCGAACTTCTGGTCAACAACAAACCACCCCTGATCGAGGTCATTGACCTGCTGACGGTACGTTACAGCTGGGACGGCCCCAACCCGGATTTTCTGGCGAAGCTCGCAGCCGCCTCACCGGCGCGGCTGTTCCTTCCCGCCGCCTACATGAAGCAGTTCCACGTCAAATATCAGACTGCGGAAAATCTCGCCAAACTCATCAAGAAAAACAAGGCGGATGACTGGAGCGGGCTGCATATCAAGATGTCGCGGCAGGTGCGCCCGGAAAATCCTGCTTTGCCGACACTGGATGCCTGGCGCAACACAACCGCGCCGCCAGCCGAACAGTTCGTGTTCGAACGCAACCCCTATTATCATCGCGTCGATGAAAACGGCCTGCAACTGCCCTATCTCGACCGGTTCCTGCTGAACGTCACCTCGTCCGATATCATCTCGGCCAAGACGGCCTCCGGCGACAGCGATCTGCAATATTTTGGCCTCGATTTCGCCGACTACACCTTTTTGAAGGATGCGGAAAAGCGTTTTCCTCTGAAGGTGAACCTCTACAAGCGCTCCCAGGGTTCACGCATCGCGCTTCTGCCCAACCTGAATTGCGCCGATCCGGTCTGGCGCAGCGCTTTTCAGGACGTACGCGTGCGCCGTGCTTTGTCCCTTGCGATCAACCGGCACGAAATCAACATGGTCTGTTTTTACGGGCTGGCGAAGGAGAGCGCCGATACCGTTCTGCCGGAAAGCCCGCTTTACCGGCAGGAATTTGCGGACGCCTGGAGCGCCTTCGACCGCGCAACCGCCAACAGGCTGCTCGATGAAGCCGGTCTCGACAGGCGCGACAGCGCTGGCCTCCGGCTCCTGCCGGATGGGCGTCCGGCCTATATCATCGTCGAGACGACAGGCGAAAGCACGCTCGAAACCGACGTGATGGAGCTAGTGACGGATCACTGGCGGCATATCGGCATTGCTGTTTCCGTGCGCCCCACCCAGCGCGATGTCTTCCGCAAACGCGCCATGGGCGGCGAGGTGCTGATGTCGGTATGGATGGGCATGGACAATGGTGTGCCGACGCCGGACATGCTGCCATCCGGCCTTGCGCCCACCGGTGACGACCAGCTGCAATGGCCAGTCTGGGGCATCCATTATCTTTCCGGCGGCCGCGAGGGCAAGGAACCTGACCTGCCGGAAGCGGCGCACCTGCTCGATCTCCTGAAAAAATGGCGCAGAAGCGTCACCGAGGAAGAACGTCAGGCCATCTGGCTGGAGATGCTCGGGATTTATACGCAGCAGGTGTTTTCCATCGGTATCGTCAACGGCGCGCTGCAACCTGTCGTCCATGTCAAACGCATGCGAAACGTGCCGGACAAAGCGCTCTTCGGTTACGAACCCACATCTTATCTCGGCGTCTACATGCCGGATGCCTTCTGGTATGACGGAGACGCCTGATATGCTGCGGTATATTTTAAAGCGCATCCTCGTCATGATCCCCACGCTGATCCTGATCTCGATGCTGGTCTTCACCATCATCGAACTACCGCCGGGCGATTATTTCGAAAGCTACGTCGCAGAGCTGCGTGCCATGGGCGAAACGGCGAACCTTGCCGAAATCGAGGAGTTGCGCGTCCGCTATGGCTTCGATCAACCGGCACCGATCCGCTATTTCCGCTGGGCGACCGGCATGCTCGTCGGTGATTTCGGTTATTCCTTCGAATATCAGCTGCCGGTCAGCGATGTGGTTGGAGACCGCCTGTGGCTGACGGTTCTGGTGTCCTTCGTCACCATCATCGTCACCTGGATCCTCGCTTTTCCAATCGGCATCTATTCCGCCACGCACAAATACAGCTGGGGTGACTACGGGCTCACCTTCCTCGGCCTGCTCGGCATCGCCATTCCCAATTTCATGCTGGCGTTGATCCTGATGTATTTCGCCAATATCTGGTTCGGCATCTCCATCGGCCACCTGATGGACCGGGAATATCTGAGCCAGGCGATGAGCTGGGCGAAGCTCAAATCGATCCTCGAACATATCTGGATTCCCGTCCTCATCATCGGAACGGCGGGTACGGCCGGCATGATACGCCGCCTGCGCGCCAATCTGCTCGACGAATTGCAGAAGCAGTATGTGGTGACGGCCCGGGCCAAGGGGCTTCATCCCTTCAAGGTGCTGACCAAATATCCGCTGCGCATGGCGCTGAATTTCTTCATCTCGGATATCGGCTCGATCCTGCCTGCGATCATATCAGGCGCGGAAATCACCGCCGTCGTCCTGTCGCTCGAAACCACCGGCCCCATGCTCATCAGGGCGCTGCAGAGCCAGGACATGTATCTGGCCGGTTCGTTCCTGATGTTCCTTGCTTTCCTGACGGTGATCGGCGTTCTGGTGTCGGATATCGCCCTTGCCATACTCGACCCGCGAATCCGCTTCGGAGGTGGTAACGTCAAATGACTTCATCCATTCCGAACCCCGGCGAAGCGCTGCCCCACTATGTCTCGACCGCGCCCTTCGACCCGTCGCTGATCGAACCCAACACATCAGGAATGGCGGCCTTCAGCAAGGCCTCGCAGCTGCGTCTCATGTGGTGGCAGTTCCGTCAGCACAAGATCGCGGTCTGGTCCGGCGCTTTTCTGGTGGTGCTTTACCTTTCGATCCTGATCAGCGAATTCCTCGCGCCCTATAACCTCCATACCCGCAATATCGAGCACATCTACGCGCCACCGCAGGCCATTCACCTGTTCAATGACGGAAAATTTGTCGGCCCCTTCGTTTACGGCCGGGAAATGACGCTCGACATGGACAATCTGAGACGGGTCTATCGGGACGTGCCGACGGATATCCAGCCGCTGCGTTTCTTCTGCAAGGGCGATACCTATCACTTCTGGGGCCTGTTCGAGGGCAGAACCCATCTCGTTTGCCCGGCCGAAGGCGGTGAAATGTTCCTGCTCGGCACGGATCGTCTCGGCCGTGACGTACTCTCCCGTATCATCTATGGCGCCCGTATTTCGCTGACCATCGGCCTTCTCGGCGTCGCCATGAGCTTCGTTCTCGGCATTGTGATCGGTGGTCTCGCGGGTTATCGCGGCGGCACCTTTGATCTGATTGTCCAGCGTGTGATTGAAGTCCTGCAATCCATCCCGAGCATTCCGCTGTGGCTGGCGCTTGCGGCCATCATGCCGGTGACGTGGAGCCCCATCCTCGTCTATCTCGGCATCACCATCATTCTCGGCATGCTGGACTGGACGGGGCTGGCGCGCGCCGTGCGCTCAAAACTGCTGGCGCTTCGCGAAGAAGACTATGTTTTGTCTGCACAATTGATGGGCGCGGGCACGCCGCGCATCATCGGCAGACACCTTATTCCCGGCTTTATGTCACACCTGATCGCCTCTGCCACATTGACAATTCCAGGCATGATCCTGGGCGAGACCGCACTGAGCTTTCTCGGGCTTGGTCTCAGACCACCGATCACAAGTTGGGGAATTCTGCTCACAGAGGCGCGCAGCGTCAGCGTCATTGCGCTATATCCGTGGCTTCTAATACCGACGATCCCGGTCGTTCTCGTCATTCTGGCCTTTAATTTCTTCGGTGACGGACTACGTGATGCTGCGGACCCCTTCAAATAAAATGGAATACGTCTTGATACACTGCCCTTCCGACGCCGCCTTCATCGTGAAAGGCAAAAAGAGGTCTGGCCCATGAGCTCCCGTTTGAACGACGCGCGCATTCTCATGTACAGCCATGATTCCTTCGGCCTCGGCCATCTGCGGCGGTGTCGCACGATTGCGCATGCTCTGGTGGAGGATTATCGCGGCCTCAACGTCCTCATCATTTCAGGTGCGACGATTGCCGGCGCCTTCGATTATCGCGCCCGCGTCGATTTCGTGAAAATCCCGAGCGTCATCAAACTGCGCAACGGTGAATATACCTCGATGGACAGGCATATCGATCTTCAGGAAACGCTGAAGATGCGCCGCTCCATCATCTATCACACCGCTGAAAGCTTCCAGCCGGATATCTTCATCGTCGACAAGGAGCCCATGGGCCTGCGTGGCGAGGTGGAGGAAACGCTCGCCTATCTCAAGGGACAGGGCACCAAGCTCGTCATCGGCCTGCGCGACGTCATGGATGCGCCGCAGCTGCTCGAAGCGGAGTGGAAGCGCAACAATGTCATGACAAAGATCGGCCAGTTCTATGACCACGTCTGGATTTATGGCCCGCCCGATTTCCACGATCCGCTGACGGGGCTCGATGTTCCGCACACCGTTCGAGACAAGATGGATTTCGTCGGTTTCCTGCAAAGGTCCAAGACGCAGGCCGAAACCGTATCGCATCGGCCGGAAGGCGATTACCTTCTCGTCACCACCGGCGGCGGCGGTGATGGCAGCGAATTGATCGATGACGTCATCAACGCCTATCGCCATGACAGCGAACTGACGCATAAGGCGCTGGTGGTGCTCGGCCCCTATATGCCGGCGGATCAGCGCCAGCGCTTCATGAACAGCGTCGCCGATATTCCGCATATCGAGATCATCGAGTTCGACAATCGCATGGAAGATCTCGTCGCCGGCGCGCAGGCCGTTGTTTCGATGGGCGGATACAACACCGTCTGCGAGATATTGTCTTTCGACAAACCCGCCCTCGTCGTGCCGCGCACGGTGCCGCGCGAAGAGCAGCTTATCCGCGCCAGCCGCGCCTCGGAGCTTGGCCTTTTCGACATGCTTCTACCGGAAGATGCCGAGAACCCCGCAAAAATGGCGGCGGCACTGAAAGCGCTGCCAAACCGCGCGCCCCCTTCCGTCAATGCGCGCGGGCTGAAACTGGATGGTCTGGAAAACATATCGCGCCGGATCGCCGAATGGCTGCCGCCCGAGGGCGACAAGGCGCCGATCACGCTAACCGCGTGACCGGTTCCCCGACAAACACCACTTCAAAAGAGACACGCGCAACGTGACCGATACAAAAAAAATCGTGGTGCTCCTCAAGGGCTATCCGCGCCTGTCCGAGACATTCATAGCTCAGGAGCTTCTCGGGCTGGAAAAGGCCGGCCTGAAGCTCGAACTCATGTCGATGCGCCGGCCCACGGACAAGAAGCGCCATCCCGTTCACGATGAAATCCGCGCGCCCGTTACCTATTTGCCGGAGTATCTGCACGAGGAACCGCTGCGCGTTCTGAGGGCGCTATGGGCCTGCCGCAAAAAGCCGGGCTTCACCAAAGCGCTTCGCCGCTTTTTCAGCGACCTGCCGCATGATCTCAGCCGCAACCGCTTCCGCCGTTTCGGGCAGGCCGCGGTGCTCGCGCATGAATGGCCGGAAGATGCCGAATGGCTGCACGTTCACTTCATCCACACGCCCGCCTCGGTCGCCGCCTATACCCATCTGATGACAGGCACGCCCTGGACGATCTCGGCGCACGCGAAGGACATCTGGACCTCGAACGACCGCGACCTTGCCGCCAAGCTGCAAAGCGCCCGCTGGGCCGTGACCTGCACCGCCGGCGGTTTTCAGCATCTGCAGACACTTTCCGGGGCCAAGAAGAATGTGCATCTGAGCTATCATGGCCTCGATCTCACCCGCTTCCCGCATTTCGAGACACCGCGCCCGGTAAGGGACGGATCGGACGCCGATGATCCTGTCAGGATTTTAAGCGTCGGCCGAGCCGTCAAGAAAAAGGGCATCGATATTCTGCTGCGCGCGCTCGCCTCGCTTCCCCAGAATATCCATTGGCGTTTCACCCATATCGGCGGCGGCGATGAACTGGCCGCACTGAAGAAACTTGCCGACGAACTCGGCATTGCCGACAGGATCGTCTGGACCGGCGCCATGGACCAGAAGCAGGTGCTGGAGAATTACCGGGAAGCAGACCTCTTCGCTCTTGCCTGCCGCATCACCAGCGATGGCGACCGCGATGGCCTTCCCAATGTGCTGGTCGAGGCTGCGAGCCAGGCTTTGACCTGCATCTCCACCAACATATCAGGCATTCCGGAGTTCTTCGTCAGTGGTGAAAACGGCCTATTGACGGAACCGGAAAATCCGGCCGCCTTCGCAGAGGCTCTGCGCATGGCCATCACCGATCCGCAATTGCGCCAGCGTCTTGGCAGTGCAGCCGAAAACCGTGTGCGCACCGCCTTCGACCATCGCACCAGCATTGCCGAACTGAAGGCCCTGTTCGAGACCGAGTGGGAAAAAACGCCATGACCGATACGGAAAAACGCCCCTGCGTCTTCTTTTACGTCCAGCACCTTCTCGGCATCGGCCATATCGCCCGCGCCAGCCGCATTGCCAAAGCCCTTCAGGCGGACGGTTTTGATGTGGTTCTGGTGACGGGCGGCACTCCGGTCCCGGGCTTTCCGGGCGAGGGCATCCGCCATGTCGAATTGCCGCCCATCGCCGTTAGCGACGGCAACTTTGCCGGCCTAGTCGACAGTTCCGGCAAACCGGTGGATGACAACTTCAAGAGGCTTAGAACCGATATGCTGATCGGGGCCTATCACGGCGCCAAACCCGATATCGTTATCATCGAGGCTTTCCCTTTCGGTCGCAGGCAGGTGCGATTTGAATTGCTGCCGCTGCTGGACGAGATTGAGGACAGCGAACCGCGCCCCCTCGTCATGGCGTCGCTGCGCGATATTCTTCAGGAAAAAACCAAACCGGGACGGGACGAAGAGACCGTGTCGCTGGTGAAGAAACATTTCGATGCAGTGCTCGTCCATGGCGATCCGGATTTCGCCCGGCTGGAAGACACCTTTCCCCTCACCGGCGAAATCAGCCAGCGCATCGTCTATACCGGGCTCGTCGCCCCCCTTCCGCCGCCGGAACCGGAGGAGAAATTCGACATCGTGGTTTCCGCAGGCGGCGGCGCCGTAGGGGCAACACTCATACGGGCTGCTATCGAGGCCGCCCCTCTGCTTGGTGGCATCAAGAACTGGTGCCTCGTAACCGGTCCAAACATGCCGCAAGCGGATTTCGATGCGATCTCGGCGCAGGCGGCCGAGAATGTGTCCGTCTTCCGTTTCCGCAAGGATTTCGCAAGTTTGCTCGCCGGGGCACGGCTTTCGGTTTCACAGGCCGGTTATAATACCGTCTGCGATATTCTTCAGGCAAAATGCCGCTCGCTTCTGATCCCCTTCGCGGCCGGGGGCGAAACCGAACAGAGCGCCCGTGCCGAACGACTGGCGCGACTGGGGCTGGCGCATGTGCTGGAGGAGAAGGATATTTCGGCGCAACCGATGGCCGATGCCATCAAGGCAGCACTGGCCTTGCCAGCACCCGGCACGATCACGCTCGACCTCGATGGCGCGGCCGGAACGGCTAGAGCGCTGCGCCGCCTTTATGATGAGCGGTGAGGATCGTCTTCAACTCGCGAACCGCCGCCTCATCTGTAACCTTGCGCCCTGCGCCGGTGAAACCGAGCTTCGCCACCCTGCTTTCCGGATCAAAGGATGGAACGGCGGAACAGGATGCGTGGATTTCCGTGATCGGAAAGCGATCCAGCAATGTCTGAACGCTCTGCGGACGCACGCCGGCACCGGGCATGATGACGATCCGGCCTGCGGCCATCTCGGATAGGTGCGCCAGAGCCTCCATCCCCTCAAGCGCCGAACGCGCGCCGCCGGAAGTGAGAATTCTTGGAAACCCCAACGTGATGGCAGCTTCCAGGGCCTCTTCCATATCAGGCACGACATCAAAGGCCCGGTGCAGCGTCACATCCAGCCCGTCCGCGTGACGGCGCAATTCCTCGAGCAGAACGATATCGAGCGAACCATCGTCACGCGAGGCGCCGAGCACCACGCCGGAAAGGCCTGCAGCACGCGCCGCATCGATGTCGCGTTTCATGACATCCGCTTCATCGCGTGTGAACACGAAATCACCGGCGCGCGGCCTGATCATGACGCTCACCGGCAGCCCACAGGACGCCGCGCGTTGCATGAAACCCGCCGATGGCGTCACACCGCCGCCCGACAGCGCCGCACAGAGCTCAATGCGATCGGCCCCACCGCTGACCGCCGCTTCCAGACCGGCGACATCGTCCACACAAATCTCGAGAATCATCGTAACCTCTTTCATTTGGGTGGCCGTTACCTGCGGCGGCCCTTTCCATCAAGCGCGTAAAGCATATAAACGCCGCCGAGCCCCACGATTGCTCCCAATATGGAAGTTCCCGAATAGCTGGAGACCAGGGTTCCAACGGCAAAAATCAGCGCACCCAGACCAGCACCGAGAAAGATATTGACGGCAATCAGCGAGCTTCCGAGCCCCGGCCGATCAGCGATCAGTTCCTGCAGGTAGGTAATGGGAATGCTGATGATCGCGGCGGCACCCAGCGCACTGATAACCGTCTGCGCGTAGATATGCCACGGCGCGGAAGCAAGCCCCTGCAGGATGAGATAGATGGCATAAAGCCCCGCTCCCGCCGCAAGTGTCAGTGTTTGCGGAACCTTCTTCTCGATCCAGCCCCAGAGGAGAATGAAGACGATTTCCAGCGCAGCGACGATACCCGCAACAATACCGATATCCGCCACCGTGCCCTTGGCCTGTCCGGTTATGATGAGCGAGCGCACGGAATCGTTGAGATGCAGCATCGAGCAGATGAGCGCGATGGCGATGATCCGGAGCAGCACCCGCCGTGACCCGATTTCCGCAAGCGAGGCGCGCAGGCCGAACCGCGCTTCGGTATTTGCCGATGCCGGTGTGGCGGCCCGCGGCAGGCAGAAGGCGACAAGCAGAAAACAGACAAGCGCGCAGATGCCCGAAAACAGGAAAGCCATCAGCATATTGCCGGAATTCACCAGAAAAACACCGACAATACCAGGCACCAGCACCCAGGAAAGCGAGATGGTTGCCCGCATGATCGAGTTCACCGCGATCATTTCACCTGTCGAAAGGTTGCGCGCATCCGCACGCACATGCGCGAAGATCAGCGAATTCATCGCCCCGAAAATCGGCAGAAGCACCAGCTTTGCAGCCACGAAGGCAGTGGCGTTGCCGGCCAGATAAACCAGCAGATAACCGCTGACACCGAAGAGCGCGATATAGAGCATTGGCTTGCGATATTCGCCCAGCCTGTCGGCGACGATGCCCATCAACACGCTGGCGCTGACATTGATGACAGCGGCAAACAGCATCAACAGCGAATAGACGCTGTTGCTCAGCCCGATTTCGCGAATGCCGATGACCGCCTGATAGGGGGCGGTCGCCGCATTCGAAAACCCGAAGAACAGGATGGCGAGCGCCCCGATGCGGATCGACGGGTTGTTGATGACGATGGAAAGAGCCGACGGCATGGAGATTCGCCTGAGATGATCCGGCACCGCCGGATCGCTGGGTAAAAGCTACCGGACCGCTGTCATCGCCAGCGGGCCGAAAGGATGGGTTTGGGGGTATAGTCGAAATGCGGCTTCCATGGGTAGAAATCGCCATCCCGGCGGCGATTGGGAAGGTTTTCGATATCCTGATTGATAACCCCTTCCGTCAGCGCCATGAGGTTGGGATTGGCGATCGGTGCAAGTTCCGGCGAAAGATAACCTGACTTGACGACCAGCAGCCGCACGCCCTTTGGATCGAAGCCGAGACGGGTGAAATCGGAAATCATGTGATAAGGCCTGCGCCGCGCCGCCAGAATGACCGTGATGCCACCGATGGCGACCACCGCCTGCCGCTGGTCCGCAGCACCAGAATCGTCCAATTTCAGGACCTCGGCTTCGACAGTGACCGATGGGCTTTGCGGATCGAGACTGCCGCCAATCTTCAGGGAAAGTGTTGCACCTTCGCCGGCCGCAAAACAGGCTTCGACCGCCGGCCTGTCGGTGATGCCGCCCAGCAGCGCACCCTGCCAGTTGCGCGCAATCAGTGCGGCCAGAACATCGGCGCGATCGCCAACCCCACCACCGGTCGGATTGTCTCCCGAGTCGGCCAGGATGATCGGTCGCGTTGCGGTGTTTTCGGCAATATCCACAATGGCCTCAAGCGGCTCGGTCACGGGGCCGAAACGAAAGTCCTGCCGGGCATTCCAGTAGGATTGCGCGATCTCGCTCGCGACCGCCTGTGCAGCCGCTTTGTCCGTTCCCGTCACCACGGCGCAGGCCGTTGCACGGGGTTCGTCCGCCCAGACGTAGCCGATCATGAAATTCGCATCCCAAATGCCGGGCCGCACATCATGATCCGGCAGAACCGCATAAAGGCTTTTGGCAGGCTCATCTTCTGTGGAGGTCTTCTCACCTGGCAGTAGAACCGGAATTTTCGCCCATGCCACGCCGGGCTTTTCGCCGGTCTTCAGGGCCTTCAGCAGCATCGTCCAGGCCCGCACCATCGTCTCGCGCACGTCGATATGCGGCGCCGTTCGGTAGCCGGCAAATATGTCGAGCTGATCGATGATCGTCTGGCTGACATTGCCATGCAGATCATAGCTCGCGGAAACGATCACATCCGGTCCCACCACGGCGCGGGCGCTGGAAATCCAGTCACCTTCCGCATCCTCCATACCCTCGACATTCATCGCTCCATGCATGGCGAGATAAAGCCCGTCGAGCGGCAGCGCGGCCTTCAGGCGCTCGAGGAATTCCCGCTTGAACGCGTCATAGGTCGCGCGCGACACAGGGCCGCCCGGCACCGCCCGCGCATGCAGAAGCGGCAGTACGTCCACCCTGCCCTCACCGAGGAAATTGAAATACTCGGCCTCCAGCAGTTCGACGCCGCGAAAGACGCGAAAATCTTCCTGCCCCATCAGCACCGGCGAATAGGTGCTGCATTCGGTATGAATTCCACCAACGGCAATACGCATGTCGGTTTCCCCTCAATAAACCGGGCTCAAGGGGACGATGGCGGAAAAACGCAACCAGTCCTTCTGCGCTTTTGGTGTCCACGCCGCCTCGGCAATGGCCGGCAGCCTCGGGAAAACCAGATGGTTGAAATAGGCACGGTTGAGGAAGTGTTCTGACCAGATGCAGGCCTGAACGCCCTTCATCCGCTCCTTCAACTCCTCGGGAAATTCGCCGACGGCTTCATAGGCATAGGTATGCGAAGGCGGAACGGTGCCGGCCCAGCTTGCGCCCGGCTCCTGCCAGGCTTCATCCTGCACCATGTCCAGATAATAGGCCTGACCCGGCGTCATCACCACGTCGTAGCCCTGGCGCGCAAGCTCAAGTCCGACTTCCGGCTTCTGCCATGCCATCAGCAACGTTCCGGCCGGATCGACGCCGCCGCCATGGGAAACCTCATCCCAGCCGGCAAGCTGGCGGCCGCGCTCGTGCAACATCCCCTGAATACGTTTCATGAAATAGGACTGGATGCCGAAGGTGCCATCCAGCCCCTCCTTTTCCATCAGCGCCTTGGCAAGAGGCGAGGCGAGCCAAGACCCATCCGCAACCTCGTCGCCGCCAATATGGATCAGCCGCGACGGAAAGAGCTCAACCATCTCGTCGAATATCTTGCCGAGGAATTCATAGGTCGGCTCGATGGCCGGGTTGAGCGCGTTGTTCGGATATCCCTGCACAGAGCGATAGCTGTCCGGTGCCTCCTGCCCATCCGTCAGTTCCGGATAGGCGACAAGAGCCGCCGTGCTGTGGCCGGGAATATCGACTTCCGGCACGATTTCGACATTCAACGCGGCCGCATGCACAACGACCATGCGCACCTCATCCTGCGTGTAATAGCCGGACACCGGTTCGGCCCCGTTACCGAGCTGCGGCAGAAGTGGCGCATCCGGACCGCGTGTCGCGCCGACTGTGGTCAGCAGCGGATAGGCCTTGATTTCAAGACGCCACGCCTCATCATCCGTCAGGTGCCAGTGGAACCGGTTCATGCGCAGCCATGCGAGAATATCGATCAGCCGCACGACATCATCAGTCGGATAGAATTGCCGCGAGACATCCAGATGGCAGCCACGCCAGCTATAACGCGGCGCATCGCTGATGGTGCCGGCAACAGGGAAACGGAACTTGGGATCGATGCGCGCGCCATGCAGCAGCTGCGCCAGAACCGTCAAGCCATATTGCAGACCGGCAGCGGCCGAATATTCCACAACGACCGCGTCTTTCGAAAAGGTGATGCGATAGCCTTCGGCTTCCAGACCGCTATGCTGCTTGAAACGAAGCGGTTTTCCCTCATGAACCGGCGCGAGGCTGAAGGGCACGTGCCCGACGGCAAAAAGCCTGCGGAACAACGAAAGCACGGTTTCCACCGCAAGCACCTCTTCCGCGCCTGCATCTTCCGTGGGGAAGAGCGCGACGGGGAAGCCTTCGCCCGGTTCCGCATCGATTTCGGCAGGCCAGGGCTGGATGGAAAAGGGCAGATCGAGCTTGCCTTCAGGAAGCAGCACCGGTGCCGGCTCGCTGTGACGCCCATCCAGCATCAGGTCACCGACATCGACAGCGCGATGCGTTCCGTCGGCAAGGCTGACATAGGCGGATTTCGCGCCATCCGTGCGATGCCTTGCGGGCCGCAGCAGGCCATCGACGGTGAAGCGCCAGGATTTGCCGGGCTCCAGCACGAAGCCCGCCGGCGGTGCAAATTCATGGAAATTGGCGTTGCGGCGCAGGTAAACGGCATTGCCGCACACCGGCTTGTCCACCGTCCGCGTCAGCGACGTGTAAACGATACGGAAATCCTTCAGCGGTGCGCCGGAAAGATTGACGAGAGTGAAGGTAAAGCCGCCGGATGCGGACTCTGCGAGCGGATGCCAAGAATTTTCAAGACGATATTGTGCGAGCGCCATGATGCTCCCCTTTATTGCGCATTGGAACCGGTGAGACGGTTTTAATCAGTAGTGTTCGGATTGCGAGAAAGTCCGGGCAAGCGGTGCCTGCCCCGCCGTGAGACCACAATCAACCGGCAAGCACACGCCGCTGATGGCGGCGGCCTGCGGGCCGGCCAAGAAAGCAACCGCATTGGCCACATCTTCAGGTCGCACGATCCGCTGCAGCGGATACCAGTGCTTCGCCTCCTCGAAGACCTGAGGATTGACGGCGGCCCGCGCCTCCCATGCCTGCGTGCGCACAGTGCCCGGCGCAACGGCGTTGGAGCGGATGCCGAATTTGCCGTATTCGACGGCGATCAGCTTGGTCAGATGGATCAGCCCGGCCTTTGCCGCGCTATATGCAGGGTGGCCGAATACCGCCATGCCGTTGACGGAGGTGATGTTGACCACCGACCCCTGGGTACGCTTCAACGCCCCCTCGAAAGCCCTGAAGCAGAGAAACGGGGCTTCCAGATTGAGGATATTGTCCTTGCGCCATATGTCGGCGGTCGTGTCATGCAGGCTGACCGCCCTTGCGGCACCCGCATTGTTGACGAGGGTCGCGACATCACCCAGTTCCGCAACCTCGGCGGCCAGCCTCTCAAGGTCCTGCGGATCGGTGACATCGCAGGTTTTCGCAACGAAGCGGGGACCGGAAAGCAGGGATAGCGCGCCCGAAAGAGCGTCGGGATCGATATCGACCAACACTACCTTTGCATGGCTTTCAGCGAGCGCCGCAGCAATTGCCCGACCAATATCACCTGCCGCGCCGGTAACGACGGCGAGCTGGTCTTTCCTGTCCTTCATCTCCTACAACTCCCTTGAAGCTTTACGACCCGCCACAAAGCGAGGTCTCCGGCAAAGCAGCCTGTGTTTTTCGGCATACCGCCCTCAATCACCGAGCAATTGCTTGTCATCCGGGTCACGATGTTCCACGAGCTGCTGCTTGATATGACGCAACGTCACCATCGACCGTTGCCGTTGGTGATAGGCAGCAAGCGTCGCCAGAACATCGACGGCGGCCAGATAGGCGTAGCGCGATGAGGTGGGGCGGAAGATATTGTTTCCCTCGGGTACATTAACGGCCACCACCATATCCGCAGCCGCGGCAACAGGCGTGTCGCTCTGGGTGAGTGCAATGGTGGTAACCCCCATTTCCCGCGCCAGCCTGAAACATTTCACCAGTTCCATGTTGCGGCCGGAAAAGGACGAACCGATGATGACGTCTTCCTTGCGCGCAGCGGCGGTCATCATCAGCTGCATGCTGTGATCGGCGCTGGTCGAAACGCGCAGACCCAGGCGGAACAGCCGGTTCTGGATTTCCGAAGCGATCATCGAGGAATTGCCGCCCGCGCCGAAGGCGTAGATCATGCCGCTATTGGCGATCCTGATCGCGGCCTCATCGGCCAGAGCGGGATCGAGCGTCCTGTGCAGCAGGAAAAGCGCTTCCTGCGCCTTGGCAAGCACCTCCTCCGCGACATCGGAAGGGCCGGTGCTGGAGGGCTCGGAGGTAAGATATCGGATACCCACATAGGCCGTCTTGGCGAGGCTGACCTTGAAATCCGAAAAGCTCTGGCAGCCGAGACGCCGGCAGAACCGCGTCACCGTCGGCGGAGATACTTCGGCGCGGGCCGCAAGCTCGATGATCGAGGCATTGACGGCGAATTCGAAGTCCGAAACCAGAATATCGGCGATCCGCCGTTCCGATTGCGAGAACTGCCCCCTGTCTTCCTGTATCCTTGCGAAAATATCCATGTTCACCGGTCTCCGTTCCGCCAAAACTTAAGCCTTGGCTCCGTTACCGATGCACCCTAATAAAGCGCGCCCGTCAACCGCATAGCCCCCTGAATCGATCCTGTTTCGTCCCATTGACGACACGACGGACACCTCTGATTTGAAAATTATTTTCTCTGTTGATTGATAGATGAGCATATGCCAACAATCTTCACCAGAGAAAACTCCAAATCTTGAAAATAATTTCAAAAACGGACCCAAACCATGCGTGACCCCTTCAAAAACCCCTTTCCCGCAACGGACGTCGCCCGCCATTCTATCTGGGAGATGCTGGTGACGCGGGACATCGACGCATTCCTTACTGCCGACTGGTCGAAGGTCGCGGATGATTTCGTCGAGGACGGCTTTCTCGGCATCAACGCCAACCGGGATGCAAACCCGGACAATTGGCGCCTGTCCTTCCCATCGCTTGAGGCCTATCGCGACGAGTGGTTGCGGCAGGCGCAGGATTTCCAGACACAGCAATTCGCCGAAGACCCGCGGGGTGCGATCTTCACGACCACCACGCTGGAAGAAATCGAAGTGGAAGGCGAGACCGCGCTGGTCCGCAAGAAGTTCGACGGCGGGCTTCGCAAGGCCGATGGCAGCTTCGACGTGATGAAATGGCAGACGCTCTATTATTGCCGGCTGCATGAGGGCCGCTGGAAGATCAGCGGTTTCACCGGCTACATGCCCAATCCTATGCCCTGATCCAACGGACTTGGCAGACAGTTTCGAACGCCGGGCCGAAAGCCCGGCGTTATTTTTTCGTCTGGAAGACGAAGAAGAAAACCGACGAAAATGGATCTCGTCAGAGAAAACCGGGCATGGGGAGACAGATTTCATGGCCCGGTTCCTGCCCTTTATTGTATCAGCTTGAGGACGGAGAGATCGACGCGCCGTTCCAGCGCTGTGCCGCTTTCATCGAACAGATGGCAGTCCGACGCCTTAATGCCGGTGACGATGAGTTCGTCGACAACAACCGGCGCGGAACCGGAAAGAAGCGCGCAATAATTTTCACCCGTGGGCGCGACGCCATAAGCGATCGTAT
Source organism: Agrobacterium sp. (assembly GCF_059499945.1). Classification (NCBI taxonomy): domain Bacteria; kingdom Pseudomonadati; phylum Pseudomonadota; class Alphaproteobacteria; order Hyphomicrobiales; family Rhizobiaceae; genus Agrobacterium; species Agrobacterium sp. Next base: position 321,385 of record NZ_JCABZP010000016.1, on the reverse strand, counting down.
TTACACCCAGCCGCTCGATAACGCTGGGCGCGACCTTGATATTCAGGTCGGCCGTTTCGAGACCGGTATGTTCCGGGCGAATGCCGAGCGTCAGCTGCGTGCCTTCAAGACCGGCGCGCGGCTCCACCGGCACGGTGATTGTCTGGCCCTCATACTCCACGGTCACACCATCGGCGCTGACGGATTTGCAGGTGACCTTCAGGAAATTCATTTTCGGATTGCCAATGAAACCGGCGACGAACAGGTTTGCGGGCTTGTGGTAAAGTTCCAGCGGCGCCCCGACCTGGGAGATTTCGCCCGCATTCAGCACCACGATGCGGTCGGCCATGGTCATGGCTTCCACTTGGTCATGCGTCACGTAGATCATCGTCGCCTTCAGCGTCCGATGCAGATTGGTGAGCTCGATACGCATGTCGGCGCGAAGTGCGGCGTCAAGGTTGGAAAGCGGCTCGTCGAACAGGAATATCTTCGGCTCGCGAACGATGGCGCGGCCGATCGCTACACGCTGGCGCTGGCCGCCGGACAACATGCCGGGGCGCTGCTGCAGGCGCTGGTCAAGTTGCAGGATCTTGGCGACACCCTCGACCTTTTCCTTGATCTTGGCCTCCTCCATCTTTTCGACTCGGAGGGGAAAGGCGATGTTTTCGAAGACCGTCATATGCGGATAGAGCGCATAGGACTGGAAGACCATGGCGATGCCGCGTTTCACCGGCGGCAAGTCATTGACCTTCACACCGTTGATGACGATATCGCCGGCGGAAATATCCTCAAGGCCGGCGATCATACGCAGCAATGTGGATTTGCCACATCCCGAGGGGCCGACAAAAACGACGAACTCGCCATCCCTGATGTCGAGCTGAACGCCCTTGATGACTTCGAAATGTCCATAGTTCTTGCGGACGTTGTTGAGATAAAGCTGACCCAAAACTTGCCTCTCCCGTCACCAGCCGACATCAGGCTGCGTTCAGAGACGTTCCGCAACACGGAAAAATCGCGTCGAACCGGAACGGTTGAAAAACACGAGACGCCCCTTCCGTCATAACGGCAGGCATTCTCGCGGCGGATTATGGGGTTGCGGGCGACCTGCGCCCGCAACCGTATCAATGTGGATTACTTGTACTGCTCGAGAGCTGCAGAGGCCTTCTTTGCGGCATCTTCCGGTGTTGCCTTGCCGGTAACGACAGACTGCACCATCTCGATCATCGTGTCCTGGAAGCCCTTGTAGTCAGTGAAAAGCGGCTCGGGACCGCCATAGGCGATACCGTCGATGAGCGGCTTCCAGAAGGGGTCCTTGGCGATGAATTCATCAACCTTGGGCGACGGACGAAGCGGGGTGAGGCCAGCGCCGCCCTGCAGTTCGTATTCACCCTGCGGGCCGGGCGAGGTGATGAACTTGGCGAATTCGGTCGCCTTTTCTTCGACACCGGTTCCCTTGAAGATCGCGAGGCTGTCGGTGATGAGCAGCGTGCCGGGACCCTTGGCTTCAGGGCCGAGCGGCAGGGTTGCGATACCCCAGTTGATCTTGGTTTCCTGCAGGCGGGTTGCGGCACCCGATCCCGCCTGGATCATGCCGACCTTGCCATCGAGGAAGATGGCGCGGATTTCGTTCTGCTCGTAGGCCGTCGGACCTTCGACGGAGTAAGGCGTGATGTCCTTGTAGGCCTTCAGAGCTGCAAGAACCTGCGGGCTGTCGACGGTGATCTTGTCGCCGTCGATGACCTTGCCGTTATTGGTGTAAACCCAGTGCATGAACTGGTGCATGGTGTTGTCGAAGGTCTTTGCGGGCAGACCATAACCGGCGACGCCGGTCTTTTCCTTGATCTGCTTCGCAAAGGCGATCTCTTCAGCCCAGGTCTTCGGCGGCACTTCCGGATCGAGACCGGCCTGCTTGAAGAGGTCCTTGTTCCAATAGAGCGCCTTGGTCGAGAAGGCGACGGGCACGCCCCACTGCGTATCCTCGAAGGTAACCGTGTCGACGATGTTAGGATAATAGGTCTTCTTTTCGTCTTCGGTCATCGGCACCGGAACGATGAGGTCGTTCTGTGCGAACTGCTTCAGCGTGCGCGAACCGACATAGGCCATGGCGACCGGAGTGCCGGCGGCAGCGAGCGTGGTTGCCTTGTCCTGGCACTGCGCCCAGCCGACGACTTCCGGAACGACCTTCCAGCCGGCATTCTTGCCTTCCCATTCCTTGATGTATTTTTCATGGATGGGGTCCATCTTGTCGCCGCAATAGATCCAGCTGATCTCCTTGTCGGCGGCGTGTGCCGCCACCGTGCCAAGGGCAGTGGAACCGGCAAATGCGAAGGCGCAAAGCGCCAATCCGTAATGTTTCAGTGCCATAGATAGTCTCCCGTTTTCTGGTGGTCGTTCCTATTGTTGATTATTTCACCGCGCCTGCGGTAAGCCCGCTGACGAGATAGCGTTGCATGAAGAAGATGACGACCATGGCCGGCGCAATGCCGACGAAGCTGGCCGCCATCAACTCATTCCAGACGACTTCCTGACGACCGAAATAGGCAAACAGGCCGATGGGCAGCGGCATATATTCGGTCTTGGAATTGAAGGTGAGCGCGAAGATGAACTGCTGCGCATAAGCACCGATGAAGGTGGTGATGGACACGACGGCGATGCCAGGCATCGCAAGCGGCAGGATCACCCGGCGGAAGGTATAGAAATAGCTCGCGCCGTCCACATAGGCCGCCTCTTCCAGTTCGCGCGGAATACGCAGCATGTAGGTTCGCAAAAGCCAGATGGCAGTGGGGATCAAAAAGGCGGCGCCGGGAATGATCATCGCCAGATAGGTGTTCAGGACGCCCATATTGCGCATCAGCCGGTAAAGCGGGATCAAAAGCACCGCACCGGAGAACATGTTGATCGCCAGAAACGCGCCGAGCAATTGCCCGCGACCGCGAAACTGGAACCGCGCGAAAGCATAGGACGCCGGCACCACCAGAAGCAGAACGATGATCGTCGATATCGTCGAGATGAAGAAGGAGTTGAAGACATAGCGGGCAAAGCCGGGAACGCTGACCCACATGGTCCGGTAAGCCTCGAAGGAGCCGTTTTCCGGCCAAAACTTATACGGTGACGAAAAAAGCAGGCTGAGCGGTTTCAGCGAAACCAGAAACCCTTCGACAAACGGCGCCAGCACGAAGGTCAGGAATACGGCGATGCCGCAATAAATCCCGACGATCTCATACCATCTGTAACGGTTGATCATCGCATTTTTGTCGGTCATCGGCTGGTCTCCTGCGAGATACGGCTGGTGATGCGGAAGTAGAAATAGGTGAAGATCGACAGGAAGATGCAGATCAGCACGGCGCGTGCAGCACCCTCACCGTATTTGTAGGAACCGATCGCCGTTTTATAGGTGTCGATGATCATGGTCGTAGTCTGGCCGGTCGGGCCGCCCTGCGTCAGGATCCAGATGATATCGAACGAGTTGAAGGTCGAAATCAGCGATATCATCGACATGGTGATCATGGCAGGCAGCATCAGCGGCAACGTGATGCGGCGGAAGCGATAGGCGCGGCTGGCGCCATCCGTCCAGGCTGCCTCGTAGAGATCCTGCGGAATGGCCTGTATCGCCGCTAGCAGATAAAGCGTCACCATCGGCACGCCGATCCACACATCGGTAATGATCGTCGCCCAGAAAGCCGTGCTGCCATAGGCGAGGAAGGCGACCGGACCGTCCACCAGACCCACGTTCTGAAGGACACCGGAAATCATGCCGAACTGGCCGTTATACATCCAGCCCCACATGAAGATGCCGATAGCCATAGGCACGATCCATGGCGGCATGGTCAAAAGGCGAAACAGCGCCCGGCCGGGAACGGCCGAATTCAGAAGGACTGCACCAAATGTGCCGATGATCATCTTTATCGAGACGGAAAAGAACGTCCAGATAAAGGTCCGCGTGATGACCTCGGCAAAAGTCGCGTTGAAAATCTTCTCGTAGTTGATGAATCCCACCCAGTTCGTCGTTTTTCTAAGCGACGCATCGGTGAAGGACAGGATGAAGGTATCGACGAGCGGATAAGCAACGATAACCGTGATGTATAAAAGCGCCGGCAGAAGAAGAAGCCAGGCGAAGACGACCGCGCTGCGTTTCGCATCCATCGCCGCGCCCCTCAAGCCGATTTCACGGCGGGGGATTTAGGCTGGCCGTGTAGCGCCAGATCATACTCCTCCCACACCGGCTTGAGATCGATCACTTTACGGCCATGGCGCGCTTCATCCATGGCAAGCGCCAGAATTCCGGCCTCTATCGCATCGAGTGCGGAAACCGGCAGCGGCGTACCCTTGACAATATGGGCGATGACGTCCTCCGCCATTTGCTCATCCGCACCATAATGCTGCGAGAGCGTGGTCGCCGCCGAATAGGTCTTGGCAACGGTCTTTTCATTGGTCCGGGCATTGTGCACGTTCAGGAAGCCGCGAACAAAATCACCCTCGGCCATGCCCTTGGCGCCGATCACGCAGAAGCGGCGGAAATCATCGGGAACGTTGAGATTGGTATGGAAGGCCAGCGACGCGCCGTTCTCATATTCGACGATCGCCGTCTGGTAATCGATGATGTCGCCGTCGCTGTCGAAGACCTTGTCGGAGCCCATCCAGCCGCTCGGCTTGCGATGGTAAACCTCCATGTCGTTGATACCGTCATTCTGCGGCGCGTTCGCCGGCGTGAAGCTCTTGCGCCCGCCGAAACTCGATACGAAACGCGGCCGCGCACCGACCACGCCATTATAAAGATCGAGGTCGTGGCAGCATTTTTCCAGCATGAAGGAGCCGGAATAATTCTCGTAACGCCGCCAGTCACGCATGAAGAATGCGCCGTGATAGGGCGGAATATGCTCCGAGGCCTCGATGGAAACGACATCACCCAGCTTGCCTTCGGCCTGCGCGGCGCGCAGATCGCGGTAGAGCGGGGAATAACGCAGGACCAGACCAACGAGCAGCCGCTCGTGACCGTGCTTGTTGAGCAACCGGGCGAGTTCGAGGCTTTCCTCGATGCTGACGACGATGGGTTTTTCAGAGAAGATGGTGCAGCCGGCCTCAAGCCCGATGCGGATATGTTCAAGATGCATATGGTTCGGCGAGCCGATCATCAACAGATCGAATTTTTCGTTTGCGATCAGCGCCTCGGGACTATCGTAAGCCTTGCCGGCCGAAATGCCCTTTTCCTGCAGACCCGGCAGGCCTGCCGGCACCGGATCGACATAACCGACGATCTCGAAATCCTTGTCGATCTCATGAAAAACGTAGCCCAGATAACCGAGACGGAATCCGAGTCCGATAATTCCCACCTTCATGAACTTTGTTCCCTGTTCATTCGTAATTCATTTTCGCAGAAGCGACCATTTCTGTGCTGGCCGTCCAGTTATCTGCGATAATTTTCCGTCACGATGAAATTAATTTTCACGACGGTCAAGTTAAATTCGATTTCACTAACGCTGCCGCCAGCTGGAAACCGATTTTTTCGTCGAGACAGGTGCGAAACAGATCGCCGCCGGCCACCAACGCACAAAACAATACCAAAAAAATGCCAATCGTCCAGAGCATTTCCGTTATCGGGAAATTTTTTTTGGTTAATGCGAAAATATCAAGCACATAGCCTTATTATCAGGCAAAATATCGAAAAAATAACCGATTAATCGTACAAATCCGACAATGGTTTTATTTTGGTATTGCTGATTATGCGGCATATGATATAGCCAGAGCCGGCCATATCGCCGACCACATGGATCGTGACAGAGGTTATGGATGAACGGGGCAGCGCTTAATCTGGATGACCTGCAATCAGGCGGCGGCCCGCTTTACCTGAAACTGCGCCAGACGATTGAAGACGCCATCAATGGCGGCCGCCTGAAGCATGGCGACGCCTTGCCGCCGGAGCGCGATATTGCCGAAAGCGCCTGCGTCAGTCGCGTCACAGTGCGCAAGGCGGTGGATGATCTCGTCCGCGATGGTCTTCTGGTCCGCCGGCACGGTTCGGGCACTTTTGTCGTCAAGCCCATCACCCGCATGCAGCAGCCCCTGACCAAGCTCACCTCGTTTACCGAGGACATGCGCCGGCGCGGAATGACGGCGAGCACACGCTGGCTGGACAGAGGCTTGTTCCACCCGACCGGCGACGAGATGATGGCGCTCGGCCTTTCCCAATCCGCCATGGTGGCGCGGCTCACACGTCTGCGTCTCGCCAACGACCAGCCGATCGCACTCGAAGTCACGAGCCTGCCGGGCGATATTCTGCCCGACCCGCAACTGGTTGAAAACTCGCTTTATCTGGAGCTCGAGAAAAGCGGCATTCGCCCCGTGCGCGCCATTCAGCGCATCTCCGCCCGCAACCTCACCGATGAGGAAACATTGCTGCTTGGGGTCCCGCCAGGCTCGGCAGCCCTTTCCGTTCAGCGAATGGCCTATCTGGAAAGCGGACGCCTCATGGAAATATCCCGCGCACTGTACCGCAGTGACGCCTATGACCTCGTCGCCGAACTGACGATGGGTCCCGAGTGACAAACCTTGATCAAGGACATGAAACGATGACAACCCTGATGCGCCAGGAAATCGATGAGATTCCCGATGCAGTCGCCCGCCTGCTGGACAATGCCAATGCCGACTTCCGGGAAGCCGGCGCTCACCTGAGGGCCCGTGACCCGGCCGTTATCGTCACCATTGCACGCGGTTCCTCCGACCACGCCGCGCATTTCCTGAAATATGCGATCGAATTGCAGACCGGGCTGCCGGTCGCTTCGCTCGGCCCCTCGCTCGCCTCGATCTACCAGACGAAACTGCGGCTGGACCGGGCGGCGGCCTTCGCCGTCTCGCAATCCGGTAAAAGCCCAGATATCGTCGCTCTGGCGGAAAGCGCCCGTAGGGGTGGCGCGCTTACCTTCTCGCTCGTCAACACCCTGCCCTCCGCGCTCGGCGAAGCGGCAAATCACGCCATCAACATCCAGGCCGGTCCTGAAAAAGCGGTGGCGGCAACCAAATCTTTCGTCAACTCCATCGTCGCTGGCCTCGCGATCCTTGCCGAATGGACGGAAGACAGCCTGCTTGCCAAGGCCGTCAGCGCCCTGCCGCAGAATTTCGCCAAGGCCATCGCGCTCGACTGGAGCCAGATCGGCGAAGCAGTCAAGGGCGAGGAATCGCTTTATATGCTAGGCCGCGGTCCGGCTCTCGCCATTGCCGCGGAAGCCGCCCTGAAATGCAAGGAAACCTGCGAACTCCACGCGGAGGCCTATTCTTCGGCGGAAGTCATGCACGGCCCCGTTTCGCTGGTCGCGCCGAAATTTCCCATCATCGCCTTTGCCGCGCGTGACCGCGCGGAAACCTCCGTGACTGACATAGCGGCCGGTCTCGCCGGCAAGGGCGCAAGCGTTTTCGTCACCTCCGCAAAAGGCAGCCCGGCCAAGCCCTTGCCCTTCGTGGAAACCAATCACCCGCTGACCGACGCCCTGTTGCTGATCGCGCCGTTTTACGGCTTCATCGAGCAATTGTCGCGCGCACGCGGCTTCAATCCGGATGCGCCCGTGGCGTTGAAGAAGGTGACGGAAACCCAATGAGCAGCAAGGCATTTGTCGGCGCCCGCATTTTCGATGGCGCCGGGTGGCACGATGGCAAGGTGCTGGTGACCGGTGACGGCCGTGTTGGCGACATAGCCGACCGCATGTCCGTACCCCCAGACGCCGACATTATCGATGCGGAAGGACTGCTCATTGCGCCGGGCTTCATCGACCTCCAGGTCAATGGCGGCGGCGGCGTGATGTTCAACAATGAGCCGGATGTGGAAGGCATTGCCCGCATCTGCTCGGCCCATGCACAATTCGGCACCACGGCGCTGATGGTCACACTCATCACCGACCGGCCGGACATTACCTCCAGAGCCGCCGAAGCCGGCATCGTCGCCCACAAGGCTGGGGTGCCCGGCTTTCTCGGCCTGCATTTCGAAGGGCCGCATCTTTCCGTCGCACGCAAGGGCACCCATGATCCGGCGCTGATCCGAAAGATGGAAACGGCCGATCTTGCGATTCTGACGGGCTGCAAGGCGAAGCTTCCATTCGTGCTGACAACCATCGCCCCGGAAAACGTAACCGAGGAGCAGGTTACGGCGCTGCGCAAGGCCGGCATCGTCGTCAGTCTCGGCCATACCGATGCGGGCCTCAGCGTGGCGACGGCCTATGCCGAGGCCGGTGCATCCATGGTGACACATCTCTTCAACGCCATGAGCCCGCTCGGCCACCGCGAGCCGGGGCTGGTGGGAGCGGCACTTTCTAACGGGAAGCTGGATTGCGGGCTGATCGCCGACGGTTTCCATGTCGATCCCGCCGCGATCAGCATAGCGCTTCGCGCCAAGAATAGTCCTGGCCGCATTTTCCTCGTTACCGACGCCATGTCCACCATCGGCACGGACGATGACGGTTTTGAACTGAATGGCAGGCGCGTCTATCGCAACGGCGGCCGGCTGACGCTTGAAGACGGCACGCTGGCGGGGGCGGATATCGATATGCTCTCCTGCGTCCGCTTCATGCATGAAAAGCTGGACACACCGCTGGAAGAGGCCTTGAGAATGGCTTCTGCCTATCCCGCCGAGGCGGTCGGCGCCTCCGGCAAAGGTAAACTCCTGCCCGGTTTCGATGCGGATTTCGTCATGCTGACACCCGACCTTCAGATGCATTCGACATGGATATCAGGAGAAAAAATCCACGATGCCGCACGTTCCGGAGCCTGAATCATGATCGTTTGTTTCGATATAGGCGGAACGACCATTAAGGGCGCGATTGCCTACGCTCCCGACGATATTCGCCCCGTGCCGCGCATCCCGACGCCCAAGACCAGTTTTGAAGACTTCGCCGCCGGCCTGAAATCCATCATCGATAATAGCGGCGGCACACCCGCCTGCGTGTCGCTGTCGATTGCCGGCGTCATCGACGCCGACACCGGCAAGGCCACTGTCGCCAATATTCAGAGCATCCATGGCAGGGTATTGAAGGACGAGCTGGAAAAGGCGCTGCACCTTCCCGTCATCGTGTCGAACGATGCGGATTGTTTCGTGATCGCCGAATCGGAAATCGGTTCCGGGCGAGGCCATCGCGTGGTCTTCGGCGTCATCCTCGGAACGGGTGTCGGCGGTGGCCTTGTCATCGACGGCAAGCTCATCAACAGCGACGGCGGTTTCGCCGGCGAATGGGGACACGGGCCGGTGGCCGCGACATTGGCCGGAAACCCGCCGGTTTCACTGCCGCGTTTCGAATGCGGTTGCGGCCTTTCCGGCTGCGTCGACGCAATCGGCAGCGCCCGTGGCATGGAAAAACTGCATTCGCATCTTCACCGGCAGGAGATGACCAGCGAGGACATTATTGCGGCCTGGCAGGCGGGCGATGCGAAGGCCGCGAGAACCATCGATGTCCTCATCGATATTCTCGCCTCGCCTCTGGCGATGGTGATCAACGTTACCGGCGCAACCATCGTGCCGGTCGGCGGCGGACTTTCCAATTCGAAGGCGCTTCTCGCGGCTCTGGACGAGGTGGTCAGGAGCCGCATTCTCAGACGCTTCGATCGCCCTCTGGTCGTGCCCGCCATCTGCCGCATTGAGCCGGGGCTGATCGGTTCCGCCGTTATCGGGCTGAAATATGAGAAAGAAGCCGCCGGCACTGCCTGAGCGGCGTCACACCGTCTCGATCTTTTCCCGGCGGAAACCCAGCCCCACCAGCCGGCCGGTGAGATGGGAAAGAAGCGGAAACCGCATGATGGCCAGCACAAAGGCTGGCGGTCCTTTCGGTTTTTCCGCCTCGGCCCGGCCCTTCTTGCCGCCGATACGCATCATCCGCTGCAGAAATTGCGTGGCCTTGGTCGGGAAGGACCGCCGCTTTTCAATTGCGGCAAGATCGTCGTCGGTAACGGCGCGACCGGATACGAGCACCGGCACCAATATATTCGCCGCCGCAACCGCATCCTGAATGGCCAGATTAATGCCGACACCACCGACAGGCGACATGGCATGGGCCGCGTCACCAATGCAGATCAGGCCCGGTTTCCACCAGCGCTTCAGCCGGTCGATACGGACGGTCAGGAGATGCACATCGTCCCAGTTCTTGAGCTCATCCAGCCTTTCGCGTGGGAAAGGGCAGATTTCCGCAACCCTGTCCCTGAAGGCTTCAATTCCCTGCAGCTTTATGTCCGCGAAAAATCCCTTTCGCACCACGTAACCGCATTGCCAGTAATCGCCCCGGTTGATCATGACGAAACCCTGACGCGAGCCGGCATGCCCCATGGTTTCCGTTGGATCACCGGGCTGTTTCGAAAGACGCAACCACAGCACCTCGGTCGGAATGCCGAAACGCTGCACCTCCAGCCCCGCCGCCTCGCGGACGGTGGAGTTACGGCCATCCGCCCCCACCACCAGATCGGCCTCGATCTCGATGATGCCTTCCGGTGTGCTGACCGTGAGACCACCAACATGCCCGCCACGCTCGATCAGGCCGGTCACCGGCGCATTCATCAGCAATCGGAAATTTTCGTATTGTCCCGCCTTGCCGACGATGAAATTGAGAAAATCCCATTGCGGCATAAAGGCGATGAAGCGGTGGCGGACCGGCAGGCGGGAAAAATCCGCTATCGTGACACGCTCGCCGCCGATGACCGCATTCAGCCTTGGCGCACGCGTATGCGGCAGGCTCAGGAACTCATCGACAAAACCGAGTTGCTCCATCAATTCAAGCGTCGAGGGATGGATGGTGTCGCCACGAAAATCGCGGAGAAAATCCCCGTGTTTCTCGACAACGACGACATCGATACCGCTGCGCGCGAGCAGCAGGCCAAGCATCATGCCCGCCGGCCCGCCGCCGGCCACGGCGACGGACGTGCGGATACGCTGAACGGACCTGCCGTCATTTTCCGGAGCGTTTGTCGCCTCTTCCATCACCTTCCCCCTATGTCCCGCTGAAAGTCTCTATCGTGTATCCGCCGCCGGAAGATTTGCATTTTTCGGCTGCGGCCAGCCCTGCGCGTCAAACCGGAACAGCATTTCGGACCGGGCAAAGATAAAGGCGAAGGCCATGGCCGTCCACATGCCGAGCAACAGCCCGGCGGCGACATCGCTTGGATAATGTGCGCCGACAATGACACGCGAAACACCGATGACAAGGGCAAGCAAAAGAAACGCCCAGCGGAAGCGCGGCATCAACATGGCGAAAACGCCGAAAAACGCCCCGGCGGCTGTCGAATGGCCGGAGGGAAAACTTTCATAGAGATTGTCGCCCGTAAATGGAGTGAGGCTATAGGCGCCCATTTCAAGGAGAAGCTCCGGCCTTGCCCGCCCGATCAGGAATTTCAGCGTATGGACGAGAATGCTCGCCGTTCCGATCGTCAGAAAGAAATAAGCCAGAAGCCGCCATGCCGTCCTCAGCCGTCCATTGTAGGTCTGCGCCGTTAAAACCCGTGCCGCGACATAGGCCAATATCGCCAGAAGGCCGGTGGAATAGAGCATCCAGCTGAAGGTTCCGAAATCGGTAATCGCGCGGTTAAAGGAAACCACCCCACCCGGCAGGGCCTGCGCACTTTCGGAAAGACGCGGATCAAAAGGAATGAAGACCAGGACCAGCACAAGGCTTGCCGCAAAAATCCACCCGCTGGAAACCAGGAAACGTCGCATCAATATCCTCTCATTGTTTTTCTTGCATATGGCTTTGCCCTCCGCAAAAACAATAGCCCGGGCTTTGTCCTTGTTATGGCTGGTTTTCGCGAGTAGAGGCTAATGCATGTTGCCCGAAAGTGCGTAACGATTTCGGGAGAATGACAGGCACCAAGAGGTGCGAACCGGAAACGACCGACGGACTGAAAATGACGGATGCCAGTGAAATGCCACGCAAGCTGACAATATTGGGTTCGACAGGTTCGATCGGCACCAGCACGCTGGATGTGGTCCGTCAGCTGGGTGGCCGCGACGCGTTCGAGATCACGGCGTTGACCGGCGCGGGCAACATTGCTCTCCTTGCGGAACAAGCGCGGGAATTCGGCGCGCGGCTGGCAGTCACGGCTGAAGATGACAAATACGAAGCGCTGAAATCGGCCCTTGCCGGCACCGGCATAGAGGTTGCGGCAGGCAAATCCGGCCTCGAAGAAGCGGCATCGATGGATGCCGGCTGGGTGATGGCGGCGATTGCCGGAACCCCCGGTCTCGCGCCGACGCTGACAGCCGCGCGGCGCGGCGCAGATATAGCCCTCGCCAACAAGGAATGCCTGGTTTCGGCTGGTGATGTTTTTCTGCGCACGGTCAAGCAGGGCGGCGGCAGGCTGATCCCCGTCGACAGCGAGCACAGCGCAATCTTCCAGTGCCTGACGGGCGAACATAAACAGGCCGTGGAGCGCATCGTGCTGACGGCCTCCGGCGGGCCGTTCCGCACCTGGTCGCGCGACGAGATGGCCAATGTCACGGCGGATATCGCCCGCGCCCATCCCAACTGGTCGATGGGGCTGAAGGTCTCCATCGGCAGCGCCTCGATGTTCAACAAGGGGCTGGAAATGATCGAGGCGAAATATCTCTTCGATCTCAGGCCCGATCAGGTGGAGGTGATCGTCCACCCGCAGTCGATCATCCATTCGATGGTGGGTTATACCGATGGTTCCTATATCGCCCAACTCGGCTCTCCCGACATGCGCACCGCTATTTCTTATGCCCTCACCTATCCGCAACGCGGCAATCTGAATGTCGAGCGGCTGGATTTCGCAAAACTGGCGCGGCTCGATTTCGAAGCGCCGGATGAAGCCCGTTTCCCGGCGATCCGTCTGGCCCGCACGGCGCTGGAGCGCGGCGGCTTGCAGGGCGCAGCCCTAAATGCCGCCGAAGAGACCGCCTTTCACGCCTTCGTCGCGGGCGGCATCGGTTTTCTCGATATGGCCGAGATCGTCGAAACGGTCATGGACCGCATGCATGACGGCCGATCTGCCGCGACCATCGAAGACGTCTTCGCAGCGGATGAGGAAGCCCGTCGTCACGCCCGTGAATTGATCGCCACAAAAGAAAAGGCCGCGTAAACGCGGCCCGGTCTTCTTTTATCTTAACTGCGGCCTCACGCCACCGCACGCGCCAGTGCACAATGTGACCAGAGCTGGTGCAGCGCGCCGACGAGATGCTCGATGTCGGCATCGCTATGCAGCGGCGTCGGGGTAATGCGCAGGCGCTCGGTCTTGCGCGGCACAGTCGGATAGTTGATCGGCTGCACGTAAACGCCGTGACTGTCGAGCAGGATATCCGAAATCCATTTACACTTGGCGGCATCACCCACCATGACAGGCACGATGTGGCTGGGATTGTCCATATGCGGAATGCCGCGTGCATCGAGAAGACCGCGCAGCTTGCGCACCCGGTCCTGATGGCGGGCGCGCTCGAAGGGGCTTGCCTTCAGATGCTGGATCGAAGCGATCGCGCCGGCGGCAAGCGACGGCGGCAGGGCCGTCGTGAAGATGAAGCCGGAGGCGAAAGAACGGATGAAGTCGCAGACCGCCGTGGACCCGGTAATATAGCCGCCCATAACGCCGAAGGCCTTGCCGAGCGTTCCTTCGATGATCGTCAGGCGATCCATGAGACCTTCGCGCTCGGCAATGCCGCCGCCGCGCGGGCCATACATGCCGACGGCATGAACTTCATCGAGATAGGTCATGGCGCCATAACGGTCGGCCAGATCGCAGATTTCCTTGATCGGCGCGATATCGCCATCCATGGAATAAACGGATTCGAAAGCGATCAGCTTCGGCGCGTTCGGATCGGCAGCCTTGAGCTTGGCTTCGAGATCTTCGAGATCGTTGTGTTTCCAGATCACCCGCTCGCAACGGCCATAACGGATGCCTTCGATCATCGATGCATGGTTGAGCGCATCCGAGAAAATGATCAGGCCCGGAATTTTCTGACCGAGCGTGCCGAGTGTGGCCCAGTTGGACACATAACCCGAGGTGAAGATCAGCGCCGATTCCTTGCCATGGAGGTCGGCAAGTTCCTGTTCAAGCAGGACGTGATAATGGTTGGTACCAGAAATATTCCGGGTGCCTCCCGCACCCGCGCCACAGTGATCGATAGCGGCTTTCATGGCTTCGATGACTTTCGGGTTCTGGCCCATGCCCAGATAGTCGTTGGAGCACCAGACGGTTACGTCCTTGCGTTCGCCATTGGCGTTGTACCGTGTCGCGCGGGGAAAATTGCCCTGCTGGCGTTCGATATCCGCAAAAACGCGATAGCGTCCCTCAGAATGCAGGCTTTGCAGTTCCGTTGTGAAAAATGCCTCGAAGTCCATGCCATGCTCCAGAATTGACCAGATCGTTTTTCTGCCTCGACACCGGGACCGTCAACCCTTGCGAGCTGCTTTAACCACGTCTGCGTCAATTCGCCGTTGTTTTGAACCATTCCAATAAACCGTTTATAGACGCTGATGAAAAGTACAAAATTGATTCACATCAAAAAACCGCGAGATTTGGAACCTTTTTCGCACCGCGCCGTTGTCTGGCACACAATCGATTTACGCTCGCAGGAATGCCTGGAAGATGAGGCTTCCCTAAACGACATCGAATTGTTAGTTATCTGTGGCGGTCGGAGGTAGCAGTCGCCGCAGATAAATATGGGACGCCTACCGAGCCGAAGAGCTCATTGTAACGTTGGAGAGAGTTTCATGAAAAAGGCAATCATATTTGCGCTCGTCGGCCTGTCGCTTGCAAGCTGCACGCAGACGGAAAAGGGCGCTTCGATCGGTGCCGTTTCCGGCGCTGTTATTGGTGGAGCCATCACGGGTAATGTTCGCGGCGCGGCAGTTGGCGCAGCGATCGGCGGTGTCGGCGGTGCTTTGATCGGCAATGCTTCCGAGCCGGGCTATTGCTATTATCGCGACCAGTACGGTCAGCGTTACACGGCACGTTGCCGCTAATCGCTTCGCGAAATACCGTTGCACAGAAGCCCCGGTCATCCGGGGCTTTTTGCGTTATGGCGGGCAAAAGACAGGGCGGAGGGTCCTCAAAGCCGTTTATTTATGATTAAATTGCAATGTTAACGGACAGGAAACGGGTTAGGGCGACAATAAAGGCTCAACCATAAAGCAGCTTATGCGAAGAACACGAACTAACCCGAAGACAGGTATTGCGTATCGGAAAGCCGGCACCGCTCTCGCGGTTGCTGTGACGTTCGCCCTGTATCCGGCGTTTACCCGTGACGCGTTCGCCTTCAAACTGTTCGGCATGCGCCTCTGGGGTTCGGAAGAACCGGAGGTCGAGGTTATCAATCCGGTCAAATACGCCGTCACGCTTGATGCCCAGGACGCCGACAAATCCCTGAAAGACAGCCTGGAAAACAGCTCGCTTCTCCTGGCGGACAAGGAAAAACCGGCCTCAGGCGATCTTGGCCTTCTGATAAAGGCAAGAGACGACAGGGACAGGCTGATTGCGGCGCTTTATGAAAACGCCCGTTATGGCGGCATCGTCAAGGTCACCGTCGCCGGCAAGGATGTGGATAGCCTGCCGCCAAATCCGGTGTTCGATCATTCCGCTCCGGTGCCCGTGGTGATCACGGTAACGCCCGGCCCGGTCTTCAAACTTGGCAATGTCAGGCTTGAAGGCGATGTGACCGGCCGCAACCTTGAGGAATATGGCCTGACGACCGGGGGCGACGCCGGTTCTCTGGCCATCATCCGCGCCAGCAACAAGCTGATCGATGATCTGAAGGCCGAAGGCCGGCCGCTTGCGAAGCTGACGAAACGAGAGGCTGTCGCCAACCACGCGACGAACACGGTCGATATCACCATGGGGGCCGAAGGCGGTCCCGTGGCGCCCCTTGGCACGGTGACGGTAACAGGTGAAAAAACCGTCGATGGCGATTTCATCCGCCGTTATTCGCGCCTCAATGGCGGCGAGCCCTATTCGCCGGAAAAATTGCGCAAGGCCGCCGACCGGCTGCGCCAGCTGGGCGTCTTTTCCAGCCTGACGATCAAGGAAGCGGGAACGCTGGCGCGCGACGGCACCATTCCGCTCACCATCGAGGTTTCTGAAGGCAAACACCGCTATTTCGGCGTCGGCGCACAATACTCCACCACGGAAGGCATCGGCCTTCAGGGTTATTGGGGCCACCGGAACCTGTTCGGACAGGCAGAATCGCTGCGTATCGAAGGTTCTGTCTCGCGCATCGCCGAAGCATCGAGCGTCGAAGGCATGGATTATTCGGCGGGTATTACTTTCACCAAGCCCGGCATGTTCAATCCGCGCACCACCTTCAAGACCAGCCTGATTGCCAAGACCGAACACCCCGATACATACGACGCCAAGACAGTGACGGGCACAGCCGGTTTCGCCTACGAGCTGAACGACACTGACACTGCGGCAGCCGGTCTCGAGGTGCAATGGGCCGATACCGAAGACGCATTCGGCAAGAACGAATACCTCACCACCTCCATACCGCTGGAATTCGTTCGTGATACACGCGACGACAAGCTCAACCCCACCGAAGGCTTCCGCGCATCGCTGGCCGCCAAGCCTAGCTATGAAGCGCTGAACGGCACCTTCTTTTCCTCTTTTGAAGGCTCCATCTCGGGCTACAAAGGGATTGGCGCCGAAGACCGGCTGATCATGGCCGGAAAGCTTTCCGGCGGCGTGCTCGTCGGCGGCAGCGATCTGCAGGACATTCCCACCACAAGGCGCTTTTATGCGGGTGGCGGCGGATCGGTGCGTGGCTATAGCTATCAGGAAATATCGCCGTATAATGCCGCTGGCGACGCAACGGGCGGCCGTTCTTATGTGGTCGGCTCCATCGAAGCCCGCATCAAGGTCACCGATACAATCGGCATCGTGCCCTTCATCGATGCGGGTGTTGTTTCGGATGAAGTGACACCCGATTTTTCCGATATCCGGGCTGGCGCCGGTATCGGCCTGCGTTACGCGACGCCCTTCGGGCCTCTGCGTCTCGATGTCGCCATGCCGCTTGAAAAATACGATGGTGGCAACAGTTTCGGCATTTATGCTGGCATCGGCCAGTCTTTTTAAACGCCGCAGTCGAACACCCTTGCAACAGAGTGTAGATTACCCTTTATGAAAATGTTGATTCGATTGCTGAAATGGCTGGGCTACGCTGCTTTGTTCGGCGTGGTGTTGGTGCTGCTCGCGGTTCTGTTCGTCGGTCTTACGCCGATGGGCGCAAGGATCGCCGCAACGCAGATTTCATCACTCGTTTCCACGCCCGATCAGGTGATCGAGATTTCTCCCCCGAGCGGCCTTTTGACCGGTCGCCTGCGGCTTGACAATGTCACCCTTTCAGACCGGCAGGGCCCCTATGCCCGCGTGAACCAGATCGCCGTCGACTGGTCGCCGCTTTCGTTGCTTGCCGGTACCTTCCACGCCGACCGCGTCTCGGCCGGATCGATCGATGTCGAGCGTAAACCGCTTGCGTCAGAGCAGACGCCGACCAAGAGCTCCAGCAATTCCTCGCTGCCGATCGAAGTCGCCGTCGACAATTTCAGCTTTCCCGATATCAGCCTTGGGCAATCACTTCTCGGCCGCCCTTTCGACCTGACCGCTGAAGGCAGCCTCAAGGCCGCCCGGGACGACATCAGGCTGTCGCTCACGGCCCACCGGCTGAATGCGCCGGATGCGGAGGTTAACGCCGACGTTGCTTTCCTTCCGAATGAGAACGTCCTGAAGCTGAAAGCGGAGATGAAGGAGCCCGAGGGCGGGCTTCTCGCCACGCTGCTTTCGCTTCCCGGCACACCTGCGGTGGCGATAGACCTCAATGGTGAAGGCCCGCTTTCAGACTGGACGGGCACCCTGCGCGGCAATGTCGCCGGTAACCCCGTCGTCAATGTGACCGGTCGCCACCTTCTTGGCGATGATGGCACACGCCGTATCGAAATTACGGGCGGTGGCCAGCCGGACCTGATTCTGCCCCCGGCCTTCCGCCAGCTTTTTGCCGGCGAGACGAAGCTCGATGCAAATGCAACCCTTTCGCCGCAGGGCCGCATCGAAATCGGTAGCAGCACGCTGGAGACCGGCACGTTGCTGCTGACGGCATCAGGCTCCGTCGATCCGAACGGTGAAAATGATCTTGCCGCCAATCTCATCGGCACCGCCGGCCCCGTGGATTTTCGCTGGCCGCTGGAGAATGGCGAGGTTCAGGCTCTCATCAACGGCCTCGATCTTTCCCTCAAGGGTGGAGCGGAGGCCGCGCATCTCAACACGACCGTATCGCTGCGCAGCCTTTCCCTGCCGCAAGGCCGGCTTGACGATGTCAAGCTGACGGCCGAAAGCGCCGATCTCAACGTCGCCAACCGCAGTGGCACGATCGCGACGGTCCTGTCCGTGGCGCAATCGTCCTTCGTCAGCCCGGATATCGACCGGCTGGTGCGTGCGCCACTCACCATCAAGGCCCCGCTCCGCCTCACCTCTTCCGCCATCGGTTTCGACGGCGCGACGCTGGAAAGCGCCAGTGTCGGCGGCACGCTGAACGGCAGTTTCGATCTCGCCGGCAATCGCCTCACCTCCGGCATTCAGCTCTTCGCACTGCCCGCTACCCTTCCACCGGCGCTCGCGGAAAAGTTCGATACGACTATCGCCCTCCAGGGCGATATCGACCTGACGATCGGTGGACGCACCAGCGTTGAAAACCTTATCGTCAAATCGGGAACGATCGAAGCCACGGGCAATGTCAGCCTCGAAAACGAGGCATTGAGCGCCAGCTTGACGGGTAAATTTCCGGCGCTCGAGAAACTGACGCCGCAGGCAAAGGGCGTCGCCGATTTTGCAATCGAGGCCAGCGGCGCGCTTGCCGCACCGGATTTCAACGTCACCCTGAGTTCCGAAAGCGCCATCCTTGCCGGGCGAACGCTGGAAGCGCTGAAGGTCAATGCAACAGGCAAGGCCGACCCGGCTGCGCCTCAGGCAAAAATCACCGCCAGCGGCAGTCTCGACCGGCAGAAGATCGACGCCAATGCCGATGTAGTGCAGACCGAAAACGGCACGGCGATGCCCGAGCTGCACGTGGCGGTGGGCCGGAATATCCTGAATGGGCAGCTGCAATTCTCGCAGCAGTTCCTGCCATCGGGCAGTCTTTCCTTCAATTTCCCCGACCTTGCGCTGCTCGCCGCACTCGCCGCGCAGCAGGCGGATGGCGATATCGCCGGCGACATCGCCCTGAGCAACGCCAATGGCCGGATCGCCGCGACGATAAAGGCCAATGGCGGCAGCATCCGCCAGGGCACAACAACGATCTCCAAGCTCGCCGCCGATATTTCCATCGATGACCTTCAGGCTCTCGCCATCAATGGCAAGGTCAGCGCCGATAGCGTCAATGCCGGCGCCGCCGCGATATCAGGCCTGAATGCCACCATCGGACATTCCGGCACAACGACGCAGTTTGAAGTCAACGGCCGTTACGACAACGCGCCGCTGGTGGTAAAGGGCAGCGCTGAGACCGGCGGATCGCCGATGACGGTGCGCGTCGATGCTTTTTCCGCCGCCCCCAAGGGCATTGCAGTACGACTTGAAAAACCAAGCACCATCGCCATCCAGAACGGCACGGCCCGCATCTCAGATCTGACCATCATCACGGGTGAAGGGCGCGTTGAGGTCAACGGCAGCGCCGGGTCGACGCTCGACATCAATGCCGATATCCGTTCGCTGCCCGCCAGTCTCGCAAATGCCTTCGCCACCGGGCTGGATGCGGCAGGCAGTATCTCCGGCACGGTGAGCGCCAAGGGTGCTGCGTCGAATCCGGCAGTCGATTACAATCTGAACTGGACAAATGCCGAGATTGCGCAGACACGCGTGGCGGGGCTCGCCGCCCTCGGCATCAAGGCGAATGGCCGTTTTGCCGGCGGCACCTTGCAGATCGACACCAATGTGTCCGGCCAGGGCGGCATGTCGCTTTCCGGCGGCGGCTCGCTCGGCATCGCCGGCAATCGTCCGCTTTCCATGGCATTTTCCGGCAGGCTGCCCTTCTCCGCCGTCGCGGCGCAAACCGCAGCGCAGGGTCTCGATGTGGATGGCACCGCCGCCATCGATGTGAAGATTTCCGGCAGCGCTTCCGCGCCTATCGTGACCGGCAGCATCACCACATATGGTACGCGCCTGACCGACGTGCGCAGGAACCTGACCATCAACGATCTCGGCGCCACCATCACCTTCGACCGCGACCGCGCCGTCATTTCCCGATTGATGGGCAAGCTGGCGGGCGGTGGAACGATCTCGGGAACCGGCAGCGTCGGCATATCAGGCGGTTCGGGTTTCCCCGCCGATATATCGATCACGCTTAATCGCGCCGGTTATAATGACGGCACGCTGGTGACGACGGTGGTAAGCGGCACGCTGACGCTGAAAGGCCCGCTGCTGAATTCCCCCGTGCTGGGTGGCAATCTGACGCTGGACAGAAGCGCCATCACCATTCCGGAAAAGCTTCCGGCCTCGCTGACGGAGATCGATGTCAAGCACAAGAACGCCCCACCAAAGGTGCGCGCGCAGGCCAAAGCGCTCGGGGCTGACCAAGGCGGAAGCGGCAGCTCGTCC
Source organism: Agrobacterium sp. (assembly GCF_059499945.1). Taxonomy (NCBI): domain Bacteria; kingdom Pseudomonadati; phylum Pseudomonadota; class Alphaproteobacteria; order Hyphomicrobiales; family Rhizobiaceae; genus Agrobacterium; species Agrobacterium sp. The sequence continues at coordinate 300,859 of NZ_JCABZP010000016.1, read as the reverse complement.
ACCATCAATCTCGATCTGCAGGTGAATGCACCAAGCGGTATCTTCGTGCGCGGCCGCGGCATCGATGCGGAACTCACGGGTAATCTGACGATCCGTGGCACGGCAGCCGTTCCCGTCATTTCCGGTGGCTTTGAAATGCGCCGTGGCCGGCTCGAAATCCTCACTCGCCGCCTCGATTTCACGACAGGCAATATCAGTTTTGGTGGCGGCCTCGTTCCGGTCCTCGATATGAAGGCGGACTCGACGGTCGGCTCAACGACTATCACCGTGTCCGTTTCCGGCACTGCCAACGATCCGACCTTTGCTTTCTCCTCGGCGCCCGCCCTGCCGCAGGACGAGGTGATGGCACAGTTGATCTTCGGCCAGTCCATGTCGAAACTCTCGGCTCTGCAGATCGCGAGGCTCGCCGATGCCGCCGCCCAGCTGGCAGGCGGACGCTCCACCTCGCTGTTCGACAAGCTCAGAAGCAATCTCGGCGTCGACGATCTCGATATTTCGACCGACTCCGAGGGGCAGGCCCGCGTTTCCGCCGGTAAATATCTGAACGAAAGAACCTATCTCGAACTGCAGCAAAGCGGCGAGTCCGGCGCAAAAGCCATCATCAACCTCGATGTCGGGCGGGGCGTGAAATTGCGCGGGGAAGCGGGCGGCGATGGCGAAGGCGCAGCCGGCATATTTTACGAGAAGGAATATTAGTATTTCCAGTAAAAGTGCGTAGCGGTTTTACGTCCGGACAATGCGTAAAATCAAAGAGAGTATTTTCGCAATTCGAAGAAAAGCGAAAACACTCCAGAGCCGCTTCGCATTTAGGTTTGCGAAACCATCTCATGCTACGAATCTTCCATTGAAGACGGAAATATTGTTTTCCGGCTGTTCAGGCACCAGGCAGAACGCCAAATCCGCATATGCAAGTGTCGGTGCACTTGCGCCGGCCTCCACAGCGAGCATTGGGAAGAATTCTGATGGCAATGATTAACTCTACCAATTTTGGCGGTGAGACGCTCGAAATCATCGCGTTCCGCCTGCATGATCAGGAATTCTGCGTGAAGACGACGACCATCCGCGAAATTCGCGGCTGGGCGCCTTCGACGCCTATTCCCCACGCGCCGAAAGACGTTATCGGCGTCATGAACCTGCGCGGCTCTGTCATCCCGATCATCGATCTGGCCCACAAGCTCGGCATGAAAAGCACCGTCGCCAATGAGAGAAGCGCCATCGTGGTGGCGGAAGTGCACAACATGGTCATCGGCATGCTGGTCGATCGCGTTTCTGACATTCTGACGATCCCGGCAAACCAGGTTCAGCCGGTTCCGGAGATCTCGGCCTCCTTCGACAAGTCGTATTCGGAAGGCATCATTGCCAACGAACACGGCATGATCTGCTTCCTGAACCTCGCAAAAATGTTCAAGGGAACCGAAGCGGAAGACCTCGCCGCCTAATCAGGCCTTTTCCGCTGGCCTTGCCAGACGAAAACTATCAATCAATCCAGACCGCCGGAGCACCCGCCCGGCGGTTTTGTTTTTCCTTTTCGCTGTTTTATTAAATAAGAACATTTTAATATTATAGATATCTAATATTAAAAGCCATAGATCATTATCGCGCCGGCACGACTATCACGCGGGCCGATACCTGACCAAGGCGAAGAGACAAAAGTGCCTGCATTGCTGCCTTCGGCGGCAAAACCTGTTCGTTATTCAACATGATACGACGTGGACCGCATGTCCTGTGCGGCTCGCCGCGCCGTGGGCTGATTTTGGGGGACGTGGAATGCTGGGGTTAGGAAAAAGCGCAGATAACAAAAATATGCTCGACGCCATATCGAGATCACAGGCGGTCATAGAATTCGATCTCAAAGGTAACATTCTCACTGCAAATAAGAATTTCTGCGCGGCGCTGGGTTATGATCTCGCCGAGATCGTCGGCAAGCATCATCGCATCTTCTGCGACGGCGAACTCGCCGCATCGCGGGCCTATCAGGAATTCTGGGCCTCTCTCGCCCGTGGCGAGTTCCAGGCCAAGGAATATCGCCGTATCCGCAAGGACGGCTCCGTTATCTGGATCGAGGCCTCTTACAACCCGGTTTTCCGTTCGGGCAAACCCTATAAGGTCGTGAAGATCGCCACCGACATCACCGCCAAGAAGATCAAGGCTGTAGACGATGCCGGCAAGCTGGAGGCGCTCTCCCGTTCCCAGGCAACCATCGAGTTTTTGCCCGATGGCACCATCATCACCGCCAATCCGAATTTCTGCGCCACGGTGAATTACGACGTCAAGGAAATCGAGGGCAGGCACCACCGTATGTTCTGCGATCCGGCCTATGCCGCCTCGCCTGCCTATGGCAATTTCTGGCCGCGACTGGCGGCGGGGGAATTCATCTCGGATGAATTTGTTCGCTATGGAAAGAACGGCAAGGAAATATGGATCCAGGCCGCCTATAATCCGGTGCTGGACGAAGCCGGCAAGGTGGTGAAAGTGGTGAAATTCGCCACGGACGTCACGCCGCGCATGAGCGCCATCAGCGTGCTTGCCGATGCCCTGCGGGCACTGGCCGAGGGTGATCTTGTGCAGCGCCTCGACAACAGCTTCGTGCCCAGCATGGAAAAGCTGCGTGCGGACTTCAACGAGGTCGTCGCCAAGCTGCAGACCACCATGCAGACCATTGCCCACAATGCCTCGACAATCGCCTCCGGCTCAGGCGAAATCCGCATAGCCGCCGATCAACTCTCGCAACGCACCGAACAGCAGGCGGCCTCGCTGGAAGAAACCGCAGCCGCACTGGAGGAAATCACCACCACCGTGTCCGATGCCAGCCAGCGCGCCGGCGAGGCCGGCAAACTGGTGCTGCGAACGAGAGAACATGCCGAACATTCCGGCGACATCGTCCAGCAGGCAATTTCCGCCATGGACGCGATTTCTCGGTCCTCGGGTGAAATCACCAACATCATCGGCGTCATTGACGACATTGCTTTCCAGACCAATCTTCTGGCCCTGAATGCGGGCGTCGAAGCTGCCCGGGCCGGGGAAGCGGGCAAGGGTTTCGCCGTTGTGGCACAGGAGGTCCGGGAACTCGCCCAACGGTCCGCCGTTGCGGCCAAGGAAATCAAATCCCTCATCAACACCTCTCGCGAGCAGGTCGCCAATGGCGTGGATCTGGTTGGCAGAACCGGCGGCGCCCTGCGGGATATCCAGTCACAGATGAGCGAGATCGACACCAATGTCTCGGCCATCGTTGAAGCTTCGCGCGAACAGGCGAATGGTCTGCGGGAAATCAATCAGGCCGTCAACGTCATGGATCAGGCCACCCAGAAAAACGCCGCCATGGTGGAGGAAACCACTGCCGCCAGCCACGGCCTCGCCACCGAGGCGGAAAATCTGCACGAGTTGCTGCGGCAGTTCAGAATATCACACGAAGCATCAGCATCACCCGCCCGCCCGGCGGACAAAAAGCCTGCCGTCGTCACCAGACTTCCCGCGCCGCAGCCTCGATATGCCGCCGCGCCAAGGTCTCACGGAAACGCAGCAGCGGAATGGGCGGAATTCTAGGCCCGTTCAGAAGCCGGAAGGTCGCCGGGAAACGGCGGCCTCAACGTTATAGAATGATACGATCCGCCCGGGTGAAGATTTCAAAATCCTCACCCCGCACCAGCGCCACAAGCGTGATACCCGAGCTCTCAGCCGTTTCAATGGCGAGCGCGGTGGGCGCGGAGATCGCTGCCAGAATGGGGCAGCCAAGGATGGCCGTCTTCTGGACCATTTCCACCGACAGGCGGCTCGTGACCACCACAATGCCCGCATCGGGAGATAGGTTCGCGTTGATAACCGCACCTGCGAGCTTGTCGAGTGCATTATGGCGGCCGACATCTTCTCGGGCGGCAAGCAGCCCTCCTTGAGGATTGTAAAAACCCGCGCCGTGCACTGCCCTCGTTTCGCGGTTGAGGCTTTGCGCCCCGTTCAGCGCTTTCACCGCCGCAACGATGTCATTGCCATCAACGGAGACTTCCGCGCCGCTCAGATCCGGTACCACGCGGACTGCCTGTTCAATGGATTCGATGCCACAAAGACCGCATCCGACCGGGCCCGCCATATGCCGTCGTCTTGCCCTCAGCGCATCGGCGTTGGCATCCTGCAAATCCACCTGAACATCGAAACCCTGCCCGGCCTCAATCACTTCAATGGAACGGATTTCCGCCCTGGTGGATATGATGCCCTCCGTGAGACTGAAACCGATTGCGAAATCGACAAGATCGGCGGGGCTGGCCATCATCACGGCATGGGTGCTGCCGCCATAAGAAAAGGCAACCGGCACCTCCTCGGGCACCGCCCGCTCGCCCTCGACTATGGCCCCTTCCCGCAGAGCGGTTCTTGCGACCCTTCGGTAACTTGCCTCTGCCGACACGCTGATCACTCCTCCATGACGAAAATCTGCCTCGTCTCGCTAAGGATCCCAAAGCAGCACTTCTTCCGGCCACCACATTTAACCTATAGCCACGAAAATCGGAATCGGTTTCCGAGTGCATCTATTGAAGGCGCTTTACTATCCCTGCTTTACCCATTGTCTGCCCGTGAATCGCCGGCGTAATTCGCTAGCAACATTCCGAAGCCCGAGCCGAGCTGACGGACGGGCTCATGCGCGGAAACGGGAATTTTTCGCTTGGATAAAGTGGCAGACACTAGCCCAAAACAAAAAAGCGACCGAAACGGCCGCTTTCTGTTTTGAATTTTTTGTGGGCAGTCATTCTTTCGAACCCGCCCGGTGCTTTCAAGCAGCGACGAGAACCTCATGCAGGTTCGTCAGTTCGTAAAGGTGCTTTTCAAGCTTGGTCAGATGCTCGTGGTGATGATTGCCCTCTTCGATTTCGGCCTTGGCCGCATCGATACGCTTCTGCAGCGTGTCGGGAGACATGTCATCGGCCGAAACTGCGGATTCGGCGAGAAGCGTGCAGCCGGTCGGCAGAATATCGGCAAAACCACCGAAAACCACGTATTTATGGGTCTCACCGGAAGCGAACTTCACCGTTACCAGACCCGGCTTGATCGTGGTCATCGTCGGCGCGTGATTGGCCAGAACGGTCATTTCACCCAGCGTAGCCGGGATGACGACTTCCGTAACCGTTTCGGAAACGAGCAGACGCTCCGGGGAAACGAGATCGAATTTGAAACTGTCAGCCATGGCTATTCACTTCTTTTCAATTACGCGGGCGTCACGGACTTGTCTTTTCCAACGTAGGCAAAGCCGTTCCGGTTTCGCCACCATTGTCGGCAAGGCGCGCGGTAGAACCACGCGCCCGCCAATTCATGATCAGGCAGCCTCGGCAGCCAGCTTCTTCGCCTTTTCGATGGCTTCTTCCATCGAACCGACCATGTAGAAGGCAGCTTCCGGCAGGTTGTCGTATTCGCCGTTGACCAGGCCCTTGAAGCCCTTGATCGTGTCTTCGAGCGCGACGAGCTTGCCCGGCGAGCCGGTGAAGACTTCAGCGACGAAGAACGGCTGCGACAGGAAGCGCTCGATCTTGCGGGCGCGGGCAACCGTCAGCTTGTCTTCTTCCGAAAGTTCGTCCATGCCGAGGATGGCGATGATATCCTGAAGAGACTTGTAGCGCTGCAGGGTCGACTGAACCTTACGGGCAACCTCGTAGTGTTCTTCACCGACAATCATCGGGTCGAGCATACGCGAGGTGGAGTCGAGCGGGTCAACAGCCGGGTAAATACCCTTTTCAGCGATCGAACGCGACAGAACCGTCGTTGCGTCAAGGTGCGCGAACGAGGTGGCCGGAGCCGGGTCGGTCAAGTCGTCGGCGGGAACGTAAATCGCCTGAACCGAGGTGATCGAACCCTTGTTCGTGGTGGTGATGCGTTCCTGCATCTGGCCCATGTCCGTGGCGAGCGTCGGCTGATAGCCCACGGCCGAAGGAATACGGCCGAGCAGAGCCGACACTTCCGAACCAGCCTGCGTGAAGCGGAAGATGTTGTCCACGAAGAACAGAACGTCCTGGCCTTCGTCACGGAAGTTTTCAGCGATCGTCAGACCGGTCAGAGCGACGCGGGCGCGGGCACCCGGCGGTTCGTTCATCTGGCCGTAAACGAGCGCAGCCTTGGAACCTTCACCGCCGCCAAGCTTGTTGACGTTGGACTCGATCATTTCGTGGTAGAGGTCGTTACCTTCGCGGGTACGCTCACCCACGCCGGCGAATACCGAGTAACCGCCGTGCGCCTTGGCGACGTTGTTGATCAGTTCCATGATGAGAACCGTCTTGCCAACGCCGGCGCCGCCGAACAGGCCGATCTTGCCGCCCTTGGCGTAAGGAGCCAGAAGGTCGACGACCTTGATGCCGGTGACGAGGATCTGTGCTTCGGTCGACTGCTCGACGTAAGACGGCGCATCCTGGTGGATGGCGCGCTTCTTGGCCGTAACGATCGGGCCTGCTTCGTCAACCGGCTCGCCGATGACGTTCATGATGCGGCCGAGCGTTTCCGGACCGACCGGAACCTCGATCGGAGCGCCCGTGTTGCTGACCGGCTGACCGCGGACGAGACCTTCGGTCGAGTCCATGGCGATCGTGCGGACGACGTTTTCGCCGAGATGCTGCGCGACTTCCAGAACGAGGCGGTTGCCGTTGTTCTCGGTTTCGAGCGCGTTCAGGATCGGAGGCAGTTCGCCTTCGAACGCCACGTCGACAACAGCGCCGATAACCTGGGTAACCTTGCCCGCGCCGTTCACCGCTGCGGTTTTCTTGGGGGTAGCTGCCTTAGCCATTATCCTTACCCTCTTTCCTTACCTCAGAGCGCTTCCGCGCCCGAAATGATTTCAATGAGTTCCTTGGTGATCTGAGCCTGACGCTGACGGTTGTAGGAAAGCGTCAGCTTGTTGATCATCTCACCGGCATTGCGCGTTGCATTGTCCATCGCGCTCATCTTGGCGCCCATTTCACCGGCAACGTTTTCGAGCAGAGCCCGGAAAACCTGAACCGAAATGTTGCGCGGAATAAGGTCTTCCAGAATAGAAGCCGCATCCGGCTCATATTCGTAGACGGCGCTCTGCGTCGCGGCATCCTCTTCCACAACAGGCGTTGCGGCGGGAATAAGCTGCAGGCCGGTCGGGATCTGGCTGATGACGGACTTGAATTCCGAATAGATCAGCGTGCAGACATCGAACTCACCCGCGTTGAAGAGCGAGATCACCTTCTTGGCGATCTGGTCGGCGTTTTCAAAACCGACCTTCTTCACTTCGCGCAGTTCGATGCGCTCGATGATGTTGGCTGCAAATTCGCGGCGAAGGCTGTCGTAACCCTTCTTGCCGACCGTGATGATCTTGACCGTCTTGCCTTCCGAAATCAGCTTGCGGGCGTGATCGCGGGCAAAACGGGCGATTTGCGAGTTGAAACCGCCGCAAAGACCACGTTCAGCCGTGCAGACGACGAGCAGGTGCACGTCGTCCTTGCCGGTGCCGGTCATCAGCGCCGGAGCAACGTCCGCCTCGACCGCCTTGGCGATGTTGGCAAGAACGGCGCTCATGCGCTGAGAATAAGGCCGGGCGGCCTCCGCAGCTTCCTGGGCGCGCCGAAGCTTCGCCGCGGCGACCATTTTCATCGCCTTGGTAATCTTCTGCGTCGCCTTTACGGAGGCAATGCGGTTTTTCAGATCCTTTAGTGAAGGCATCCGTTATCCGTCCGAGTAAAAGAGCCCTGATTACGAGAAAGACTTGGCGAAGCTATCAAGAGCGCCCTTAAGCTTGCCCTTGGTATCGTCGCTGATAGCCTTTTCCGTGCGGATGGTGTCGAGGATCGCCTTGCCTTCCGACCGGAGGTAGGAGAGCAGACCCTGCTCGAACTTGCCGACCTGCGCGACCGGAACCTTGTCGAGGTAACCGTTGACGCCGGCGAAGATCACCGCAACCTGTTCTTCCGTCTTGAGCGGAGAGAACTGCGGCTGCTTCAGAAGCTCGGTCAGGCGGGCGCCGCGGTTGAGCAGGCGCTGCGTGGAAGCGTCGAGGTCCGAACCGAACTGGGCGAAGGCGGCCATTTCGCGATACTGGGCAAGTTCACCCTTGATCGAGCCGGCAACCTGCTTCATCGCCTTGATCTGGGCGGCGGAGCCAACGCGCGAAACCGACAGACCGACGTTAACGGCCGGACGAATGCCCTGATAGAACAGGTCGGTTTCAAGGAAGATCTGGCCGTCGGTGATCGAGATCACGTTGGTCGGAATGAAGGCCGAAACGTCGTTACCCTGGGTTTCGATAACAGGCAGAGCCGTCAGCGAACCTGCGCCCATTTCGTCGGAGAGCTTTGCAGCGCGCTCGAGAAGACGGGAGTGAAGGTAGAAAACGTCGCCCGGATAAGCTTCGCGGCCCGGAGGACGACGCAGCAGAAGCGACATCTGACGATAGGCAACAGCCTGCTTGGAAAGGTCGTCGTAACCGATGAGAGCGTGCTTGCCGTTGTCACGGAAGTACTCGCCCATGGCGCAACCGGCAAACGGAGCAAGGTACTGCATCGGAGCCGGATCGGAAGCGGTCGCAGCAACGATGATCGAATACTGCAGTGCGCCGCGCTCTTCCAGAACCTTCACGAACTGGGCAACAGTCGAACGCTTCTGACCGATAGCAACGTAGACGCAATAAAGCTTGTCGCCGTCAGGACCATTGTCGTGAATGGCCTTCTGGTTCAGGATCGTGTCGAGAATGATCGCAGTCTTGCCGGTCTGGCGGTCGCCGATGACGAGCTCGCGCTGGCCGCGGCCAACCGGGATGAGCGCGTCGATAGCCTTGAGGCCGGTCGACATCGGCTCATGGACCGACTTGCGCGGAATGATGCCGGGAGCCTTGACGTCCACGCGCGAACGCTTGGCGGCATTGATCGGGCCCTTGCCGTCGATCGGGTTACCGAGCGCGTCAACGACGCGGCCGAGCAGTTCCGGGCCGACGGGAACGTCAACGATAGCGCCAGTCCGCTTTACGGTGTCGCCTTCCTTGATGTCACGGTCCGAACCGAAGATAACCACACCGACATTGTCGGCTTCGAGGTTGAGCGCCATGCCGCGAATGCCGCCGGGAAACTCGACCATTTCGCCGGCCTGAACATTGTCGAGGCCATAGACGCGGGCGATACCGTCACCGACGGACAGCACCTGACCGACTTCGGAGACTTCCGCCTCGTTGCCGAAATTTTTGATTTGATCTTTCAGAATTGCGGAAATTTCCGCGGCGCGGATATCCATCAGCCAACCTCTTTCAGTGCAAGCTTAAGGGTGGAAAGTTTGGTGCGAAGAGACGTATCGATCTGGCGAGAGCCGACCTTGACGATCAGGCCGCCGAGGATCGACGGGTCGACGGTAACGGAAATCGTCACATCCTTGCCGGTAACGCTCTTCAGCGCCGCTTTCAGTTCAGTTTCCTGCGCCTCGTCGAGCGCATGTGCCGAGGTAACCTCGGCGGTGATTTCGCCGCGGTGGGCGGCAGCGATGGTGCGGTAGGCGCGGATCATGCCGGGAACGGCAAAGAGACGGCGGTTATTCGCAACAACCTTGAGGAAATTCAGAGCGAGACCGGAGATACCGGCCTTTTCGCAGATCGCGGTGATTGCCTTGAACTGATCCTCGGCGGAAAACACCGGGCTCGCAACCAGACGCTTCAAATCGTCGCTTTCGTCGAGAAGTGCGCCAAACTTGTCCAGTTCGGCCTGAACCGCTTCGACCGCACCCGCTTCCAAAGCAAGCTCGAAAAGCGACGACGCATACCTTTCCGCTACACCGGATGTTCCCTGGGAGGTCTCTGCCACGGGCACTTTTTCCCTGCTAATCGTCCAAGACCATCAGCGATGGGGCTCCACCGCATCAAATTCTTGAAATCGTTTCAATTTCCCCGAAAAAGACCGGAATTCCCCCCTGCCTTTTCCCAATTTCGCGGTCCGTCTAGCATAGGACGCCGGGACTCGCAACACGCGTAATAGCGGAAAGCGCCGTTTGGGCAAGGGGGAATGCGTTTAAATTTTCCGATTTCGCTCAGGATGCGGCTCTGGTGCGGCACAAAAGCCAAAAAGCCCGCCTCAGACCAGCCCGAAGACGTAGCTCAACGCGAGTGCGGACAGCAGAAAGTGTACAACCAGAAGTAAGAAATTCCGCATGGTTGCGCCACCATCTGACAGTATGGAGAGAATGCCGCCGAACACGCTGAGGCCGAATGCCGCACCAAAGGCGAGATAGACCATGGGCTGCGCCAGAAGCAGGGCGGCGGCACCCAGACCGAGATAGAACCCCGCGAGCGACGAACGCACGAGCGCATAACCGTCCCTGCGCTCACCGGCCGGCTGCAGACCGAAGGCACGCAGCGTAATGCCCGGCGCAAACATGAAAAAAAGGCCCATCACGGCCGATACTACCGCCGCGCCAAAGGCCAGCTGCTCGCCGAACTCGGCGGGAAAATAAAACTCCATCTCGTTCCCCAAATCATTTTGATTGCCTGCTGCGTTATGACACGGTCATGACAGCGGGAAAACGCCTCGTCGGCGAAGTTCAAAGGAAACTTTGCGGATCGATATCGAGCTGCACATGCACGCTGCCCCGCTCCTTCGGACCATTGGCCAGCAATGTACGAAGAAAAGACTGCATGTCGGAATTGCGCCGCCCGTGCACCAGGAGGCGGAAACGGTGGCGGCCGCGGATGAGCGCGAGCGGCGCTTCCGCCGGGCCGAGCAGCATGATGCCGGTAACCTGGGGGGCCGCGGCCCTCAAGCCACGTGCATGGGTTTCCGCTTCCCCGCGCGTATCGGCGGAAACGATGATCGAGGCAAGGCGCCCGAACGGCGGCAGAACAGCCTTTTCCCGCTCCACGATCTCCCGTTCGTAGAAGGCCGAGGCATCGCCAGAAACGATGGCCTGCATGACGGGATGCTGCGGTTGATAGGTCTGCAACAGGCCGTGGCTTTTCAAACCCGTACGTCCGGCGCGGCCGGTGACCTGTGAAAGCAGCTGGAAGGTTCGCTCCGCCGCACGCGGATCGCCATTGGCAAGGCCAAGATCGGCGTCGACAATGCCGACGAGCGTCATAAGGGGAAAGTTGTGCCCCTTGGCGACGAGCTGCGTGCCGATGACAATATCCGCCTCGCCCTTGACGATGGCCTCCAGCTCCAGACGCAACCTCTTGACGCCCATGAGATCGGACGAGAGCACGATTGTGCGAGCCTCGGGGAAATGTTTCTCCACCTCCTCGGCAATGCGCTCCACGCCGGGACCGCAGGCCACCAGATGATCGAAGGTGCCGCATTCCGGGCAATGATCGGGCGTCGGCTCGCTATGGCCGCACTGGTGGCACTGCAATTGATTGCGGAAGCGGTGCTCCACCAGCCAGCTGGAACATTGCGGGCACTGGAAACGGTGGCCGCAGACGCGGCAGAGCGTCAGCGGCGCATAACCACGGCGATTGAGGAACAGCAACGCCTGCTCGCCCTTTTCGATCGTCTTGCCGATACCACGCAGCAGGACGGGTGAGAGAAACCCTCCCCTTTCCGGCGGATGGCGGCGCATATCGACAAGATGCAGGTCCGGCATCGCCGCATCGCCGAAACGCGTATGCAGGTGAATGGTGTTATAACGTCCCGAACTGCCGTTGACCTGACTTTCCACCGAAGGCGTGGCCGAGACCAGCACGACCGGGAACTCGGCGATCCGCGCCCTGACGACGGCCATATCGCGTGCATTATAAAAGACGCGGTCTTCCTGCTTGTAGGCCGGGTCGTGCTCTTCATCGACAATGATGAGACCGAGATTGTCGAAAGGCAGGAAAAGCGCCGAACGCGCACCGGCCACCACCTTCACTTCACCAGTGACGGCCTGCCGCCAGACCTTTTCACGCATGCGCGGTGACAGGTCCGAATGCCATTCCGCCGGTTTTGCGCCGAAGCGGTCCTGAAAACGCTCGAGAAAGGCTGCCGTCAGAGCAATTTCCGGCAACAGGATAAGAACCTGCTTGCCTTGCTTCAGCGTCTCGGCCACCGCCTCGAAATAGACCTCGGTCTTGCCTGAACCGGTCACGCCATCGATGAGCGAGACGTGAAAACCACCCTTGCGCACATCTTCAAGTATCTCCGAAGCGGCCTGTTTCTGCGGGCCTTCCAGGCGCGGCTCCACATAATCAGGGTCGGGCTCGGCGACGACAGGCGGCGCCGGCAGAAAAACCGTCTCGAACACGCCCTGTTTCACAAGACCATCGATGACACTGGTCGAGACGCCGGCGGCATGGGCAAGCCCGCTCTTCGTCCATCCGTGCCCTTCGGCTGCCAGCTCCATCGCCCGCTCGCGGGCGGGGGTAAGGCGCTCCGGCCTGCCTTCGGTCAGCCGCAGCCCCTCGATCATCGGTTCGGGATCGAAAGCGGCGGGCGCACGCAGCGCCATACGTGCCACAAGACCGGGCGGAGAAAGCGTGTAGGCGGCAACCCAATCGATGAAGCGGCGCATCTCCGCCTTCAGCGGCGGGCATTCAAAACTCTTGGTGATGGGCCGCAGCTTCTTCGGATCGACACCCTTTTCGCCGGCATCGTCCCACACCACACCGAAGACTTGCCGGGGACCAAGCGGCACCTGAACGACGGAACCGGTTTCCACCACCATATCTTCAGGCACGGCGTAGCTGTAGGGCCCGGGCGCCGGCATGGGCACAAGAACGGGCACCGTGCGCGTGGGCGACGGCGGGTCGAACAGAGCCCCAAACAGATCGGACGAATCTTTTGCCATGATGTGGCGACCATGCCCCGGCGACAGGAAAAAGGAAACCGCCCGGATGTAGTGGGCACGCCTTGCAAAGTCCACCTCTTAACCAAATGCTGATCATAAGCGCATAGTTTCGGGACATGGAATGGAGCGCCACGTGACCGAAATCCTGACATTTGCTGAACCTGATCTCCTGAACGAGCGTCAGTCCTGGCTCACCGCCCTTGCCGGCGAACGACGGCTTTCGGACAATACCGTCGAAGCCTATGAGCGCGACACCCGCCAGTTCCTGACTTTCCTCACCGGTTACATCGGCAAGCCCGCGGCTATAAGCGACATAGCCGATCTGCGTCCGGTGGACCTTCGCGCCTTTCTGGCCAACAGGCGCAAGGAGGGTGCGGGCGCGCGATCGCTCGGCCGGCATCTGGCCGGCTTGCGCTCCCTGCTGCACCACCTGCAGAAAAATGGCCTCGTCAACGCGGCTGGCGCGACTGCCATGCGCGCGCCAAAACAGCCGAAATCCCTGCCGAAACCGCTGACCGACCGGCAGGCGCTGAAAATCACCACTGCCGAGGCGCAATTGAACGAAGAGCCCTGGATCGCCGCCCGCAACGCGGCAGTCCTCTCACTGCTTTATGGCTGCGGCCTGCGCATTTCCGAGGCGCTGGGTCTTACGCCATCTGATTTCCCACCCGGTGCCCGCAGCCTGCGCATTACCGGCAAGGGCAACAAGACGCGGATCGTGCCCCTGCTGGCGGTGGTGACGGAAGCGGTCGACGCCTACAAGAAGCTCTGCCCCTATACCCTGTCGGCGAATGAGCCCCTCTTCCTTGGCGCACGCGGCGGCAAGCTGCAACCCGCCATCATCCAGCGGGAAATGCAGAAGCTGCGCGGCGCTTTCGGCCTGCCGGAGAACGCCACGCCACATGCGCTGCGCCATTCCTTCGCCACCCATCTTCTGGCCGGCGGTGGGGATTTGCGCACCATTCAGGAACTGCTCGGCCACGCCAGCCTTTCCACCACACAGGTCTATACCGGTGTCGATACCGCAAGATTGCTGGAAATCTACGACAATGCCCACCCGCGCGCATGAAGCAGGAAATGGTTAACCATAATCATTAACCAGACGTCCAAGCCGCCGTTCTATAAGCGAAGGACAACCGGATTGGACCGATGCACAGCCTGATAAGACCACAAAATCTCACCGCCACCCTGATGGGCAAGACCGGCGATGCCCTGCTCTGGCTGCTTGCGGCCCTGCATGTCACAGCCGTTGCAATCCTGCTCATGACCCTGTTTTCGCTGGGGCAAGCGGAAGCCGCAGAGCAGCAGCAGATCACGTGCACGGGCAATGACATTCTCGTGGAAATGCGCAAGACCGATCCTGAAGGCTTCGCAAAGATCGAACAGGAAGCGGCCGCGATCCCGAACGGCAAGGGTAATTTCTGGCGTATCGAAAAGGCAGGCACGGCGCCGTCCTATCTTCTCGGTACCATGCATGTCACCGATCCGCGTGTTCTGGAAATGCCGGCCGCCGCCAGCCCCGCCTTTGAAAAAGCCGCGATTGTCATCGTGGAATCGGACGAAATCGTTGACGACAAGAAGGTCGCGACTTCGCTGCTGAGCAAGCCTGAGCTCACCATGTTTCTGGATGGCAAATCGATCACCGACATTCTGTCGCCCGATAATGTCGCCCGCCTCGAAAAAGGCCTCAAGGAACGCGGCATCCCGCTGAATGCCGTTTCGCGGATGAAGCCGTGGATGCTTTCGAGCTTCGTCGCCCTTCCCGCCTGCGAATTCGCCCGCAAGGCGACCGGCCTTTCCTTTCTGGACAAGAAGCTGGCCGAAGATGCGATTGCGGACGGCAAACGCCTTGTCGGGCTGGAGACCATGGTCGAGCAGCTGACGGCCATGTCCGAACTGCCGATGGAATTTCATCTTCAGGCGCTGATCGAGACGCTGGAACTCGGTGAGCGTATGGATGACGTGATGACGACCATGACCGATCTTTACGTCGCCGGCGATATCGGCATGACCATGCCGATGCTGAAAAGCCTCGATCCCAAGAAGGCCGCGGCTGAAAACAAACAGGGCTACGCCGCCTTTGAACAGCGCATCATTACCGACCGCAACCACGTCATGGCGGAACGGGCAGCCCCCGAGCTTGCCACGGGCAATGTTTTCATGGCCGTCGGCGCGCTGCATCTGCCCGGCGAGGAAGGCGTTATCGAACTTCTGCGCGCCCAGGGTTTCACCCTCACGCGGGTTGACTGACCCGCTCACGCCCGATGCTGACGGGCCGGACATTGGAGCAGAAGGGCCGCATCGTCGCTGGTACGATGCGGCGGTGAAACGGCTCGACGACAAGAAGATAGAGCCGCCCAAACAGGTTCTTGCGCCTGACGATGGTGGTGACAATCACCATCTGGCCGTTCCCCTTTTCTTCAAGATCGACAACGATCCGGAAATCGAGATGGCGGTCGTCGAAGCCAAGCACTGTCCGCTCCTGGGTGGAAGAAAGAACGGGAAAACCGCCCGCCGACGTGCCAGCCGCCAGTTCGACCGTTCTTAAACCGAAAAGCGATACGACACGGTTTCGAAGCGCCATAAGGCTGCTGATCCACGCCGGAGGATGATCGAGAAGGAGCCTGCTCGCATCGAGAGAGGACGGCTCCGGCGCCACCATCTCTCCCTGATAGCGATCCCGCCAGTCTGCGCCCGGCAATATGTCTTCGATATCCTGCATTCCTGAACCCCGGCCGCACCATGCGACAAGGGCCACCTTCCTCTTTTTCCAAGGAACCGGGAACGCGACAAACCGCCGCTTAGCCGTGCGTCATGCGTTTCAGGACATTGGTGCGCCAGTAGAACTGGTGAACCAGAACGGCGCCAATGTGACCGGCGATCAACACCCACATCAGCGCCTTGAAGGGACCGGAATGCAACTGTCCGGCCGGCTGAGCACCGAAATAATAAGCAGCGATACCGGACAGGGGCAGGACGATGAACAGGGCATAGAAGGTGAAATGCGCAACCTTCGCGGCGATCTGAAACGGTCGCGGTTCTTCGGCGGGATGCGGCGGCACGCCTTGGAAGAAGCGCAGACAGAGGCGCAGAACCGCAAGAAACAGCACGGCAAAACCGACATAGGCGTGGATATTGGCTGAAGAAATCTGCTCCGGCGTCAGTGTCTCGCCCCGCCGCATCAGCCGATAGGCATGTTCCATACCATCGGGAAACAACAGGTTGAAGAAGATCAGAAGCGCCATCGCCCAGTGAATGACGCGCTGTGGAACCGAAAAGGAAACTTGAGTTGAAAATGCCATTTTATTGCCTTTTATCAAAAGGTTAGACAGGCTATGGCGCAAGTATGGAAAACCCCGGCCTGCATGGCAAGCCGGGGTTTGGCAGATAACTGAAATTTAATGTTGGAGCAGCGGGCTCCAGAACCGATCACATATGGATCGGCTTGAAGAAGGTCGCCAGCGCTGCTTCCTTCACCGCTTCCGACATGGTCGGATGCGCATGGCAAGTGCGGCCGAGATCTTCCGAAGAACCACCGAATTCCATCAGCACGGTGATCTCGTGGATCATTTCGCCAGCGCCGAAACCGACGATATGGCCGCCGAGAACCCGGTCGGTTTCCTTGTCAGCTAGGATCTTCACGAAACCATCCGTCACCTGCATGGCGCGGGCGCGGCCATTGGCGGTGAAGGGGAACTTGCCGACCTTGTAAGCGACGCCAGCGGCCTTCAGTTCTTCTTCGGTCTTGCCGACGGAAGCGATTTCGGGCTGCGTATAGACGACTGCCGGAATGACGTCGTAGTTCACATGGCCACGCTGACCAGCGAGAATTTCCGCGAGCGCAACGCCCTCGTCTTCCGCCTTGTGCGCCAGCATCGGGCCCTTCACCACGTCGCCGATCGCGTAGATGCCGTCGACATTGGTCTTGTAATGGCCGTCGATTTCAACGCGACCGCGGCTGTCCAGCACGACACCGGCTTCGGCAAGGCCGAGACCTTCGGTGTAGGGCTTGCGGCCGGTGGAGATCAGCACGACGTTTGCTTCCAGCGTTTCGGCAGCGCCGCCCTTGACCGGCTCGAACACCACCTTCGCACCGGCGCCCGTCTTTTCAACGGCCGTCACCTTGGCGCCGAGCTTGAAATCGAGACCCTGCTTGGCGAGCAGACGCTGCGCCTGCTTGGAAACTTCGCCATCCATGCCGCCGAGAATATTGTCGAGGTATTCAACAACGGTGACCTTCGCGCCGAGGCGCGACCAGACCGAACCGAGCTCGAGGCCGATCACGCCGCCGCCGACAACGATCAGCTTTTCCGGAACCTTGGAAAGGGCGATCGCGCCGGTGGAGGAAACGATGACGTTTTCATCGATATCGACCTGAACGCCCGGAATGCCGGCAACATCAGAACCCGTGGCGATGACGATGTTCTTGGCTTCGATTTCCTGTGTCTCACCCTTGTCATTGGTGACGGCGACCTTGCCGGCGGAAACCACCTTGCCGGTGCCTTGGAAGGCATCGATCTTGTTCTTCTTGAACAGGAAGGAAACGCCATCGACATTGGCCTTCACCACGCCGTCCTTGTGGCCCATCATCTTTTCAAGGTTCAGCTTCGGAGCAGCAACTTCGATACCGAGCGTATCGACGCCATGGGCAACATGCGCAAAGGTTTCGGACGCGTGCAGCAGCGCCTTCGACGGGATGCAGCCGACATTGAGGCAGGTGCCGCCATAGGTCGCGCGCTTTTCGATGACGGCGACCTTGAGGCCGAGCTGTGCCGCCTTGACCGCGCAAACATAACCGCCGGGGCCCGTGCCGATTACAACTACATCATATGCCATGTTCGTTTTCCTGATTGATGTCGGGCAAGATGCGGATCATTGCCCTGCTTGCGTTTGACCTGAAACTCAGGCCGCTTTTTCCGTTGCGAGTTTTATACCGAGAGCGATGAACACCACACCACTGGTGCGGTCGATCCATTGGCTGGCGCGCTGAAATGCCGCGCGCATGCGTGGCGTCGTCATGAACAGGCTGACGCCGACGAACCACAGGATGAGGCAGCTTGCCATGACGACCCCGTATCCGAATTTGATGGCGACCGGCGTATGCGCGTGAACCACCGTCGAAAAGATCGACAGGAAGAAAAACACCGGTTTGGGATTGAGCGCATTGGCGGCGAAGCCGAGCGTGAAGGCCTTGAGCCCTGTCTGGCCGCTTTTGGCCCGAACCTCGCCTTCAGCAGCGGTCGGCAGTTCGGTCTTGCCAGCGCGCAGCGCCTTGATGCCGATATAGATCAGATAGGCGACGCCGAGCCATTTGACGATGTTGAAGAGATAGATCGACTGGGAAATGATGAGGCCAAGTCCGAGGATCGTATAGGTGACATGGAACATCAGCGACGTTCCCACACCGAAACTGGTGATGATGGCCTGCTTGCGCCCGTGCACCATGGCCTGACGCATGACCATCGCCAGATCGGCCCCGGGAGAAACGATCGCGAAAAAGAAGATCGCCATCAGGGATGCAAGTTCGATGAGATATTGATGCATGAGCTCGACCTCAGATCAGCGCGACAAGCATGAGGACCAGACCGACGAGGGAAACGACCCACGCGATCGACCGCATATAGGGAACGCCTGCAAGATAAAGCGGGATGTAGACGACGCGCGCCACGGTCCATATCCAGCCGCCCGTCAGCCCCCAGCCGGAGGCGTCGCCGACGATCGCAAGAGCGAGAACCAGACCGACGAAAGCCGGATAGGTTTCCCGAAAATTATCCGAGGCGCGCTGCGCGCGTCCCGCAAAGACCCCTTTGAGGTCCGGACGCGCATCACGCGCACCCGCATTCCAGGCAAGACCAACTTCCCGCGTGACGGACATGGCCTGAATGCAGATATGCAGGAGAAGAAGAATGACGCTGAGCGCCAGCAGGAACACAAAAGGTCCATTCCCGCCGGCCAGGTTTTCCATCCCTCTTCTCCCCTATCTGGTCTTAGAGATCGAGAACCAGACGTTCCGGATCTTCCAGGCTTTCCTTGACGCGAACGAGGAAGGTCACTGCTTCCTTGCCGTCAACGATACGGTGATCGTAAGAGAGCGCAAGATACATCATCGGACGGATGACGACCTGACCGCCGATGGCGACCGGACGCTCCTGGATCTTGTGCATGCCGAGGATACCCGACTGCGGTGCATTGAGGATCGGCGAGGACATCAGCGAACCGTAAACACCGCCATTGGTGATGGTGAAGGTGCCGCCCTGCATGTCGGCCATGCCGAGCGAACCGTCACGCGCTGCCTTGGCGAGGCGGCCGAGTTCCTTTTCAACGCCTGCGATGGAGAGCTGGTCGGCATCGCGAATGACAGGAACGACGAGGCCCTTGTCGGTGCCGACAGCCATGCCGACGTGACAATAGTTCTTGTAGATGATGTCCGTGCCGTCGATTTCAGCGTTGACGGCGGGCAGTTCCTTCAGCGCGTGGGTCACGGCCTTGGTGAAGAAGCCCATGAAGCCGAGCTTGACGCCGTGCTTCTTCTCGAACACGTCCTTGTAGCGGTTACGCAGGTCCATGACGGCGCTCATGTCCACCTCGTTATAGGTGGTCAGCATGGCGGCCGTGTTCTGCGCATCCTTCAGGCGACGGGCAATCGTCTGGCGCAGGCGGGTCATCTTCACGCGCTCTTCGCGAACCTGATCCTGTTCGGCCGAAACCGGACGGGGGGCAGCAGCGGCAACCGGAGCAGCGGCGGGTGCAGAAACACCCTTGGCGACGGCAGCGAGAACGTCGCCCTTCAGAACCTGGCCACGCTTGCCCGAACCGTCAACCTGATCGGCAGACAGGTTGTTTTCAGCAAGCAGCTTGCCGGCGGCAGGTGCCGGCGGCATGGAGCCGGTTGCCGGAGCGGCAACGGCGGCAGGTGCCGGTGTGGCAGCCGCAGCAGGCTTTGCGGCAGGTGCAGCGGTTGCAGCGCCGGCGGCACCTTCGGCGATCTGGCCGAGAAGCGCGTCGAGACCGACGGTCTCGCCGTTCTGCGCAACGATTTCGGTGAGAACGCCGGACGCAGGCGCCGGGACTTCAACGGTAACCTTGTCGGTTTCCAGTTCAACGAGAGGTTCGTCGGCCTTGACGGTATCGCCGACCTTCTTGAACCAGGTGCCTACGGTCGCTTCGCTGACGGATTCGCCGAGGGTTGGTACGCGGATTTCAGTGGCCATGATCTAGTTCCGTTATTCAGGTGTCTTTTTTGCGGGGCGATGCGGGAGAGTTCTCACTCTCCCAGCGCGTCTTCCAGGAACGCAGCAAGCTGCGCCAGGTGCTTGGACATCAGGCCGGTCGCCGGAGAGGCGGCAGCCGGACGGCCCGTGTAACGGACCTTCTGGTACTTGGCGTCGATATGCGCCAGAACCCATTCCAGGTAAGGATCGATGAACGACCACGCACCCATGTTCTTCGGTTCTTCCTGGCACCAGACCATCTCCGCATTGCGGAAACGGGAAAGCTCGTTGATGAGCGCCTTCGCCGGGAAGGGATAGAGCTGTTCGACACGCAGCAGATAGATGTCGTCGATACCACGCTTTTCGCGTTCCTCGAGCAGATCGTAATAGACCTTGCCCGTGCACATGACGACGCGGCGGATCTTCGAATCCTTCTGCAGCTTGATCGGGCCGTCCTTGATGACTTCAGCATCGTCCCACAGGAGACGGTGGAAGGAGGACTCGCCTGCAAGCTCGGCCAGCGAAGAGGTGGCGCGCTTGTGACGCAGCAGCGACTTCGGCGTCATCAGGATCAGCGGCTTGCGGAAGTCGCGCTTCACCTGACGGCGCAGGATGTGGAAGTAGTTGGCCGGCGTCGTGCAGTTGGCTACCTGCATGTTGTCTTCGGCGCACATCTGCAGCCAGCGCTCCAGACGGGCGGAAGAGTGCTCCGGCCCCTGACCTTCGTAACCATGCGGCAGAAGGCAGACGAGACCGGACATGCGCAGCCACTTGCGTTCACCCGAAGAGATGAACTGGTCGAACACTACCTGCGCGCCGTTGGCGAAGTCGCCGAACTGGGCTTCCCAGAGCGTCAGCGCATTCGGGCGGGCAAGCGAATAGCCATATTCGAAACCGAGGACAGCTTCTTCCGAGAGCATCGAGTTGATGACTTCGTAACGGGCCTGCGTCGGCGAAAGGTTGGCGAGCGGAATATAACGCTCTTCGGTCTCCTGATCGTAGAGAACCGA
Source organism: Agrobacterium sp. (assembly GCF_059499945.1). NCBI lineage: Bacteria > Pseudomonadati > Pseudomonadota > Alphaproteobacteria > Hyphomicrobiales > Rhizobiaceae > Agrobacterium > Agrobacterium sp. Next base: position 279,912 of record NZ_JCABZP010000016.1, on the reverse strand, counting down.
GTGACGCTGCGAGAAGGTGCCGCGTTCGCAATCCTGACCGGAAAGACGAATCTTGTGGCCATCGGCAACGAGCGAACCGAAAGCAAGCGCTTCCGCCATCGCCCAGTCGATGCCTTCGCCCGTCTCGACCATCTGCGAGCGGTTTTCCATGAAGCGCTGGATCGTGCGGTGGGCGCTGAAGCCTTCCGGAATGGTCGACAGTTTCTTGCCGATTTCCTTCAGCTGCTTCATCGGCACGCCGGTCTTGCCGCGACGCTGCTCATCGGCATTGTCGGCGGCGCGCAGGCCGGACCACTGGCCATCCAGCCAGTCGGCCTTGTTGGGCTTGTAGGACTGGCCCGCCTCGAATTCCTGTTCCAGATGAGCGCGCCAGTCGGCCTTCATCTTCTCGAATTCGCCTTCGTTCATCAGGCCTTCCGCGATCAGGCGGTCGGCATAGATGCGCGCGACCGTCTTGTGGCCACGGATGACCTTGTACATCTTCGGCTGCGTGAACGCCGGCTCATCGCCTTCGTTATGGCCGAAGCGGCGGTAGCAGAACATGTCGATGACGACAGGCTTGTGGAACTTCATCCGGTATTCGGTCGCGACCTTGGCCGCATAGGTAACCGCTTCCGGATCATCACCGTTGACGTGGAAGATCGGCGCTTCGATCATCTTGGCGACGTCGGACGGATAGGGCGACGAACGCGAGAAGGCCGGGTTGGTCGTAAAGCCGATCTGGTTGTTGATGATGAAGTGCATGGTGCCGGCAACGCGGTGGCCGCGCAGACCGGAAAGGCCGAGAATTTCGGCAACCACGCCCTGACCCGCAAAGGCGGCATCGCCGTGCAGCAGCAGCGGCAGCACCTTGGCGCGTTCGGAAAGCGGAATGATGTCGCCGTCCCATGTCTTGGCCAGCTGGTCCTGCTTGGCGCGGGCCTTGCCCATGACAACGGGGTTGACGATTTCAAGGTGCGACGGGTTGGCCGTCAGCGACAGGTGAACCTTGTTGCCGTCGAATTCGCGGTCGGAGGAGGCACCGAGATGGTACTTCACGTCACCGGAACCTTCGACGTCGTCAGGCTTGAACGAACCGCCCTTGAACTCGTGGAACACGGCGCGGTGCGGCTTGCCCATGACGTTGGTGAGAACGTTCAGACGGCCACGATGGGCCATGCCGAGCACGACTTCTTCCAGACCGTCCTGGCCACCGCGCTTGATGATCTGCTCCAGCGCCGGGATCAGCGATTCGCCGCCATCGAGGCCGAAACGCTTGGTGCCCTTGAAGCGCACGTCGAGGAACTGCTCGTAACCTTCGGCTTCAACCAGCTTGGACAGAATGGCCTTCTTGCCTTCGGCCGTGAAAGCAACGCCCTTGTCCGGACCTTCGATGCGTTCCTGAATCCAGCCTTTTTCTTCCGGGCTGGACATGTGCATGAATTCAACGCCGATGGTGGAGCAGTAGGTGCGCTCCAGAATATCGATCATCTCGCGCACGGTCGCATATTCGAGGCCGAGAACGTTATCGATGAAAATCTTGCGGTCGTAGTCGCTTTCCTCGAAGCCGTAGGACTTCGGTGACAGCTCGTTGTAATCTTCAACCGCAACGGCGATACCGAGCGGATCGAGCTTGGCGTGCAGGTGGCCGCGCATGCGATAGGCGCGGATCATCATGATGGCGCGAACGCTGTCACGGGTCGCCTGCAGCACTTCGGCTTCGCTGACCGGCTTGCCGGTGTCTGCGCTCTTGGCTTCAGCCTTCGCCTGAACCTTTTTCTCGATGGCCTTTTCGACCGTGGCCCAGTTACCGTCCAGTGCGGATACCAGTTCGCCATTGGCCGGGATCGGCCAGTTGGCGCGCTTCCAGGAGGCGCCCTTGGCCGCCTTCTTCACGTCTTCCGGATTATCGGACAACGCCTTGAAGAAGCTCTGCCACTCCGGCGACACGGAAGAGGGATCCTCTTCGTACCGGGCATAGAGCTGCTCGATATAGGCTGCATTCGCGCCGTCCAGAAACGACGTGATCTGAAACTGCTCGTTCGCTTCTTGCCTTGCCATTGTGTTCTTGCGGACTTATCCGTCCGCCTCCTCGATGCCGTTAGGGCCGTTCGCCGGCCTGCCGCTTTGATTACTGCTGTCTGCCGCCGGGGCGGTATGCCGTCTGTCTGTCTTCTTGCGGCATCGGGCAGCGAGGCATTAAAGCCGCGCCGCCCGTACCGATGTCATGTGGTCTCAGCCCTTGAGGACTTCAACCAGCGTCTTGCCGAGGCGCGCCGGGGAAGGCGAAACCTTGATGCCAGCCGCTTCCATGGCTGCGATCTTGGATTCTGCGTCACCCTTGCCGCCGGAAACGACAGCGCCGGCGTGGCCCATGGTGCGACCCTTCGGAGCCGTACGGCCTGCGATGAAGCCGGCCATCGGCTTCTTGCGGCCCTTCTTGGCTTCGTCGATCAGGAACTGTGCTGCATCTTCTTCAGCCGAGCCGCCGATTTCGCCGATCATGATGATCGACTGCGTGGCTTCGTCAGCGAGGAACATTTCCAGCACGTCGATGAACTCGGTGCCCTTGACCGGGTCGCCGCCGATGCCGACAGCCGTGGTCTGGCCGAGGCCTTCGTTGGAGGTCTGGAACACGGCTTCATAGGTCAGCGTGCCGGAGCGCGAAACGATACCAACCGAACCCTTGCGGAAGATGGAGCCCGGCATGATGCCGATCTTGCATTCTTCCGGCGTCAGGATACCCGGGCAGTTCGGGCCGAGCAGGCGCGACTTGGAGCGGTCGAGGCGAGCCTTGACGCGAACCATGTCCATGACCGGGATACCTTCGGTGATGCAGGTGATGAAGGGGATCTCAGCTTCGATCGCTTCGATGATGGCGTCCGCAGCACCTGCCGGCGGAACGTAGATCACGGATGCGTCTGCACCGGTCTTTTCCTTGGCTTCAGCAACCGTTGCAAAGATCGGCAGGCTTTCGCCCTTCGATCCGGTCCAGGTTTCGCCACCCTTCTTCGGGTGAATACCGCCGACCATCTGCGTGCCGTAATAGGCAAGCGCCTGTTCGGTGTGGAAGGTGCCGGTCTTGCCGGTCAGGCCCTGTACGAGGACCTTGGTGTCTTTATTGACGAGAATCGACATTATATCCGGTCCTTCAAATTAGCCGTTCACCGCTGCGACGATCTTCTTCGCCGCATCGTCGAGATCGTCAGCCGCGGTGATCGCAAGGCCGGACTCGTTGAGGATCTTCTTGCCAAGCTCGACATTCGTGCCTTCGAGGCGCACGACGAGCGGAACCTTGAGACCGACTTCCTTGACGGCTGCGATCACGCCTTCGGCGATGACGTCGCACTTCATGATGCCGCCGAAGATGTTGACGAGGATGCCCTCGACCTTCGGGTCAGCCGTGATGATCTTGAAGGCTGCAGCAACCTTCTCCTTGCCGGCGCCGCCGCCGACGTCGCAGAAGTTAGCCGGCTCTTTGCCGTAAAGCTTGATGATGTCCATCGTCGCCATGGCGAGACCGGCACCGTTGACCATGCAGCCGATGTTGCCGTCGAGAGCCACGTAAGCGAGGTCCCACTTGGAGGCTTCGATTTCCTTGGCGTCTTCTTCGGTCTCGTCGCGCAGCGCCTTGACGTCGTCATGGCGGAACAGCGCATTGCCATCGAAAGACATCTTGGCGTCGAGAACGCGCAGATGGCCATTTTCCATGACGATCAGCGGGTTAACCTCGAGGAGAGCCATGTCCTTCTCGTTGAAGGCCTTGTAGAGGATCGGGAACAGCGCCTTGGCGTCTTCCGCAGCAACACCATCAAGCTCGAGAGCCTTGGAGATCGCGGCAACGTCAGCGTCGCTCACACCCTTTTCCGGGTTGATGGCGATGGTGTGAATCTTCTCGGGCGTGTCGTGGGCGACAGCTTCGATATCCATGCCGCCTTCGGTGGAAACCACGAAAGCGACCTGGCCGACGGAACGGTCAACCAGCAGCGAGCAGTAGAGTTCGCGGGCAATGTCTGCGCCGTCTTCGATGTAGAGACGGTTGACCTGCTTGCCGGCGTCGCCCGTCTGCGCCGTTACCAGCGTGTTGCCGAGCATGTCCTTGGCGTGGGAAACGACTTCGTCGATCGACTTTGCCAGGCGAACGCCGCCCTTGGCGTCAGGGCCGAGTTCCCTAAACTTGCCCTTGCCGCGGCCGCCCGCGTGGATCTGGCTCTTGACGACGTAGAGTGGGCCGGGAAGCTGCTTTGCGGCAGCTTCGGCTTCTTCGACCTTGAGAATGGCGACGCCTTCAGCAACCGGCGCGCCGTAGCCCTTCAGAAGAGCCTTGGCCTGATATTCGTGAATATTCATGGAATAATCCCTGTTTGGAGCCGCTAGGCTATTACTTCAGCGACGGAGCGATGTTGACGCAGGCTTCGCAAAGACCAGCGACGGCGCCGACGGATTTCTGGAAGGCGGCTTCTTCTTCCTTGTTGAGTTCGATCTCGATGATGCGCTCGATACCGCCGGCACCGATGATGGTGGGAACGCCGACATACATATCATCAACGCCGTACTGGCCCGAGAGGTGGGCGGCGGCGGGCAGAACGCGCTTCTTGTCCTTGAGGTAGGATTCAGCCATTTCGATCGCCGAAGCGGCCGGCGCGTAATAGGCCGAACCGGTCTTCAGCAGGCCGACGATTTCCGCACCGCCATCACGCGTGCGCTGGATGATCTGCTCGAGGCGCTCGGCGGTCAGCCAGCCCATCTTGACGAGATCCGTCAGCGGAATGCCGCCAACCGTGGAATAACGGGCGAGCGGCACCATCGTATCGCCATGACCGCCGAGAACGAAGGCGGTGACGTCCTGGACCGAAACATTGAATTCTTCAGCGAGGAACAGGCGGAAACGGGCGCTGTCGAGAACGCCGGCCATGCCGACGACCTTGTTCTTCGGCAGGCCAGAGAACTTCTGCAGCGCCCAGACCATGGCGTCGAGCGGGTTGGTGATGCAGATGACGAAAGCGTTCGGGGCATATTTCTTGATGCCGGCGCCGACCTGTTCCATCACCTTGAGGTTGATGCCGAGAAGATCGTCGCGGCTCATGCCTGGCTTGCGGGCAACGCCAGCGGTGACGATGCAGACGTCAGCACCTTCGATGGCTGCGTAATCGGAAGCGCCGGTGAGCTTTGCATTGAAGCCTTCGACCGGGCCGGACTGGGCAATATCCAGACCCTTGCCCTGCGGGATGCCGTCAGCAATATCGAAGAGGACGATATCGCCCAGTTCCTTCAGGCTGGCGAGATGCGCCAGCGTGCCGCCGATCATGCCAGAACCAATAAGTGCAATCTTTTTGCGAGCCATCGAATGCTTCCTCTTGAGCTTCAATTCAATTTCACCGCGCCAAACCGGCAGCCAAATTGTCGCACTCCGATTAGCCCCATTGGCTAAAATAGGCAACAGATTCTTTTGTGGTGAATATTTTCAATCGTTTAGATCATTATTTTCTTACGTAAACGTAAGAAAATGCGTCACGAAAGTGTCAAACTTTCTGCCGTTTTTCGTGATGAAGCGCCAGGTAATCTGCACTGCGCATCTCGAACAGGCGCGAGGCAGTACGATCGAACTCGAAACCTTCGGTTCCCTTGCGTTTCCCGAGCAGGTCTTCCGGCATGGCTGCGGCTGATGCGAAAAGCCTGACGCTATGGTCGTAAAGCGCGTCAATGAGGATAATGAAACGCTTGGTCTCGTTCCGCTTGTCCGCGTTGAGCAGCGGGATATGGTCGATGAAGACCGTATCGAAACGATTGGCGATGGCCAGGAAGTCGGAAGCCCCGAGCGGCTTTTCGCAGAGATCTGAAAACGAGAAGCGCGCCACCCGGCCGCTGGCGCGTGGCACCAGAATGGAGCGACCCTTCATGGGTATTTCCGTTGGGACAACGAGATGACCGCCGGTCATGTGCCGCCAGGCCATGTCCATCGCCTGATCCGCCGAACCGTCGAGCGGCGTGACGTAGACCGGAAGGCTTTCCAGCTTCTCCATCCGGTAGTCGGTGGGGCTGTCCAGCGTCACCACGTCAACATATTTCTTCAGCAGATCGATGAAGGGCAGGAAAAGGCCGCGATTGAGACCATCCTTGTAGAGATTGTCGGGTACGACGTTAGAGGTCGTCACCAAGGTGCACCCATTGGCGAAGAGTTCGCTGAACAGCCGGGCGAGGATCATCGCATCGGCAATATCCGTGACCGTAAATTCGTCGAAGCATAAAAGCTCCGCTTCCGCCAGAAGCTCCGCCGCGACGGGGGGAATGGGATCGGCCTGTTTGGTTTCGCCATTCTTCAGCTTCTGCCGATGCGCATGCACACGATTATGCACATCCGCCATGAATTCATGAAAATGGCACCGCCGTTTGGAAGAGACGGGAGCCATCTCGTAGAACATGTCCATCAGCATCGTCTTGCCGCGGCCGACGCTGCCATAGACATACAATCCCTTGACGGGGGCGGCAGGCCCGGACTTGCGCGCGAACATCCAGCCGAGCGCGCTCTTCTTCTTGGCGGGCTTGCGCGCCTTCAGATCCGCAAGGATACGGTCAAGATGCGCCGCCACGCCAAGCTGGGCGGCATCGGCCTGCAAGGTGCCAGCTGCCGTCAATGCGTTGAGCTGTTCAACGACACTATGATTGTAATCAGGCAAAGGCTTCATGGATAAACGCCTCGGGCGCGGGCGCACAAAGGCACCCGCGACGAATGAACAGGCTTAGAGCGAAAAGAGCGTTCCGGCTGCACCGGAAAGACTCATCGGCTGAGGCTGAGCGGCTGGCCGCTATTGGTCGTGCCGTCAAAGCGCGCATCGGCGCTCTTGTAGACGCGGCCGATCGTGTCACCCGAACGGTTCTTGAAGAGAACCATCTTGCCGGACACTTCCCAGGACCCCATCGCCGTCAGCTCGCCCGCGCAACCGCGCGTGCCGCCACGCGAGCCGCTGCCGAGATTGGTGAGCGTCAGGAACATGTCGCAATTGGCGCCGCCATTGGAAACGCGCCAGTTGCCGACCATGGATTCCTTGGTAACGTCAAGTGCGGCTGCCGGCGGAGCGGCGGAAGCAACATTGGTTCCGCCTGGGGCCGCCGAGGCAGGTGCCGACGGGAACTGGCTGCCGGTGGCGCCACCGGGCGGCGGCAGAGCGCCGGACTGGACGGAAGGCACCGGCTGCGCCTGCAAAGGCGGCGTATAACCGGGATTGTTGCTGGTGTTGTTGTTGTAATCGTAGGAGGTACGTTGGCAACCGGCGAGAGTCATCACAACCGCAAGGCCCGTCACCACATATCTGAATTGCATATCAAGCTCCCGATTCTCTCGCTTCCGGAAAGATCATGATCAAACAAGAAGGCTGAATTATTACCAAAGCCTTATCTTGCGCAAGCGATGGCCGGGATAATTACCATTTCGGTCGATTTTTACCGAATTTTCCCACGCCGGGTTGTAAAAAGGGCCACGGTCGAGACCGCGGCCCGATAGATTTTTCGTTGTCAGCGAATCGCCTTTAAACGCGGCGCTCGACCATCATCTTCTTGATTTCCGCGATCGCCTTGGCCGGGTTCAAGCCCTTCGGGCAAGCCTGCGCGCAGTTCATGATGGTGTGGCAGCGATAAAGGCGGAACGGATCCTCGAGATTGTCGAGACGCTCGCCGGTTGCCTCATCACGGCTGTCGATGAGCCAGCGATAGGCCTGCAGCAGAACAGCGGGACCAAGGTAACGGTCGCCATTCCACCAGTAGCTGGGACAGGAGGTGGAGCAGCAGGCGCAGAGAATGCACTCGTAGAGACCGTCCAGCTTCAGGCGGTCCTCGTGGCTCTGTTTCCATTCCTTGGCGGGCGTCGGCGAAACCGTCTTCAACCAGGGTTCGATGGAGCGATGCTGGGCGTAGAAGTTCGACAGATCGGGAACGAGGTCCTTCACCACAGGCATGTGCGGCAGCGGATAGACCTTAACCGTACCCTTGATCTCTTCCATACCCTTGGTGCAGGCGAGCGTATTGGTGCCGTCGATGTTCATCGCGCAGGAACCGCAGATGCCTTCACGGCAGGAGCGGCGCAGAGTCAGCGTCGGGTCGATATTGTTCTTGATGTAGAGAAGCGCATCGAGAACCATCGGTCCGCAATCGTCGACATCGATATAATAGGTATCGATGCGCGGGTTCTGGCCATCATCCGGGTTCCAGCGATAGATCCGGTACTCGCGAACGTTCCTGGCGCCGTCTGGCTTCGGCCAGACTTTGCCTTCGCTGATCTGGGAATTCTTGGGGAGAGCTAGTTCAACCATATCCAGTTCCTCAAATCAGTAGACGCGAGCCTTCGGCTCGATCTTTTTCGGATCGATGCCGTCGGCGATCAGGTCGGTGTGAACAGGGCGGTAGTCGAGCTTGACATCACCTTCGGGGCTGACCCAGGCAAGCGTGTGCTTGCGCCAGTTCACATCATCGCGACCGGCGAACGGACCGTCGACGAAATCCTCACGGGCGTGCGAACCGCGGCTTTCCTTGCGCGCTTCCGCGCCATAGACCGTGGTGATCGCATTGGCCATCAGGTTGTGCAGCTCGAGCGTTTCGACCAGATCGGAGTTCCAGACCATCGAACGGTCCGTGACCTTGACGTCAGGCAGTTCCTTCCAGATGGCGGAAAGACGCTTGCAGCCGCTCTCGAGCGATTCCTGCGTACGGAACACCGCCGCATCGTCCTGCATGGCGCGCTGCATCTTGTCGCGCAGCACCGCCGTCGGCGTGGAGCCGTTGGCATAACGCAGGCTGTCGAAGCGTTCCATGATCTTGTCGCAGGCAGCAATGTCGAGCTCCGGAACCGGCGCATCGCGGTCGATGACCTGGGCAGCGCGGATTGCAGCGGCACGGCCGAAGACCACGAGGTCGATCAGCGAGTTGGAACCGAGGCGGTTCGCACCATGAACCGAGGCGCAACCGGCTTCGCCAACAGCCATCAGGCCGGGCGCGATGCGTTCCGGGTTGTTGGCATCGGCGTTCAGCACTTCACCCCAATAGTTGGTCGGAATGCCGCCCATATTGTAGTGAACCGTCGGCAGGACCGGGATCGGCTCGCGCGTTACGTCGACGCCGGCGAAAATCTTCGCGCTTTCGGAAATGCCTGGAAGACGCTCATGCAGGATCGCCGGATCAAGGTGGTCGAGATGCAGGAAGATGTGATCCTTGTTCTTGCCGACGCCGCGGCCTTCACGGATTTCCATCGTCATGCAGCGCGACACCACGTCACGCGAGGCAAGGTCTTTTGCCGAAGGCGCATAACGCTCCATGAAGCGCTCGCCTTCGGAGTTGACGAGATAACCGCCTTCGCCGCGCGCGCCTTCGGTAATGAGGCAGCCTGCGCCATAAATGCCGGTCGGGTGGAACTGCACGAATTCCATGTCCTGAAGCGGCAAGCCGGCACGGGCAATCATGCCGCCGCCGTCGCCGGTGCAGGTGTGGGCAGAGGTCGCCGAGAAATAGGCGCGGCCGTAACCGCCGGTCGCGAGAACCACCATCTTGGCGGAGAAGCGATGGATCGTGCCGTCATCGAGGTTCCACGCCACGACGCCCGTGCAACGGCCGTCTGCCGACATGATGAGGTCGAGCGCGAAATATTCGATAAAGAATTCCGCGTTGTTGCGCAGCGACTGGCCATAAAGCGTGTGCAGGATGGCGTGGCCGGTACGGTCAGCAGCGGCGCAGGTGCGCTGCACCGGCGGGCCTTCACCGTAATTCTGCATATGGCCACCGAAGGGGCGCTGGTAGATCTTGCCTTCTTCGTTACGCGAGAAAGGCACGCCGTAATGCTCAAGCTCATAGACCGCCTTCGGCGCTTCCATGGCGAGATATTGCATCGCATCAACGTCACCCAGCCAGTCGGAGCCCTTTACGGTGTCGTAAAGGTGCCACTGCCAACAGTCGGGCGTCATGTTGGTGAGCGAGGCCGCGATTCCGCCCTGCGCCGCAACCGTGTGGGAGCGCGTCGGGAAAACCTTGGTGATGCAGGCCGTGCGGAAACCCTGTTCCGCCATGCCGAGCGTTGCGCGCAGACCCGCGCCACCGGCGCCCACCACGATCACGTCATAGGAGTGATCGACATAGGTGTAGGCCTTGCCATTCTGGGAAGGTGAACTGATCGATGCCATGGCGGACTTATCCTGCGAATGCGATTTTCAGAATGGCGAAGATGGAAAGGCCGCCAATCAGAATCGCGAAAAACGTATTGAGCATCAGAAGAACGAGCTTCGAAACCTCGGCGTGAACGTAATCTTCGATGATGACCTGCATGCCGAGCTTCATGTGAATGAGGCCGGACACCAGCACCAGAGCCATGATAACCGCAACAAGCGGGTTCGACAGCGCGGCGACGACTTCCGGATAGGGCGCGCCGGCATATTTGATGAGGAAGATCACGAAGAAGATCAGCAGCGGAACGTTGGCAACCGCGGTGACGCGCTGGCGCAAGAAATGGTCGGTGCCTTCCTTGGCGGAGCCGAGACCGCGAACCTTTCCGAGAGGTGTACGCATATCCATGAAAAATCTCCTCAGCGCACGATCAGGGCGATGACCCAGATCAGCGCGGTCAGACAGATCGACACCACCCACGAGGCCTTTGCCAGCTTGGTGGTAAAGTGCTTTTCGAAGCCGTAGCCCAGATCCCACATGAAGTGGCGAAGCCCGCCTAGCATGTGGTGCACGAGAGCCCAGGTATATCCGATCAGGATGAGTCTGCCGATGATCGTACCCATCGCCCAGTTGACCCAGTCGTAATAGGCAGGACCCGAGGCGATTGCGATCAGCCACCAGGCAACCAGAAGCGTTCCGAAATAAAGCGCGCCGCCTGTGATGCGGTGCACGATGGAAGCAACCATCGTCGGAATCGGCTTGTAAATTTGAAGATGCGGCGACAGAGGCCGGTTATTAGTCGCATTCGCCATCAGAACCTCGCGGCGTTTTCCCGTGCGCCCATCAGACAGGACGCCCCCAAGCAACAGCACATGACGAAAGAATGTGCATTGCACCAACCGCGACGTTTAATCACATGGGAGCATCACCACAAGCACATTTCATGGCCGATTCCAATTTAATCGATTGGTTCACGAATTTTTTTTGGAATTTTTTTGCGTCAAAATAAAAAATCGAGCGTTTCCAAGATTTACGCCCTCAAAATATTTACCTTTACGTAATTCATGAATCGTGTAATTTACCTTTTGTTAATGAGGAAAATCCGGAGAATGAGGCTCATGTTACAGCGCCGAATCGCTGCTTTAACCATGATGGTTGCAGGCGTCATTTTCACAGTAATGCCTCCGGCGGCGGCAGATGATTATTATGGTCGCCGTGATTATCAGCATCATTATCAACATCGTCAATCGCAGGTGAGCTTCTCAACGGACGGGCTGCCATCCACCCTCTCCGGTGGCACTTATGTGGGCGCGATATCGGCGCTGCGCGTTCGTGGCAATGGCAATTATTTCGCAATTGGCGGCGGGCTTTCACGGAAAGGCGCAACGCTCACAAGAGGCTCGCAGCTTGCGCCAAAGGCGAAGATCATCAATGTCCGTGCCGAAACCGCTGACGACGCCTGCGCCTATGAACATGGCGTCTGCATTATCCGGCCCTAAAGTATTTCCGGCGAAAGCATGACGCGGTTTTACTGCAAATGTGCGATGCACTGATCAGATAAAACGCCAGACGGTGGTCTTCTTCACTTCGCTGTCTTCCAGCGCCCGCGTCACCGGCACCTGATAGGTCGCCTCCGCCCGGAGCCGCTCTTTGGGCAAATAGGCCCGCCCCGGATCGCCGACGAGCACGCTCACGCCCTTTTCCGTCAGTTCCAGAAACCACGGCACGAGAAGATCTGCAAAGGCGCGATCGTAAAACACGTCGCCCGCTAGCAGAACATTCGCTTCGACCGGCTTCCCGACCAGATCAAGTCCGGTGAAGGCAATGTCCACCTCATTGAGAGCCGCATTCAGCCGAATGGCGGTCTCTGTCCACGGATCGATATCGGCCGCCAGAACCGCGTTGGCGCCCGCCTTTGCCGCAGCGATGGCGACCAGGCCGGAACCGCTGGCGAAATCCAGCACGCGCCTACCGGAGACGCTGTCGGGATGATCGAGAACATAGCGGGCAAGCCCCTGCCCGCCGGCCCAGGCGAAGGCCCAGAAGGGCGGCGGCAGGCCGATCGCTTCCAGCTCCTCCTCCGTCTTCAGCCACAGCTCATGAGCCTCCGTGGCAAGATGAAGACGCAATTCCGGCACATGCGGCGGGCGCATGATGCCGGTGTTGTCGAGAATGAAGCGTTCGGGATCGGTCCTCACCGAGGGGTCAGTCCGGTGATTTCGGTGGATTGGCGAGGTTACCCATGCGGCAAACCTCAAGATATTCCTCCTCCGTCACCGGCTGCACGGAAAGCCGCATGGAGGTGACGAGAGACATCTTTTCCAACTTGGGATTGGCCTTCACATCCTTCAGCGAAACCGGCTGCGGCATATCGCAAACGGCGCGGATATCCACGCAATCCCACTTCAGATCGCCTTCAGCGGTCGAGTCCGGATGCGAAAGGGCGCAGACTTCGACGATGCCGACGACATCCAGCCCTTCATTGGAGTGGTAGAAGAAACCCTTGTCGCCGATCTTCATGGCCCGCATGTTGTTGCGGGCCTGATAGTTGCGCACGCCGGTCCATTCTTCGCCGGCCTCGCCCTTGGCCTTCTGCATTTCCCAGGACCATTTGAACGGCTCGGACTTATAAAGCCAGTAATTCGCCATGTCCGGTCACGCTCCCGGATTGTTGAAGACCCAATTATAGGGCTTCACATCGACGCTTTCGAACAGGCCGGCCTTTGCATAGGGATCGGCATCGGCAAGGGCCTTGGCCGCATCGATATCGGCAGCTTCCACGATGACGAGGCTGCCATTCGGCTTGCCTTCGGCATCGAGAAACGGACCGGCGATCTTCAGCGTGCCCTCGGCATTCAGCCTGTTCAGATGTTCCAGATGCGCCGGGCGCGTTTCCATGCGCACGTTCAGATGGCCGGGCTTGTCCTTGCAGATAAAGGCAAACAGCATTTTCGTCTCCTCGCTGGAGCATGTCTCCCAAAAGTATCAGCGGCTTTGGGACCAAGACATGCGTAAAATATTGTTCGACCGCCCCACCCTCATTCGGTGGTGATCGGCCGTGTCATCAATTGTTGCATGGCGCTCGCCACATCCAGATTGCCATCGATGATGGCGGCCACCGCTTCGGTAACCGGCATGTCGACAGCGTGACTTTCTCCGAGTCGGGCGGCGACGGCAGCCGCAAAAGCGCCCTCCACCAGCCCGCCGGACATGTCCTTGCCCTCCCCGCGGCCGAGCGCGATGCCGAACCGCAGGTTTCGCGACTGATGGCTTGTGGCAGTCAGCACCAGATCGCCGAGGCCCGAGAGGCCGCGCACCGTATCCGCCTTGCCGCCCATGGCGACAATGAGACGCGACATTTCGGCAAGCCCGCGCGAGATCAGCGCCGCCCGGGCGGAATCGCCAAGGCCCGCGCCTTCGACGATGCCGGCGGCAATGGCGAGAACATTCTTCAGCGCCCCCCCGAGCTGCACGCCGATGCGGTCGGTCGAGGCATAAAGCCTGAAGGTCCTGCCGGAAATCGTGGTTGCCAGCCGTTCGGCGATGGCAGCGTCTTCCGCCGCAATCGCCATGGCCGTCGGCAAGCCACGGGCAATATCGGCCGCGAAGCCCGGACCGGACAGAACCGCAATCGGGTGATGTGGCAGTTCCGCTTCCAGAAGTTCCGTCAGCAGACGGCCGGAACTGCGGTCGATGCCCTTGGCGCAGGTGACAATGATAGAGTCATTAGCCAGATAAGGACCATAGTGACGGGCCGCATCGGCATGGGCCTGAGACGGCATGGCGAAGAGCACAATGCTGGCACCGGCAAGCACGTCGGGCTCGGCGGAAAATTCAAGCGCATCCGGAAGGTCAACACCCGGCAGGGCCGCCTCGTGCACGCGATCACTCCTGAGGTCAGCCATCAGGGACGGATCGCGGCCGAGCAGGGTCACATCATGCCGGTTTTCCAGCGCAATGACGACGGCTAGCGCGGTTCCGAAGGCGCCGGCGCCGATGACGACGATTTTTTCCCGCTGCATCAGGCCTTTGCTCCCCTCTTACCGAAACCGATCAATGTTTCCGCGCTGCCATCCAGCGGCCAGCGCGAGCGCGGCGGAATTTCCAGCGGATCGGATGCTCGGCCGTCCGCCATTCGCTCCAGTCCGGCCCAGGCGATCATCGCAGCATTGTCAGTGCAGAGCCGGTGCGGCGGCGCGACAAAGCGAAAGCCATTGATATCGCAAAGCGACTGCAGGGTCTGGCGGATTTCCTTGTTGGCGGCGACACCGCCAGCCACGACCAGCGCAGGCTGGGTCTCCAGCTGCGGAAACTCCTGGCGGAAACGCGCAAGGCCACGGCCGATGCGATCCTTGAGAGTGCGCGACACCGCATTCTGGAAGGAGGCGCAGATATCGGCAATATCCTGCTCCGAAAGCGGCGCGATGGCGGTCGCCGCCTGCCGCACCGCTGTCTTCAGGCCGGAAAAGGAAAAATCGAGCCGTGCTTCGCCGACCATCGGACGCGGCAGCGGAAAGCGGTTGGGATCCCCCTTCGCCGCCGCCTTCTCGACCGCAGGACCGCCTGGATAGGGCAGGCCCAGAAGTTTCGCGGTCTTGTCGAAGGCTTCACCCAGCGCGTCATCGATGGTGGTGCCCCAGCGCTCATATTCACCAACGCCACGCACCAGCACCAGCTGGGTATGGCCGCCGGAAACCAGCAGCATCAGATAGGGAAAAGACAAACCGTCGGTCAGCCGCGCCGTCAGCGCGTGGCCCTCCAGATGGTTGATGGCGTAAAGCGGCTTGCCGGCCGCCTTGGCGATGGCCTTGCCCGTCATCAGCCCCACCAGCAGACCACCGATGAGGCCGGGACCGGAGGTGGCGGCAATGGCGTCGACATCGGCAAGAGTCACGCCTGCCTGCTCCAGCGCTTCTTCCACCAGCGTGTCCAGCGCCTCGACATGGGCGCGCGCGGCAATTTCCGGCACCACGCCGCCATATGCGCTGTGTTCCTCCAGCTGCGACAAAACGACGTCGGAGACGATCTCGCCACGCCCGTCCGCATGCCGAACCACAATGGATGCAGCGGTTTCGTCACAGCTTGTCTCTATGCCGAGGATACGAAGAAAGGGGGTCATCAAATCTGTTCGTTCATTGCGATCATGCGCTGAGTTGGTCTAAGACAACTCCGGTAACAATGGATAGACGCGGATGCAAACAAAACCTTTCCGAATCGGCACGCGCGGCAGCCCGCTGGCGCTCGCGCAGGCTTACGAGACGCGCAACCGGCTGATGGCGGCGCATGGCCTGCCGGAAGAAATGTTCGAAATCGTCGTGCTATCCACCAAGGGCGACCGGATAACCGACCGCGCCTTGTCGGAAATCGGCGGTAAAGGCCTGTTTACCGAGGAGCTGGAAAGCCAGCTTCTGTCTGGCGAACTCGATATGGCCGTGCATTCCTCCAAGGACATGCCGACCGTTTTACCCGAAGGCCTTTATCTGTCCGCCTTCCTGCCGCGGGAAGATGTGCGCGACGCCTTCATCGGCCGCACCGCGCCGAAGCTGCTGGAGCTGCCGCAGGGCGCCGTGGTCGGCTCCGCATCCCTGCGCCGCCAGGCGCTGATCCGCCGCCTGCGGCCGGATCTGAGCGTCATCATCTTTCGCGGTCAGGTCGATACGCGGCTGCGCAAGCTCGAAGAAGGCCAGGCGGATGCGACGCTGCTTGCCTTTGCCGGCCTGAAGAGGCTCGGCAAGGACAATGTTCCGACGGAAATTCTCGACCCAAAGGAATTCCCCCCTGCTCCGGCGCAGGGCGCAATCGGTGTGGAGAGCCGCATCGGTGACACCCGCATGGACGAGCTGCTTGCCCCCATAAACGACAGGCCCACTTATGATGCGGTGACCTGCGAGCGCGCCTTCCTGGCCGCACTCGACGGTTCCTGTCGCACCCCGATTGCCGGTTACGCCACCTGCGAGGGCGAGGAACTCTATTTTTCCGGCTTGATCCTCACCCCTGATGGCCAGACGAGCCACAACATCGAAATCTCCGGCAACCGCAAAGATGCGGCAAAGCTCGGCCGACAGGCCGGCGAAGAGGTGCGTGCCAAGGCGGGCAGCAATTTCTTCGAAGGCTGGAACTGAGCCTATGCGGATCGTCGTCACCCGGCCGCAACGTTCGGGCGAAAGGACGGCCGCAAAACTTGAAGCGCTCGGCCACGAGCCGGTGCTTTTGCCGCTGTTTCATCCAGCCCATCATGGCGAACGCGCCATCTCGGCGCTATCCGGCCCGCTGGCGGCGATTGCGGTGACCAGTGCCGAGGCATTGCGGGCACTGGAAACATCATGGGACCGGCTGGCCCCGCATCTGTCAAAACCGCTCTTCGCCGTCGGCGCAACAACGGCGGAAGCGGCGAAAAAAGCCGGCTTCACGCAAATATTCATCGCCTCCGGAGACGCCCTGGGTCTGATTGCTCTCGTAACGCAGCGCCGCGCACTTCTTTCCGAAGGACAGCCCCTGCTCTATCTCGCCGGCAAGCCCCGTGGCTCCGTCTTCGAGGAGGGCCTTGCCGCTGCGGGCATTTCCTTTAGAGTGATCGACTGTTACGTGATGCTGCCCTCGGATATCTCCGAAAGCATGCTCCAGACGGCGCTTGTCGAAAACGCTGCCGATGTGGTCCTGCTCTATTCCTCGGAAGCGGCGCGGGCCTTTTTCAACCATGCATCAACGGACAGATACGCGGCAGCACTGGCTGGGACACAATTCATCTGTATCAGCCACAACGTGCTTTCTCTGGTTCCGGAAATCTTTCGCGCAAACGCCATCGCCGCCAGAGAACCGAGCGAGGCAGCGATGTTCGAACTTCTGCACCATAACTCTGGAACCTAATTCGAGCTCGCCTCTTTCCTTTGCCGCCGCCACTGACTAGGTTTACATTACTGCAGGCAAAAATGAGGTTGTCATGGTATCGGGAAAGCCGCCACGCCACTCCAAGTCCAAAGCCGAACCGGTCACCATCGACCTGGACGCCAAAGACGTGAAAGCAATTTCCGCCGACGTGGACGCTGCCAAGACGGACGAAAAGCCCGGTGACAAAACACCTGCGGACACCGCAACGCCGGGTGTTTCGGAAACAAAGCCGGAAGCAGCCACAACGGGCAACCCCGCCCCCGTCTGGGACCAGCCCAAGAAAACCCCTATCGAGCCCGAACCCAATGTCGGCAAAACGGAATCCGTAGCCGCCGCGTCGAAGACCGAGAGCCCTGAAGACAAACAGAAAGAGCCCGTCTCGACGGCCCCTGTTCCGCCCAAGGTCGACGCAACACCGATGGCGGGCACCGACGGGACGAGCGCCACTGCGGCTGCAGCAGCGGGTGCGAAGCCGGCCTTTGGCTCCACAGCTTCCTCCAGCGCATCTGGCGGGGCCACCGCTGCAAAACCATCGACCACGACCTCATCTTCAGGACCGGCCAATTCAGGACCGGCGAAGCCATCCACATCACAGCAGGCGGAACGCAAACAAGCGGCGACCTCCGGCCTGATCGCGGCGGGTATCGTCGGCGGCCTTGTGGCGCTCGCCGCCGCCGGCAGCATGCAATATGCCGGTATCCTGCCCTCCGTTAATGCAGGCAGGGCCGGAGGCGAGGAGATCGCCGCACTAAAAACCGATCTGGGCAATCTTCGGCAGCAGCTTGCCAATGCTCCCGCGGCGGACACCTCGGCACTGGAACAGCGCATCGCAACCCTCGAAGGCGCAAAGGGTGAAGCCCCGCAGGTGGATGGGCTTTCTGAAAAAATTACCGTGCTGGAATCTGCCCTGCAGTCGGAGCGATCCGCGCAGGCCACGGCGACCGCCGAACTGACACGCCGTCTTGCGGATGCGGAAGCCAAGATCAACGAGCCACGCGACGATATCGAAGTCGCCCGCGCCATTGCCTCGGCCGCGCTGAAGGCCGCGATCGATCGCGGCGGGCCGTTCCTCACCGAACTCGATACGCTCTCCAGGGTCACATCAGATGATCCGGCGATTGCATCGTTGCAATCCTTCGCCGCCACCGGCGTACCGTCGCGTTCGGAGCTGATGCAGAAATTCCCCGATGTCGCCAATGCGATGCTGTCAGCCATCAACCAGCCTGACCCCAATCAGGGCATCATGGAGCGCTTGACCGAAAGCGCCTTTTCGCTGGTGAAGGTGCGCCCGGTCGGCAACATCGAGGGCGAGACCCCCGAGGCCATGATCGCGCGTATGGAAAACAAGCTGCGCAACGGCGACCTGCAGGGCGCAGCACTTGAGTGGAATGGTCTTCCCGATGCCGCCAGGACGGTATCCGCCGATTATAAAAAATCTCTGGATGCGCGCATCGAGGTCGAGAATCTGGTGGGCGGCACGTTGAACCGCGCCATCACCAGCACTGGCAGGCAGGGGTGAGCGCATGACCAGAATTCTGACTTTCGCCATTATCGTTCTGGCTCTCGGTTTCGGTTTCTCCTGGCTGGCCGACAGGCCGGGCGTGCTCTCCATCGTCTGGCAGGGCCAGTTGATCGAAATGAGCCTGATGGTCGCCGCCTCCATCATCGCCGCGCTGGTTGCCGCCATCATGCTGGTCTGGTGGGTCGTCAACGCCATCTGGACCTCGCCCAATGCCGCACGCCGGTATTTCCGCGCCCGGAAGCGCGACCGCGGCTATCAGGCTCTGTCCACCGGCCTCATTGCCGCCGGCGCTGGTAATGCCATCCTCGCCCGCAAGATGACGGCCCGCACGCAGGGGCTGCTCAGCGCCGATCAGGAACCGCTGATCCATCTGCTCGATGCGCAGGCCGACCTCATCGAAGGCAAATATGACGAGGCGCGCCGCAAGTTCGAGGCGATGGCCCGTGACCCTGAAACGCGCGAACTCGGCCTTCGCGGCCTTTATATCGAGGCGCGTCGGCAGGGCGCCTATGAAGCCGCCCAGCAATATGCCGAGGATGCAGCGGAAAAAGCCCCCTACCTGCCATGGGCGGCACAGGCGACGCTGGAAAACCGCTGCCGCAACGGACAATGGGACGATGCCATCCGCCTGCTCGACCAGCAGAAAGCGGCAAGCGTCATCGAACGCGGCGAGGCGGAGCGGCTGAAAGCCGTGCTTCTCACCGCCAAGGCCGGTGAAAAGCTGGAAAGCGACCCGGTGGGCGCGCGCGAGGATGCCAAGCACGCTCTCAAGCTCGCAAAAGGCCTCGTTCCGGCGGCACTGATTGCAGCGAAGTCCTATCTGCGCGAAGACAATCTGCGCAAGGCCGCCACGGTTCTGGAACCCGTCTGGAAGAACGATCCGCATCCGCAGATCGCCGAGCTTTATGTCCGCGCCCGCAGCGGCGATACCGCCATCGACCGGCTGAAACGGGCGGAGCGGCTTGAGAGCCTGAAGCCCAACAACATCGAATCCCTGTTTGCCGTGGCGCAGGCAGCGCTCGACGCCAAGGAATTCGCCAAGGCACGGGCCAAGGCCGAAGCCGCCGCCCGCATTGAGCCACGCGAAAGCATCTTCCTGCTGATGGCCGATATCGAAGAAGCGGAAACCGGCGATCAGGGCCGTGTGCGCTACTGGATGGCACAGGCGCTGCGCGCGCCGCGTGACCCGGCATGGGTGGCGGATGGTATCGTCTCGGAAAAATGGCTTCCGGTCTCCCCCATCACCGGCCGTCTCGACGCCTTCGAATGGAAAGCGCCCTTCGGTCAGCTCGAAGGCCCTGTTGAAGATCTGGCGATCGAAAATGCGATTGCCGCGGCACCCGCAAGAGCCGAACCGGTTGCGAAGACGATCGTTGTCGAAGCCGCGCCCGAGACCCTTGCGGAGCCAAAACCCGCCCCGGCCGCGCCGATCGAGGTAAAGCCGACTGTTTCAATCCCGAAGGAGAAAAAGCCGGTCACAATCGAAGCGCCGGTGGAAACCGAAGTGGCGGATGACAAGGCGGCGGAAGCCGTGCCCTTTTTTGGCGGCGCACCGGATGATCCGGGCGTCAAGAAGCCAGGCGCGGAAGCCGAACCCAAGACCCGGCTCAAACTCTTCTGACCAGCAGGCTATCGATGTTCCAGCAAATACAGTCGTTTATTCAGAACCTCGTTGGCCCGCAGGCGGGTGATTTCAGCCCTGATGATCTGAGGGTGGCGGTAGCCGCCCTCTGTTTCCAGGTGATGGAAGCGGATGGCACCGTCTCGAAAAGCGAGCGTGATCGCCTGCGCCAGATTCTTCACGAATATTACCATCTCGACGGTGGCAAGCTTGATGCCCTTCTTGCCGCCGGCCAGGAGGCCGGCAAGGAAGCCGTCGATTATTACCGCTTCACCACCGATATCCGTCGCCACCTCGATGAGGATCAGCGCGTGGAGCTTATTGGCATATTATGGGATATTGTTTACGCTGACGGCGAACGAAGCGAAATGGAAGACCATGTGATCTGGCGAGTCGCCGATCTACTCGGTGTTTCCGTGCGCGACAGGGTTCTGCAACGTCAGCAGGCCGCCACGAGGTCCGGGCCCGCTGAAGAAAGCGAAAACGAAGACGATGCTGTTTGACCCTTCCAGGCAACAGGAACAACAACCTTCGCTGCTCATCGTCCTGCATCAGGAACGTTCCACGCCCGGCCGCGTCGGCCAGATCCTGGTGGAAAAGGGTTATCGCCTCGATATAAGGCGGCCCGCGCTCGGCGACGACCTGCCGCAAACGCTGGAAAAACATGCGGGCGCCATCATCTTCGGCGGCCCGATGAGCGCCAATGATCCGCATGATTATGTCAAAGCCGAAATCGACTGGCTGAAGGTGCCGCTGAAGGAAAACAAGCCCTTTCTCGGCATCTGTCTCGGCGCGCAGATGCTGTCCAAACATCTGGGCGGCAAGGTCGAGGCAGACAGGGACGGCAAGGTGGAGATCGGCTGGTATCCGCTTCACGCCACCGAACACGGTCGGCTTCTGATGCCGCATTGGCCGAAGATGGTCTATCATTTCCACCGCGAAGGCTTCGAACTGCCGCGGGGAGCCGAGCTTCTGGCGGCAGGCGAGACCTATCCCAATCAGGCCTATCGTTATGGAAAAAATGCCTGGGGCCTGCAGTTTCACGCCGAACTGACCCGCGCCATGATGCATAGCTGGGTGGTGCGCGGCGCGCAGCGTTTCGGCATGCCGAATGCGCAGGTCGGCAGTCAGCATCTGGAAGGCCGCATGTTGTTCGACACGCCGCTCAGGGCATGGCTCAGCAATTTTCTCGATCTGGTTTTTGAGGGCAAGGCACAGCGCTGAGGCCCATCGCAGTTAGTGCGGCGCGTCGAGACTATCGATCTTGCGCAGCTTGGAAAAACCAAGCGCCCAGATGACCGCGACAGCAAGCGTGCCCGCCCCGCCGATGACAACGGCTGGCACGGCACCCACAACATGGGCCATGGTGCCGGCGCGGAATTCACCCAATTCGTTGGAGGCTCCAACGAAAACCATATTCACCGCATTCACACGCCCGCGCACCTCATCTGGTGTCCAGAGCGCGATCAGGGTCTCGCGCACATAAACCGACACCATGTCCGATGCTCCCATGACCACCAGCGCGGCAATGGACAGCCACGCGGTTTGCGAAAGCCCGAAGACCACGGTGGAAACGCCGAAGAGGCCGACGCCGACGAACATCAGCAGGCCCGCATGGTGGCGAATGGGCTTGAATGCCAGAATGACCGCAACGGTGATGGCCCCGATGCCGGGTGCGGCGCGCAGAAGCCCGAGACCCCATGGGCCGAGCGTCAGCACTTCCTTGGCAAAAATCGGCATCAACGCGACGGCACCGCCCAGCAGCACCGCGAAAAGATCGAGCGAAATGGCGCCAAGAACGATCTTCTCCTGCGAGATGAATTTGAAGCCGGCCAGCATTGTTTCGAGGGTGACGGCTTTTGCCGGACCACGCTGTTCCGGCTTGCGGATCGTCACCGCCAGCGTTGCGGAGAGGATGAAAAGCACAAGCGCCACGCTATAGGCGATGGAAGCGCCGAGACCATAAAGCAGACCGCCGGCAACAGGCCCCAGAATGGACGCCATCTGCCAGGAAGAGGAATTCCAGGCGATAGCGTTCGGCAAATCCTCGACGGGCACGAGATTGGGCGCCAGCGACTGGACAGCCGGTCCCATGAAGGCCCGCTCTATGCCGAAGACAACGAGAATGGCGAAGACCGGCCAGGGAGAAAAGCTGTGTGTCAGCGTAAGACCCAGAAGAGCCACAGCACACAGCGCCGCGACCAGAAGACATATGGCCATGATACGCCGGCGATTGTGCCGGTCGGCGACCGTTCCGGTAACAAGGATCAAAAGCAGAGACGGCAGAAACTGGAAGAGACCGATCAGGCCGAGATAAAAGGCGTTGCCGGTAACCTCATACATCTGCCAGCCGACAGAGACGCTGACGATCTGAATGGCAAAGGCCGAGAAAAACCGAGCGCTGAAAAAACGGCGATAGGAACTATGCCGGAATGCACCGAAGCGGTTTTCGGCAGAAGGCAGGGACATCGGCTGGGTGCTCGCGAGACAATATGAGATGTCTGCAATAGAGCGATATGACAGGAATCGCCAGCCCTCCTCTTCAGCGGGACGACGAAAAGTGTGAGCGGTTTTCGTCTGAAATCCCGCTGCAAAGCCATGAACCAGCTCGCGATGACCGCAGACCGGTCAGACCAAAGATCATTACGATCCGGCGCAACACTTGCCGGTTCACGCGTCAATGTCTAAATGTCTTGCAACCAAGATACGGAGATATTGATGCTTGCCCTGTTTCAGACCATCGATCTGGCCTTGAACCTCTATACGTGGGTGCTGATCGCCAGCGCCATTTTTTCCTGGCTTTACGCCTTCAACGTCATCAATTCCCGCAACCAGTTCGTGAACGCCATCGGGAGTTTCCTGGTCAATGTCACGGAACCGGCCCTGCGCCCCATCCGCCGCATTCTGCCCAATCTCGGCGGGATCGACATTTCGCCGATCATCCTGCTGCTGATCATCTTCTTCATCCGCTCCTTCATGTGGAACACGCTTTATCCGATGACCGTTTGAGCAGTCTCTGGAAAAAGCACGATGATCATGTCCGCCTGTCCGTTCGCCTCACACCGAATGGCGGGCGGGATGCGATTGACGGCGTGGAGCAGGATGCGGACGGAAACGCGCATCTGAAGGCCCGCGTCAGCGCCGTGCCGGAAGGCGGCAGGGCGAACAAGGCCCTGATTGTTTTGCTGGCGAAAAAACTCGGCCTGCCCAAATCCTCCATCACCTTCATTTCAGGCGAAACAGCGCGCAAAAAAATCCTCCGGATCGATACCGACCCGGAGGATTTCGAAAAGCTCTTTAAAAAGCTGGCGGGTTAGGCCTATCAGCCCTGCGCCTTGTAGCGCTCAATGGCTTCGACGATCAGCTTCTTGGCGACATCGACATCCTGCCAGCCGCCCATCTTCACCCACTTGCCGGGCTCCAGATCCTTGTAGTGCTCGAAGAAGTGCTCGATCTGCTTCAGCGTGATTTCCGGCAGGTCCGTGTAGTTGTGGACCTTGTCGTAACGGCGCGTCAGCTTCGGAACCGGCACGGCGAGGATCTTCTCGTCCTTGCCGCCATCATCTTCCATGATCATCACGCCGATGGGGCGAACGTTGATCACGCAGCCGGGAACCAGCGGGCGGGTGTTGCAGATGAGAACGTCGATCGGGTCGCCATCGTCGGACAGCGTGTGCGGCACGAAGCCATAGTTACCCGGATAGGTCATTGGCGTGTAGAGGAAGCGATCGACGATCAGCGCACCGGCGTCCTTGTCCATCTCGTACTTGATCGGCTGGCCGCCAACCGGCACTTCAACGATAACATTTACGTCTTCCGGCGGATTCTTGCCTATGGAAATTGCATCAATACGCATTCGCTTCCCTCATTCGGCGGGTTGGATTTGGTTTTCGATACTGGGAAAGTCGCCGCATTGCAACATGGCTTTGGCTGGATAAGGCAGAATGGGCGATTTGATGTCATCGCGACGAAGCATCGCCCTCTACAAAATGAAAACGGCGCGAACTCCCTCTATCAGTTCCAGACGAAACCGACCTTGCGAAGCGACTTGCCATCGAAATCTTCCATGCCTTCGGCAATATCCCGGCCGCCATGCGAGCGGAAAAAGCGATTGGCGACGTCGCTATCCTCGAGGCACCAGACAACGATGCCGTTGCAGCCGAGTGAAGTCAGCAATCTGCGCGCTTCCGTGAAAAGCAGCGAGCCGAGGCCAATACCCTGATATTCAGGCCGGAGATAAAGTTCGTAAATCTCGCCGTCCTGCGGCAGCCCACGCGCCCGGCTTAAGCCCAGCGTCGCATATCCGGCAACCACACCGGCCACTTCCACCACCAGCATGGTTGCGGAGCCCTTGGTCGCCTTTTTCCACCAGACTTCGCCACGGCGCTCCAGCATCTGCGTCAACGGCTTGTGCGGGATAAGCCCCGCATAGGCCTGTTGCCACGACAGACGGTGCGCCTCTGAGATGGCGCGCGCATCATGCGGTTCAGCACGGCGAACATCGATGGATAACGTTTTCATAACGCGATTCTGGCCCCGGCCACGGAAACTTACCAGTCATAAAGGTTAACGCCGGCAAGCTTACCCACAGCCTATTCATGTGGACGACCAGAAAAAATTAACGCATCCTTAACCTTTGGCAAAGCGCCTTTCGACTCATGCACACATAAAAAAGAATGCATAAAAAAACCCGGCGCGAGGCCGGGTTCTTTGAAATTCGTGGCGTAGAGCCAATCAAACAGCGAGCTTTGCCTTTTCGAAACGCTTGCGGTCGTTCGCGTCCAGGAACATCTTGCGCAGGCGGATGGACTTCGGCGTCACTTCCATCAGCTCGTCTTCCTGGATCCAGGAAAGGGCGCGGTCGAGCGTCATGCGGATCGGCGGCGTCAGCTTCACGGCTTCGTCCTTACCGGCGGCGCGGATGTTGGTCAGCTGCTTGCCCTTCAGCACGTTCACTTCGAGATCGTTGTCGCGCGTGTGAATGCCGATGATCATGCCTGCATAGACCTTTTCACCCGGCTCGATGATCATCGGGCCGCGATCTTCAAGGTTGAACATGGCGTAAGCGACTGCCTCGCCCGAACCGTTCGACAGCAGAACGCCGTTGACGCGACCGGCGATCTGGCCCTTGAAGGGCTGATAATCATGGAACAGACGGTTCATGATCGCCGTACCGCGCGTGTCGGTCAAAAGTTCCGACTGGTAGCCGATGAGGCCACGGGTCGGGGCATAGAACTTCAGACGAACGCGATTGCCGCCGGAAGGACGAAGCTCGGCCATTTCAGCCTTGCGCTCGGACATCTTCTGGACGACGACGCCGGAATGCTCTTCATCGACGTCGATCACGACTTCTTCGATCGGCTCCAGCAGGGTGCCGTTCTCATCCTTGTGCATGACGACGCGCGGACGCGAAACGGCAAGCTCGAAGCCTTCGCGACGCATGGTTTCGATCAGAACTGCCAGCTGCAATTCGCCACGGCCGGAAACGAAGAACGAATCCTTGCCTTCAGCCTCTTCGATCTTCAGCGCGACGTTGCCTTCGGCTTCCTTGAACAGACGGTCGCGGATGACGCGCGACGTTACCTTGTCGCCTTCGGTGCCGGCGAGCGGGCTGTCGTTGACGATGAAGGACATGGTGACGGTCGGCGGATCGATCGGCTGCGCGGTCATCGCCTCGGTGACCGAGGGGTCACAGAAGGTGTCGGCAACCGTACCCTTGGAAAGACCGGCGATGGCGACGATGTCACCCGCATGAGCTTCATCGATCGCGGTGCGCTCGATGCCGCGGAAGGCGAGGATCTTGGAAATACGACCGGTTTCGATCGTCTTGCCATCCTGGCCAAGCACCTTCACGGCCTGGTTCGGCTTGATCGAACCGGAGGCGATGCGGCCGGTGATGATACGGCCGAGGAAGGGGTTGGCTTCGAGGATCGTGCCGATCAGACGGAACGGACCTTCTTCGACTGTGGGCTCCGGAACATGTTCGAGAACCAGATCGAGCAACGGTGCAAGACCCTGATCCTTCGGACCTTCCGGGTTGACGTTCATCCAGCCGTCACGGCCAGAACCGTAAAGGATCGGGAAGTCGAGCTGCTCGTCGGTAGCATCGAGGTTTGCAAAGAGGTCGAAGACTTCGTTGATGACTTCTTCATGGCGGCCATCCGGACGGTCGATCTTGTTGATCGCGACGATCGGACGAAGACCAACCTTCAGCGCCTTGCTGACGACGAACTTCGTCTGCGGCATCGGGCCTTCGGAACTATCGACCAGAACGATCGCGCCATCCACCATCGACAGGATACGCTCGACTTCACCGCCGAAGTCGGCGTGGCCGGGGGTGTCGACGATGTTGATGCGAACACCCTTCCACTCCACCGAGGTCGCCTTGGCGAGAATGGTGATGCCACGTTCCTTTTCGAGGTCGTTGCTGTCCATTACGCGCTCGGCGACACGCTGGTTGTCGCGGAACGAGCCGGACTGCTTCAGAAGCTCGTCCACGAGCGTCGTTTTTCCATGGTCAACGTGCGCGATGATCGCGATGTTGCGAAGTGCCATTGTTCAAAATCTCTGAGGTTGGGCGCCACTATCGTGAGATGCGCCAATTTAGTTTGGCGCGCTCATAACCTTTTTTTTGCAAATGCGAAAGGGGGGGCCTTGTCATAAGCCCCCTGCGCTCCGGTTCTAGCTCAGAAATATGACAGTCTTTTATAACGTGCTCTTACACCAGGCCGCGCTTCAACAGCATGGCGTCCGGGCTCGGCATCTTGCCGCGAAACGCGAGATAGGCCTCCTCCGGATCGATGGAACCGCCGACAGAATAGATATTGTCCTTCAGCCTGCGCGCCATCTCGCCATCGAAGGGATTGCCGGTTTCCTCGAAGGCCGAAAACGCATCGGCATCCAGCACTTCCGACCACATGTAGGAATAATAGCCGGCGGAATAGCCATCGCCCGAGAAGACGTGCTGGAAATGCGGCGTCGCATGCCGCATGACGATGGACTTCGGCATGTTGAGGGCGGAGAGCACCTCGCCTTGTACGACCATGGGATCGCTCACGCTGTCCCGGGTGTGGAACGCCATGTCGACGATAGCCGAAGACGTGAACTCCACCGTGCTGAAACCGGCATTGAAAGTTTGAGCGGCCAGAACCTTGTCCAGTAGCGCTTTCGGCATCGGCGCGCCGGTCTCGTAGTGGAGCGCGTATTTTTCTAGAATTTCCGGCACCGTCAGCCAATGTTCGTAAAGCTGCGACGGCAATTCGACGAAATCGCGCGAGACCCCCGTCCCGGAAACGGAAGGATAGGTCACATCAGATAACATGCCATGCAGCGCGTGGCCAAATTCATGGAACAGCGTGCGCGCATCATCAAGCGAAAGCAGCGCGGGCTTACCCTCAGCCGGTTTCGCGAAATTGCAGACATTGTAGATGATCGGAATTTCACCGACCGTTCCGCTCTTCAGCGGCAGCTTGTGCTGCGACTGGAACGAACTCATCCATGCGCCGGATCGCTTGGAGGGGCGGGCAAAATAATCGCCGAGGAACATGGCCTTCAGATCGCCCCTGTCGTCGCGAATTTCGAAAACCCGCACATCCGGGTGATAGGCGGCAACGCCCTTCACTTCAACGGCACGAATTCCAAACAGCCGCGCGGCGACATCGAAGCAGGCCTCAATGATCTTTTCGAGCTGCAGATAGGGCTTCAATTCCGTCTCGGAGAAGCTGAATTTCCGCGCGCGCAACTTTTCGGCATAGTGCCGCCAGTCCCAGGGCAGCACCTCGTGATTCCGGCCCTCCTCGGCGATGATGGCGGCAAGTTCGGTCTCTTCCTCGCCCGCGCGGCGCACGGCCTTTTCCCAGACCTGACCCAGAAGGCCGTTCACGGCATCCGGCGTCTTCGCCATCGTGTCATCAAGCTTGTAAGCGGCAAAATTCGCGTAACCGAGAAGCTTGGCCTTCTCCTCGCGCAGTTCGAGCGTGCGGTGAACGGTCTCTCGATTGTCGGTCTCGCCACCGTTTTCGCCGCGCGCCACCCATGCCTTGAAGGCCTGCTCGCGCAGATCACGACGTTCGGAAAAGGTGAGGAAAGGCTCGATGATGGAACGGGAAAGGGTAACGGCAAATTTGCCGTCCTCGCCATGCTCACGGGCCGCACCCGCCATGGCGTCGCGCAGAAAGCCGGGAATGCCGGCAAGTTCCTCTTCGGTGGAAAGCAGGAGCTTCCAGTTCTTTTCATCCGCCAGCACATTCTGCCCGAACTTTGCACCGAGACCGGCAAGCTCCTCATTGATCGCCGCCAGCCGTTCCTGCCGGTCTTTCGGCAACTTCGCGCCGGAACGTACGAAACCCTTCCAGTGCCGCTCGAGAACACGGCTTTCCTCGCCCGTCAGCCCCAGCGTCTCGCGCTTTTCCCACAATGTGTCGATGCGCTTGAACAGCGCTTCGTTCATGCCGATCTTCGAATAGTGCCGCGACATTTTCGGCGCAATCTCCCGCTCCAGCGCCTGGATCACGCCATTGGTATTGGCGCCTGCCCTGTTCCAGAACAGCGCCGAAATGCGCGAAAGCTCATCGCCGGCGATTTCAAGCGCGGTTACGGTGTTTTCGAAACTCGGCGCCTGCGAATTGCCGGCAATTGCATCGATTTCCTGTTCATGGGAGAGAAGCGCTGCCTCGAAAGCCGGAGCGAAATCCTCATCCTTGACCGCATCAAATTTGGGCAAACCGTTGTGACCGTCCCAGGTCACGAGGGCGGGATAAAGCGTCGTCTTGGATGGCATTTCGTCTTCCTTGTGTACAATTCCGGTTTAAGCCCATATGGGCACGCCTCCACCGCCAATTCAATATGCCCGGCGGAGATGACAGGCCGCGTGAAAAAAACGGGGAAGTCCGATCTTTTTTGCTTCAGCGTAACAATCGGCGACTATATTGCGGGCCGTCCGACAACCGAACTGACGCATACTTTACTCGATTTTCGACAATATGATTTGTGTACCATTGATTATCGCCCGGAATTTAGTAAGGCTGACTTACGAAAAGGCGAGACATGGGCACGAAACGCGAAAAAGATTCATTGGCATTCTTGCTGAACAGCAGCGCACGCCTGCTGAACAGTGCGTTTGAGCGCCGAATTTCTGAAGCTGGACTGGGTCTTACCCCCGGCGAAGCCCGCGCATTGCTGACGGTTGCCGTCGTTGATGGCAGCAAGCAGTCGGATATCGCCGCCCGGCTAGGCATCGAGCCGATGACGATCTGCGCCTATCTCGACAAGCTGCAGTCCCTCGATCTCATTGAGCGCCAGCAGGACCCGCAGGACAGGCGTTCCAAGCGCATCGTACTGACGAAGAACTCCACCGAGATGCTGGAAGCCGTGCGACAGGAAATCGATGAACTCGTCCGTCACGCCACGCAGGGCCTGAACGAGGAAGAGGTCGCGCTTTTCCGCAGCTTCCTGCAGACGCTTCGCAACAATCTCCAACCGGAACAGCCCGGCCCGAGCTGCTGACCGCAATGTCACCAGAAACGATCATGTCCAGAAAGCGCACGGCCATGCTCGGTGCGCTGCTGACGGCGCTGGCGCCAATTTCCATGGCCATCTATACACCGGCCATGCCGGAGCTGACGCGGGTTTTCGCCACGACAGAGTCCGCCATAAAACTCAGTCTCTCGCTTTATTTTGCGGGTTTCGCGATCGCGCAACTGCTCGCCGGCCCAGCCTCCGACGCCTTCGGGCGGCGCAAGGCAAGCCTCGTTTTCCTGTCCATCTTTCTGGGCGGAGGATTGCTTGCCATTTTCGCACCGACAATCGAAGTGCTGCTCCTTGCCCGGCTTATCCAGGGTATCGGGGCCTCCGTCGGCATGACGGTGGCGCGCGCCGTGGTGCGCGACCAGTTCACCGGCGCCGATGCTTCCAGCATCATGAACCTCATCGGTATCATGCTGGCCGTTGGCCCCGCCATGGGCCCGACAATCGGCGGGCTTTCACTTGCGGCTTTTGGCTGGCAATCGGTATTTTTCCTCATGGCCGGCCTCGGAGCTCTGGCCATCTTCTCCGTCGTGGTTTTTCTGCGCGAGACGACGATCCCGGACAAGAGCCTGATCCGCCCGCGCCGCCTCCTGTCGGCCTATGGGACCTTGCTGAGCACGCCGCGTTTTCTTCTGGCCGCACTGGTGCTCGGCGGGTCGATCGGCGCGCTTTATGCGCAGGCCACCATGCTGACCTTCATCCTCATCAACGAGGTCGGCATGACACCCACCGCTTTCGGTGTTGGCATGCTGATGCAGACTGGTGCTTATTTCTTCGGCTCCATTGCCCTGCGTTATATCGCACCGCGACTGGGTGACCGTCGTTCGGTCGTCCTCGGTCTCTGTTTTTCGGCGGCAGGCGGTCTTCTCATTCTGCTGTCAGTGTTCCTGATACCCCCATCCTTTCTCTCGATCATGGGACCCGTGGCCGTCGCGACGATCGGCATTGCCTTGCTGACGCCTTCGATGGTAACGGCAGCCCTTGCCCCTTTTCCGCATATTGCCGGCTCGGCCTCGGCAATGATGGGCTTCATCCAGATGGGCTCTGGTTTTGCGGGCGGCGCTGCCGCCTCGGTCATCGGCTCGCCACTCACCGGCTTCGGCATCATCATTCCGGTGATGGAATTCACGGCCGTTGCCAGCTATATCGGCTTCCGCATCGTTTCCAGAAGAGAGACATAAAAAACCCGCCGGCGTCACCGCCCGCGGGTTTCATTATTTCCATTCCAGCAGAATTATTTGCTGAGGTTACGCTTGGCCAGTGTGCGCAGGCGCAGCGCATTGAGCTTGATGAAGCCCGCTGCATCCTTCTGATCGTAAGCCCCGTGGTCGTCCTCGAAGGTCACCAGCGCGTCGGAATAAAGCGACTTGGCGCTCTCGCGGCCGGTTACCATGACATTGCCCTTGTAGAGCTTCAGCGTCACTTCACCTTCGACATGTTCCTGGCTCTTGTCGATCAGTGCCTGCAGCATTTCACGCTCGGGCGAGAACCAGAAGCCGTAATAGATGAGCTCGGCATAACGCGGCATCAGCTCGTCCTTGAGGTGGGCCGCGCCCCGGTCGAGCGTGATGGATTCGATGGCGCGATGTGCAGCCAGCAGGATGGTGCCGCCGGGTGTCTCGTAAACGCCGCGCGACTTCATGCCGACAAAGCGGTTCTCGACCAGATCGAGACGACCGATGCCGTTTTCACGGCCATAATTGTTGAGCGTGGCGAGAAGCGTCGCGGGCGACATTTCAACACCGTTGATGGAGCAGGCATCGCCCTTGCGGAAACCGATCTTGATGACGGTTGCCTTGTCAGGAGCGGCTTCCGGAGAAATGGTGCGCATATGCACGTACTCAGGCGCTTCCTGTGCCGGGTCTTCCAGAACCTTGCCCTCGGAAGAGGAATGCAGGAGGTTGGCGTCGACGGAGAAAGGCGCTTCGCCCTTCTTGTCCTTGGCGACCGGGATCTGGTGCTGTTCGGCGAAGTTCAGGAGGTCGGTACGGCTCTTGAACGTCCAGTCACGCCAGGGCGCGATGATCTTGATGTCAGGGTTCAGCGCATAGGCCGAAAGCTCGAAACGAACCTGGTCGTTGCCCTTGCCGGTGGCGCCATGGGCAATGGCGTCCGCGCCGGTCTTCTTGGCGATTTCAATCAGATGCTTGGAAATCAGCGGACGGGCAATCGAAGTGCCGAGCAGATAGACGCCTTCGTAGACGGCGTTGGCGCGGAACATCGGGAACACGAAATCACGCACGAACTCTTCGCGGACGTCCTCAACGAATATTTCCTTGATGCCCAGCATCTCGGCCTTCTTGCGCGCCGGCTCAAGCTCCTCGCCCTGACCGAGATCGGCAGTGAAGGTCACGACTTCAGCGCCGAGTTCCGTCTGAAGCCATTTCAGGATGATCGAGGTGTCGAGACCGCCGGAATAGGCGAGAACGACTTTCTTAACGTCTTTCGGGAGTGCCATAGTGATGTCCATCTGCATGATGACGGCATCAGGACACCGCCATTTCCTCGGGATTTCGGCACTTTTACAGTGCAACCCGAAATGTGTGAAGCGCTTTTCCGTGAGATAAGCGACAAAACAATTGATGGGCGCGTATGACGATGGGCGATGACCGGCCGCGCCGACGGGAACGAAGCAATTGTCACATGCATTTAGAAAATTCGCGCTTTATCATAAAGCGGCGCGATCGACTTGAAGACCGTGAATGAAGCCACTCAGGTTCAGGCAACGTTGCAAACCGCTGGAAACAGCAGAAACGACGCGAAGGAGAAACCTATGACGACCATCCACCCCGCATTCAAGGAAGATAATGTCGCTGTCATAACAGGTGCGGCATCCGGCATCGGACTTGCCGCCGCCCGCAAATTCGCCACCTTTGGCATGAGCGTCGTGCTCGTCGATCTCGATGGCGAAAAGCTCGCCGCAGCCCATGCGGATATTCTGACCGTCGCCAAGGACGGTGAAGCGCAGATCGTCGCCATCCCGACCGACGTATCGAAACTCGATGAGCTGGAGGCGCTCGAACGCGCGGTTATCCAGCGTTTCGGGCGTGTCCACGTCCTCATGAACAATGCCGGCATCCAGCCGGGCAGCGCCATCTTCGGACCGCAGTCCAACTGGGAAAAAATTATCGGCGTCAATCTGATGGGCGTCGTGAACGGTAGCCGCGTTTTTGGCCAGGGCATGATCGCCCACGGCGAGCCGGCGCTCATCATCAATACCGGCTCGAAACAGGGCATCACCACGCCTCCCGGTGATCCCGCCTATAATGTCTCGAAGTCCGGCGTCAAAACCTTCACGGAGGCGCTTCAGCACGAATTGCGCAATGTTCCGAACGGCGCGGTTTCCGCCCATCTCCTGATTCCCGGTTTCGTCTTCACCGGCCTCACCGCCCATGGCAGGACGGAAAAGCCTGAAGGAGCATGGACCGGTGAACAGACCGTCGATTTCATGGTCGAAAGCATTGGCAGGGGCGATTTCTACATTCTCTGCCCGGATGGCGAGGTAGACCGCCCGACGGAT
Organism: Agrobacterium sp.; assembly: GCF_059499945.1. Taxonomy (NCBI): domain Bacteria; kingdom Pseudomonadati; phylum Pseudomonadota; class Alphaproteobacteria; order Hyphomicrobiales; family Rhizobiaceae; genus Agrobacterium; species Agrobacterium sp. The sequence goes on along the minus strand of NZ_JCABZP010000016.1, from coordinate 246,714 downwards.
GAAAAGCGCATTCTCTGGGCGGCCTATGACATCGTCCAGAACCGCCCCCCGCTGTCGCGCTGGCACACGGAATATTCCGCCGCCTTCACCAGCTTTTTGAAAAACTGAACTTTCAGCCGCCGTGCCTGAAAGGTGCGGCGGCTATTCTCTCCCGCAGGCGCGTCGCCGTTCAAAAACATTGGCAGAAGCACGAAACCGCGTTAAGCAACGGCAATCTCCAGAATTTACGGGTGCCGCGATGGATTTCGTTCCAAGCCTGCCAACACTGATCGCCTTCACCATCGCCATTCTGCTTCTGGCGGTGACGCCGGGTCCTGATATGACGCTCTGGATCAGCCGCTCCCTGCGCGAAGGCCGGGCGGCGGGCTTCATGACGCTGGTGGGAACAAACATCGGCATCACCGTGCATACGATGCTGGTCGCTTTTGGCGTCGCCGCCCTCATCGTCGCCTCACCGACCGCCTTCATGATCCTGAAAACAGGCGGCGCCGCCTATCTGGTGTGGCTCGCCATCCAGGCGATCCGCAAGGGCTCGGATTTCGTGATGGTGAAAAGCACCGGCGAAAGGGCGCAGGCCTCCCTGAAATCGGCCTTGCTGAACGGCATCTGGGTCAATCTGCTCAACCCCAAGGTCATCATCTTTTTCATGACCTTCCTGCCGCAATTCGTCAGCGCCTCCGATCCGCATGTGACCGGCAAGCTGATCTTCCTCGGCATCTGGTCGATCATCGTCGCACTGCCGATCGGCATCGGCATTGTTGTCGCCGCCGATGTTCTCTCCGCCTGGCTGCAACGCAACCGGAAGGTTCTGCGTGGATTGGATTACACGATCGCCGGCGTCTTCTCGATTTTCGCGGTCAAGATTTTCTTCACGCAAACGCGCTGAGGGCAAACAAAAAAGGCGCCGGAAGGCGCCTTTTTGCGATCAACCGATGAGCAACTCGTCATCATCAAGCTTCTGGCCGCGTATCTTGCGGAACATGTCGATCAGGTCTTCGACCTCGAGATCCTTGCGGCTGTCGCCGGAGACGTCGAGCACGATTTCACCGGCATGCAGCATGATCGTGCGGGTGCCGTAATCCAGCGCCTGACGCATGGAATGGGTGACCATCAGCGTCGTCAGCTTGCGCTCCGACACCACCTTGCGGGTCAGCTCCATCACGAATTCCGCCATGCCGGGATCAAGTGCGGCCGTGTGTTCATCGAGCAGCAACACGTCCGAGCCGGATAGCGTCGCCATGACAAGCGACACAGCCTGCCTCTGGCCGCCCGACAGAAGATCCATGCGGTCCTTCAGGCGGTTTTCCAGACCGAGGTTGAGCGAGGCGATACGCTCCTTGAAGAAATCCCGCCGCCCGCGCCCAAGCGCCGGCAGAAGGCCGCGGCGTTCACCACGCGATGCCGCGAGCGCCAGATTTTCCTCGATGGTGAGCGCGCCACAGCTGCCCGCCAGCGGGTCCTGAAACACGCGCGCCACCCGTCCCGCCCGGCTGGCGGTCGACTTGCGGGTAACATCGGCGCCACCGATCATCACCTTGCCCGCCGTCGGCAGGACATCGCCCGCCAATACGCCGAGCAGCGTTGATTTACCGGCACCGTTAGAGCCGATGACGGTGACGAAGGAACCATCCTCGATGGTAAGGTCAATCTTGGACAGCGCCTGCTTTTGCAGCGGCGTGCCGCGCCCGAAAACGACCTGAATATCGGAAAGGGAAATCACGATGTTGCTCCCCCGCGGCGCAGTCGGGGCAGGATCAATGCGATGGCCACCAATACCGCTGTTACGAAATTGAGATCGGATGCCTTGAGACCCAGCACATCGCTCGACAAAGCGAGCTGGATGGCGAGACGATAGGCGATGGAGCCGAAGACACAGCCGATAAGGGCAATCAGAATGCCGCGCGCACCGAACAGCGTCTCACCGATGATGACGGCGGCAAGCCCGACGACGATGGTGCCGACACCGGAGGTCACATCGGCAAAACCATTGGTCTGTGCGAAGAGTGCGCCGCCAAGGGCGACCAGAGCGTTTGAAAGCGCCATGCCGAGATAGATCTGGTTACCGGTCTTCACGCCCTGCGCCCGCGCCATCCGCGCATTGGCACCGGTGGCCCGCATGGCGAGGCCGGCATCGCTTTCAAGAAAACGCCAGACAAGAATGACCGCGATCAGCACCAGCGCGCCGACGAAGAGCGGCCGCACCAGATATTCCGACAGGCCGAGGCCGTAAAACGGTGAGATCATCGTGTCCTGATTGAGCAGCGCCACATTCGGTTTCCCCATCACCCGCAGATTGACGGAAAAAAGCGCGATCATCGTCAGGATCGAGGCAAGCAGGTTGAGAATCTTGAAACGGACGTTGAGCGTTGCGGTCACGATCCCGGCGGCGGCACCGGCAACCATTGCAATCGCCGTCGCGACCCAGGCATTCAGACCGGCGATGATCAGCACGGCAGCCACAGCGGCGCCAAGCGGAAAAGAACCGTCCACGGTCAGGTCAGGAAAATCAAGCACGCGGAAAGCGAGGTAGACGCCGATCGCCACGAAAGCGAAGACCAGTCCCAGCTCCACGGCACCCCAGAAGGCGATTTGGCTCACGGTAATGTCCTTGTTATTGCCGCCATCAGGCGGATACGGGCACCGTCTCGTGCCACGTAAAACGGGCGGCGAAATGCCGCCGCCCGCAATTCAGTCTGGTTTCGGTTCAGTCGATGACCTTGGTGGCGCGCTTCGTGACGCTTTCGGGGAAGGTAACGCCAGCCTTTTCAGCGGCCTTCTTGTTGATCACCAGATCGGTACCGACAGCAACGGTTGCCGGAATGTCGCCCGGCTTTTCACCCTTGAGGATGCGGACAACGACCGCGCCGGTCTGTTTGCCAACGTCGAAATAGTTGAAGCCGAGGGCCGCAACCGCACCGCGGGCAACGGAATCCGTATCGGCGGCGTAGAGCGGGATCTTGGCTTCGGAAGCAACGCCGGCTGCCGCCTCGAAAGCGGAAACGATGGTGTTGTCGGTCGGAACGTAGATCACGTCAGCCTTGCCGACCAGCGCGCGGGTTGCGCCCTGCACTTCGGCGGACTTGGTGGCGACGGATTCGACGATCTTGAGGCCAGCCTTTTCAGCTTCAGCCTTCAGCAAAACGAGCGTCGAGGCGGAGTTGGCTTCGGCCGAGTTGTAGATGAAGCCGATGGACTTGGCGTTCGGCGAGATTTCCTTGATGAGCGCCAGATGTTCGCCAACCGGCAGCATGTCGGAAAGGCCGGTCACGTTGCCGCCGGGCTTTTCCATGCTCTTGACGAGCTGCGCGCCGACCGGATCGGAAACTGCCGTGAAGACGACCGGAATGTCGCGCGTGGCGGCAACGACGGCCTGGGCGGACGGCGTGGAGATCGGCACGATAACGTTCGGAGCGTCGCCCACGAACTGACGCGCGATCTGCGCTGCGGTGCCGGGATTGCCCTGCGCGGACTCGTACAGGAACTTGAGGTTCTCGCCTTCCTTGTAACCGGCTTCGGCAAGGGCGGCCTTCACGCCATCGCGAGCGGCATCGAGCGCCGGATGTTCAACAATGGCGGTGACGGCGACGGTGACGTTTTCGGCCTTGGCGGGCAGAACGAGGGCGCTCGCGGCAGCGAGAGCCAGAATGAATGCGCGCATGGATATCCTCCTGTTGGTTCCCTGTTTTCGTCTTCTTAGGAACAAGACAGTCTGAAATCAATCAGAGAACCGCAGCAAATCAAGCTTTATGGCGCAATTGCGGCTGATTCAGTCATCCGCACCGTGGTTTGCGATCATCATCGCCTCGAAAGCCAGCCTTTCGGTCTTGCGCATGCGCTCGGATTCCGACTTCAGCTGACCGCAGGCGGCGAGGATATCGCGGCCGCGCGGCGTGCGGATCGGCGAGGCATAACCCGCCTGATTGATGAAATCGGCGAACTTCTCGATCTGCGCCCATTCGGAGCACTGGTAGTTCGTGCCCGGCCATGGATTGAACGGAATGAGGTTGATCTTGGCCGGAACGCCCTTCAGAAGCTGCACCAGCATCTTGGCATCTTCCAGGCTGTCGTTGACATCCTTCAGCATCACATATTCGAAGGTAATGCGGCGAGCGTTGGAGAGACCCGGATAATTGCGGCAGGCCTCGATCAACTCCTTCAGCGGATATTTCTTGTTGATCGGCACCAGCATGTCACGCAGGTCGTCGCGCACCGCATGCAGCGAAATCGCCAGCATGACGCCGATCTCATCGCCGGTGCGGAAGATTTCCGGCACGACGCCGGAGGTGGAGAGCGTGACGCGGCGCTTGGAGAGCGACAGGCCATCGCCATCGGTCGCAATCAGGAGCGCGGTCTTCACATGCTCGAAATTATAGAGCGGCTCACCCATGCCCATCATCACGATGTTGGAAACCTTGCGGCCTTCGCTCGGCACATAGGCGCCTACCGGGGTCGAACCATCGGGAAAATCGCCGAGCCGGTCACGAGCCAGCAGCAGCTGGGCCAGAATTTCCTCAGCCGTCAGGTTGCGCACCAGGCGCTGCGTACCGGTGTGACAGAAGGAACAGGTCAGCGAACAGCCGACCTGGCTCGATATGCACAGCGTGCCGCGCCCTTCTTCGGGAATATAGACCGTCTCGATCTCGACAGGACGTCCCGCACCACGCGGCGGAAAGCGCATCAGCCATTTGCGGGTGCCGTCATTGGAGATCTGCTCCTCGACGATTTCCGGGCGGGCAATGGTGAAGGCCGCCTTCAGCTTCTCGCGAAGCTCCTTGGCGACATTGGTCATATTGTCGAAATCGGAGACGCCGCGCACATAAAGCCAGTTCCACAACTGGCTGACGCGCATCTTCACCTGCTTCTGCGGCACGCCGATCTCGGCCAGCGCCTCGCCCATTTCCTCACGCGTCAGGCCAATCAGTGACGGCTTGCCGGACATCAGATCGCTATTGGCGATCAGCGGGGTTTTGACTGCCAGGCCGGCAGGGGCTTGCATTACGGACATCACGCTATCCCATCATTCCATGCATCGCACGACCGACCTGTCGGATAGGCGGAAAATCGTCTGCATGTCGAGAAAATCAAAGGCGGAGCACTTTTCGCGCATCCGCCTGTCAATGTTGCCGCGCCTTTAGCATCAAACTGGCAAAAACGCAAATGGCCGGTCAATGACCGGCCATTTTCAGATGCGATGAAGCGCCAGGATTACTTGCAGCTCTCGATCTGCTTGAGAGCTGCCGAAATACCCGACAGCGAATAGGAATAGGATGTCGCGGTGCCGCGGCCTGAGACTGCCTTGACGGTCATGGACTTGCCGCCCTTCATGGCAGCAACGAGAGCCGGTTCTTCAGCGGCGTTCTCAACCCAGGCAGCCTTGTCCTTGGTGAACATGACGAAGTTCTTATTGTCGATCGTCACATTGACCTTGGAGCCCTGCTTCAGCGGATAACCCACCATGGCCTGCGGCTCGTAGGAGATGTTCTGGCCGGGGCGCTGCGACACGATGAAGAAAATATCGCCGTGATCGACGCTCGCCGGTTCCTTGGCGGTCGGAATGGAAAGAACGTAGCAGACGGTGCTGTTGCCCGATTTGTACGAATAGGCACCCCATGCATTGAACTGCTGGATGCGCGTGGGCGACTGTGCAGATGCTACGCCGACGCTGGTCAGCAAAATGGCCGCTGCGGTTGCTACACTTCTTACAAACATAGAATTTCCTGCCGGGTTATTGTCTTCCATTGGCCCGAAGCAGCGGCGAGCCCAGTTTCTGGATCGGCCACGTTCAGGTGCGGATCGTCTTTTCTCATTGTGGTCGGAAAGCGGTTACCAAACCGTCAACAACACGCATAAAATGCCGGAAACGTCTTGCGGTGTTACAGATTGGCGACTTCCCGACGCCCTGAGGAGAACGGCGTGGCACGCCCTTCCCTCGTGTGTAAGACACATAAATTCAGGCAAGAATTTGTCACCCGCCGGGCTCTGCCGGACGGACACATCACAGAGACGTTACCCGGCTTCCCGCTGTCGCTTCAGCATGGCGTCAGCGGCCTCGTAGTGCTCCATCTTGATATGAGCGCGGATCATGGCAAGCGCTGCCGTGATGACGGCAATATCATCGGTAAAACCGATGACGGCCAGCACGTCAGGCACGGCATCCATCGGCATGATGAAATAGGCAAGCGCCGCCAGGATGATACCCTTTGCACGCAGCGGCGTGTCACGGTCGATCGCGCAATAATAGGCCGCCGCCGCATCGCGCGCGAAGGGCACTTTTGACATCACACGCTTCAGCTTGGGCCAGAATTTCGCCCGCACCGCATTTTCACGCTCCTGCTGCCTGTCGGTTTCACCCGGCAGAAGAATTTCACCGATTTTCACATCATCCATGATCGACGGTCCTCCGGTCACGGCTATTATATGGGATTTAAGGTCCGCCGTTCAATTGCTTCGGCCCGCAGCCGCCTTCTGCATGGCTTCGGCCAGAAGAAAATCCCGCTCCGTCACTCCCTGTGAATCATGCGTGGTGAGGCAAACCTTGACCCGCGAATAGACATTGGACCATTCGGGATGATGATTAAGCCTTTCCGCAACAAGTGCGGATTCGGCCATGAAACCGAAGGCTTCCGCAAAACTTGAAAACTTGAAGGAACGGATGATCGCCGCCCCGTCTTCTCGCAGGGACCAGCCCTCGAGTTTCGACAGGGCCTGCCGGATGGCGTCCGGCTCGAGTCTGGGATATTTCATGAACTTGCCTCCGCTTGAGACCCATTAACGCTTCAACGACCGGATCGACGCATATTCCATGAAACATACAGCTATTCTTTTTGTCTGCATGGGCAATATCTGCCGCTCACCGATTGCCGAAGGCGTTTTGAGACATCTTGCCGATGACGCGGCCGTGTCTGACCAGCTCGCTATCGATTCCGCCGGCACCGGCGGCTGGCACGCGGGTGAAGCGCCTGATCCCCGGTCCATCGCCATGGCGCGACGGCACGGCATCGATATTTCAAGTCAGCAGGCAAGACAGGTCACCCGGACAGATTTCGAGACTTTCGACCTGATACTCGCCATGGACGAAAACAATCTGGCGAACCTGCTTCAATCGAGCCCGGAAAAGCATCGGCACAAAATCCATCTCTTCATGGATTATGCCGTTGGCCGTCGTGAGAACGTCCCCGATCCCTATTACGGTGCCGAGGACGGGTTCCTTGGCGTCTACAACATGCTCTTGGCAGGATGCAGGTCGTTGCTCGAAAAGATGGAGCTGGACCGGGCCTCGTGAAGCGGGAACGCCTCTTCAACGATATAGGGCCCGCCGCCCACCGATTCCTTCGACGACATCAGCACAAAACGTCCGACCGTGAAGGGCGAGGTGCGGAAGTTGCCGCGTCCGGAAAGATAATGAACGACATCGTCCAGGCGCGATGAGCGCAGCCGCGCCAGCGTGACATGCGGCATGAACTTGCGCGGATCGGGCGGGAGACCGATCCTCTGGCAGATTCTCTCGACTTCCGCCTGCAGCGCATGCATTTCCGGAGAGGGAGAAACCCCGGCCCATATGGAATGCGGTTTCTTGGAGCCGAAGGACCCCATACCGGTGAGATTGAGCTGGAATTCCGGCCTTTCGATCCGATCCAGCCTGTCCACGACCTCATCGGCGGTCCGCCCGTCGATGTCACCGATAAAACGCAGGGTTATGTGATAATTCTCCACATCGATCCACCGGGCTCCCGGCAGACCACCGCGCAACAATGAGAGGCTCATAGCCGCATTGCGCGGAATTTCGAGGGCGGTAAACAGTCTCGGCATGGCGAGCTCCCCGAATCTCTTGGCAGAACAAGCATAGCGAATCACGCAATGCAGATGGGCGCAAGTGCTTATTTTTTTTGCGCACCGATTGTCTTGATGAAGCTTTCAACAGCCGGCAAAGATTTTTCAACCATCATCGCCACACCACTGGTATTGGGGTGCATCTTGTCATCCAACTTCAGCGCATCATCCGTCACCACGCCATCCAGAAAGAAGGGATAAAGCGGCAGGTTGTATTTTTCGGCAAGCTTCGGAAAGATCGGATTGAAGCGCTTGGCGTAATCTTCGCCCATATTCGGCGGCGCCATAATGCCGACCAGCAACACGGCTATGTTGCGCTTCTGGAAGCCGGAAATGATGGTATCGAGGTTCTTTTCGGTCTGTTCGGGGGGAATTCCGCGCAGAGCGTCATTGGCGCCGAGTTCCAGAATGACCCCATCAGTACCATCGGGAACCGACCATTCCGCCCGCGCCAGGCCGCCGGAAGAGGTATCGCCGGACACACCGGCATTGGCGATGGCGACATTGACGCCCTTGCCCTTTAATGCAGCCTCAAGCTGTGCGGTGTAGCTGTCGGTTGGGGGCAGCTGATAGCCAGCCATCAGGCTGTCGCCGAGGCCGACCAGTTGCCATGTCCGCTCCTGAGCCGTGACAACAGTGGCGGAAAAGGCGGTAGCGAAAATGACGATGAAGTGAAACAGGGCAGCTTTAAATCTCATCACGGCTTTCCTAACTTGGTTCCCATTGTCTGAAATACCGACCGCATCGACCGCCAGACCGTTTTCATCACCCTATATAGGAACGAGAATTGTGACGAAAAGCATCATAGAGCTGAAGAAAGCCGACCTCACGCTCGGCAATGCCGCCGCCTCCGTTCACGTTCTCAAGAACATCAATCTTTCAATCGGAGAGAGCGAGGCGGTTGGTATCGTCGGCCCCTCCGGCTCGGGAAAGTCGACGCTTCTGATGGTGCTTGCCGGTCTCGAGAGGCTCGATAGCGGTGAAATCATCATCGCGAATACGGAACTGCACAAGCTCGGCGAGGACGCGCTGGCGGATTTTCGCGGCCGGAATATCGGCATTGTTTTCCAGTCCTTCCATCTCATCGCCAACATGACGGCACTGGAAAATGTCGCCGTTCCGCTCGAACTGGCAAACACCCCGAACCCCTTCGAGATCGCCAGGCGCGAACTCGTCGCCGTCGGTCTCGGTGAACGCCTGAACCATTATCCCGGCCAGCTCTCCGGCGGCGAACAGCAACGTGTCGCCATCGCCCGCGCGCTTGCCCCCTCACCGGCCGTACTGATTGCTGATGAACCGACCGGCAATCTCGATACCGATACCGGCAGGCAGATCGCTGATCTTCTTTTTGCCAAACAGGCCGAGCGCGGCATGACGATGATCCTCGTCACCCATGATCCGTCGCTTGCCGCCCGCTGCTCACGGCAGATCAAGGTGCGCTCCGGCGAGATAGAGGGCGACAGCGCGAAGCCCCAGATTGCGCGGGCGGTATCGGCATGACTGGATCTGTTCTCCCGTCTTTTGCCAATGTCAGAAACGCCGCGAGGCTCGCACGGCGAGAAATTCGCGGCGGCCTTCGAGGCTTTTACATTTTCCTTGCCTGTATTGCGCTTGGAACCGGCGCCATCGCCGCCGTCAATTCCGTCTCACGCGCGGTCACCAGCGCCATTGCCACGGAAGGTCAGTCCATACTGGCAGGCGACGTGCGTTTCGAACTGCGCAACAGGGAAGCAACGCAGGAAGAACGGGCCTATCTCGATGGGCTAGGCACCGTCGCGGTTTCCACCGGGCTGCGCTCCATGGCGCGCCTTGCCGACGGTTCCGAACAGACGTTGACTGAGGTGAAAGCCATAGACGGCTCCTATCCGCTCTTTGGCACCTTCGTTGCCGAACCCAACCGGCCGTTAAGCGAGCTTCTGGCTGGCACCGGCGACACCTATGGCGCCATCGCCGCACCGCTTCTGCTGGAACGGCTCGGCATCAAGGTCGGCGATGAAATCCTGCTCGGCAATGTGAAGCTGAAACTGACCGGCACCGTGGTCGACGAACCGGATGCGCTGTCTGACGGCTTCGGTTTTGCTCCAAGGCTGATGGTCAGCCGCGATGCCCTTTTTGCTTCTGACCTCGTTCAGACCGGAAGCCTGGTCGAACACGCCTACAAGATCAGGCTGAACGATCCTTCGTCACGGCCAACGATGAACGACGCGGCCAACAAGGCCTTTCCCGATGCCGGTTGGTCCATCCGCACCAGCGACCGGGCGGCACCCTCGCTCACCGAAAACGTCAACCGCTTCTCGCAATTCCTGACGCTGGTAGGCCTCACCGCCCTCATCGTCGGCGGTGTCGGCGTCGCCAATGCCGTCCGCGCGTTTCTGGATTCCAAACGCACCACGATCGCCTCGCTGAAATGCCTGGGCGCACCGGCCTCCGTGGTCACCATGACCTATCTCTTCCAGATCGCCTTCATTGCCGCCGTCGGCATCGTCATCGGCCTTGTGGTCGGCGCCGTCGCGCCACTCATCGCCATGCGGTTTCTGGAAGGCGTATTGCCTGTACCGGAAGAGCTCGCCTTTTACCCCGGCGCTCTCGGTCTCGCCGCCCTGTTCGGCCTCCTGACCACGTTCGCCTTCGCCATCGTTCCCCTTGGCCAGGCGCGTGAGGTTCCGGCAACCGCGCTTTTCCGCGAGCAGGGTTTCGAAGAAGGAAGCTGGCCGTCCTGGCCCTATCTGGCCGCAACCGGTCTGCTGCTGGCGGCGCTTGCCGCCCTCGCCATCTTTTCGGCGGAAGACCGCTTCATCGCCTCGATCTTCCTTGCGGCCATCGCTTTTGCCTTCGTGGTGCTGCGACTGGTGGCTGCGGGCGTAAAGGCCATCGCCAAGCGCAGCCCGCGCGTTCATTCGGCTGCGCTGAGGCTGGCGATCGGTAATATTCACCGGCCGGGCGCACTCACCCCCTCGGTCGTTCTTTCGCTCGGCCTCGGGCTGACCCTCCTCGTAACGCTCACCCTGATCGACGGCAATCTGCGTCGCGAACTGACGGACAGCCTGCCGGAACAGGCACCGAATTTCTTCTTCGTGGATATTCAGGGCAGCGAAGTTCAGGGCTTCCGCGATCTTTTGAAGCAAGAAGCGCCGGAAGGAGCCCTGACCGAAGTACCGATGCTGCGCGGCCGCATTCTGGCGCTTAACGGCGAGGACGTGACAAAAATGGACGTGCCATCTTCCGGACGCTGGGTGCTGCGCGGTGACCGGGGCATCACCTATTCCCAGGAAATTCCTGAAAACGCGACGCTGACGGAGGGAACATGGTGGGGGCCGGACTATAGCGGCGAGCCGCTGGTCTCCTTCGCCGCGAAAGAGGCGGGGGATCTGGGCCTCAAGATCGGCGACACGGTCACCGTCAACGTGCTCGGACGCAGCATAACGGCCAAGATCGCCAATCTGCGCAACGTCGAATGGGAATCACTGTCGATCAATTTCGTCATGGTGTTTTCACCGAACACCTTCCGCGGCGCGCCGCATGCGTGGCTGGCAACGCTCGCCGACCCTTCCGCAACCGCCGCCGACGAAGGCCGCATATTGCGCGCTGTCACCAACGCCTATCCGACGATCACCAGCGTGCGCGTGAAGGATGCGCTCGACGTCGTCAACCGCCTTGTCGGCCAGCTTGCCACCGCCATTCGCGCCGCTGCCGCCGTCGCGCTGATAGCCTCCGTCCTCGTTCTCGCCGGCGCTCTCGCTGCCGGCAACCGCGCGCGAACCCACGACGCGGTCATCCTGAAAACGCTGGGCGGCACACGAAACCTGCTCATCCGCGCCTTCTCCTACGAATATATGATGCTCGGTCTCGCCACCGCCGTCTTCGCGCTTTTCGCCGGCGGCGTCTCCGCATGGTTCGTGATCGCCCGCATCATGAAGCTGCCCTCCAGCTTCCTGCCGGATGTGGCGATCGGAACCCTCGTCGTCGCCCTCGTCATGACTGTCGGCATCGGGCTCATCGGCACATGGCGCATTCTCGGCCAGAAGGCGGCGCCGGTTCTGCGGCAGGCGGGAGAATGATCATCGGTTGTGCCCCGCTTAACTTTAGCGATTAATTCTTTGTAATGATCGCCAAAACGTGAGCGCTTTTCGCGCATATGGTGTCTTTTCAACTGGAAAAGGCCTTGTATCGGACACGTTCTGCCATCATATTCTTTGGCAGGCTTGCTGAAGCTCCGCAGCGGCGCCCGGGAGGTATCCCGACACCGTAGCAATTACGGAGCTCAAAAGAGGACACAATGGCTGACTTCAATAACTACCAGAACCGCATGGCGCAGACCCGTGCACAGACTGGTGCGATGATCGATGAAGGTCTCCGCGCCTATATGCTGAAGGTTTACAACCTGATGGCGCTGGCTCTGGTCATCACCGGCGTTGCGGCTTTCGCAACCTATTCATTCGCTGCGTCCAACCCTGCCTTCCAGCAGCTGCTTTATGCATCTCCGCTGCGCTGGGTCATCATGCTCGCACCGCTGGCACTGGTTTTCTTCCTTAGCTTCCGTATTCAGAATATGAGCGTTTCCGCCGCGCAGACGACATTCTGGGTCTATGCCGCGCTGATGGGCGTGTCGCTGTCGTCGATCTTCATCGTCTTCACCGGCCAGAGCATCGTCCAGACGTTCTTCGTGACCGCCGCTTCGTTCGGTGCGCTCTCGCTTTACGGTTACACGACAAAAAAGAACCTTTCCGGTCTCGGTTCGTTCCTGATCATGGGTCTGTTCGGCCTGATCATCGCTTCCATCGTCAATATCTTCCTTGCATCCTCCGCACTGCAGTTTGCGATTTCCGCAATCGGCGTACTGATCTTCGCAGGCCTGACCGCCTACGACACCCAGAAGATCAAGGAAATGTACTTTGACGGCGACGATGTTGCCGTGGCTGGCCGCAAGGCCATCATGGGCGCGCTGACGCTCTATCTCGACTTCATCAACCTCTTCACCTTCCTCCTGCAGTTCCTCGGAAACCGCGACGACTAAGGTTAAGAGTTCTACTGACAGACATGCGAAAGGCGGCCCTTCGGCCGCCTTTTTATTTGCGAAGATTTCCTCACCCCTATCCGCGAGAGCAGGCTGTTCCTGCGAATAGTCCGCTCCTGTTAAAGCTCATTCAATGAGCTTCAGAACCTTGTCGAAAACTTTCAGAACCTGCGGCAATTCATGGCCACGTTTGAGAATGCGGCCATCCGTATTCACCACGCAATAGGCACCCTGTTTTGCCCCCAGCTTGGGGTTTTTCTCGATCCTGAAAAGCGGCATTTCACCTGATCGCTTGAAGACGGAAAACACCGCCTTTTCCTTCAGGTGATCGATGGCGTAGTCACGCCACTCGCCCTCTCCCACCATGCGGCCATAGATGCGCAGAATCGCATCCAGCTCGCGCCGGTGAAAGGTGACCGGCAAAGGGTCCTTGTTCTTTTTATATTCCCGGAGATCGATAACGGTGGAATTGTCACGTGAAGCGGTCTGCACCTGCTGCACATCCGGTTGATCGGTCATCCAATACCTCCGATTCCACCCAAATCATCCATGCAGTGTGAGCCTGAGGGGGCGAAATTGCAAGTCTTTGCACTACCATGGCGCACAGGACCGGCAATTCCAGGAAAGGTTTGACAGGCCTCGAATTGCAGCCGATCCAGAAGGCGCCAGCACGGAATGGCGCCCCATCCATCCCTCTGGAGGGACTGCCGACAGCAAAGGCAGAGGTTAAAAATGGTAACCATTTAGGCAGCCATTTTCACATGGCCTGCCGTATTTCGGTCAAACCATGGCCCGAATTGGGTGGAATAGTCCTATTGTCAATTGATGCCTAGGCACCAAGATGACCCGGTCCGGTGCATTGACCCTTTACCCCCAGCCCCCAATGCCCGGACCGGATCTTCCATCGCCCACAGGCGATCAGGGGGTTTCATTTCCAAGCAGGATACTTGCGCCGACAATTGCCGCGGGATCGCCGCCGGCATTTGCCGTCTGCAAAAGCACCGCGCAGCCGCCCTTTTTCACCTTTGCCACCACGCTCGCCGGAAGCTTCACTGTCATCGGTGAACCATCCCACATGCCGACGGTTTGCACGTCATAGACGCTGTGCCAGTAGGACATTTTTTTCCCCTGGTTATCCCCCTTCTGCACATCAACCGTCTGTTCGCGCGTGAAATAGGCGACTACGACATCGGCCCTGCCGCTGCCGGCACCGATATCGATCTCCACCTCGTTTCCGGAAAACTTCGACGAGACCGGGACATTCAGTCCCTTGCCTTCGCGCTTGAAAGCATCGAGCCTGTCGTAAATTCCACGGACATCCGCGCCCTTGACGTGGTCGCGACCATTCAGAATGGCCTGCGGCGTATAGACCCCGTTACGGCCGAGTGCGCGCATATAGCCATATTGCCGATCGGTATTTTCCTTCGATGCCAGCGAATCCGTCCAGCCCAGATAGTTCCAGTAATCGACATGGTAGGAAAGACCGACGACATCGCCCTTCTGGATCATCTTGCGCAAGGCTTCATCCGCCGGCGGGCACGAGGCACATCCCTGCGATGTGAACAATTCGACGACGCCCTTCACAGCTTCCTGCGCCTGCGCGGAGGTGACGAGAAACGTGCCGAGAAGACATATCGACAGGGGGAATTTCAGCGGCATTACAAAAACCTTTGTCCGGAAGAGATCCAGACGAATTGATGCGATCAATCCTGCCGGGATGCAAACCGGAAAATAACGTCTATTGCCCTTCAATAGAAAGTCACGAAGGGGTGAGCGACAATCACAAAAAAAGAGACTTGAAACGGAAAGACGCCGGGATTCCGCCCGGCGCCTTAGATTTTCAAAGCTTTACGCGACCAGATCGCGAAGAACGGTTTGCAGAATGCCGCCATTGTTCATGTAGATCACTTCATCAAGCGTATCGATGCGGCAGAGAAGCGGAACTTCCTTCACCGTACCGTCGCTGTAGGTGATCTTGGCGATCTTCTTTTCACGCGGCTTGATTTCACCTTCGAGACCATCGATCTCGACGATTTCGTCGCCCTTGAGGTCGAGGCTCGCCCAGGTCGTGCCTTCCTCGAAAACGAAGGGAACGACACCCATGCCGACGAGGTTCGAACGGTGGATGCGTTCGAAGGACTGCGCGATGACGGCCTTGACGCCGAGCAGGTTGGTGCCCTTCGCCGCCCAGTCGCGGGACGAGCCGTTACCATATTCGACACCGGCGAAGATGACGAGCGGAACGCCTTCCGCCTTGTATTTCATCGCGGCGTCATAGATCGACATCTCTTCCTTCGACGGATAGTGGATGGTGTAGCCACCTTCCTTGCCGTTCGGGCCGAGCATGTGGTTGCGGATGCGGATATTGGCGAAGGTGCCGCGCATCATCACTTCATGGTTGCCACGGCGCGTGCCGTACTGGTTGAAGTCGGCCACGGCAACGCCGTGCTCCGTCAGATAGGCACCAGCAGGCGAAGCAGCCTTGATCGAACCGGCCGGAGAAATATGGTCGGTGGTGATCTTGTCGCCGAAGAGACCGAGGACGCGCGCGCCCTTGATGTTCTTGAGGCCGGTGCCCTTTTTGCCCATGCCGACGAAATAGGGCGGGTTTTGAACATAGGTGGACTGGTCGTCCCAGGCATAGGTCTGGCCCGGCGGAACCTGAACGGCCTGCCAGTTCGCGTCACCCTTGAACACGTCAGCATACTTGGTTTCGTAGAGCTCACGGGTGACGTATTTCAGGATGAATTCCTGGATTTCCTTGGAGGTCGGCCAGATATCCTTGAGATAGACCGGGTTGCCGTTCTGGTCGTCGCCGATCGGCTCCTTGGTCAGATCCTTCTGGACGGTGCCGGCAAGCGCATAGGCCACGACGAGCGGCGGCGAGGCCAGATAGTTCGCCTGCACGTCAGGCGAGATGCGGCCTTCGAAGTTGCGGTTACCAGAGAGAACACCTGATGTGATCAGGCCCTTGTCGTTGATCGTCTTGGAGATCGCAGGCGGCAGCGGACCGGAGTTACCGATGCAGGTCGTGCAGCCGAAGCCGACGAGGTTGAAGCCGATCGCATCGAGATCCTTCTGCAGACCGGACTTGTCGAGATATTCGGCAACAACCTGCGATCCCGGTGCCAGCGAAGTCTTCACCCACGGCTTGGACTTCAGCCCCTTGGCGACAGCGTTGCGGGCGAGAAGGCCGGCAGCGATGAGAACCGAGGGGTTGGAGGTGTTCGTGCAGGAGGTGATGGCGGCAATCGCCACATCGCCGTGACCGAGATCAAAAGCTTCGCCTTCGACAGCATAGCGGCTGTTGATCTGGCCGGGCTTCTTGTAGTCGTTCTCGAGAGCCGTTGCGAAATTCGGCGCAATGGTTTCGAGCGGCAGACGGCCTTCCGGGCGCTTCGGACCGGCCATGGAGGGCACGACGTCACCAAGATCGAGTTCCAGCGTGTCGGTGAAGACGAGGTCGGAACCATCGCCGGTGCGCCACATGTCCTGCGCCTTGGAATAGGCTTCGACGAGCGCGATACGATCCTTGGCACGGCCGGACATGGTCAGGTAGTTGATGGTTTCGCCGTCAACCGGGAAGAAGCCGCAGGTCGCGCCATATTCCGGGCCCATATTGCCGATGGTCGCACGGTCGGCCAGAGACATCGAATCAAGGCCGGGGCCGAAGAATTCGACGAACTTCGATACCACGCCCTTCTTACGCAGCATCTGCACGACCGTCAGAACGAGGTCGGTCGCGGTGACGCCTTCCTTCACCTTGCCGGTCAGCTTGAAGCCGATGACCTCGGGCAGAAGCATGGAGACCGGCTGGCCGAGCATGGCAGCTTCAGCCTCGATACCGCCGACACCCCAGCCGAGAACGCCGAGACCGTTGATCATGGTCGTATGCGAATCCGTGCCGACGCAGGTATCCGGATAAGCGATCGTCTCGCCGTCCTCCTCCTTCGTCCAGACGGTCTGGCCGAGATATTCGAGGTTGACCTGGTGACAGATGCCTGTGCCGGGCGGAACCACGCGGAAATTCTTGAACGCCTGCTGGCCCCACTTCAGGAAGCGGTAACGCTCGCCGTTGCGCTCATATTCCAGTTCAACGTTGCGGGCAAAGGCGCTCGGCGTGCCGAATTCATCGACGATAACAGAGTGGTCAATGACGAGATCGACGGGAACCAGCGGATTGATCTTTTCCGGATCGCCGCCAAGAGCCTTGATACCGTCACGCATGGCGGCAAGATCAACCACGGCGGGAACACCGGTGAAGTCCTGCATGAGAACGCGGGCGGGGCGGTAGGCGATTTCGGTTTCGGTCAGGCCCTTGTTACCAAGCCATTCGGACACCGCAAGGATATGTTCCTTGGTGACGGACTGGCCGTCCTCGAAACGCAGCAGGTTTTCCAGAAGAACCTTCATGGAATAGGGCAGCTTGGAAACGCCCTTCAGGCCATTGGCTTCAGCCTTGGGAAGGCTGAAATAGACGTAATCCTTACCGCCAACGGTAAGGACGGAACGACATTTGAAACTGTCGAGTGATTTGGGCATGGATAAAAACCCCGCTTACACTGATAGCCAACACGTTCGTGCGGACACCTATGCACTCATGCACATCAGGATGCGGGTACGACCATTTCCGCTGTCCGCACGTGAAAATTGCTCCTCGCAATCGTCAAGTCCGGCGCAAGATGATGTTCACGCCGGCCGCTGGCGTGTTGACACCCATATAGATAATTTCAGACAAACGTGCCAGACCATTCAACCAAGCTAATCGATTTTTTTATCGAGACGACGAAATCTGAAACGGAACCGCAGCATGGATTTGACGGCGGAAAATCTTGGCGTGCGACGCGGCGAAGATTTCATATTCATGAATATTTCCTTCAAGTTAAGCGACGGAGAGGCGCTGGTGCTGACCGGGCGCAACGGCTCGGGAAAATCCACGCTGCTGCGCACGGTGGCGGGTCTGCTGCGTCCCGAGCAGGGACGGATTAAGATAGCCGGCGAAGGAATTGAGCCGGACATGCGCCCCTCGGAGGCCTGCCATTATCTCGGCCATCGCAATGCCATGAAAACCGAACTGACCGTTTCGGAAAACCTGCGCTTCTGGAAGGATTTCCTCGGTGACTTTCCCGGCGGCAGGGGCATGGCGATTGATGAGGCCGCGGAGATCGTCGGCCTTGCCGGTATTACCCACCTGCCCTTCGGTTATCTCTCCGCCGGCCAGCAGCGGCGGTTTGCCATGGCGAAGCTTTTGATTGCCTGGCGACCGGTGTGGATTCTCGATGAGCCGACCGCGGCGCTTGATAAGGCTGCGGACGGAATGTTTACCGATCTTGTGAAAAACCACCTTAGAAGGGGCGGGATTGTACTTGCTGCGACCCATCAGCCGCTGGGGTTGGAGAATACGCAGGAATTGCAGATGACGGGGTTTGCAGGGGTGGAGGCTTGGGCATGATGGTGATGTGCGTGCGGCTTACCCCCCTCTGCCCTGCCGGGCATCTCCCCCTCAAGGGGGGAGATCGACTCGCGGTTAGGTCTCGACAATCTCAACGTTTGAGAATGAAGCGTCGGGAAAGCCTCCTGCTGATCTCCCCCCTTGAGGGGGAGATGCCCGGCAGGGCAGAGGGGGGTAACGCCGCGAACACGAGGACGCCCCAATGACCGCCCTCTTCCTCCGCGATATCAAACTCTCCATCCGCGCCGGCGGCGGCGCGCTGATCGGCGTGCTGTTCTTCATGACCGTGGTTGCCGTCATCCCGTTCGGCGTCGGTCCCGATCTCAACCTGCTCGCCCGCATCGGCCCGGCCATCGTCTGGATCGGCGCGCTTCTATCAGCTCTTCTCGGCCTCGACCGGCTGTTCCAGGCCGAACGGGATGACGGATCCCTCGATCTGATCCTGATGCAGGAAACCCCGCTCGTCCTGACCGTCTTCGTGAAATGCCTGGCGCACTGGGTCACGACCGGTCTGCCGCTGGTGCTTGCCTCGCCGCTGCTCGGCCTGTTCATGAACATGGACGAGGTGGCGATCGGCGCCGTCATGCTCACCCTTCTCGTCGGTTCACCCGCCATTACCTTCATCGGCGCGGTGGGCGCAGCGGTTGCCGTTGCCCTGCCGCGCGGCGGCCTTCTGGTCTCCATCCTCGTCCTGCCGCTCGCCATTCCCGTCTTGATCTTCGGCGTCAGCGCTTCCTACGCAGCCGTGCAGGACCCGGCGCCCTTCATGCCGCCATTTCTCATCCTCTGCGCGATCACGTTATTTTCAGCCGTGACCGGCCCTTTCTTTGCCGCTTTGGCATTGCGCAATGTTATGGATTGATGAAGCACCGATTGACAGGGATCAATTGCGGGACGGCCATTCTCGGGTTACACAAACGGCATGAACGAGCAGACCTTCACCATCACCAAATTCAGTGATCTCGCCAACCCCACGCGGTTCCTGGCGCTGGCGGCACGCATTCTGCCTTGGCTCGCGGCTCTGACAGCACTGGTACTGGCATCAGGCCTTTATCTATCCTTCACCACCGATGGCGATTACCAGCAGGGTTATACCGTGCGCATCATGTATGTGCATGTCCCCTCCGCCTGGCTTGCCATGATGTGTTATTCGGTCATGGCGATCTCTGCGATCGGCACCCTCGTCTGGCGTCACCCGCTCGCGGATGTCAGCCATAAGGCCGCCGCCCCCATCGGCGCCGCCTTCACGCTCATCGCACTCATCACCGGCTCGCTCTGGGGCAAACCCATGTGGGGAACCTGGTGGGTATGGGACGCACGGCTGACCTCCGTTTTCGTGCTTTTCCTGATGTATCTCGGGCTCATCGCACTCAACCGGGCCATGGATGATCCGTCCAGGGCGGCCCGCGTCAGCGCCGTGCTGATCCTCGTCGGTTTCGTGAATATCCCCATCATCAAATTTTCGGTCGAGTGGTGGAATACGCTTCACCAGCCGGCAAGTGTCATCCGCATGGGCGGTTCCGCCATCGATGCGGAATTTCTCTGGCCGCTTCTGACGATGGCCATCGGGTTCACGCTGCTGTTCTTCACCTTGCATATCGCCGCCATGCGCAATGAAATCTGGCGTCGGCGTGTCGCAGCGCAACGGCGGCTTGCCGCCCGCATCGCGAACCGGGAGGGCTGAGAGGATGACACACGCCTTTTATATCGGCATGTCCTATGCGGCCACCGGCCTCGTCGTTCTCTGTCTCATCGCCTGGGTCGTCATGGACGGCCAGGCGCGCAAACGGGAACTGAAAGAACTGGAGGCCTCCGGTGTGCGCCGCAGGGCAAGAGCCGGTTCCGCAGGTGACGCGCAATGACGCAGGCCAACCACGACGACACCAAAGCCAAAACGACGGGCCGTGCACGTTATGCGCTGGCGCTTCTCCCGTTGCTGCTGTTTGGCGGTTTCGCCCTCATCGCCGGCAAGATGCTCTACGATCAGGACGTGAACGGGCTTGACATCAGCGCCATTCCCTCGGCGCTTATCGGTACCAAGGCACCCGCCCTGTCGCTACCGCCGCTGGAGGGCTCGAACCTTCCGGCGCTGACCGATACCGCCATCAAAGGCAGGCTGACGCTGGTCAACGTCT
This sequence comes from Agrobacterium sp., assembly GCF_059499945.1. Taxonomy (NCBI): domain Bacteria; kingdom Pseudomonadati; phylum Pseudomonadota; class Alphaproteobacteria; order Hyphomicrobiales; family Rhizobiaceae; genus Agrobacterium; species Agrobacterium sp. Next base: position 226,283 of record NZ_JCABZP010000016.1, on the reverse strand, counting down.
TCGCCTCCTGGTGCATTCCCTGCCGGCAGGAGCACCCGCTGCTTCAGGAATTGGCGAAGGACGACCGCATCACCGTCGTCGGCATCAATTACAAGGACAAGCAGGATAATGCGCTGCGTTTCCTCGGCGAGCTCGGTAATCCCTTTGCGGCGATAGGCGTCGATCCGAACGGCAAGGCGGCGATTGACTGGGGTGTCTATGGTATTCCCGAAAGTTATCTGGTCGGCGCGGATGGCACGATCCTTTATAAAAAGGTCGGCCCCTTCGATGCCCGCAGCGTCGAACGGGACCTGCTGCCAGCCATCGCGGCCGCAGCCGGGAAATAACCCACTCCGCAAGGTATCACCCCTTGGTAACGACCCTCAGCGACGGGCCTTCAGCCGGCAGACGCATGCCTTCCAGCACGACTTGGTCGCGACCGCCACGTTTTGCGGCATAGAGACTATCATCGGCACGCTTGATGGCATCGTGGATTGAATGATCCCCCCTCGCGACGGCCGAGACACCGAAGCTTGCCGTGATCTGGCTGGTTACACCCCGGTTGCGCCAATCGAGCGACGAAAGACCTGTACGCATGCCATTGGCAAGTTGGCCGGCTGCGGCAGCCGTCTGGCCGGGCAGGAAGACAACGAATTCCTCACCGCCAAAGCGCGCCACCAGCGCATCCCCGGGCGCGTTTTTTCTGAGAAGATCGGAAAGGCCGATGAGAACGATATCTCCTGCCGCATGACCGTAGACGTCGTTGATGCGCTTGAAATGATCTATGTCGCAGACAATGACCGCGCCCTCAGGCGTATCGTTGCGAAAATCGGGAACACGGTGATCAAAGCCGCGGCGGTTCAGCACGTCAGTCAGAGGATCATGTTCCGCCGCATGCAGATGCCGGTCGACGGTGACGGAAATCTGGCTCGCAAGCACGGAAAGCGCAAGCAGGAAACCGAAAATGCTCGCGGCGAGCTGCATGTAGAAGGCATAATCCGACTCGAAGAATTCGCTGAGCTCGATCATTGAGCCCCCCGGCGTCATCACCAGCAGCATGCCGATGCGCACCAGCGTTTCCACCACCACAAGACAGGCAATTCCCACCATCAGCCTGTCGGCGAGCGCGACGGGGCGCTTTCGCACGAGCCAGACCGGGATCGCAAGCAAAAGGGCGCAGACGAGATCGCCAATGACGAGCTCGCGTTTCAGATCCGGCGTGATGAAAACATGGAAAGAGACCAGCAACACCGCAACCACGACGATCGACAGTCGGGCCGCGGTATGAAGCGGCCGGTCAAAATGGGTAAGCAGCGCGTGGCCATAGAGGAAGAAGGCGGAGAAGAACAACAGGTTCGAAAGGATCGCCTGGACTTCGAAAGGCAGGCCACCGAGCACCAGAGGCGTCGCAAAACCAAAGGCCGCCGAAAGATATCCGATACCCCAATAGCGGGCGGAAGCGTGACCGATCCTCTGCAGGAACAGGAACACCACGCCGAATGTCAGCATGATGAAGGGGAGAAGATAGGCGAAATTATCTTGCAACGGGTTCTGCCAGGAAGAGACGGGTCTTTGAACCCGGACGATACCGCAATGCCCTTAAAAAAAGCCTGCATGTCTCGCGTGGTTTCAGTCCATCCCGGCCAAAATCCTGGCGGCTGCGTTCACATTTGCGGGAGCGCGTTCTGCCATTCCTTGATCGCCTCCACAGGCCAGACCAGCATGACGACGTTCAGCGTCAGATTATCGCGGATCAGCCAGCCGGTGAAGATTTCGAAGAAGATGGCGATCACAACCGTCAGCCACACCGGCACGCGGGCGGCGAAGAGGAAACCCAGCACCATAAAAACCGTATCCATCGCCGAGTTCAGGATGCTGTCGCCGGTGTAACCCAGCGCCATGGTCGCCGTGCGGTAACGATCGATGATGAGAGGCGAGTTTTCAAGGATCTCCCATGCCGCTTCCACCAGAACCGCAAGTGACAGCCGCATGGAAAGCGGTTTGTTGCGGAAGAGCAGCCAGGCGAACCAGTAGAACAGGAAGCCGTGAATGATATGCGAGGGCGTATACCAGTCGGCCAGATGCTGGGAATTGCCCAGTGTGTTCACGCCCGGCTCGAACAGCTTCACATAACCGCATTCGCAGATCGGAATGCGGCCCATGGCATAGAGAATGACGATCTGCAGGAGAAGCAGCCCGGCGGCCACGCCGAACCATTTGAGCGAGCGCGAACGGGAAGCCGACATCTCTGCAATTGTCATTTTTCGTCCTTGTTGAGCGGTTCCAGCGAATGGCGCATGACGAGCGGCATTTGCGCCATGGTGAAGATGATGGTGATCGGCATCGTGCCCCACACCTTGAAGGCGACCCAAGTGTCGGTGGTGAACATGCGCCACACAACCTCGTTCATCACCGCGAGGAAGAGGAAAAACACGCCCCAGCGCAGCGTCAGCTTGCGCCAGCCCTCATCCGTCAGCCTGAAGGCCGAATTGAAGACGTAACCCAGCAGCGATTGCCCGAAGAACAGGCCGCCCAGCAGAATGACGCCGAACAGCGTGTTGACGATGGTCGGCTTCATCTTGATGAAAGTGTCGTTCTGCAGCCACAAGGTCAGCGCGCCGAAGACGAACACCACGATGCCTGATATCAGCGGCATGATCGGCAGTTTCCGAGTCAGCGCCCATGAAACCGAGAGAGCCAGCGCCGTTGCGATCATGAACAGGCCGGTGGCAATGAAGATCGGCCCGCCGAATTCCGTCAGCACGGGGAAGGTGGAGGCCAGCCATTCGCCCCGGGAATTGGCGAAGAAGAACACCATGAGCGGGCCAAGCTCGAGCACGAATTTCAGGAGCGGGCTGATTTCCGCAACCATCTTTTCGCTTTCCTTGGAATTGCTTTCAATATCCATACTCACACTCCCGCAATGGCCTTGGCGAAATCTTCCGCCTCGAAGGGCTCCAGATCATCAACACCTTCACCCACGCCGATGAAATAAACCGGCAGCTTGTGTTTGGCAGCGATGGCGACGAGGATACCGCCCCGCGCCGTGCCATCCAATTTTGTCATAATCAGGCCCGAAACGCCCGCGACATTGCGGAATATTTCCACCTGGTTCATGGCGTTCTGTCCCGTCGTTGCATCCAGCGTCTGCAGCACCGTGTGCGGCGCGTCCGGATCGAGCTTGCCGAGCACGCGCACGATCTTTTCCAGCTCCGCCATCAGTTCCGTCTTGTTTTGCAGACGGCCGGCCGTATCGATGATGAGCACATCGCTTTTCTGCGCCCGCGCCTGCTCATAAGCGTCGTAGGCAAGCCCCGCCGCATCCGCGCCGAGCTTGGTGCCGATGAATTGCGACCCGGTCCGATCGGCCCAGATCTTGAGCTGTTCGATGGCCGCCGCGCGGAAGGTATCGCCGGCCGCAAGCATGACCTTGAGGCCAGAGCCCGAGAGCTTGGCGGCAAGCTTGCCGATAGTGGTCGTCTTGCCGGTACCGTTCACGCCGACGACGAGAATGACATGCGGCTTGTGCGAGAGATCGAGTTCCAGCGGCTTGGCGACAGGCTTCAGGACCTTGGTGATCTCACCCGCCATGATGCGCGCCACATCTTCGCCGCTGACATCCTTGCCGTAACGTTCGGAAGACAGGGCGCCGGTGATGCGCATGGCGGTCTCCACACCCAGATCCGACTGGATGAGAAGGTCTTCCAGCTCATCGAGCGTGTCCTCATCCAGCTTGCGCTTGGTAAAGAGCGCCGAAATCTGCGTCGTCAGCTGCGACGACGTGCGGGCAAGCCCGGCCCGCAGGCGCTGAAACCATGTCAGTTTTACCTGCGGTGCGATAGGGGCGGGTTCCTGCCGTTCACTTGCCGACGAAAAACCCTTGGGCAATGCCGTTGGAACCGCAGGTTCGACGGCACTCGCAGCCTCCGCCTCGTCGAGCAGCGCATCCATCGCATCCGCATCCAGCACGACATCCACAGCTTCCGACAAAGCTTCGTCCTGCTCTTCCGCGGCGGCTTCCGCCTGTAGCAACGACAATGGAACCACGCCCATATCGCCGGAAAGCTCGGCACCGGGAAGAAGCGGCGCGTCCTCTTCCTCATCTTCTTCGGAGAGCACTACATCCGTCGCCTCGTCCGGGGCCGGGCCACCGGCCGTCTCCATCTCCAGTTCGGAAACCGGGTCCTTGTCGACAGCGCCATGCACTTGCGCGTCGCTCAGCGCCGCTTCGAAGGAGGCGTTTTCATTGCCGCGCTCAGACGCGGCGTCCTCTTGCGGCCGCTCTTCCGTTTCGGCCTTGTCCTTGCCGAACGAAAAGACTTTTTTGATGAAGCCGAGGGCCATGGTCGTTCCCGTGTCTTTTCTCTTTAGCCGCCTCAGGCCGCATTTGCCGCCAGAAGCTTCATGTTCAGATGTTTGCCGTTGTGGCCGGTAATCGCAACCTGCGCAAGAGTACGCGCAGGAAGATCAGGCGCCGCGACCAGCGTGAAATTATTGGTATGGGCAAAACCGTTGTTTTCGACGAGGATCGTCTGCATCGAACCGACCATACCTTGCAGATGCGTGAGCCGCAGCGCTTCTCCGCGTTCACGAAGCCTCGCCGCCCGCTCCTTCACCAGCGCGCGGTCGAGCTGCGGCATGCGAGCCGCCGGCGTGCCGGCACGCGGGCTGTAGGGAAATACATGCAGGCTGGAAATGCCGCATTCTTCCGCCAGCGTCGCGGCATTTTCGAACATCTCTTCCGTCTCTGTCGGAAAACCGGCGATCATATCCGCGCCGAAGGCGATCTCCGGCCGCAGCGCCCGCACGTCGCGACAGAAGCGGATGGCATCGGCCCGTGAATGGCGGCGTTTCATGCGTTTCAGGATCATGTCGTCGCCATGCTGGAGGGACAGGTGCAGATGCGGCATGAAACGCGGCTCATCAGCAATCAGATCCATGAGATGATGATCGGCCTCGATACTATCGATGGAGGAAAGGCGCAGGCGCAGAATATCCGGCACCTGCTTCAGCAATGTCTTGGCAAGATAACCAAGCGACGGCTCACCGGGCAGGTCAGCGCCATAGCTGGTCGCATCCACCCCGGTCAGCACGATTTCGCAATAGCCGCTTTCCGTCAGCCTGCGCGCCTGATCCACAACCGCACCCATGGGCACCGAGCGCGAATTGCCGCGCCCATAAGGAATGATGCAGAAGGTGCAGCGATGATCGCAGCCATTCTGTACCTGAATGAAGGCGCGCACATGCCCGTCTATGTGCTTCACCATCTGCGGCGCTGTCGCCTTGATGCTCATGATGTCGTTGACGCGCAGCTTTTCTTCCGCCGAGACGCCGAAATCCGGTAGCGCGCGATAGGAGGCGCTTTTCAGCTTTTCCTCATTGCCCAGCACCGCATCCACCTCGGGCATTTCGGCAAAGGTCTGTTTTTCCGTCTGTGCGGCGCAGCCGGTAACAATGATGCGTGCATGCGGATTGTCGCGCCGTGCGCGGCGGATGGCCTGGCGCGCCTGACGCACCGCCTCGCCCGTCACGGCACAGGTATTGACCAGCACGGCATTGTTGAGCCCGGCTTTTTCGGCCTCCGCCCGCATCACTTCCGATTCATAGGTGTTGAGACGGCAGCCGAAGGTTATGACCTCGACGCCACTCATACGGCCCCCTGTTCGGCCGCAGCATCACGCGACCAGACGCCGGTAACGGGATCGACCATGCCGGACCATTCCCATTCGGCAGGGCCGGTCATGATGACGTGATTGTCCTCACGCCAGTCGATGGTCAGCGGCACGCGGATGGGGCTGGAGGCGACATCGATGGTGACCTTCCGGCCGGTACGGCCGGTGCGGGCGGCGGAAACGGCTGATGCGCAGGCGGCCGAACCGCAGGCGAGTGTCAGCCCTGCGCCGCGCTCCCAGGTGCGGGTGCGAAGCGCACTGTCGGAAATCACCTGCGCCAGCGTGATATTGGCCTTCTCCGGAAACATCGGATGGTTTTCGAGCAGCGGCCCGAAACGTTCGAGGTCGAATTCCATCGGATCACGATCCACCCAGAAGATCGCGTGCGGATTGCCCATGGACATCACAGCAGGCGAGTGCAGGATCGGCGCATCGATCGGGCCAATCTGCAATTCGATGCGGCTGGTATCGTGGAACTCCTCCGAAAGCGGAATGTCGCTCCAGCGGAACCGCGGCAGGCCCATATCGACTGATATCATGCCATCTTCATGTTCGACGGCGTTCAGGATGCCCGCCACCGTCTGGAAGGTGAAGCTAGTCTTGCCCGTTTCGGAAGACAGCGCCTGCACCACGCAGCGCGTGCCATTGCCGCAGGCCTGCGCCTTCGTGCCGTCGCAATTGAGAATATCGATGAAGGCATCCGTGCCGCCAACACGCGGATCGTGGATCGCCATGATCTGGTCGAACTGTGTGGCAGCATCGGCGTTCAGCGCAATCGCCGCCTCCGGCGTGACCATATCTTTACGGCCGCGCATGTCGATAACGAGGATCTTGTTGCCAAGCCCGTTCATCTTCGCAAATTCGACCGTATCCGCCATCGCCTTAAACCTGAAAACTGTCTGAAAACCGGTTTGCATTCGGGATTTGCCCCGCGCTTTCGCCCTATATGGCGGAAAGACCGGCAAATTACCAGACTGTTGCGGCGCAAACGGGGCTGCGGTCAGACGGAAGGCACGTCGAAAACTTCACCGGGACGCATTGGCCGGAAACGGCTTTCGTCGACCCCCTGCTCCGTCAACGCAACCTTGAGGGCCGCAAGCGGCGCATCCACGGCCTCGTCCGTCAACTGTACTGTCCCCCAATGGTGCCCGCAAACATGCGCCGCGCCGCAAAGCTTCATTCCTTCCACGGCTTCCGCCGGGTTCTGGTGCTGGCCCTTCATGAACCAACGGGGCTCATAGGCACCGAAAGGCAGGTTGGCGAGACGGAACTCACCGTGCTTCTTGCGCGCGGCGTGATAGTTGAGGCCCTCGTGAAAGCCGGTATCGCCTATATGGTAGATTTTACCGCCTGGCGTTTCGATGACGAAGGCGGCCCAGAGCGCCATGCGTCGGTCGTTAAGACCGCGGGCCGACCAGTGGTGGCACGGTTCGAAATGAATTTTCACCGAACCTGTCTCCACCACATCGCCCCAATCGCCGACCTTGATACGCGCCGCCTCGACACCGGTGCGAATAATCGCGTCATTGCCGAGCGGCGTGATGAAAAGCGGCTTGTGCGCCACATGCAGGCGCTTCAACGTTTCCATATCCAGATGGTCGTAGTGATTATGGGTCACCAGCACCAGATCGATGGGCGGCAGATCCTCGAAACGGATGCCGGGCGGATTGACCCGTTTGGGACCGGCAAAACTGAAAGGGCTGGTGCGCTGCGACCACACCGGATCGACGAGAATATTCAAACCCGCCGTCTGGATGAGAAATGAAGCATGGCCCACAAAGGTGACGCGCATGTCCCTGCCTTCGATGCGGGCTTCCGGCTTTGCGAAGGGAAAGGGGCTCGGATAGCTTTCCGGCCATGTGGCGCGCTCGCCATTGAAGCGCCATTTCAGCAGCCCCATGAAATTGCCGGGCGGCGAACCGCCGGGGTTGAAGAAGCGCATCCCGTCGAAATGATCGGAGATCGGGCCGCTATAATAGGCGCTGGCGCTCGAACGGCGGGCATAAAGGCCACCACCCGCCAGAGCGAGCAGGCCAAGAGCGGAAAAACGAAAAAATTTTCGACGGTTCATGACAAATGTATAGGGAGCGAAAGAGGGCCGTTCAAGCACCGCCAATGGTGGCCGGCGACCAATCACGCAAAGATGAAATGCAGGCCTTCGCGCCTGAAACCCGGCACCGCCTTGACTTTTCCCGCGCTTTCCTGTTTATCGCCGCCAATCAGCTGGCAGTTTCACGACTCCAAGCCGCCGACCGGGACCCGCAAAGGTATAAAGAGATCCCGGAGGTCAACACCCGACAGCGCGATGCGCCCTCGGGTGCTTTTTGGCTTTTCGTCTTGTTTTTGGCAGCGAAAGCACCGACGTTTCGGAAACCCCGGAACGAAGAAGGAAGAAACGATGTTTGAAAACCTCCAGGACCGCCTTGGTTCCATTCTGAATGGACTGACCGGCCGTGGCGCGCTGACGGAAGCCGATGTTGCTGCCGCCCTGCGCGAGGTTCGCCGTGCGCTTCTGGAAGCGGACGTTGCGCTGGAAGTCGTGCGTTCCTTCACTGACAAGGTGCGTGAAAAGGCTGTCGGCGCAGCCGTTCTGAAATCCATCAAGCCCGGCCAGATGGTCGTCAAGATCGTGCATGACGAGCTTGTCGAAATGCTCGGCACCGAAGGCGTCTCGATCGACCTGCATGCGGCCGCCCCCGTCGTCATCATGATGGTGGGTCTGCAGGGTTCGGGCAAGACCACGACAACAGGCAAGATCGCCAAGCGCCTGACCGACCGTGACAAGAAGAAGGTGCTGATGGCATCTCTCGACACGCGTCGTCCGGCCGCACAGGAACAGCTTCGCCAGCTCGGCGTGCAGACCGGCGTCGATACGTTGCCGGTCATTGCCGGCCAGTCGCCGACAGATATCGCCGCGCGCGCCGTGCAGGCTGCAAAGCTCGGCGGCCATGACGTCGTCATTCTCGACACCGCCGGCCGTACCCACATCGACGAACCCTTGATGCTGGAAATGGCCGACATCAAGAAGAAGTCCAATCCGCACGAAATCCTGCTCGTCGCGGATTCGCTGACCGGTCAGGACGCCGTCAACCTTGCACGCAATTTCGATGAGCGCGTCGGCATCACCGGCCTCGTACTGACCCGTATGGACGGCGACGGACGCGGCGGTGCGGCCCTCTCCATGCGCGCCGTCACCGGCAAGCCGATCAAGCTGATCGGTATCGGCGAGCGCATGAATGAACTCGACGAGTTCCATCCGCGCCGTATCGCCGACCGTATTCTCGGCATGGGCGACATCGTCTCGCTGGTCGAGAAGGCCGCCGAAAACATCGATGCGGAAAAAGCCCGCGCCATGGCCGAGAAGATGGCCAAGGGCAAGTTCGACCTCAATGATCTGGCCGACCAGCTTGGTCAGATGAAGAAGATGGGCGGCATGGGTGGCATCATGGGGCTGATGCCCGGCATGGCTGGCATGAAGGACAAGATGGCTTCGGCCGGCATGAACGACAAGATGTTCGACCGCCAGATCGCCATCATCTCCTCGATGACCAAGGCGGAACGCGCCAATCCCGATATTCTGAAGCACAGCCGAAAGAAGCGCATCGCCGCCGGTTCCGGCACCGATGCCGCTGAAATCAACAAGCTTCTGAAGATGCATCGCGGCATGGCCGACATGATGAAGGCCATGGGCGGCAAGGGCAAAGGCGGCATCATGAAGCAGATGATGGGCGGCCTTGCCGGCAAGATGGGCCTCGGTGGTCTTGGCGGCGGCATGCCTGATCTGTCGAACATCGATCCGAAGCAGCTTGAAGCGCTCCAGAAGCAGGCAGAAGCCGCCGGTCTCGGCAAGCCGGGCGGGATGCCCGGCCTCGGCGGCATGCCGGGCGGATTGCCGGGCCTCGGCAGCGCCAAGCTGCCAGGTCTTGGCGGCATGCCGGGCCTGCCCGGCTTTCCGAAAAAGAAGTGAGGGGGACACCAGTGAACAATGCAGAGGTGAAAGCCCAGCTTTCCGAATACCGACAGTCGATCGACAATATCGATGCCGCACTGGTTCACATTCTTGCCGAACGTTTCCGCTGTACCAAGGCGGTGGGCGTGCTGAAGGCAAAATACAATTTGCCGCCGGCCGACCCGGCGCGCGAGGAATACCAGATTGAACGCCTTCGCCACCTGGCAAAGGATGCCAATCTGGATCCGGATTTCGCCGAGAAGTTCCTGAACTTCATCATCAAGGAAGTCATCCGGCATCATGAAGCAATCGCCGCCGAACATGGCGGCACCGAAAAGACCGCCTGAAAGGCGGACAAGCCATCCTAAGGAGTAAATGACATGGCACTTAAAATTCGTCTCGCACGCGGTGGTTCCAAGAAGCGCCCGTACTACCAGATCGTCGTTGCTGACGCCCGTTCGCCCCGCGACGGCCGTTTCCTCGAGAAGGTCGGTTCCTGGAACCCGATGCTTGCCAAGGACAACCCGCAGCGCATCGAGCTGAAGGCTGACCTCATCAAGGAATGGATCGCCAAGGGCGCACAGCCGACCGACCGCGTTCTGCGCTTCCTCGCAGAAGCCGGTCTTGCCGAGCGCGCCGCTCGCAGCAACCCGGAAAAGGCAAAGCCGGGCAAGCGCGCTCTGGAGCGCGTCGCTGAAAAGAAGCAGAAGGCTGAAGATGCAGCCGCTGCTGCTGCGGAAGCCTCTGCCGCAGAATAATCTGCGCAGAATCTTTTGAAGAACGGGTGGCGTGGTTTTCCATGCCGCCCGTTTTTTGTTTATTTTGGCGTCAACAAACCTTAAAGCTGACGCAACCACCACCAGAAGACGGACGGCCCGATGGCAAAGCTGGAAAACCCGGTACTCATGGCAAAGATCGGCGGCGCGCAGGGCCTGCGCGGTGAGGTCCGTGTCAGCACCTATACGGCCGATCCGATGGCGCTCGGCGATTATGGCAATCTGGTCACCGCCGATGGCCGCATCTTCGAAATTCTTGAGGTGCGCGAGGGCAAGAACGTTGTCGTCGTTCGTTTCAGGGGCATCAACGACCGCAATGCGGCCGAAGGCCTGAACGGGCTGGAACTGTTCATCGACCGCGATAATCTGCCCGACGACGAGCTTGACGATGACGAGTTTTATTATGCCGATCTCGAAGGGCTGGAAGCCGTTGATGCCGAAGGCAAAAGCTATGGCGCCGTCAGCGCCGTCTATGATTTCGGCGCGGGCGATCTGCTGGAGCTGAAAGGTGCGGGCCGTCGCCCTGCCCTCATACCCTTTTCGGAAGCAGCCGTGCTTGAGATCGATCTCGAAGCCGGGCGCATTCTCATCGACCCGATGGCCGCCGGACTGATCGACAATCCCGACGACAAAGACGAAACCGGCGCATCGCCTTTCGGCAAGAAATAAAGCAATGACTTTCAAGGCCACCGTTCTGACGCTCTACCCGGAAATGTTTCCGGGACATTTGGGATATTCGCTGGCGGGCAAGGCGCTGGAACGCGAACAATGGTCGCTTGAGGCCGTGCAGATTCGCGAATTCGCGACGGACAAGCACAGAAGCGTCGATGACACCCCGGCAGGCGGCGGTGCCGGCATGATACTAAAACCCGACATTCTTGCTGCAGCCATCGACCATGTTTCGGATGGCGATACGCGACCGCGCCTGCTGATGAGCCCACGCGGCAAACCACTATCGCAGGACCGTGTGCGCGAACTGGCGGTTGGCGACGGTGCGATCATCGTCTGCGGCCGTTTCGAAGGCGTCGATCAGCGGGTCATAGAGGCACGCGGGCTGGAGGAAGTGTCGATCGGCGACTACATCCTCTCAGGCGGCGAGCCGGCCGCACTGACGCTTCTGGACGCCATCGTCCGCGTCCTGCCGGGCGTCATGGGCAACGATCTGTCAGGTGTGCATGAAAGCTTCGAGGGCGGGCTGCTGGAACATCCGCATTATACCCGTCCGCAGGCATGGGAGGGCCGCGATATTCCCGCCGTCCTCACGTCAGGCAACCACGCCGCCATCGACAAATGGCGGCACGAACAGGCGCTGGCGCTGACGAAGGAAAGACGGCCAGACCTTCTTAAAAAGGCTCAGGCCGAGACGAAATAATAGGCCGTCAGCACCAGGCCGACCGCGATGACCAGCCAGCGAATGATCCATTGCGGCACGCGCCTTGCCGTGTGCACGCCCGCATAGCCGCCAAGTGCCGCTGCCGGGAACATGATGAGCGCCGCCCACCAGGATACGACGCCGCCGCTGACGAAGATCGTAATCGCGATGATGGCGATCACCACCGACAGCAGGTTCTTCAGCGCGTTCAGATGATGATAGCTGCCGCCCGAGGTGATCCCGAGGATGGCGAGCATCATGATTCCCATGCCGGCACCGAAAAAACCGCCATAGATGGAGGCGAGCCCCTGAAAGACGAGGCTCGGAAGATTGCCGGGAGACCGCTCCGCACTGACCTTCGGACGCAGCCACGGGCCAGCGGCGAAAACGGCGGTGGCGGCGAGAAGCAGCCATGGAACCAGCTGGCGGAAGGAAGGATTGTCGAGCGACAGCAGAAGCAGCGAGCCGGCCAGCCCGCCGACGACGGAAACGGCTGACAGCAGGATCGCCTCGCGCCAATGCGCACGGATTTCCGGCCCATAGGCGATGACCGAGGTGATATAACCCGGAAACTGCACGATAGCCGAAGTGGCATTGGCAACGATGGGCGGCAGGCCGGCCAGCGTCATCGCCCCGAAGGTCAGGAAAGTGCCGCCGCCGGCAATGGCATTGACGACACCCGACAGAAAGCCGGTCGCAAACAGCATGAGAACGATGAATGTGGACATGGCCCCTCCCAAGGTTTTCATGCCATATCCGGCAGAAAGCCGCTTCGCAACTGCAGGAACGCGGTGCGCAATTGATAAAATATTGTCACGAAAGGGATGACAAACGGCGCTGCCTCGTGTATGTGCCCGCGTGGAATTGGGGTTTACCCCTTTAACCGCAAGCAAAGAATGGCGAACCCGCTCCTGCCGCAAGGCATGATCCCAAGGCTTTGACCGAAGGACGAACCGTTGAGCGCTCTGGCTGTTTCAGAAGAAATCAGAGGTTAACATGACCAATATCATTCAGCAGCTGGAAGCCGAACAGGCTGCCAAGATCGAAGCAAAACGCACCCTGCCTGAGTTTTCTCCGGGCGACACCCTGCGCGTCAACGTTCGCGTTACCGAAGGTAACCGTACCCGCGTTCAGGCTTACGAAGGCGTTTGCATCGCCCGTTCCGGCGGTGGCCTTTCCGAAAGCTTCACCGTTCGCAAGATCTCCTACGGCGAAGGCGTCGAGCGCGTATTCCCGATCTACTCCCCGCTGGTCGAAGGCGTTGAAATCGTTCGCCGCGGTAAGGTTCGTCGCGCGAAGCTCTACTACCTGCGCGACCGTCGCGGCAAGGCTGCCCGTATCGTTGAAAACACCGGTACGCGCGCCCGCAAGCTGAACGAATCCGAGCGCCAGGCAGCAGCCGAAGAAAAAGCACGTCTGGAAGCCGAAAAGGTAGCAGCAGCACAGGCTCTCGCCGCCGAGAAGGCAGCAGCCGAAGCCGCAGAAGCCAAGGCAGCAGAAGAAGCAGCAAAGGCTGCTGAAACCGCAGCCGAATAAGATTTCCATTTCGATGGATTAAAGAAAAGGCGGCCTTCGGGCCGCCTTTTTTGTGGTGTCTCGCTGCAAACCTAAAGCCGCAGACTGAGAATTGGCAAGCGGCCTGGAACTATGTTGCACGAGCGGTTTTATGCAGCTTGGAAAATCGAAAGAAAACTCGCCTTACTGCCCGCCTGCCGCGCGACCTTTCAGTCATTTCTCATGAAAGGATGCAGAAAGATTCCAATCAACTACAGATACTTACTTAATTTTTTCGTGTGGGTGTTTTAGCCCATCCTCGAATAGCATTGCCTAATTCCCTTTATTGTGCAATTTTCTTGCTGTTTTAGGTGTTATTATGTTTTTATTTAATTCTTTTTTAACAAGAAATAAGTCCGCTTTCCTGGCAGTTGGCCTCGCCAGCGCGTTGATGAACATCCTTAATCTTTCCGGCTCACTTTTCATGCTGGAAGTTTACGACCGCATTCTGCCCAGCAAGAGCATTCCCTCTCTTGTGGCGCTGGTCGTTCTGCTGATCGTTCTCTACGCGTTTCTCATGGGGTTCGACGCGCTGCGAGGCCGTATATTGGCGCGCATCTCGGACAATATGGACGACGCGCTCAATCAGAAGCTTTTCAGGGCGTCGATCAGCGCCCCGCTCCTTGCTTCCGGGAAGATCGATGGGCTGCAGATCGTCGGTGATCTCGATCAGATCCGCCAGTTTCTCTCAGGGCCGGGGCCTGCGGCCTTTTTCGATATTCCCTGGCTGCCCATCTATCTCCTGATCTGTTTTGCCCTGCATCCGTGGATCGGGTTCGCTGTGCTCGGCGGAGCCGTGGTTCTCATCGTGCTGACGCTTCTGACCAATTGGCTGACCGAAAGGGCGACAAAGCAGGCTTATACTGCGCGAGGGCAGAGAAACGTCCTCGTCGGCAGCAGTCAGCGCAACATTGAATCCATCAAGACCATGGGCATGATGGATGCAGTGACGTCCATGTGGGACGAGTTGCACTCCAGATATCGCTCCGTCACCCTGTCGACTTCAGATACGGCCGGCATGCTCGGTGCCATGTCGAGAACCTTCCGCCTGTTGCTGCAATCCGGCGTCATGGCCATCGGCGCCGTGCTTGTCATCGACGGCCATGCATCGGCGGGCAGCATCATCGCAGGTTCGATTCTCTCTGCGAAGGCGCTCGGCCCTGTCGAACATGCAATCGCGAACTGGCGCAGCTTCATGACCGCAAGACAGGGCTGGAAACGCGTCAACGAGTTCCTGGAGCTGGTGCCGGAACCCACACCGCCGCTCTCCCTGCCGCGCCCGCAATTTACCGTCGCAGTCGATCGTGTAACGGGTGGGCCGCCCAATGGCGCACGCGATACGGTCGCCGATATTTCCTTCACGCTGAACGCAGGCGACGGGCTAGGCATCATTGGCCCAAGCGCGTCCGGCAAGTCCACGCTGGCACGCCTGATGACCGGCATCTGGCCCTATGAACGTGGCTCCGTCCGCTTTGATGGGGCCGCACTCAACCAGTGGGATTTCGAGTTTCTCGGCAAATCCATCGGTTACATGCCCCAGCAGGTGGAACTGATGCCGGGGACGGTGGCGCAGAACATTGCGCGCTTCGACCGCAATGCGACTGCGGAAGCAATCGTCGCCGCAGCCAAGGCTGCGCAGGTGCATGAGCTGATCCTGAACCTGCCCAACGGTTACGATACCTATATTGGCGACCGCGGCGAGGCTTTGTCGGGCGGGCAGAAGCAGCGCATCGGCCTTGCCCGTGCCCTGTTTGGCGAACCCTTCTTCGTCCTTCTCGATGAGCCGAACTCCAATCTGGACAGTGAAGGCGAAGGAGCCCTGCGCAATGCGATTGGCGACATCAGGGCGCGCGGCGGCATCGTCGTCGTCATTGCCCATCGCCCCAGCGCCATCGAAAGCGTCAATCTGGTGATGGTGATGAGCAACGGCCGGATGCTGCGCTTTGGCACGAAGGAGGAGGTGCTCGCGCAAATCCTGCGGCAGAACATCCGCCAGGTGCCTGAGGAGGAAGAAACGCGCAAGATTGAAAACCGGGTGAGCGAAAATGGTTGAAGCGGAAAAACCCGGCATGACGAATGCGTCCATTCTCAGACATTCGACGGCAGTGGTCGTTCTCGCCCTTGGCCTTTTGGTCGGATTGGGCGGCTGGGCTGCTTTCGCAAAGCTTGCCGGTGCGGTGGTGGCCACGGGCCGGGTTGTCGTTGAAGGCAATTCAAAAAAAATCCAGCATCTTTCCGGCGGCATCGTCAGCGAGATCAATGTCGCCGAAGGTGACAGGGTAGAGGCCGGCCAGATCCTCCTGCGGCTGAGCGCCACCGTCGTTCAGGCGAACCTCTCCATCATCGAGAATACGCTTGCGCAGCTCTACTCGCGTCGGGCCCGTCTCCGTGCAGAGATTGCCGAAGCACCGTCTTTCACTGTAACGGAAGACCTGGCGGCGCTGACGAGTTCGAAGGCGGCCAAGACCTTCATCGACAGCGAACAGAACCTTTTTAATAGCCGTCGCAACGCGTTGGTCGGCATGAAAAAGCAGTTGGGAACGCGCAAGGACCAACTCGGTGACGAGGCGCGTGGCCTCGAGGTGCAGGTGGAGGCGACGGACAATGAGCTTGCCATTGTAAAGGACGATGTTTCCAAGACGGACGAGCTCTTCAAAAAAGGGCTCGTGACGCTCCAGCGCCTCAATCTCCTCAAACGCCAGCTGTCCAATCTCGAAGGCCAGCAGGGCCAATATATCGCCGCTCGTGCGCAAACGGTGGGCAAGCTGAGCGAACTGGATCTGCAACTGCTTCAGCTCGACGAAGACCGCAAATCGGAAGTCACGAAAGATCTGACATCAATCGAAGCGACCGTTGCGGAATATGAAGAACGGCTGGCGGCGACGCGCGACCAGCTGGATCGCCTCGACATCCGCTCGCCGATTGCCGGTCGCATCTACCAGCTTTCAGTGCACAATATAAATGGCGTCATTCAATCCGGCGAAGTGCTGATGCTGGTGGTGCCGGAGCGGGATGAGCTTGCGATCGAGGCCAATATAACCCCGCGAGACATCGATCAGATTTACGTCGGGCAACCGGTCACCGTTCGCTTTACGGCGTTCAACCAAAGCACGACGCCGGATTTGAGCGCGGAGGTTGCTGTCGTTGCCCCCGATCTGCAGACGGATTCCCGAACTGGCACATCTTATTACGCGTTGCGCATCAAACCCAACAAGGCCGGCATGACGCACCTACCTGGCGGGAAGTTGTATCCTGGCATGCCGGCAGAAGTATTTATCCAGACCAGCGAGAGGAGTGTTCTTTCTTATTTCGTAAAACCATTCCAAGACAGGCTCAGAAAAACCTTCGTTCAGGAATGATTTATTTCAGAAAAAGCGGCTTTTAGAGAAAATTTCTCAATACACCAAATACGCGATTTTTCGAAAAAAACGTATTTCTTATATTGTATTATCGTTTTTTATGTATTAAATATTACCCGCAATAATTACTATTAATTTAATTTCAATTCATCAATTTCTCAAAGATTTATAGGAGTTTAAAATGGCGTTAAAAGTAACTTTCGGTAATGGCGGCGCCGCTTCGGTTTCCTCGCTTACCAGCCTGATCGACCAGGAAGCTTATAAGCTCCTCACGGAATCGACCGCTCAGGTCAAGAACGGTTCCTCGCTCGAATCCGGTAGCGTCAATGTCGGCGCTGTATCAGTTCCCGGCACCGGTGCAGGTGGTACGGTGGATGTCGGTTACGATGCCTCCTCGAACGGCTTCAAATTTGACGTATCGTCAGCATGGAATTCGGTAAAGAACGCTCTCGCCCAGTCCGACACCTCTGAAAACCTTATCTTCAAGGATTTCGTTCAGGTCGACGTTCATCTTGGCGGCACCGGTTCGTCCACCGTGGAAGTTCTCAATGCCAAGCGTGGCAACATCACGACCGGCGCTGGCAATGACACGGTCACCGTCTCTGTCGTTTCAAATGAAAAGACCTGGGTAAACAATTTCAACATCGATACC
Source organism: Agrobacterium sp. (assembly GCF_059499945.1). NCBI lineage: Bacteria > Pseudomonadati > Pseudomonadota > Alphaproteobacteria > Hyphomicrobiales > Rhizobiaceae > Agrobacterium > Agrobacterium sp. Next base: position 208,970 of record NZ_JCABZP010000016.1, on the reverse strand, counting down.
GGGGCAGGCAACGACACTATCAAAGTCAAGGCTGGCGCGGCATTTAACGACGCCTCTTCGGCTGGGACGGGCGGTCTTGCCGCCAATACAGGCGCTGTGAACGGCGGCGCTGGTATCACGGACGGCAGCTTCACCTCTGTGAAGATCAATGCGGGTGCCGGCAACGATTCCATCGACCTGAGCGAGGTAAAGCTTGCTTCGTCGCTGGTAACCGGCGGTAAGGGTATCGATCACATCATCGCAAGCGGTGGCGCCGATACCTTCGTCTTTAATCTCGGCGACATGGCCAAGAGCTTTGCGACTGATACCATCGAAGGCTTCAACGCCGCCGTGGACAAGCTCAAGCTGGTCGGCACGGTGATCGATAACTGGGCGGTATCGACGATCGATAACGACACCATCCTCAGCTACAACGTCACTGGCGAGCACAAGGGCGAAAAGATCGTTCTCTCCGGTGTTCACCTGACCGGTAGCGATTGGTTCACCGCGTAATTCTCTCGAAGAGAATTTCATTATTTGCCGCTTAAAATGATCGTGGCCCGGAAACATCCGGGCCACGATTTTTTACAGGTGCGACGGTCGGCAATCGTGTCAGCTGTCGCGATCTTCCAAAGTCAGGCGGCCCCGACCTGATTGCCCATTCTGCGCGTTGCGACGATGACAAGCACCCCGGCAAGCGCCAGGCAGAAAGCAAGGAAGAACATCGGCGCAATGGTGCTGCCGGTCTGATCCTTGATCCAGGGCACCACATTCTGCGCCACGAAGCCACCCAGATTGCCGACGGAATTGATCGCAGCGATACCGGCAGCCGCACCTGCTCCCTTGAGGAAGCGGCCGGGCAGGCTCCAGAATACCGGCTGGCCGGCAAAGATGCCTGCGGCGGCGATGCAGAGGAAAGCGAACTGCAGGACCGGATCACTGAGCAATGCCGACATCAACAGGCAAAACGCACCGATGAAGGCAGGGCCGACGATATAGGGCGTCTTGTTCTTTGCCTTGTCGGCTGCCAAAGGCACGACGAACAGGGCAACGGCGACGATCACCCAGGGGATGATGTTGATGAAGCCGTTAGCGGTGTTGGAAACGCCGAAGCTCTTCACGATCGTCGGAAGCCAGTAGCTGAGACCATAGGCGGCCAGCGGAAAGCCGACATAGCAAAGCGCCATGAACAGAACGCGCGGATTGACCAGCGCCTTGAAGCCGTCCTCCGCATGCTCTTCCATGCCCTTGTTCTCTTCGGCCAAGCGGTTCTTCAGCCAGGTTTTCTCATCCTGCGTCAGAAACTTCGCCTTTTCCGGCGTATCATCAAGATAAAAGAAGGTGGCGATACCGGCGATGACGGCCGGAATACCCGTGGCGAGGAATACCCATTCCCAACCGGCATAACCGAGGAAACCATCCAGATCGAGCAGCATGCCGCCAAGCGGCGCGCCGATAGCATTGGCAAGCGCGCTGAAGATCATGAACAGGCCGATCATGCGGCCACGATAATCGCGCGGGAACCAGAGCGTCATCAGGAACAAAACGCCGGGGAAGAAACCCGCCTCGCAGAGCCCGAGCAGGAAGCGCAGGATGTAGAACATCGTGGCGTTCTGCGTATAGGCAAGCGCGATGGTGACGGCGCCCCAGGAAACCAGAATGCGGGCGAACCATTTGCTGGCGCCGAAACGGTTGAGGAAAAGGTTGCTCGGCACCTCGAAGAGGAAATAGCCGATGAAGAACAGCGAAGCGCCAAGGCCGTAGGCATATTCGCTGAGGCTCAGCGCATCAACCATCTGCAGCTTGGCATAGCTGACATTCTGGCGGTCGATATAGGCGATGAGATAAAGAAGGCCAAGAAACGGCATCAGCCGCCAAGTGATCTTCGAGATAAGGGCTTTTTCGGATACCATATGCTTTTCCCTCCCTTCGATTGCTCGTCGAAATGCAAATGATAAGGGAACCCATCTATATGTGCGTTGCAAAATACGCAAGTTGCACTGCATCATAACCAGCGGCGACAACTAGAAGGCAGGCCCGTCAGGGGCTTCGGCCATGATGCAGTGCATATAGAAAATGCCGAGCCGTCGCGTTCAAGGCTGTACGCATTCATATTGCCGTAAAACCGGCGATCTGCTATGAACGCTGCCATGGGATCTAAATTCGGATGTCTCGCGCAGAATGTTTATGTGCTGCAGGACCACAAGCGTCTGCCGGCACGGTTCTTTGCGCGCGTTTCCGGGGCGCTCACCAGCCGACTTAGGCTCGCCTGACAGCAGCACGCTGTCCACCGCCTTACTGAACCCTCATTACCCTTTTATATGACAAGGCACAGAGCCATGAGCGCACCCCGCACCCTGTATGACAAAATCTGGGACGACCACGTCGTCAATCGTGATCCCGACGGAACCTGTCTTCTCTACATCGACCGTCACCTCGTCCATGAGGTGACGAGCCCGCAGGCCTTCGAAGGCCTGCGCATAGCCGGTCGCCCCGTGCATTCACCTGCCCGCACGCTGGCCGTCGTCGACCATAACGTTCCAACCACGGCCGACCGGCTGGAAGGTATCAAGAACGAAGAAAGCCGCATTCAGGTAGAAGCGCTCGCGCAGAACGCTAGGGATTTCGGCGTCGAATATTATTCCGAGCGCGACAAGCGCCAGGGCATCGTTCACATCGTCGGCCCCGAACAGGGTTTCACCCTGCCGGGCATGACGATCGTCTGCGGCGACAGTCATACCTCGACCCACGGCGCCTTTGGCGCACTGGCGCATGGCATCGGCACCTCGGAAGTGGAGCACGTTCTGGCGACCCAGACGCTGATCCAGAAAAAGGCCAAGAACATGCTGGTGCGTGTCGACGGCAAAATCCCGGATGGTGTTACCGCCAAGGACATCATCCTCGCCATTATCGGCGAGATCGGCACGGCTGGCGGTACCGGTCACGTGATCGAATTTGCCGGCGAGGCGATCCGTTCGCTCTCCATGGAAGGCCGCATGACGGTCTGCAACATGACCATCGAGGGCGGAGCCCGCGCAGGTCTTATTGCACCTGACGAAACCACCTTTGATTACATCAAAGACAAGCCGCGCTCGCCGAAGGGCGAAACGCTGGAACAGGCCATCGCCTATTGGAAAACGTTGAAGTCCGACGAAGGCGCACATTACGACAAGGTCGTGGTACTGAACGCGGCCAATCTGCCGCCGATCGTCTCCTGGGGCTCGTCGCCGGAAGACGTGACCTCCGTTGAAGGGATCGTTCCCAATCCGGATGATATCGAGGAAGAAAACAAGCGTACCTCCAAATGGCGTGCGCTGGAATACATGGGCCTGAAGCCCGGAACGCGCATCACCGATATCGCCATCGACCGCGTCTTCATCGGCTCATGCACCAATGGCCGCATCGAAGATTTGCGCGCGGCGGCGAAAATCGTCGACGGCCGCAAGGTCGCCCCCACGGTCTCGGCAATGATCGTACCCGGCTCCGGTCTTGTGAAGGAACAGGCGGAAAAGGAAGGTCTCGACAAGATTTTCCTCGAAGCCGGTTTCGAATGGCGCGAACCGGGATGTTCCATGTGCCTTGCCATGAATGACGACCGCCTGAAGCCCGGCGAACGCTGTGCCTCGACCTCGAACCGCAATTTCGAGGGCCGCCAGGGCTATAAGAGCCGCACCCACCTCGTCTCCCCTGCCATGGCAGCAGCGGCGGCGATCGCCGGTCATTTCGTCGACGTGCGCGAGTGGCAATAGGTTCCTGACACCATCGTTTCAGGAAAGCCACCCGTCCCACACAGGGGCGGGTGGCTTTTTATTATGCCCCCTGCAAACGCCGTTGCGGCTGCGTGCCGTGCAGAAACACAGCAAAAGTATCCCAGGGCGGCGTGATGGAGAGCTGGCTCAGAATACGCGCGACCTCCCCTCTGTGAATGCCGGCATGCAGGACCATATGCGAGATCATCTCGGCACGGGACATGTAACCTTTGTCACCATCCGTAAAGGTGAAGGCGACAAATTCGCCAAGCGATGCCGGTGATGTTTTCCCGATGTAGTCGAGATACCAGCCATCCAGAGCAGCGACATCCTTCGCAAGATCATCCAGCTGCGGTGTTGCCTCGGTATTGTCGGAGAGAAAACCGTGCGCCGCTCCGGTGAGATGGCCCGAAAAAATCCTTGCGACCACGTAATAATGATTGATCAGCCGAATTGCCATTTGCCGCTCGGATGCGTTCTGGACGGGATCGAGTTGTTGCAGCTTCTCGAACAAGTCCCTGTTCGCCCATGCGTGATAGCCGAGCAGGCTCCTGAGCAAATCCCTCATGACAATATCCTTTACATCTGAAAAATGTGAGCACTATGTTTATATTTTCGTCATGGAGGATGCCTTGTCTACTCGCATTGCAAAGCGGAAAACCGAGATGCGCAAGGAGCCGCGTCAGGAGCGTTCCAGGGCAACGGTCGATGCTGTCATCCATGCGGCGGCTCGCATTTTAAGCGATCACGGCTGGGCGGGTTTTACCACGAACAGGGTCGCCGAAACGGCCGGCGTCAGCATCGGCTCGCTCTATCAATATTTCCCGGACAAGGTTTCGATCGTGGAAGCGGTACGCCATCGTCACCTCGAGGACTGTCTCTCCATCATGAAGAGCATCGCGCAAAAGCGGCAATCGCTCGCTAGATTCGTTGAAGAGCTCGTGACCGGCATGATCGGGGTCCACAGCATCCATCCCGGCCTTCACAAGGTCCTTCTGGATGATGCGCCGAGCCACCAAGGAACGAACGATCCCAACAGCGCTTTCGAACAGGAATATCTCGGTCTCTATGCGGCAGCGATCGCGGCACATATGACAGCCGGTTCAAAGGTCGAAAGCGGAACCGCAGCGCGGATCGTATCGGATGCCATTGACGGCATCATTCACAATGCCGCCCGCCGCGGAGAGCTGCAGTCGCCCAAAGTCAGGCGGGAAATGATCGCACTGGTTCACGCCTACCTGTCGCAGGCAACCGGCGAATAGGAGGCCGCAAGCTTATTCCGAAATGATCTTCACCCGTTGCCCGGGCTGGATTGTGGCGGTGGCGCTCATGGCGTTGATCATGCGGAACATGTCCAGCTTCCGGTCGGTTCCCATCATCCGCGCCGCCATCGTCGCCACGGTTTCACCGGGCTTCACCGTCACCACCCGCACCCTGAGCGGCTTCAGCGAGGCTATTTCCTGCGGCGTCATCTTGCGGAAGCTGGTGCGCAATGTGTTGGCGATGGAATCGAGCTGGGTATTGCCCTTCGGCACGGCCGTCAGGAAACGAAATATCTGCTGGCCGACGCGAATGACGGTCACGTCGAAATCCCATTTATCCGCGCTTGCCCGCGCCGTCGCAGCCTCCAGACCGTTGATCTGGGTTTCCTTGACGGTTTCCGGCAACAGGCCGGCAACCCAGCCGCTGGTCAGATAATTGGCAAGGCTTGTCTGTTTCGGATCGGCGACGCCGTCGAAGCGGATGGCCATATCGCCCGGCCCCGTCGCCAGAACGGCCTCAACCTTGTTGTCGATGACGAAACCTTCCGGCACATCGAAACGAATGCCGAGCGTTCCGTGCAGGAATGTCTGGCCCCGGACATACCCTTCCTGCGGGCTGTCGCCATAAAGCAGGCCGTCTATGCCGTCCAGAAACCACTCGCGACCACGATCCCCGACCTGGCCGTCCTGGCCGAAGGCGCGGGCATGACGGCGCGCAAGCTCGATACGCTGCGGCGTGTTGGGGTGGCTGGAAAGGAAGTCGAGGCTCTGGTCGTTTTCAGGATCGGCCGAGGAAAACCGCGCATAGGCCGCCATGGAATCCAGAAAACGCGGCGAGGCAAAGGGGTCATAACCGGCCTCGCCCAGCATCCGCACGCCGATCACATCCGCCTGCAATTCCTGCTGACGCGAAAAGGCCGCGAGCCGCAGCTTGCCGCGCGCAAGCGCCTGCTTGCCGGCGAGATCACTCGACAGCACTTCGGCAACCACGCGGCTGGCAATCACCTCCGCCTCTTCCCGGCGCTGGCGTTCAATGCCATGGTTGGCGGTGACATGGCCCATTTCATGCGAAAGCACGGCAGCCACTTCCGAAGCATCGTTGGCAAGCGCCAGAAGCCCACGCGTCACGTAAAGATATCCGCCCGGCAGCGCAAAGGCATTGATGGCCGGCGAGTTCAGGATGGTGATGCGGTAGGACTGTTGCGGATTTTCCGAAACCGCCGTCAGCGCGCCGGCGATGCGGGCGACGAGCCTTTCCGTCTTGGCGTCACGATATTCGCCGCCATAACTCGCCACGATGCGCGGATGCTCGCGCGCACCCATCTGGGCGCGGGGATCATTCTTCTGCACTTCTTCCACGGTCTGCGGATTATCCGAGGGACGCAAGGTGGACTGGTAGGCCGGGCTGAAGAGAGACTGGCACGACGACAGGAACACCGCAGACGCTGTCAGCACGGAACAGGCGGCAGCCATCCTGCCCGAACGGCGAAGGCCTGAACGGGAGAAGAGCCTCCACTGTGCAGTCATGCTATTTCTCATTCTCTATGCCTGCCCCTAACGTTCCTGATCATCCGTTAATTGCAGACCAGAATAACAGATTCGCCCCAACGGGCGATGAATGCCAAAACGGTAAAAACGATCCATCAAGTCCGGAATATTCCTGAAGAACGCAATAATTCCCATCTTTTCTCGGGCAACAACTTGAAACTGGCAAGTGCAAATTAGCGCCATTGAAGTCATCTAAAGCGATTGCCAGCGGCACGCGTCGAAAATAAGGCGATCACCCGTTCAGAAAACTGTCGACCGCCTTCACATTTTGTGTGGCGAAGAAATCTGCGGTCGAACCGGTATAGACAACACGGCCGCGTTCAAGAAACACCACCCGCTGCGCCAGCTTCTTTATGTCTTCGGGATGGTGGGTGACAATAATCACCGTGTTTTTTGTTTCGGCGTGCAAGTCGAGAAGCAGGGAGGTCATGCCCGCCCGCAATCCCGGATCGAGTGCTGCAAAAGGTTCGTCGAGCAACATGACAGGTTTTTTCCTGACCAGCGCGCGCGCCAGCGCCGCCCTCTGTCTTTCTCCACCGGAAAGCGTGCCCGGCAAGCGTTTGTCGAAACCCGCAAGACCGACACGGACGAGGGCCATCTCAATCTCTTGCCGGTCTTCCACCCGCAATTTCAGCCTGGGGCTGACACCGAGAGCGACATTGGTGAAGATATCGAGATGGGCGAAAAGATTATTATCCTGAAAGATTGATGAGACCGGTCTTTCCGAAGGATCAAGCGCGGTCATGTCCTGCCCGCCGATCATCACGCGCCCGGAATCCGGTTCCTCGAAACCGGCGACGAGATTGAGAAGCGTGGATTTTCCCGAGCCGGATGCCCCGACAACGGCGGTTATCTGCCCCTTAGGGAACGAACAATCAAGTTCGAAATCCTGTGTTCCAAGCCGTAGCCTGACCTTGTCCAGTTCAACGGCAAAATCATCGCCTGTCATATGCTCGCCCTTGCTGATTGGGATTGCCGTGAAACGCCGCCTGCGGCAAGCAGCAGGCAGACAATGCCGAGAAGGAAGGCATAACCGGCGGCATCATTGGTGCGATAGCTGCCCATATTGCTATAGACCAGCCACGGCAGGGTGACGAAATTTTCCGAGCCGAACAGGGCAACCGCGCCTAAATCGCCGAGCGACAGGGCCATGGCGAAGGAAAACGCCATGGCCAGCGACCGCCACAGAACCGGCAGATCGGCAAACCGCAGCCGCGTGAGGCCCTGAAGCCCGAGACTGGCGGAAAGCCGGCCGGTGCGTAAAAAATGACTGGTGAAGGCCGGCTCCAGCACCCGCATGGCAAGCGGCAAAGCCATCAACATATTGATAAGCGCCACGAGAACGGGAGCATAGAAGCTGACATCACCGAAAACCCGCAATAACAGGAACCACCCGCTTCCCAACACGACAGGCGGCACCAAGAGCGCCAACGAAGACCCCGCCCCAAGCATGGCGGAGAGCAAGCGCAGAGGCTGCCCCACCTGCCGTCTGGAGCCTACAGCCTGGCGCGCGCCGATGATCGCCATGCAGTAGAGCACGACAAGGGCTGCGGAAAGCGCGGCGATTGCAAGGCTGGTCGCCGCCGCGCGCAGAAAAATCGGTGCAGACAGAAGACGCGGCAGATCGGCACTCAAACCCGAGACAGCTATGGCGACAAGCGGCAGGCCGATCAGCAGAATAGCGAAGACAATGGCCGCCCCATCCCACAAACGTGCGCCGATGCTCTTGCCATCGAAACGGCGAAGGGAACGACCAAGCGAAGGGATTTCCGCTTCGGGCGACGGCAAAAAGGCGAGAAGGCCGAGCAGAATTGCGGTGAGGGCAATCTGCAAAACCGAAAGCGCAATCGCCCGCTGCGGATCGAAATCGAACCGCAGCGCCTGATAGATCGCCACCTCCAGTGTCGTGGCTGCCGGCCCGCCGCCTAAAAGAAGCACGAGCGTGAAGCTGGTGGCGCACAACATGAAGATAAGCCCGGCAATGCCGGGAACGAGACGCGCGACCGCCGGCCATTCGATAAAACGGAAAACCGAGACCGGCCCCATGCCGAGGCTTGCCGCCATGCGCCAATATTCGCCTGGAATACGTTCAAGCCCGGCCAGCATCAGCCGGACCGAAAGCGGCAGATTGAAAAACACATGGGCGATAAGGATGCCGGAAAGGCCGTAAATGCTGAAAGGTTCATCCGCACCGGCAAAAACGAGGGCCGTATTCAAAACACCCTGCCTGCCCCAGATGGTGATGATGCCGAAGGCGCCAACGATGACAGGCAGACCCATCGGCACCGCCATCAGCCTGATGATCCAGATCCTTCCCGGAAACTCGCGTCGCCGGGAAAGCGCCAGCGCCACCGGCAGGCCAAGAACAATGGAAAGAAGGGTGGAAAGCGTTGCCTGATAAAGCGTGAAACGCAGGATGCGCAGCGTATAGGCATCCATGATACCGGCAGCAGACGCGCCCGCATCAAAAGACAGGAGGGCCGCAACGGCGAGCGCCATGAACAGGAAAACGGCGGCAAAAGCCGCCGTTCCGAAAATGATCGATCGCCGATAATCGCGACGCAGCATCATGTGCGGGCGTGCCTCCTCCTCAATTCATGCTCATGGCCGTGAGCCATTCATCGATCCACGCCTTGCGGTTCTTCGCCACCTCTTCCGGGTCCATCAAGAAGGTCTTCTGCGGCACGACGAGCTTGGAAAACGCCTCGGGCAGGGGATTGGACGTTGCCGCAACCGGCATCATCCAGTTGTTTTCCGGAATGGCATCCTGAAAACCTGATGTCAGCGTAAAAGCGAGGAACTGCTTTGCCAGATCTTTGTGCGGCGCGTTTTTGAGAAGGCCGGACACTTCGATCTGGATATAATGCCCTTCGGAAAAAGCCGCGGCCTGATAACGATCCGTTTTTTCGGCGACCATATGATAGGCGGGCGAGGTGGTGTAGGAGAGCACCATCGGCACCTCCCCCTTGGTGAAAAGGCCGTAGGATTCCGACCAGCCCGGCGTGACGGTGAGAATGCGCTTCCTGAGCTTTGCCCATGCTTCCGGGGCCTTGTCACCGTAGACCGATTTTACCCACAACAGCAGGCCGAGCCCCGGCGTGGAGGTGCGCGGGTCCTGAATGGCGATCTTCTGCGAGGGGTCGCCTTCCACCAGCTCTTTCAGGCTCGCCGGTGGGTTCTTCACCGTCTGCGTGTCATAGATGACGGCAAAATGCCCGTAGTCGTAAGGCACGAAAACATCGTCCCTGTAACCGCCCGGCACCTTGGCCGCCGACGCATCGACGCCGCTAACATCAAAAAGACCGGTCTGTTTCGCCTCGGCAACAAGATTGGTGTCGAGACCAACGACCACATCCGCCCTGGACCCTGCGCCTTCAAGCTTCAGACGGTTAAGAAGCGCCACACCATCCGCAACACCGACGAAATTGACCGTGCAACCGCAGACCTTCTCGAAGGCTTCTTTTACCTTGGGACCGGGACCCCATTCGGAAACGAAACTCTCATAGGTATAGACTGTCAGTTCCTGTTTGTCCTGCGCGGCGGCAAGACCGGGCAGGAACAGCGAAGCGGCAACAAGGGAATTCAGGAAAAGACGACGGCGCACGGGTATCTCCTCAAAACAAAAAGGGAAATAGCCGCCTGCCTTGAAGCCGTCTAATCCCTCCGCCGGTATGAACCGGATCAGGTTCTTCGGGTTGGCAAGCCTCTCAGCCTTTTGCACGCAAGCGCAAAAGACACCCCGTTAGATCAAGATGATGGTGTAGTCCGGTCGTCCCTGCTTGGCAAGATGGCCGCCGTCAGCCCTGCTCCGTCATATGCACCAGCTCCCAGACGTGCCCGTCGGGATCCTGAAAACTGCCGGCATACATGAAGCCGTGATCCTGCACGGGTTTCCAATCACTGCCACCGGAGGCAAGCGCCGTTGCGATCATCCGGTCGATTTCGTCGCGGCTTCCCGCCGTGAGACAGGTCAGAACCTCGGTGGTGCGCGTCGCATCGGCGATGTCGCCGTTGATGAAATCGCGGAAACGCCCTTCCTGAAGAAGCATCACGAAGATGTTTTCTTCCACGATCATGCAGAGCGTGCGGTCGTCAGAATATTCCGGATTGAAGCTGAAACCGAGAGCCGTGAAGAAGCTTCTTGATTTCTCGATATTCTTGACCGGCAGATTGACGAAAATCATGCGCATTTTCACAACTCCTCCAAACGAACCAGCATAGAACGGCAATTCCGCTTTTCTGTCAAAGACCGAAGGAGGGTCGATCAAACGAGGGGCCTGCGGCCTTCAGCCTTCCAGTTCCTCGCGCAGCATCTCCAGCTCCAGCCATTCTTCTTCCATGGTCTCGAGCTTTTCACGCAGCTTCGTCATTTCCTTCGCCAGCGTGTTGAAAGTGGCCGGATCCTTGGTGAAGAGATTAGGATCAGCCATGCGCTCCTCGCGCTTGGCGATTTCGCCTTGCGCCTTTTCCATCTCCTTCGGAAGATTTTCGAGCGCGAATTTCTGCTTGAAGGAAAGCTTGCCCTTGGCCTTTGAAGGATCCTGCGACGCGGAGGCCGAAGGTGCGGCCTTCGCTTTTTCCTGCTTCTCAGCCTTGCGTTTTTCTTCCGCAGCACCCTTGCGCTGCGCCATCATGTCCGAATAGCCACCGGCATATTCGATCCATCGCCCATCCGGCTGGTCCGGATTGACCGGGGCGATGGTGGAGGTGACGGTGCGGTCAAGGAAATCGCGGTCGTGGCTGACGAGAATGACCGTGCCGGAAAATCCAGCGACGATTTCCTGCAAAAGATCGAGCGTTTCGATATCGAGATCGTTGGTCGGCTCGTCGAGGATCAGAAGATTGGTCGGCCGCGCCAGGATGCGTGCCAGAATAAGGCGCGCGCGCTCGCCGCCGGAAAGGTTGCGGATCGGCGTACGGGCCTGTTCCGGCTGGAACAGGAAATCCTTCATATAGCCCGTCACATGCTTCAATTCGCCGTTGACCAGCAGGTTTTCGCCGCGACCATCGGTCAGATAATGCGCGAGCGTATCGTTGGGATTGAGATCCTCACGCTTCTGGTCGAGCGTCGCGATCTCCAGATTGGTGCCGAGCTTCACCATACCGCTATCGGGCTCAAGCTGGCCGGTGAGCATCTTCAGAAGCGTGGTTTTACCGGCGCCATTGGGGCCGACGAAACCGATACAATCCCCGCGATGGACACGCAGCGAAAACGGCGCGACGATCACGCGCTCGCCGTAAGCCTTGGTGATGGCCTCGGCCTCGATGACCAGTTTGCCGGATTCGCGCCCTTCGGTGACGGTCGCCTGCACCGTGCCCTGCGGCCCCTTGTGGCCACGATATTCCGCGCGCATGGCCTGAAGCTCACCGACGCGGCGCATGTTACGCTTGCGCCTCGCGGTCACGCCATAACGCATCCAGTGTTCTTCGCGTTCGATGGCCTTGCCGAGCTTGTGCTGCTCCAGCTCTTCCTCTTCCAGCACCTTGTCGCGCCATTCCTCGAAATGGGCAAAGCCGCGATTAAGACGGCGGGACTGGCCACGATCGAGCCAGACGGTCGAAGTCGAGACTTTTTCGAGAAAACGGCGGTCGTGCGAAATCAGCACCAGCGCGCTGCGCGTCTGCTGCAAATCGCTCTCAAGCCATTCGATGGTCGGCAGATCCAGATGGTTGGTGGGTTCGTCGAGCATCAGGATATCAGGTTCCGGCGCCATCACGCGGGCAAGGGCCGCACGTCGCGCCTCACCGCCGGAAAGGCTTGCCGGATGTTCCTGCCCCGTGAGGCCGAGATGTTCAAGAAGATAGGTGACGCGATAGGGATCGTCGCCGGGTCCGAGCCCAGCCTCGGCATAGGCCTGCACGGTGTCGTAACCGTTGAAATCCGGCGCCTGTTCCAGATAACGGATGGTCGCGGACGGATGCCGGAAAACCTCACCCGACTGCGCTTCAACGAGACCCGCAGCGATCTTCATCAGCGTCGACTTGCCCGAACCGTTGCGCCCGACAAGGCAGATGCGATCGCCCGGCTCTACCTGGAGATTGGCGCCATCGAGCAGCGGGGTCACGCCGAAGGTCAGCTTGATGTCATCGAGTTTCAAAATTGGGGGTGCCAAGGTGTCAGGCTCCGGTCAGATCATAAGGGCGGGCGAGCACGATGGCTTTTCCGCTTTTCAGCGAGAAATGCACGGGGCCGCCATTCGCGACATTGGAAATAGTGCGGGAGGAGCCGAAAGCAAGCGCGAAATCCTTCAGCGGATAACGCACATTGCCGATATCAAGCCCCGCAAGGGCGGTAAATCCGGCAACAGAAAACAGCGAAGCGGGCGGCAGATCGACATCCAGCAAACCGGGAAGCAGCGGCCGGGCCTCTTCTTCACCTGACGTCAGCGTAACGTCGATACCACGTTCGGCCAGCGCCACCGCGTAAAGAAGGTGCTGCAGCGCATGGTCGCTTCTCTCGCCTCCAAGCGCACCGACAAGCACCAGCGAATGCGCTCCACGGGAGAGAGCTTCCGATACCGCGATCTCGCCATCCGTCACCGCCTTTGCGGCCGGGTACGGCTGCCGCGCCACATCTGGCCAGGCGTCCAGCAACTCTTTGCTGGCGGAATCGAAATCCCCGACCCACAGCTCCGGCGCAAGGCCAAGCGGCCGGGCATGGCGCATGCCGCCATCGGCCGCAATCACACGGCTATCCGCGACCGCCTCTTTCAGACGATCGGTCACCGTGACATCGCCGCCAAGCAGAATGGTGAAACGCTCTTTATCCATGCCCTGCCTTACCGCACCTCGGCCAAAAATGGAAAGCCGAAACCCCGATGAAATCAGCCTATATTGATTTTCGCCGGCTTCGGGATTATGAAACGCCTCAGTGGTGATTTGCCGACCGGCTTGCAGCCACTTTAAAGAAGTCGCTAAAGGGTCGAGGAAAAAGGCAATTTCCTGGGACCGGTCGCGATTTCGCTGCCGGTTTTTTTGTTTTCGCAACGTTCTTTACGTGATCCGGAAAAGAGAGTTCGACATGCCGATCAAGATTCCCGATACGCTTCCCGCTTTTGAGACCCTCGTTCACGAGGGCGTGCGGGTCATGACCGAAACGGCTGCTATCCGGCAGGATATCCGCCCGCTCCAGATCGGGCTTCTCAACCTCATGCCGAACAAGATCAAGACGGAAATCCAGATGGCACGCCTCGTCGGCGCTTCGCCGCTGCAGGTGGAACTGTCGCTGGTGCGGATCGGCGGCCATCGCGCCAAGAACACGCCGGAAGAGCATCTCCTGTCCTTCTACGAGACGTGGGAGGAAGTGCGCCACCGCAAGTTTGATGGTTTCATCATTACCGGCGCCCCCGTGGAGACGCTGGCCTATGAAGACGTGACCTACTGGAACGAAATGCAGAAGATTTTCGAATGGACGCAGACCAATGTCCATTCGACGCTGAATGTCTGCTGGGGGGCGATGGCCGCCATCTATCATTTCCATGGCGTGCCGAAGCACGAACTGAAGGAAAAGGCTTTCGGGGTCTATCGTCACCGCAATCTTTGCCCCTCGTCGATCTACCTGAACGGCTTTTCGGATGATTTCCAGGTTCCTGTCTCGCGCTGGACTGAAGTACGCCGCGCCGATATCGAAAAACATCCGAGACTCGAAATCCTGATGGAGTCAGAGGAAATGGGCGTTTGTCTGGTGCATGAGAAGGAGGGCAACCGGCTCTATATGTTCAACCATGTCGAATATGATTCGACGTCGCTTTCGGATGAGTATTTCCGGGACGCGAATGCCGGCGTGCCCATCAAGCTGCCGCATGACTATTTTCCGCACAACGACCCGGAACTTGCCCCGCTCAACCGCTGGCGCAGCCATGCCCATCTGTTTTTCGGCAACTGGATCAACGAGATATACCAGACGACGCCCTATGATCTAGAAGCCATCGGGCAACTGGCCGCTTAAAGCGCGTCGCGTTTGGTCAAACGCATGCGACGCGCTTTCTTCTTTGTTTTAAGCATGTCTTTGTCCCAAAACCGCAGGACACTTTTGGGAGACATGCTTTGAATTGCGGGATTGCGAATTGCCGGAAAATGACGCAACGTCCGCCGGCAATTCATGGCAACCGGGAGAATGATGTTATGGGCGACGCGGCGGCACGGGAGAATTTCGGTTTCACGGCGACCGGCGAAAAAGTCGAACGCGTCACCATCTCGAAAGGCGGGCTGACGGCCAAGGTCATCACCTGGGGTGCCGTCATTCAGGATCTGCGTCTTGAGGGCCACCAGCCGCCGCTCGTGCTCGGCTTCGACAAGTTCGAGGATTACAAATATTCCTCCTATTTCGGCGCCACCCCCGGCCGCAACGCCAACCGTATCGGTGACGGCCGGTTCTCGATCGACGGGCACGAATACCAGCTGGAACTGAACGAAAAGGGCGTAACCCATCTGCATGGCGGCAGCGACGGCATGGGCAAACGCAACTGGATGCTGATGGAACATGGCGAAAGCCATGCGATTCTGCAGATAATCGATCCCGATGGCCGCGCCGGTTATCCGGGCAATTGCACGGTCACGGCCACCTATACGATCCTCGACGGCGGTGTGCTTTCGGTGGTCTATGAAACGGTGACCGACAAGCCGACCATCGCCAATGTCTGCCAGCATTCCTATTTCAATCTCGATGGGGCAGATACCGCACTTGGGCATGAGATCAGCATCGCTGCTGACTTCTACCTGCCCACCAACGACAAGCAGATACCGACGGGCGAAATCCGCTCCGTCGAAGGAACCGTGTTCGACCTTCGCCAGACAACACCGATGCGGCGCAAGGAGAATGGCGAGCAGGTCCTCTACGACCATAATTTCTGCCTTTCGCCCGAACGTCGCGCCAAGCGCAAGGTCGCCCGCGCCTATTCGCCGGCCTCCGATATCGCTCTTGAGGTTCACACCACCGAACCCGGTGTACAGCTTTATTCGGCCTTTAAACTGGACGTCCCGGTTCCCGGCCTCGATGGCCGTCACTACGGCCCCTTTGCGGGTTTCTGCCTGGAAACGCAGATTTGGCCAGACGCCGTCAATCACCCGGATTTTCCGCATGCAATCCTGCGGCCGGGCGAAACGCTGCGTCAGGAAACCGACTATATTTTCAAGAAAGGCTGAACCAGCGCGCTAGGGTCAGTCCAGCACGCAGCCGACATAGCCGCCGGAGGCGCGGGCGCGACGCTCGATAAGGCCGGCAAGCCGTTGCAATCCGCGTCCCGGCTTGCTGGCGACGCGGTCGATGGGATTAGGTAGTGAAACAGCCAGCAGCGCCGCCTGGCGGGAACTGAGCTTTGCGGCCGGCACCTTGAAATGGTGCTGTGCTGCGGCCTCAATGCCGTAGATGCCAGGTCCCCATTCGGCAACGTTGAGATAAATCTCCATCATCCGTTTTTTGGACCAGACGAAATCGGCGGCGATCGCCAGCGGCAATTCCAGCCCCTTGCGCAGGAAAGAGCGGCCGTTCCAGAGGAACAGGTTCTTGGCCGTCTGCATCGGAATGGTGCTCGCGCCACGGGTGGAGGCCCCGTCGAGCGCATTGCTGACCACGGACTGCATCTGGTTCCAGTCCACGCCGCCATGGAAACAGAATTGCCCGTCCTCGGACATCATCACCGATTGAACAAGGCGCGGGGAAATATCCTCGAGCGGCACCCAGCGTCTGTCATAACCCTGAAAGGTCACCAGATCGGCGAGCATCAGCGTCGAGACCGGCCGGAAAAACGGCAGTGCATAGACCGGGATCAGCAGATAGGGCAGGATCAGCAAAGCCAGCAAGGTCATGATGATGCGCTTTGCCAACGTGCGAAAATCCACCTTCGGACTGCTCCGGTCTTCCGCCAGCACGGCGTAATCTGCGTCGCTTTCAGGCGTACTGCTCAATATTCGTCAAAGCCCCGCACCAATTGAAGCCTTTCATAGTCCATTGCCGCCTTCAAGGCGAGTCCGGTCAAATAGTTGCGCCTCTGGAATCACGAAAAGGTTTGCCTGCATTCGCGCGGCATGCCAAAGAGCGCGGCATGGACGCTGCGATGACAAATTTCGAAACGAAGCTGCGCGAAAACGCGGCTAAAACCGAAGCCCTGCTTGGCCGCCTGCTTTCCGGCGAAGCACGCGCAGACGAGATCACGCGCCCACAAAACCTGCTCGACGCCATGCGCCATGGCGTGCTGAACGGCGGCAAACGCCTGCGGCCCTTCCTCGTCATCGAAAGTGCCGCCCTTACGGGCGGAAATGCCGAAGCCGCCCTTTATGTCGGCGCCGCGCTGGAATGCCTCCATTGTTATTCGCTTGTTCATGACGATCTGCCCGCCATGGATGACGATGACCTGCGCCGCGGCCAGCCGACGGTGCATCGCAAATTTGATGAGGCGACCGCCATTCTCGCCGGCGACAGCCTGCTGACGCTTGCCTTTGATATCATCGCCTCGGACGAAAATCCGCTCGCGGCCGAACGCAAGGCCGCGCTCGTGCTTTCGCTTGCCCGCGCAGCGGGCATCGGCGGCATGGCCGGCGGCCAGGCCCTCGATCTCGCTGCTGAAAAGACAGCGCCGGATGAGGCCGGCGTCATTACATTGCAAGCTATGAAAACTGGCGCACTGCTGCGTTTTGCCTGCGAAGCGGGCGCAATCATCGCCGGAAGCGATGTTTCCGAAAGGCAAAGGTTGCGTCACTTCGGCGAAAAGATCGGCCTCGCCTTCCAGCTTGCCGACGATCTTCTGGATTTGACGGCCGACGCCGCCACCATGGGCAAGGCGACCGGCAAGGATGCCGCGCGCGGCAAGGGAACGCTCGTGGCATTGCGCGGCGAAGACTGGGCGCGCCGCAAGCTGCAGGAGCAGGTGGCGGAAGCTGCGGAACTGCTGGCTCCCTATGGCGAAAAGGCCGCGATTCTCATCGCGGCCGCAAGATTCATCGCTGAACGGAAAAGCTGAGCCGGTTCTCCTCTCAGCTTCCCATCATCCAATCAGCCCTTGAGCGGCGAAATCAGCACTTCGACGCGACGGTTCTGGGCGCGACCGTCAGACGTTGCATTCGAGGCGATCGGCTGCGACGGGCCGAAGCCGAGCGTCGAAATACGGCGCTGGTCGACGCCGCGCGCGCCGATATAATTCGCAACCGATGCGGCGCGACGCTCGGAAAGCGCCTGGTTATGCTGCAGGCTGCCGGTGGAATCGGTGTGGCCGTTGATGTCGATGAGCGTGCGGTTGAACTTGTTCAGCACAATGGCGACAGAATCGAGCGTCGGGTAGAATGGCGGAATGACCTGATCCTGGTCCGTCGCGAAGGTGATGTTCGACGGCATGTTGAGAACGATGCTGTCGCCGCGGCGAGTAACCGAAACACCCGTTCCCTGAAGCTGGGCGCGAAGCTCGGCTTCCTGACCATCCATGTAATTGCCGATAGCGCCGCCGGCGAGCGCGCCGATGCCCGCGCCGATAAGCGCGGCATTGCGGCGACCGGTCGGCGAACCGCCGACAGCCAGACCACCCAGAGCACCGACCACGGCGCCGATGCCGGCACCGCCGGCGGTGTTCGACATCTTCTGCTCACCCGTATAGGGATCGGTGGTGGTGCAGGCGGAAAGATAGGTCCCGCAAAGGGCGACGATCGCGATTTTTTTGATCATGTGTTTTTATGCTCCGAGAGGTTCAGGAGGTATGACAGTGGAATTCCGGCCTTTTCACGGTACTCTTTACTCCGCCGCATCTTTCCGGCCAAAACGCTTTTCGATGTAATCGATCACAAGCGCTTCAAAATCGGCGGCGATATTGGGGCCACGCAGGGTTAGCGCCTTCTCTCCGTCGATGAAGACGGGCGCTGCGGGGCTTTCGCCGGTTCCGGGTAACGAAATGCCGATATCGGCATGTTTGCTTTCACCGGGGCCATTAACGATGCAACCCATGACGGCGACATTGAGCGCCTCGACACCAGGATATTTCTCACGCCAGATCGGCATGTTCTTGCGAATATCGTTCTGGATATTCTGGGCAAGTTCCTGGAAGACGGTGGACGTGGTGCGCCCGCAGCCGGGACATGCCGCAACGACCGGAATGAACTGACGGAAACCCATGACCTGCAGCAATTCCTGCGCCACCTGCACCTCGCGGGTGCGGTCGCCATTCGGCTCCGGCGTCAGCGAAACGCGGATCGTATCGCCAATACCATGCTGCAACACGTAACCCATGGCGGCGGATGAAGCGACGATGCCCTTCGAGCCCATTCCCGCTTCGGTGAGACCGAGATGCAGGGCGTGGTCGGAGCGTTCCGACAGCATCGAATAAACGGCGATGAGGTCCTGCACCTGGCTGACCTTGGCCGACAGGATGATGCGGTTACGTGGCAGGCCGATCTCTTCGGCAAGCTCGGCGGAAATCAACGCCGACTGCACGATCGCCTCGCGCGTGACCTGACGAGCGGAGAGAGGGAAGCCCTGCTCCTTGTTCTTGTCCATCAGGGTCGTCAGCAATTCCTGATCGAGCGACCCCCAGTTGACGCCGATTCGCACCGGCTTGTCGTATCGGATCGCCATTTCGACGATCTCGCCGAACTGCTTGTCCTTCTTGTCCTTGAAGCCGACATTACCGGGATTGATGCGGTATTTCGCCAGCGCCTCGGCACAGGCAGGGTGATCGGCGAGAAGCTTGTGACCGATATAATGGAAATCGCCGATCAGCGGCACATCCATGCCGAGACGCAGCAGCCGCTCGCGGATTTTCGGCACGGCGGCAGCGCTCTCATCGCGGTCGACGGTGATGCGCACCATTTCCGAACCGGCCTGGAAAAGCGCCGCCACCTGCTGCACGGTGGCGTCGATGTCAGCCGTATCGGTATTTGTCATCGACTGCACGACGACGGGCGCACCGCCACCGACGATGACACCGCCCACGTCTACGGCGACGGATGCGCGGCGGGGCTTCGGATCGTAATCGGCATGTGACGTCATGGCGGTCTCTGGAGCTTGCGGCAAGGTCTGGCAATTGAGGTGAAACAAGGGGGCCTCCTTGTCAACACCCAACGCGCTGGAGCTTCTACTTTACCGCAATCATGGCAAAATTCGAGACGCCTATTCCTTGCCCGCACCATCAGCATGCCGGGCGAGCCGTGAAAGTAGCAGAACGACCACATGCAGCAGCGGCAGAGCGAGAAACACGCTGGCAAGACCGGTATGTTCAGCGATGAAGCCGATCGCCGAGGGCGCTACCAGAATGCCGGAATAACCCATGGTGGTGACGACCGAAAGGCCGATGCCAGGCGCCAGTCCCGGCATATTGCCCGCCGCCGAAAAGGCGATCGGCACCATGTTGGAAATACCGATACCGGCAATGGCGAAACCGATAATCACGAAAGTGGAATTTCCCGCAAGGCCGGCAATCAGAAGACCGGTGATCGACATGACCGAGCAGAAACGCAGGGTTCGGACCGCCCCGAACCTGTCACGCACCAGATCGCCGGCAAACCGCATGATCGCCATGGTCATGGAAAATGCCGCGAAAGCGAAACCGGACTGCGAGACGGAAGCGCCCAGTTCGTTGCGCAGATAAAGGGCACCCCAATCGAGGATGGCACCCTCCGGAATCATCGAGAATAACGCCATCAGGCCGATGATCCAGGGCAGCGGCGTCAGCGGCAGGCCGCCTTTCGGGCGTTCCTCCTCAGGATGCGGGCGATCCGCGAGAACCCGCGGCCATGCAATGACCAGCAACACCAGCGCGATGACCGTCAACGCAACGGCATGCCCCTGCACACCGATCGCCGTGATGAGATAACCGCCAAGACCAGCGCCGATCAGACCGCCGAGGCTCCAGAAGGCATGGCACGACGACATGATGGCGCGGCGCATATCCCGTTCCACCGCCACGGCATTGGCGTTCATGGCGACATCCATCGCCCCCGTCAGCCCGCCGAACAGAAATACCGCGATCACCCCCGCCCACACCGTGCCGGCCCAGGAAATGAAAAGCAGCGTCGGCAGAAAGATCGCGGCGGTGACGAGGCTCACCGTGCGCGAGCCGAAACGGGCAATCTGGGAACCGGCAATGGGCATGAAAACCAGCGAGCCGATGCCGAAGACCAGAATGATGAGGCCGAGCGCGCTTTCACTGAGGGAAAGGCGCGCCGCAAATTCCGGAATCTTGGGCGCCCATGACCCCATCATGAAGCCATTCATCAGGAACAACAGGGAAACGCCCAGCCTGTGCCGTGTCAGATAGGACGAACGCATGCCTGTCGGCGAAAATGTCGTGGGGCCATTCATCGGCAATATCCTTCAGACTTGACCGTGGGAAAATCGGGCGGCGTCATCGTCGCCGCAATGAATCTGTACGCCCTTTGCCGACAGCGCCTCGACGAATACGCGGTCGGCATCCTGCTCCAGCACGAGGGAAAGAGGTGGAGAAAAATCATGCACATGGAAAGCAGCCTTATGGCCGAGCTTTTCCGTGGTAATCGCTGCGACGATCCGCTGGCTGGCGCTGCAGGCAAGCCGCTTGAACACCGCATCTTCAAAAACATCCGCCGACAGACCCGTCTCGGCCGCAACGCCGCACACACCGAGAATGCAAAGATCGGGCCGCATCAGTTCGAGCTGCCGAAGCGCCATGGCGTCGATAGCCGCACCTACAGCCGGATCGACTTTTCCGCCGATCAGCACCAGATCGATATTGGCCCGCCCCGTCAGTTCGGCGGCAATGGCTGGCGTATTCGTCACCACTGTCAGGTTGAGACCGGCAGGGATCGCGCGTGCGATGGCGAGATTGGTGGAGCCGGCATCGATGAAGACGACCATGCCGGGTTCAAGCAGCGGGACAGCGGCACGCGCCAGCATGGCCTTGCGGTCCGCATCCTCGGCAATGCGCGTCTTCAGTGGCACCGTCTTGCTGTCGGAAAGCAGCGCCCCGCCATAAACGCGCAGGCATTCCCCGCGGGCCGCCATCTCACGCAGGTCACGACGCACCGTGTCTTCGGAAACGCCGAAGTTCTGCGCAAGATCCTGCGCCAGCACACGGCCGCTTTGCCGTAGCTGCGCGAGGATAAGCGCCTGCCGCTCGCTGACGAAATGATCACTCATGGAGACTCATGCATAAACAGGAACAAACGTGCACGAACATGCATATTCGAGTTTCCACCGAAGCGCAATAAAAAACGCCCGCCGAAAAAGACGGGCGTCTGACTGTGTAATGAGAGATTCGAACGGCTTTTATTCGGCGTAAGCGATCAGCAGATCCTTCGCATCGATCTGGTCGCCGGGGCGCACCAGAACTTCCGCGATCTTGCCGTCGCGTTCGGCGTGAAGCGCGGTTTCCATCTTCATGGCTTCGATGGAGAGCAGCACGTCACCGGCCTTGACCTCCTGACCCTGATTGACGAAGACGCGGCTGATAACGCCGGGCATCGGTGCACCAATATGGACAGCATTGCCCGGTTCGGCCTTGCGGCGCACGGCGGAGCCGGAAGCACCATGGGCACGATCCGGCACCTTGATGCGGCGCGGCTGGCCGTTGATCTCGAAGAACACCGTCACCATGCCCTTGTCATCAATGCCGGACGAGGCCTGATTGACGATGACAAGCGTCTTGCCGCGCTCGATATCGGCAAACAGCTCCTCGCCATCCTCCATGCCGTAGAAATAGGCATGGGTGGGCAGCACGGAAACGGGGCCGTATGTCTCGGCGGTGAGCGCGAAATCGGTGAACACCTTCGGATACATGAGATAGGACGCGAACTCGAAGTCGTCGACCTTGCGCTCCAGCTTGGTCTCGATCACCTTCCGCTCCGCGTCGAGATCGGCATCTGCCAAAAGCGAACCCGGACGAACGGTATAGGGCGCTTCGCCCTTCAGCGCCTTTTTCTGCAGGGCTGCCGGCCAGCCGCCTGGCGACTGTCCGAGATCGCCTTTCAGCATCGAAACCACCGATTCCGGGAAAGACACTTCACGATCGGGGTTTTCGACATCGGCGACCGTCAGATCCTGGCTGACCATCATCAGCGCCATGTCACCGACGACCTTGGAGGACGGGGTTACCTTGACGATATCGCCGAACATGCGGTTGGCATCGGCATAGGCCTGCGCCACCTCGTGCCAGCGGCTCTCCAGACCCAGCGACCGCGCCTGTTCCTTGAGGTTGGTGAACTGGCCGCCCGGCATTTCGTGCAGATAGACTTCCGAAGCCGGTCCCTTGAGATCGCTTTCGAAAGCCGCATACTGGTTACGAACAGCTTCCCAGTAGAAGGAAATGCGGCGGATCCATTCCGTATCAAGACCCGTATCGCGTTCCGACCCTGCCAGCGCCTCAACGATCGAACCAAGGCATGGCTGCGAGGTGTTGCCAGAGAAGGCATCCATCGCAGCATCCACGGCGTCGACGCCGGCATCCACAGCGGCCAGAACGGTGGCGGCGGAAATGCCCGAGGTATCATGGGTGTGGAAATGGATCGGCAGACCGGTCGCCTCGCGCAACGCCTTGAACAGAACCTTGGCGGCAGCCGGTTTCAACAGACCCGCCATGTCCTTGACGGCGATGATATGAGCGCCGGCTTTTTCAAGCTCGGCGGCAAGGCCGGTATAATATTTGAGATCATATTTCGGACGCGCCGAATTCAACAGATCGCCGGTATAGCAGATGGTCGCTTCGCAGAGCTTGTTCTCCTCGGCAATCGCATCCATCGAAACGCGCATATTCTCCACCCAGTTCAGGCAGTCGAAGACGCGGAAAAGATCAACTCCGCCCTTTGAGGCCTGGCGGACGAAATATTTCACGACATTATCAGGATAATTCTTGTATCCGACGCCGTTTGCGCCGCGCAGCAGCATCTGCAGCAGCAGGTTCGGCGCGCCTTCGCGG
Source organism: Agrobacterium sp. (assembly GCF_059499945.1). Taxonomy (NCBI): domain Bacteria; kingdom Pseudomonadati; phylum Pseudomonadota; class Alphaproteobacteria; order Hyphomicrobiales; family Rhizobiaceae; genus Agrobacterium; species Agrobacterium sp. The sequence continues at coordinate 185,564 of NZ_JCABZP010000016.1, read as the reverse complement.
ATAAGCGCCAGGCGCTCCCACGGGTCTTCAGTCAGGAAGCGCATGGAAACGTCGAACGTCGCACCACCCCAGCATTCCAGCGACAGAAGTTGCGGCAGCGCCTTGGCGTAAACACTCGCGACATGGGCGATGTCATGGGTGCGAACGCGGGTAGCGAGAAGCGACTGGTGCCCGTCGCGCATGGTCGTATCGGTGACCAGCACGCGCTTTTCATTACGCATCCAGTCCGCAAAGCCCTTCGGGCCAAGCTTGTCCAGCAGCTGCTTTGTGCCGTCAGGTGTCGGCGCATCGATATAAGGCACGATGGGCTTCGCCGCCTTTTCGGACGGCCTGGCGCGACCCTTGGTTTCCGGGTGGCCGTTGACGGTCACGTCGGCGAGATAGGTCAGAAGCTTGGTGGCGCGGTCCTGACGCTTGACCTGTGCGAAGAGCTCCGGCGTCGAATCGATGAACCGGGTCGTATAGGTGTTGTTACGGAAGCTGTCGTGACCGATGATGGCTTCGAGGAAGGTGAGGTTGGTCGCCACGCCGCGAATACGGAATTCGCGCAGCGCGCGGTCCATGCGGTTGATCGCCTCATCCGGTCGCGGCGCCCAGGCCGTCACCTTCACAAGCAGCGGATCGTAATAGCGGGTGATGACAGCGCCGGTATAGGAGGTGCCGCCATCCAGACGGATACCGAAGCCCGAAGCGGAACGGTAGGCGGTGATACGGCCATAGTCCGGAATGAAATTATGTTCCGGGTCTTCGGTCGTGATGCGGCACTGCAGCGCATGGCCATTGAGACGGATGTCCTCCTGGCGCGGAACGCCGGATTCCGCCGTGCCGATGGCGGCACCTTCGAGAATATGAATCTGCGCCTTGACGATATCGATACCAGTCACGACTTCGGTGACGGTATGCTCCACCTGAATACGCGGATTGACCTCGATGAAGTAAAATTTGCCGGTATCGGCATCCATCAGATATTCGACCGTGCCGGCGCCGATATAATTGGTCGCGGCGGCGATCCTCAGGGAGTAGGCGGCCAGTTCCTGGCGCTGCGCTTCGGACAGATAGGGTGCAGGCGCACGCTCGACGACTTTTTGATTGCGCCGCTGGATCGAACAATCACGCTCGAACAGATGCACGACATTGCCATGCGTATCGCCGAGAATCTGGCTTTCGACGTGACGCGCACGCTCGACCAGCTTTTCGAGATAAACTTCATCCTTGCCGAAGGCGGCTTTCGCCTCGCGCTTGGCCTCCGTCACCTCGCGGGCGAGGTCCTGCTTTTTGCGGATGGCGCGCATGCCGCGACCGCCGCCGCCCCAGGAGGCCTTGAGCATCACGGGATAGCCGATTTCTTCGGCCATGCGTTCCACTTCCGCTATATCATCAGGCAGCGGATTGGTGGCGGGAACAACGGGGACATCAACCGAGATCGCCAGATTGCGGGCGGCGACCTTGTTGCCGAGCTGGCGCATCGTATCCGCCGTCGGTCCGATGAAGGTGATGCCGGCCTTGTTGCAGGCCTCCACGAATTCGGGGCTTTCAGACAGGAGACCGTAACCGGGATGGATCGCGTCTGCTCCCGAGAGCTTGGCCACGCGGATAACCTCCTCGATCGAAAGATAGCTCTCGATCGGCCCCATGTCCTTGGCGAGATGCGGCCCTCGGCCAACCTGATAGGATTCGTCCGCCTTGAAGCGGTGCAAAGACAGCTTGTCCTCTTCCGCCCAAATCGCAACGGTTTTAATCCCAAGCTCATTCGCTGCCCGGAAAACGCGGATCGCAATTTCGGATCGGTTGGCAACAAGTATTTTCGATATCTTCAAGACGGTCTCCCCACACGCCAAAACAAAACTTCTGCTGCACTGCGGAATTAAGCAGCAAAACCCGGTCTTGGAAAGGGCAATTCCGGCGAGAACTGTCCTGTTTGCGCTAGCTCAGCAATCCATGACGAAAAGCAAGCGCTACGGTGTGCTGTCGGTTCTTGGCGCTGAAACGGCGCTGGATTCCGTTGATATACCAGTCGACCGTGTGGTTGGAGATCGATAGCTGACGTCCGATTTCCGTCGAGGTCATGCCGTCTGCCATCAGCGTCAGCACCTCCATTTCGCGCCTCGTAAGCTCGAGAGCGGAAACGTCGGGGGCATTGCTGAAGCCATGAGCCTGCCCGGAAAGATCGAGCAGGCGCCAGAACACGGCACGCGTGGCAGCATCAAGCAGCTCCACCTGCAAGGAGGGCAATTGCCGATCCTGACCGCCAATGAAGACCGCACCGATGAATCCCGCACGACCGTGCACGGGAAAGGCATAGCCGCCCTGCAGACCGTAGCGGCCTGCGTCGTGGAAAAAGACGCTCGCCCTTTTGCGATGCATCGCACGCGGCAGGCCCTCAAGCGCTTCCTTCCATTGAAACGGCTTGTGCACCATGCCGATCACCTTGCGGACGGGATCGACGAGATTGTACTTCTTGGCCCTGTAAACCTCCAGCCAGCCTTCAGGCAGATGTTGCGCGAGAATGTGTCCACTGGAGGCGATCTCCCCGGTCATCCGCCTGCTGACGAGAAAATATTCGAAACCGTATTCGCGAATGAGCGTTGCAAATTCGGAGCGAACGCGGTCGGCGCTTCCCGCCTGGTAACACGCTGAGATGAAGTGAAGAATATCATGCATAAAGACACGGGGTCCGGAGCTTGGCTTGAAGGGAATGACACGGAGGACATGGTCCCGCGATGACGTCATGTTACTCGGGCGCCGGTCGGTTGAGATTGAACATATCGTCGTTATCAATCCCTGAAACGAAGATGCTAAATCTTGTGACGGCAGGCCCCGGGAAACATCGGGTTCGGTTTTTTCGGTTCGCACGCGCGGTCAATCTGTTAAGCCGCCATTCAGACAGAAAGAGCGATAATTACACAAAATTCGCCGTCTCATGCAACCTTGCTAAAGTAGCATGGCGTTGAGGCCGAACAATAAACCGCTTGAAAAGACGCACGGACTGGATTGAAAATTTGACCTTGTTTCAGGTTTATACACGCGCTCTGCGCTATCTGACCGTTCATAAATGGCGTGTGACGGTTGTCGTCATTGCCAACGTCATTCTTGCAGCGATCACCATCGCCGAACCCGTACTGTTCGGCCGGATCATTGACGCCATCTCTTCCGGCACCAATGTCACGCCCATTCTCATTCTGTGGGCGGGTTTTGGCGTCTTCAACACCGTCGCTTATGTCGCGGTCGCCCGCGAGGCCGACCGGCTGGCCCATGGCCGGCGCGCTTCGCTGCTGACGGAAGCCTTTGGGCGCATCATCTCCATGCCGCTCTCCTGGCACCATCAGCGCGGCACGTCGAACGCCCTGCACACGCTCCTGCGCGCCAGCGAAACGCTGTTTGGCCTCTGGCTCGAATTCATGCGCACGCATCTGGCCACTTTCGTCGCGCTGGTGCTGCTTGTGCCGACCGCCATGTCCATGGACATGCGCCTCAGTTTCGTTCTGATTGGCCTCGGCATCGTCTACTGGTTCATCGGCAAGTGGGTGATGGGCCGCACCAAGGATGGCCAGGCTTCGGTAGAGGAGCACTATCACAGCGTTTTTGCCCATGTCAGCGATTCCATCAGCAACGTGTCGGTGCTGCACAGCTACAACCGCATCGAGGCTGAAACGAAGGCGCTGAAATCCTTCACTGAAAAACTCTTGAGCGCACAATATCCGGTGCTTGACTGGTGGGCCTTTGCGAGTGCTCTGAACCGCACGGCCTCCACTGTTTCGATGATGATCATCCTCGTCATCGGTACCGTTCTGGTCAAGAACGGCGAATTGCGCGTCGGCGACGTCATCGCCTTCATCGGTTTTGCCAATCTCCTGATTGGCCGTCTGGATCAGATGCGGCAATTCGTGACGCAAATTTTCGAAGCCCGCGCCAAGCTCGAGGATTTCTTCGTTCTGGAGGATTCCGTCAAGGAACGGGAAGAGCCGGGCGACGCCCGCGAATTGTCGAATGTCTCCGGCACCGTGGAATTCCGCCACATCAATTTCGGTTTCGCCAACACCAAGCAGGGCGTTCATGACGTCTCGTTCACGGCGAAGGCCGGCGAGACCGTTGCGATCGTCGGTCCGACGGGCGCCGGCAAGACAACGCTCATCAACCTTCTGCAGCGCGTCTACGATCCCGATTCCGGCCAGATCCTGATCGATGGCACCGATATTTCGACGGTGACGAAAAATTCGCTCCGCAATTCCATCGCCACAGTATTTCAGGATGCCGGGCTGCTGAACCGCTCCATCCGCGAAAACATCCGCCTCGGCCGTGAATCGGCAACCGATGCGGAAGTGATGGAAGCAGCGGCGGCAGCGGCGGCAACGGATTTCATCGACAGCCGCATCAATGGCTATCTGACCCAGGTCGGTGAACGCGGCAACCGCCTGTCCGGCGGCGAGCGCCAGCGCATCGCCATTGCGCGCGCCATCCTGAAGAACGCTCCCATTCTGGTTCTGGACGAAGCGACCAGTGCGCTGGACGTGGAAACGGAAGCCCGCGTGAAGGCCGCTGTCGACGCGCTGAGAAAGAACCGTACGACCTTCATCATCGCCCACCGCCTTTCCACGGTCCGCGATGCCGATCTCGTCCTCTTCCTCGATCAGGGCCGGATCATCGAAAAGGGTACTTTCGATGAGCTGAGCCAGCGCGGCGGACGCTTCACCTCGCTGCTGCGCACCAGCGGCCTGCTGACAGAAGATGAAGGCCAGCAGCCCCGGCCAAAGGCCATAGCTTCCTGAGTGTTTGGCTGACAGAATGAGAACAGGGCGGACAGCATGCTTGTCCGCCCTTTTTTCTTTGCCCGCTTCCCGACGGCAGTGCCAGATCACAGGTCTCCTATCGGAGAATTCCGGTCAAGGAACTGGCCAGCCAAAAATCGATCTGCCCGAATGGGAGGACATTTCCCAGAAAGGCAACGATACCTGCTGCGAGATTAGTTAGGAAAACTCCGAGCACCACGCCAAGCGTTACTCCGACGCTCGTCTTCCGCGGGTAGCGCGCCAACCAACACGACAACGCCAGGGAAAGAATGGCGAGCAACACCAACAGTGCAGGTTCTGTGAAAGAGGTGTTGAATTGCAAGGTAACTCCCTTTCCGATCGACCGAGAATATCGCGAAACACGCGGAGACCAATCAAGATTCCTGAGTGCAAATCCTGAAGCCGACCATAGATGACAGGTTCCTGCCGTTGCCCGTCTTCAATAATTAATCACTCGCAACTGCTGCTTTTTTCCGAAAAGATTGACGACAGGTCGGACCGGACAAATCCGGCACTGCGCCGTGAAGGCCTGCCTGCATGACCTTATCTCGGTGCCGCAGGACCTTTCAGCCGACCGCTGCGAAGGAGACCGGGCTTCCGGGCCATGATCCGGCCGATGTGCCAAGTTGGAAACCAAGCTAGCACCATAAAAATTCAGGCCCCTGCGTCACCACAGGAGCCTGAGTCTAAAAGCGAACAGAGGCCTGATCGTCTCAGTCGAAGGGGATCACCCTGTCGCCTGCCGACAAAGCCTTGCCATCGACGGATACGGAGACTTCCGCCCCACCGGCCTTGCGGCTGACGGCGATGTCCCTTGCCTTCCCGTCGAGCGTGATCTTCACCGAGAAACCGCTCCAGTCCTCCGGCAGAGACGGCGCAATATGCAGCTTGCCGTCGGTGCGTGTGATGCCGAGAATACCCTCGACAGCGGCGCGGTAGAGCCAGCCGGCCGAACCCGTGTACCAGCTCCAGCCTCCACGGCCCGCATAAGCGCCTTCACCGTAAACATCCGCGGTCACCACATAGGGTTCGACCCGATAGGTTTCTGACGATGCCGCATCGAGCGCATGATTGACCGGGTTGAGCAGCTTGAAGCAGTTCCATGCCTCCTGCGCCCTACCCTGCTTGGCGAGGGCAAGAACCACCCAGGTTGCGGCATGGGTATATTGCCCGCCGTTTTCACGCACGCCCGGCGGATATCCCTTGATGTAACCCGGATCATGCGGTGCACGCGAGAAGGGCGGCGTGAACAGCCTGATAATGCCGGTCTGCTCATCGACCAGATGCTCCATGACGGCATCCATGGCCTGCCGCGACCGACCCTCTTCGCCTTCGCCGGAGAGAACGCTCCAGCTCTGGCCAAGGGAATCGATCCGGCACTCCTCGCTTTCGGCGGAACCGAGCGGCGTGCCGTCATCGAAATAACCGCGCCGGTAATAGCTGCCATCCCAACCCGCTGTTTCCAGCGCGTTGCGCAGCCTTTCCCGATGCGATGCCCATTTGCCGACGCGGTCGGCATCGCCACGCTTTTCCGCAATCTCGATGAAATCGCGCAACGCCCCGGAAAGGAACCAGCCGAGCCAGACGCTGGTGCCCTTGCCGCCGACGCCGACGCGGTTCATGCCGTCGTTCCAGTCGCCGCCGAGGATCAGCGGCAGGCCATTTTCGCCGGTGCGATGAATGGCGAGATCAAGCGCCAGCGCCGCATGTTCGTAAAGCGTGGCGGATCTGTCGCTGATCTCCGGCTGGAAGAAAGCATCATGCTGGCCGGGCATCAATGCCGCCCCCTTCAGGAAGGGGATGCTTTCATCGAGGATCGCGACATCACCCGTGGCCGAGACATATTGGTTGATCGCATATGCGAGCCAGACCACGTCATCCGAGATGGTCGTGCGAACACCGGCGCCCGTCAGAGGCAACCACCAGTGCTGCACATCGCCTTCGGGGAACTGGCGACCGGCTGCGCGCAGGATCTGCTTGCGGGCGAGATCCGGCTGGTAGAGCAGGAAGGCTAGCGTATCCTGAAGCTGGTCGCGGAAGCCGAAGGCGCCGCTCGACTGGTAAAAGGCCGTGCGCGCCAGAATGCGGCACGCCAGCGCCTGATAGGGCAGCCAGTTATTGACCATGTGATTGAAGCCGGCATCGGGCGTGGAAACCTGCAGCTGGCCGGTAAAGCCGGTCCAGAATGCCTTGCTCTCGTCCAGCACCGTCTGGAAGTCCGCGTTGCGAACATCCTTCACCAGCGCTTCGGCCTCTTCCGCATTGTCGGCATCGCCGAGAATGAAGGTCATGTGCCGTTCTTCACCGGGCTTCAGATGGATTTCCTGCATCAGCGCCGCGCAGGGATCGCCATCGACCTCGGTGCTGCCGCTGAGTGCGCTACCCGACACGATGCCCTGCGGGGCCTGTGCCGAACCGAAGCGGCCGATGAATTCCCGGCGGCTGGTGGTGAAGCCGCTCACCTCACTGTCAAGCGTCAGGAATGCCGTGCGGGCGCTATAGTCGATGCTGTAGGGGTTCGACGCGAAGATCGCATTGCTGCCGGCATCGTGTCTGCTCAGAATGAACGGCGCGGATTTCTGGGCGTTGTTGCCCAGCACCCATTCCACATAGGCGTAGACCTTCAGGCGCCGGCTTTTTGAACCCTTGTTGCGAACGATGACCTGCGAGAACTTGACCGGTTTTTCGCGATCAACGGTCTGTGTCACTTCGACTTCAAGTGTATCGGCCACGCCTGTCAGCACGGAGTAACCTAGGCCATGGCGGGTTTCGAACATGGCTTCCGGATCGCGCGACAGCGCGGCGCAGGGAGTATAGAGCTTTCCTGTCTCCACATCGACGACATAGAAGGCCTCACCCGGCCGGTTGACGACCGGATCGTTGCTCCAGGGCGTCAGCTGATAGTCGCGCGAATTGCGGCTCCAGCTGAAGCCGGCGCCTTCGGCCGAAATGTGGAAGCCGAAACTCTCGTTCGAGATGACGTTGATCCACGGATGCGGCGTGGACTGCCCGCCATTGAGGCGCACAACATATTCCTGGCCGTTCCTGGCGAAGCCGCCAAAACCGTTCCAGAAATCGAGATCACCCGCATCTTCGACCTGTTCCGCAACCGGGAAGGACGGTACCGGCAGACGGGCCTGCGCAGCGTCGCTTGTGCCATCGGGGCCGCGATGGGCCGCAAACAGCGAGACCGCACGGTTGATCTGGTCGACAATCTTGCCGTTGCGCACGTGGAGAACGACGCGGGAAGCGGCGAGAAGCGCGCTCCACGTCTCTTCGTCCATCAGGTCGCGGCGCACGGAGAAGACGTGCGGACGACCGCCATCGGCGGGATTGATGCGGCGCTGCGCCTCGGAAATATGATCCAGCGCATGCTGCATGTCCTGTGCATAGGATGCAGCCCGTTCGTTGACGATAACGAGATCGAAGATCACGCCGCGTGAACGCAGATATTCATGGGCGCTCAGCGCCTCACGGGCGATATCCATGTCCATATCGTCGTTGATGCGCAAGCTGAAGATCGGGAAATCGCCTGAAATCGCGAGCGGCCACAAAGCACGCTGCGAGGCAAGGCCGGTTTTCAGCGTTTCCGAATCCGCACGCAGATGCATGTCCGGATAGGTCAGATAACGGCCGAGATGCTGGAAGGCGGCCGCCTGCTGCGAGGTGACGCCCACATGGCGCATCTGCACCTGCGTGCGTGTCCAGGCGTGCACGAGTTCATGGGCAAACGCGTCCGGATGACGATAACGGTCGATCGCCTTGTCGACCTCCTCGCGGCTTGGCGCGGCAATCGTCCAGAAAATCACGCTCACCTTCTTGCCCGCCGGCACGCGTACGGTGCGGCGCAATGACAGGATCGGATCAAGCGTGAAGCCGTCGTTGCTGGAAAGCGTCGCACCGGCATCGAAAGCCGCCGCTTCGCGCAGCGAGCGGCCGCGGCCGATGAACTTGGCACGATCGGTCTCGAATTCCGTCGGGCGCGACGGGCCGGCATTGTCGGCGGCAAGATGCGCGATGACGGTGCCGGGCTCGTTCGGGCTGCGACGGTTGCGCCAGGCGCGGATGACATCACCGCGGCGGCCGATCTCGGTCTGCACGAACATGCGCGAGAACAGCGGATGGGCGTTGTCGTCATCTTCAGACGCAATGACGGGCTCCATATAGGAGGTCACTTCGATATAGCGATCCTCGGAACCGACATTGAGCAGCGTGACGCGGCGGCCTTCGGCATCGTGCTCGGTGGCGACAATGCATTCGACCACGCTCTGCAGATCGCCGGTGGTCTTGTGGAACTCGGCCTTGTCGTCGGTGAAGATCGTCTTGGTCTTTTCGCCTTCGATAACACGCGGCTCTGCCGTCGCACTCCACCATTGTCCGTTGGTGGTGTCGCGCAGGAAGATGAAGGTGCCCCAGCGGTCTTCGGTCGGATCGGCCTTCCAGCGGGAAATCGCCTGACCGTTCCACTTCGAATAACCGGCACCCGTCGAGGTGAGCATCGTCGAATAATGGCCGTTCGAAAGGAACACCACTTCGCGGTCGCGCGCGGCCGGGTCGACGATGGAGCGCACTTCCGCACGCAACAGGTCCGCCTGTTCCTTGCCGGGGGTTTCCGGCTCGTATTTCGCGCTCATGACGGGCACTTCGCGCGGTGCCTTTTCCTGCAACAGCAGTTCGGCCGCTTCAATCACCGGATCGGAATGGAAGAGTTCGCGCAGCACGCCATCGAAAGCGACGTTGGCGACGGCCGCAATCGACATGCCGTGGTGGTGGGCATAATAGTTGTAGACCACCGCGCAGACCTTACCATCAGGCACACGTGTCGGTGTGAAATCCACCGCATCATGGAAGCCGTACTGGCCAAGCGCGCCAAGCTTGCGCAGCTTGTCGAGGTTCTCAAGCGCACCATCAGGATCGTACTGGCTGGCGAGGATCGACGCATAGGGCGCGATGACAGCATTCTGGCCGAGACCGCGCTTGAGGCCAAGCGTCGGCACACCGAAGTTGGTGTACTGGTAGTTCATGTTGTGATCGCGGGCGTTGAACGCCGCTTCGGAAATGCCCCATGGCGTGCCGAGGCGGCGGCCGTGGTTCATCTGTTCCTTAACGATCAGATTGTTGGTCTGGTTGAGAATGCCGCCCTGACGCTCCTGCATGACGAGCGGGGGCATCAGATATTCGAACATCGAACCCGACCAGGAGACCAGCGCGCCCTGCGCACCGATCGGCACGACCTGACGGCCGAGACGGTACCAGTGCTCTGTCGGCAGATCGCCCTTGGCGATGGCAAACAGGCTGGTCAGACGGCATTCGGACGCCAGAAGGTCGTAGCAGGCCTCGTCCAGCTCCTTGCTTTCGACGCGATAGCCAATCGACAGAAGACGGCGATCCTTGCGGTACAGGAACGTGAAGTCCATCGAGAAAGCGAGGTTGCGGCTGCGGTCGCGCAGCGATGCGAGACGCTGGCGCAACGGTTCCATATTGGTGAGATCGATGGCGCTGTCGGAAATATGCGCCTCACAGCAATCCACCAGCAATTGCGCCCAGCGGGTCACTTCCGCGCTCTGCGCAGACTTCACTTCGTGATCGACATTGGTAGCGAGTTTCTGGATGTCGCGCGCAAGCACCGCCAGATTGATGACGCGGATCGATGCGAATTCATGCTCGCGCTTGACGGACGCCAGAGCGTTCGAGAACCCGATGATACGCTCTTCGAGACGGCGATGCAGCGGACGCAGGTTCTTGCGGTCGTCAGGCAGCGCTTTCAGCGTTTCGCGCAGGATGCCGGCCAGATCGCCGATACCGTCCAGATTGCCCTGAAGATGCGCGGAAGGCGCTTCCGCCCACTGGCGGCAGGCCGACGAAACTGCAATCAGGTGACCGGCAAGATTGCCGCTGTCCACCGCCGAAACATAGCGGGGTCCAAGCGTCTGCAACGTGTCCGTATGGTACCAGTTGTAGAGATGGCCGCGATGTTTCTCCATCTTCTCGACGGTCTGGATCGTGTTCTCGATCCGCTCCAGAGTATCGGCAAAGCTGATCCAGCCGAACTGGCGCGCCGAAATGATGGAAAGCAGGTAGACGCCGATATTGGTGGGCGACGTGCGCGAAGCGACGATCGGCTCCGGCGTTTCCTGGAAGTTATCAGGCGGCAGGTGGTTTTCCTGCGGCGTCACGAAGGCCTCGTAATAACGCCATGTGCGGCGCGCGATCTTGCGAAGCTCGAAGGAGACGTGTTCCGAAACGAACAGCCGGTCTTCGGTTTCAGCCGACTGGCTGACATACCAGGCAACGGCAGGCGACAGAACCCAGAGAAGCGTGAAGGGAATGCCGATCAGGAAGGCATTGTCACCCGGCAGCGCCGCGAACAGCAGGCCGAGCATCGCCACTACGGGCGCATGCCACATCTGTCGATAATAATCGATGATGCTGCCCTGCGCGCTCGACTGCATGCTGGCGGCGGTACGCCATTCCAGCATCAGCTTGTGGCTGACGAGCAGGCGGTAAAGCGAGCGGGCAATCGCGTCGGTCATCATGCAGGCGGCATCGGCGATGAAGACGATGCGCAGCGCCACCTGTGCGTTGGTCGCGCGGATTTCCGACCAGATGGTGTGGAAATGCGCCTGCGGCACGATATCGGTGGAGCGCGGCACGAGACCGGAGAGCAGGGAAAGCGTGGGGGCTACGAACAGCGAGAAGATCAGCAGGATCTGCCAGATCAGCGCACCGAGCGGATCCATGAAATACCAGCCGAGGATCGAGGCAAAGAACCAGGCGATCGGCGTCAGCGAGCGACGCAGGTTATCGACCATCTTCCAGCGGCCGATCGCGGTAACGCCACGGGCACGATCGAGGATAAAGGGCAGAAGCTGCCAGTCGCCACGCGCCCAGCGATGCTGGCGCGAGACTTCAACCTCATAGCGGGTCGGGAAATCCTCGACCAGTTCCACGTCGGTCACCAGCGCGCAGCGCGCGAAGGAGCCTTCGAGCAGATCGTGGCTGAGAATGGAGTTTTCCTCGATCCGGCCCTTCAGCGCCGCCTCAAAGGCATCCACATCGTAAAGGCCCTTGCCGGTGAAGGTGCCCTCGGACGTCAGGTCCTGATAGACGTCGGAAACGGTGAAGACGTAAGGATCGATACCGCGGTTGATCGAGAAGACCCGCTGGAAAACGGATGCGTCCTTGCCGGTGGTGAGCGAGGGCGTTACGCGCGGCTGCAGCAGACCGTAGCCTTCGACAACCCGTCCGGACACCGGGTCAATCACCGGACGATTGATCGGGTGGTGCATCTTGCCGACAAGCTTGGTCACCGCATCGCGCATCAGGCGCGTATCGGCATCCAGTGTCATGACGTATTTCACGCCCTCCGGCACGACATTGGCGCCGCCGAGGAACGTTGTATCCTTGTCGCCGCGCAGCAGCATGTTCAGCTCATGCAGCTTGCCGCGCTTGCGCTCCCAGCCCATCCAGCAGCCTTCAGCCGAATTGTAGATGCGGCGGCGGTGCAACAGGTAAAAGCGTGTCTTGCCGTCAAAGGCATAACGGCTGTTCAGCGCCGCAAGCTCACGCTTGGCATAATCGAGAATTTCGAGGTCATCGTCGGACTGTTCATACTGCGCATCGCGCCAGTCGCTCACCAGCGAGAAATAAATCTCGCCATGCGGATTGGCGAGATAATGCACCTCGATATTGCGCATCATCTCATCGACACTGTCGCGGCTGGTCAGCATGCAGGGCACGGCAACCAGCGTGCGGGCGTCCTGCGGAATACCGTTCTTGAACTCGTATCCGACCAGCCGGAACGGCTTCACAAAGAAGGTGACGAGCGTGTTGAAGAGGCCGGTCGCGCCCTCGGATGCCGGCAATGCGAACATCAGCAGGAAGGCGGTCACCACATACCAGGGCATGCCCGCCTGCGCCAGGAACCAGCCAACGGCGAGCATGGCGAGCGCGGTGATTAGAAACACCGGCGCCGCAATCGCAAGCCAGTTGAACTTGCGCATCGCCCGGACGATACGCTGCGACACCAAAGGCCGGTAACCCAGCGCCTTCTCAAGCTCGAAACGACGCTGGCCCACGAGCACGGAGCCGACATTGACGGGATGTGTCTCGTCCGCCTCCACAGGCGTATCAGCGCGCGCCATTTCGACAGCGGCACGCGCAACCTCAACTTCAGTCTTGGGAGAACGGCGCGCCAGAAGTTCGATAGTATTGCGGTAGGTGTTTCGCGAACCGAAATCGAGCGTTTCGTAATCGGTCTCTTCGCGCAGAACCTTGTCGATGTGGCTGACTTCCTCGAACCACACCGACCATTCGGTATCGTCGATTTCGCGCAGGCTCTTGACGATGTTGCCCATCGTCACGTTGCCGGATGCAAGACGGTTATGTTCCGACATCATGACGTTTTCGGCGTCCGTGCCGGCAGCATGCAGGCGCTCTTCGAGCCATGCCACCGCAAAACCCGATGTCTGGGAGCCGTTGCGGAGACGATAAAGGAATTGCGTTGCGAAAGTCGGGTCGTCGACCAGCGTATCGACCTGCTTCAAAAGGGCCGCGGAGGCCTCCGCATCGTTGAGACGAATGATCTCGTCAACGACCTCGTTCGCCTTCTGGCGCATGCGGCGCGAACGCTCCACACGGATGGAGATGCGGCGAAGATTTTCGATGAGGACAAAACGGATGATCGACGGCAGCGCCCACAATTCGCCGATCTGCAGCGTCTTTGAGGTCTGGTAGCCATCCACCAGCGCCGTCATGTTCTCGCGCGAAACCGTGCTGTGGGTATGGGCGACATAAAGCCAGCCGAGCGCCATGACCCGCGGGATCGTCACCCCGCCCACCGTCATCGTCGGCAGCTGGCGATAGAACTTGCGCGGAAAATCGCGGCGAACTTCCTGGATCGCCTCTTCGATGACGTAGTGATTGTCGAGCAGCCATTCCGCCGCCGGCGTTATCGTCGCGCCATTTTCCGCGTCGACCGCCGTTGTGCGGTAGACCCGCAGAATTTCCTTCTCGTTCTCGCGATGACGCTCGAAGAAATCGAACTCCATGAAGCCGGGAAGGCTGTCGGCGCCATCGCGCGAAAGCGCGGCGCCCGCATCATGCAGTTCCTCGACCGTCATATAGGACGCGCGGATCGAATCGTTATGATCGATCTGCTTCGTCTCGGAATCACGGGCGGCGGCGGTCGGGGTAATATGAAATGACATCGGGCTCGTATTCTGAACTTTAGGGAAACTTGTTCGACTTGACCGGCATTTCGTCCATGGCGGGAACACATACGAAAATCAGGCCACGCTATATTTATGACTTATCCTGAACCTTCGGTGAACCGGACCGGACGCCGTGCGGAACGGATCGTCAGGCGGGTGGTATCCGCAGGTGCAGCATGTTGCAGTGAAATTATTCCGATACGATCGGAAAACCGCAGATCGGTGCGGACAGGAGATTTTCGATAACAGGAAGAAAATGGCATCCTGCGGCCCGGCAATGCCGTTCCGACCGAATTTCGCACCCTCCCCGACGGCGAAAATTGTTCGCGCAACGTCGATAATCCCCCGTTGACAACCTGAAGGGCAACGCGGAACCGAGACTGCCCGCGCTACATCCGAAAGAAGCTAATGCCCCAGGACGTCAATAGTTCCATGCCACCTGTCGCGGCACGATGCAAGCGCTGAATTTCAGGCCATTTCCGCGCCGATGACGACACTTTAGAATACATAAATATGCTGATATGTCCTTTGGGAAAGACGCCGGAAAAAACGGCCAAACCCGGGATTCTGAAAATGACGAAACAGACCGCGAATATCGCATCCTTTGCCAACCATATGCCGGATGTGGTGGCCATACGCCGCCACCTGCACCGCAATCCGGAAATCGGTCTTTCGGAGTTCAAAACCTCGGACTTCATTGCCGGGCAATTGGTGGAAATGGGTTATGAGGTGACGCGCGGGCTCGCCGGCACCGGTATCGTCGCCACGCTCAGCAATGGCGACAGCACGCGCACGCTCGGCATCCGCGCCGATATCGACGCCCTCCCGATCCACGAAGAGACGGGGGCGGATTATGCAAGCGCCAATCAGGGCGTGATGCATGCCTGCGGCCACGATGGCCACACCGCCATGCTGCTCGGCGCGGCAAAGATCATCGCTGAGCGCAAGAATTTCGATGGAACCCTGCATCTGATCTTCCAGCCGGCGGAAGAAAATTTCGGCGGCGCCAGAATCATGATCGAGGACGGGCTATTCGAACGTTTTCCCTGCGATGCGGTTTTTGCCCTGCATAACGATCCCGGCCTGCCCTTCGGGCAATTCGTGCTGCGCGAGGGGCCGATTCTCGCCGCTGTCGACGAGTGCAAGATCACCGTCAACGGTTACGGCGGCCACGGCGCCGAGCCGCAGGACGCGGCCGACCCCATCGTTGCCGGCGCGAGCATCATCATGGCCTTGCAGACGGTGGTATCCCGCAATATCCATCCGCAATTGTCGGCGGTCGTCACCGTTGGCGCGTTCCATGCGGGTGCTGCCAGCAATGTGATTCCCGAGACGGCGGAAATGCTGCTGACCATCCGCTCCTTCGATCCGGGCGTGCGCGATGAGCTGGAAAAGCGCATCCGGGCGATAGCCGAAGGCCAGGCGGCCAGCTATGGCATGAGCGTCACCATCGATTACGAGCGCGGGTATAACGCAACGGTCAACCACAAGGCGGAAACGGATTATGTCGCCGATCTCGCCCGCCGCTTTGCCGGAACTGAAAGGGTGGCTGAGATGCAGCGCCCGTCGATGGGCGCGGAAGACTTCGCCTATATGCTGGAGAAGCGGCCCGGCTGTTATTTTTTCCTCGGCACCGCGCGCACCGACAACGACCCGCCGCTGCACCATCCGAAATTCGATTTCAACGACGATATCCTGCCGATCGGAACCGCTTTCTGGGTTGATCTGGCCGAGGATTACCTGAAGGCATGAATGGACATGAAAAAGGCCGGTCGGAGGAGCGACCGGCCTTTTGTTCTCAAATACCCTGATGAGAAAGTCGGGAGGATCAGGGAACGAGACCGAATATGACGGCAGCGACAAACGCCACGCAGACGCCGACAAGAGCCGCATGAACCGAATCTTTCCAGTTACGCGGCGACTGGGGCTGCGAGACAAAGTCTTTCACTTTTCCTGCCTTGGAATAAGACATTGTGCACTCCCTTCCTGCTCGGCCCTTCAAAGCGGGCATTGCTTATTTCACGTAGAGAATAGCTTTATTCCCCACTGTTTCAGTAGAGATAAAATTCCATAAGATTGGCGCATCGGGAAAAATACGGATTGCGACTTGCCCACCGGCAAGCATCAATCTACCCATTGCCCGGGATCAACGCGCTGGAGGGCATTTCCGTTCAAAACCAGCGGCGGGCACGGAAAAGACCATGACGGATATCGACGCCATCATCATCGGAGCCGGGGTGATCGGACTGGCGACAGCACGCGAGCTGGCGATGCGCGGCCTCTCCGTCATCATCCTCGAAAGCGAAAAGGAATTCGGCTCGGCCACTTCCTCCCGCAACAGCGAAGTCATTCACGCCGGGCTCTATTATCCGGCCGGAAGCCTCAAGGCCCGGCTTTGCGTGGAAGGCAAGGCGCGACTCTATGCTTTCTGTCAAAGCCACGGCGTCTCATATCGCCGCTGCGGCAAACTCATCGTCGCCGCGAGCGATGAAGAGACGGCCATGCTCACCACCCTCCGCGAAAAAGGCAAAGCCAACGGTTGCGACGACCTTGAGCTGATCGATGAGCGACAGGCAGTCTCGCTCGAACCCGCGCTCACCTGCGTCGCAGCCCTGACATCGCCCTCGACCGGTATCATCGACAGCCATGGTTATATGCTGGCGCTCCTTGGAGACGCGCAGGATCATGGCGCAGCCCTTGCCCTGAACGCACCCTTCGAAAAGGCAGAAGTGATCGGCGATGGTTTCCGGGTTCACGTCGGCGGCGCGGAGCCCACAAGCCTGACATGCCGGCTGCTCGTCAATTCCGCCGGACTTGTTGCGCCGATGGTGGCAAGAAAGATCGAAGGATTGTCGGAGGATTTGGTCCCGCAAGCGCGTTTTGCCAAAGGCAGCTATTTTTCGCTGGCCGGCAAGTCGCCCTTTTCACGGCTGATCTACCCCGCACCTCACACCCATGGCCTTGGCGTGCATCTCACTCTCGATCTTGCCGGCCAGGCCCGTTTCGGGCCGGATGTGGAATGGGTGGACACCATCGATTACGCCGTTGATCCCCGCCGCATGGAGGGTTTTGGCGACGCGATACGGCGTTATTGGCCGGGCCTTCCCGACCATGCGCTGATTCCGGCCTATTCCGGAATCCGGCCGAAGATTTCCGGTCCGGACGAACCGGCCATGGATTTCCGCATTGACGGGCCGGAAACCCACGGCGTTGCCGGCCTCGTCAATCTCTTCGGCATAGAAAGCCCCGGCCTGACCGCCTCGCTGGCGATTGCCAACGAGGTCGCGGCACGACTCGAGGCTTGATCTCAACCTCATTCAGCCGAAACGGGACAGCGCGCCCACCATGATGTCAGGATCGACATTGCCGCCGGAAGCCACTGCAATCGCCGTTTCGCTCTCCAGTTCATCGCCGTGGAAGAGGGCCGCCGCCAGCGCCACCGCACCACCGGGTTCGACGACGATCTTCAGCCGGTTGAAGGCGAGAACCATCGCCCGCAGCGCTTCCTCCTCGGTCACGGCAATGCCCTTTCCGCAAAGCTCCGCCATGATCGGGAAAGTAATGTTTCCGGGCTGTGGCGTGACGATCGCGTCGCAGATCGAACCCGAGGTCGTGGCGTTACGCTCGATCTTGCCCGAGGCAAGGGAGCGGGCCACATCGTCGAACCGCTCCGGTTCTGAAGTCCTGACCCTGTAGTTCTGAGCTTTCGCCGCAAGTGCAAGGGAGATGCCGGATGTGAGGCCACCGCCACCGCAAGGCACCAGAACCTCGGCTGCATCGATACCCAGCTCCGCGCCCTGTTCGGCAATCTCCAGCCCCACCGTCCCCTGCCCGGCAATAACCAGCGGTTCGTCATAGGGCCTGATCAGTGTCAGCCCACGCTCGCGCGAAATGCGATCTCCGATGGCATCGCGATCTTCGTTCGCCCGGTCGTAGAGCACCACGTCCGCACCATAGGCGCGGGTATTGTCGATTTTGATCTTCGGTGCATCCGACGGCATGATGATGACGGCGGGAACGCCGTGCAGGCGGGCTGCAAGGGCCACGCCCTGCGCATGGTTGCCGGAGGAAAAGGCGATAACACCCTTGCCGCGCACCTGCGCGGGCAGGCCGGAGACGGCCGACCAGCCGCCGCGAAACTTGAAGGAACCCGTCCTCTGCAGGCATTCGGCCTTTATGAACAGCTTTCGCCCGGCAATCTCATCCAGAAAAGGTGACGACAGCAATGGCGTCCGCACCGCGTGGTTGCCGATACGCTCGCGCGCGGCCTCTATCATCGAAATATCTGTCATGTCCTGCCCTCGATAATGCGGATGTAACGCGGATTCGCGGATACATTAGGAGGTCGCAATCAAATGCGAAACAGTCCGAAAGGAAAAATCCCCGGACGTGGCCGGGGATTTTTGTCAGGTGCGATCAATGATTGTGCCGGGGCATCTTCTCGGCGATCCGGCGGAAATCCGCAGCTCCTTCCAGAACCGCGCCGTCCGAAAGCTGGGTCACCGACTGACGATAAATGCGCTGCCAGGGCGTCGCATCCGCGGGAACAGCGGGAATGCCGTCAGCCTTGCGGGCCGCAAGCTCCTCATCCGGCACCAGCGCATTGCACTCGCCTTTGTTGAAGTCGATGCGGATCACATCGCCCGTGCGGAGCCATGCCAGCCCGCCGCCTGCGGCACTTTCCGGCGAGGCGTTGAGGATCGACGGGCTGTCCGCCGTTCCCGATTGCCGGCCATCGCCGATCGTCGGCAGGCTGGTGATGCCTTTTTTCAGGAGCGCATCCGGCGGCTGCATGTTCACGACCTCAGCCGAACCCGGCCAACCGAGCGGCCCCGCACCACGAATGACGAGAATGGTGCGTTCGTCGATATCGAGAGATGGATCATTGATGCGGGCGTGATAGTCTTCCGAACCATCGAACACCACACATTTGCCCTCGAAAATGCCCTCGCGGCCCGGCTCGCTCAGATAACGCTGACGGAATTCCGCCGAGATAACGCTCGTCTTCATGATGGCGAAATCAAACAGATTGCCCTTGAGGACGAGGAACCCGGCCCGTTCCTTGAGCGGCTTATCGTAAGGCAAGATCACGTCGCGGTCGGTCGATTCCCGCCCGTCCAGATTTTCCGCCACCGTTTTGCCGGTCACGGTCGGACAGCTTCCCTCGAGCTTGCCCGCTTGCAGAAGCTCCCACATGATGGCGGGCGTACCGCCGGCGCGGTGGTATTTCTCGCCCAACCATTTGCCGGCGGGCTGGACATTGGCAAGCAGCGGAATGTCGTAACCGTGGACCTGCCAGTCCTCTTCACGAAGCTCGACGCCTGCATGCTTGGCCATTGCTGCCAGATGCGGCTGGGCATTGGTCGATCCGCCGATTGCCGAATTGACGCGGATCGCGTTCAAAAACGCCTCGCGCGTCATGATGTCGGAAGGCTTGATATTCTCGACAACCAGTTCGACGGCGCGGCGGCCGGTGCGATAGGCCATCTGGCCGCGTTCGCGGTAAGCGGCCGGGATTGCGCCGCAGCCGGTCAGCGACATGCCGAGCGCTTCGGCAATGGCATTCATGGTCGAAGCCGTGCCCATGGTGTTGCAGTGACCGACCGAAGGAGCGGATTCGAGCGCCGCCTGCAGAAATTCCTCGCGGGTGATTTCACCGGCGCCGTATTTGCGGCGCATGCGCCAGATGACGGTACCGGAACCAACGAGATCACCGTCATGATACCCGTCAAGCATCGGCCCGCCAGATAGAACGATGGCCGGAATATCGACGGTGCTTGCCGCCATCAGCGCCGAAGGCGTGGTCTTGTCGCAGCCCGTGGTCAGAACGACGCCGTCGAGCGGGTAACCGTAGAGCACTTCCACGAGGCTGAGATAGGCCAGATTGCGGTCAAGCGCCGCCGTCGGGCGCTTGCAGTTCTCGAACATCGGATGGGTCGGAAACTCGATGGGAATACCGCCCGCATCGCGGATGCCGTCACGCACCCGCTTGACCAGTTCCACATGGACGCGGTTGCAGGGCGTCAGGTCACTGCCGCTCTGGGCGATGCCGATAACCGGCTTGCCGGAACGCAGTTCTTCCGGCGTCACACCGTAATTCATGAAGCGCTCCAGATAGAGCGCCGTCATGTCGAGATGGTCAGGGTTGTCGAACCAGTCCTGGGACCGCAGGCGGCGCATGGGTGTCTTGTCGTCGCTCATGAGATCGCTTCAGCCCTGTTCGCGGTTGTTGAGTTTTTCGAGGTAAAGCAGGATGCCGCTATGGTCGATATCCGCCCCGCCATCGCCGACGAAATCATCGAATTCCCGCGTCACCTGCTGGGTGAGCGGCAGGGTAAGTGACAGGTCCTTCGCCGTTGCCAGCACGCCGTTCAGATCCTTGAGCTGGAATTTGGACGGACCGCCCGGCACGAAATTGCGCTTCACCATGCGTTCGCCATGCAGTTCCAGGATCCGGCTTTCGGCGAAACCACCACGTATGGCGTTGCGGAAACCTTCACGGGATGCACCGCCCGCTTCCACCAGCATCATCGCCTCGGCAACCGCGCCAATGGTGATGGCAACGATCTGCTGGTTGGCGAGCTTGCAGAGCTGGCCGGCACCCGAGGGACCGACATAGGTAAGCCTGCCCATCGGCGCGAAGACATCCGCAAGATCCGAGATCAGCGCCTCGTCGCCACCGGCCATGATGGCGAGCGTACCGGCTGTCGCGCCCGGCACACCGCCGGAAACCGGCGCATCGATGTGATGAATGCCCAGCGCCTCAAGCCGAGATGCATGTTCACGCGCGATCGGCGGCGCAATCGAGCTGCTGTCGATGACAACAGCGCCCTTTTTCAGCGCTTCGGCCACACCAGCCTCGAACAGCACTTCGCCCACGGCCTTGCCATCGCTCAGCATGGTGATGACGATATCGGCACCCGTGGCGGCTTCGGCCGGAGATGCCGCGAGAACGGCACCATCGGCAACCAGAGCCTCGGCCTTATCAACGCTGCGGTTCCAGACTGTGACCGCAAAGCCAGCGCCCAGCAGGCGTCGGGCCATCGGCCCGCCCATCAGGCCGGTGCCGATAAAGGCAACCGACCGCTTCTTCTCCTCCCCGCCAACACTCATTTCAGTGAACCTCCCAGCTCGTCCTCGATATGAACCTGAATGATCTCTTCGAAGGAGCTTTCAGCCGTGAAGCCCAGCTCCCGGGCGCGCTTGGCCTCAAAACCGGGCGCCCAGCCCTCACACATGCGCATGATCATCTCGTTCGGCTCGCGGCGGATGAGAGCGACAGCCTTTTCGCCCGCGACCTTGCGCAGCGCTTCGATCTGTTCGCCGACGGTGGCGCTGAGACCCGGCATCGACAGGTTGCGGCGCGGACCGACCTTTTCGACGTCGATCGTGGCGCCATGGATGAGGAAACCGACAGCGGAACGCGGCGAGGCATGCCAGTGGCGAATGCTTGCCGGCACCGGCAGAACCGCTTCCTGGCCAACCAGCGGCTCGCGCAGGATATTGGAGAAGAAGCCGGAGGCAGCCGCGTTCGGCTTGCCGGGACGAATGCAGATGGTGGGCAGGCGAATGCCGATACCATCGAAGAAACCGCGACGGCTGTAATCGGAGAGCAGCAGTTCGCAAATCGCCTTTTGCGTACCGTAGCTGGTCAGCGGCGTGGTGTGGAATTCATCCGGGATCGGATAGGGGAGCGGCGCACCGAAGACGGCGATCGACGAGGTGAAGACCACGCGCGGCTTGTAACCATCCTTGCCGTTGGCAATGCGGATGGCGTCGAAGAGATAACGCGTGCCATCGAGATTGATGCGGTAGCCCTTGTCGAAATCGAGTTCGGCTTCACCGGACACGATGGCGGCAAGGTGAAAGATGACATCGGGGCGGGCTTCGACCAGCTTTTCGGCCTCGCCCGGCGCGGACAGATCGGCCGCGCGCGCATCAACCGCACCGGAGAAGCCGGCGGGCGCTTCAGGCTGAAACACGTCGATAAGCGTGAACCTGTCGATCGACTTGCCGCCAAGCGATCCGTCCTTGACGAGACGCTGCGTCAGCTTGCGGCCAACCATACCTGCGGCGCCGATGATTGCGATATGCATGTCTTCCTCCTCTTTGTCCCGGTCATTCTCCCGAGACCGAAAAATCACCATCGGCCAGTCGACCGATAAATTAGCTTGTAAGGTTGTCTGATAACCTTATATGATCGAGTTGAAAATAGTATTTTTTCACAAACCGGCAAAAGCAAGGGTGAAAGAGCCCTGTCCGGAAATTTAGGGCGGATTGGACGGAGAGGGTGGAATGACGATCGTGAGCGAACACGATATCGAGGAATTGCGGTTCTCGCTGAAGAACAGGCTGGGCGAGGCTTTGCTGCTGACATCGCAGGAAGACATGCTGCGTTATTGTCGCGACTGGCACGGCGACGTCACAAGTTCGGCCGTGGCCGTGATCCGCCCCCGATCGACCAAGGAAGTCTCCGACACCGTTCGCGCCTGCGCCGAACTCGATCTCGCCATCATTCCCCAGGGGGGCAATACCGGACTGGTGCTCGGCGGCATTCCCGATGCGCCGAAGCGTCAGGTTGTGCTGAGCCTTGAGCGCATGAACGCCATCCGCACCATAGACAGCGACGATTTTTCGGCTGTCGTCGAAGCGGGCTGCATTCTGTCGGAATTCAAGGATGCGGTGCAGGACAAGGGAATGTTCTTCCCGCTGTCGCTTGGCGCACAGGGCAGCTGCCGCATCGGCGGCAATGTTTCCACCAATGCCGGCGGCATCAACGTTCTGCGTTACGGCATGACCCGCGAGCTGGTGCTGGGTCTCGAAGTGGTATTGCCTGACGGCAACATCTGGAACGGCCTGTCGACGCTGCGCAAGGACAATCGCGGCATTGACCTGAAGCAGCTATTCATCGGCGCAGAAGGAACGCTCGGCATCATCACCGCCGTGTCCGTCAAGCTTTACCCCAATCCCGAACATGTCGAGACGGCGCTGCTCGGCCTCAATTCGCTTGACGATGCCATCAAGCTTTACCGCCGCGCCCGCCGCGAATGCTGCGACCTGATGTCCGCCTTCGAATTCATGCCGCCGGTTGCCTTCACACTGGCGATTGAGGCGATCCCCGACCTCA
This sequence comes from Agrobacterium sp., assembly GCF_059499945.1. NCBI lineage: Bacteria > Pseudomonadati > Pseudomonadota > Alphaproteobacteria > Hyphomicrobiales > Rhizobiaceae > Agrobacterium > Agrobacterium sp. The sequence goes on along the minus strand of NZ_JCABZP010000016.1, from coordinate 162,438 downwards.
AAATGCCGATCGCCGGCGATTACCCGGCCTATGTGCTGATGGAAATTTCCGGCTCCGGTTTGGTGGACACAGCCGACCTTATGGGGCGTTTCCTAGAGGGCGTCATGGAAGACGGGCTGGTGCTGGACGGCGTCATCGCCTCCTCGCGGGCACAGGCGCAATCGCTGTGGCTCTTCCGCGAGGGCATGAACGAAGGTCAGGCGCTGCGCGGTTCCCATATGCGCACCGATATTTCGGTGCCGCTGTCGAAACTTGCGGCCTTCGTGGCCGAAGCCGAAGCGGAACTGGCGGAAAAACTGCCGGAGTGCCTGGCGGTTTCCTACGGCCATGTCGGAGACGGAAACGTCCACCTCAACGTGCTGCCGCCGAACGGCGCGACGCCGCAAGAGCGCGAAGCGTTCATCTATAAGTCCAAGACACTCGTTAACGAGGTCCTTGACCGCTATGTCGGCAGCATCAGCGCCGAACACGGCATCGGCCGCCTGAAGCGTTCCGATTTCGAAAGCCGGCTATCCGATGTGCAGCGCCGGATGATCACTGGCCTTAAAAACACGTTCGACCCCGATTTGCGGATGAATCCCGGTTGCCAGATAACCCTGCAACCGGATAGCTAATCGAGGAACGGCAAAGGCGGCTGAAAACGCCGCCTTTGAAAACCCCGTTGACGGCGAAGGAGGAAGTCGCCTGCCGCGGGAAAAAGAACCAATCGTTTCTGTGGAACGGGAGCAACCATGACGCTGGAGTTCAATCAGATACATCGCAACGACCATCTGCCCGGCCGGATCGCCGCGGAGATCGCGCGCGAAATCAATGATTCGAAGCTCGGCCCGGGCGACAGGCTGCCAACCGAACATGTTCTGGCGAAGACCTTCGGGGTCAGCCGCTCGGTCATCCGCGAAGCGATCGCGCAATTGCGCAACGAGGGGTTTGTCGAAACCCGGCAGGGTGTGGGCGCATTCGTCACCGATCCCCGGCAGAGACTATCCATCCGCATCGAACGCTCCCGGCTGAACGACCCGGAGAATTTCCGCGATCTTTTCCAGCTTCGCATGCCTCTGGAAATAGAGGCAGCGGGTCTGGCCGCACTGCATCGCAGCCCACAGCAACTGACGCGGCTGGCGGCCGCTTTGGAAAAGATGAAAACCGCCGATGACTGGTCAACGGAAGGCGTTGCTGCCGATCTCGACTTTCACCGCATTCTGGCGGAAGCGACGCAGAACGAATATTTTCTGATGTTCCTCGGCTTCATCGCGGAACGCATCAGTTCCGCGATCAACATCGCATTCTCCCGCGCGGTTTTTGGCGAAATTCTCGAGGTGACGATCGCCGAACATGTGGCAATCTATGAGGCCGTCGAGAAGGCAGACGCCGCTGCTGCCAAGAACGCCATGCGCAAGCATCTGATCGGCGCCGCAAGCCGGGTCAATCTCGAACTGGATATCTTCTAAGAGCAGCGAAAGACCACGCCGGCAAAGCTATAGGACAGGTTTACGGCTTTCCGGGAATTGAGACGCGAAAGACGACAAATTTGTCGGCAAGGCCGCTAGACTCGTAGCAAAAGTCATACTAAGAAGAATGGGATTAAGTTGTCAGACATCCAGACAATAAGACCGCAGGAGGCGGCCTGTCGGATGCTGAAGGGGAGGACTACATGACCGGCACAAGGTCCATCGACGCTACTGCAATTTTGCCTGAAGATTTCGAAAACGCGCTGCTCGTCGGCCGCGTCTGGTCGAAAAGCGAGGGCGGCCCCTGCCCCGTCCTGCTCAAGGGCGGCGTGCTTTATGACCTCACTTCGCTTTCCCCGACCATGTCCGAACTTCTGGAAAACACGGATCTGGTGGAGCGGCTCGCCGACACCGGTACATTCGTCGCACTCGGTGCGCTGGAGGCGTTTCTGGACGGTTCCGCCGGCGAACTTCTTGCCCCCAATGACATTCAGGCCGTCAAGGCTGCAGGCGTCACCTTTGCCGACAGCATGCTGGAACGGGTGATCGAAGAGCAGGCCAAGGGCGATCCGCTGCGCGCGCAGGAAATTCGCGGGCGGCTGGCCCCGGTTCTCGGCGACAATCTCAAGGGACTTGAGGCCGGCTCGGAAAAAGCCGCCGAAGTCAAGAAACTGCTCCAGGAAATGGGCCTGTGGTCGCAATATCTGGAAGTAGGTATCGGCCCCGATGCGGAGATCTTCTCCAAGGCGCAGGCCATGGCCTCGGTGGGCTGCGGCGCCCTGATCGGCGTTCACCCGAAATCGCAGTGGAACAACCCGGAACCGGAAGTGGTGCTGGCCATTACCTCCGATGGCCGCATCATCGGCGCAACGCTTGGCAACGACGTCAACCTGCGCGATTTCGAAGGCCGTTCCGCCCTGCTGCTCAGCAAGGCCAAGGACAACAACGCCTCCTGCGCGATCGGTCCTTTCATCCGCCTGTTCGACGGCAACTTCACCATTGAAGATGTGAAGAAGTCGCAGATCTCGCTTCTGGTCGAAGGCGAAGACGGTTTCACCATGACGGGCGCCAGCCCCATGGAGGCGATCAGCCGCACGCCGGAAAACCTTGCGTCGCAGCTTTTGAACCGCAACCATCAATATCCTGACGGTGCCGTCTTTTTCCTTGGCACGATGTTCGCGCCGGTAAAGGACCGCCATGGACCAGGTCTCGGTTTCACCCATTCAAAGGGGGACCGTGTCGAAATCTCCACGCCCAAGCTCGGTAAGCTGATCAACTGGGTCACGACGACTGACGAATGCCCGGAATGGACATTCGGCACCGCGGCCCTGATGCGCAACCTGGCGAAACGAGGGCTGCTCTAGATATTTCTTCGGGAGGGGAAAATGCAAAAGACCATCAATCTCTTTTACCGGATTCTCGAAATCATTCTCGTCCTGCTGCTCGCCGGCATGTCGATCATGGTCTTCGTCAACGTCGTCATGCGTTACTCGATGAATTCCGGCATCAACGTCTCGGAAGAACTGTCGCGCTATTTCTTCGTGTGGCTGACCTTCCTCGGCGCCGTGCTCACCTTCCGTGAGAACAGCCACATGGGCATTGAAACGCTGGTGATGTTCCTGTCGCGCCGTGCCCGCATCGTCTGCATGATCGCGTCGAACATCATCATTCTGGCCTGTTCCGCCATCTTCTTCTGGGGAACCTGGAAGCAGTCAGGCATCAACGCCAGCATGCATGCCCCCGTCACCAAGCTTTCGATGATCTGGGTCTATGGCATCGGCATGTTCACCGGCGGCCTGATGTTCATCATCGCGCTGGAACGCCTCTACCGTCTTTTGACGGGCCGCGTGACAGAGGACGAAATCGCCCAGTTTGCGGGCGAGAACCTGACGATCGAACAGCTTTCGGAGCGCTGATACCATGACACTTCTCGTTTTTGTCGGCTCTCTCCTGGGAGCCATGGCGATTGGCGTTCCCGTCGCTTTCTCGCTGATGTTCTGCGGCGTCGTGCTCATGTGGTACATGGGCATGTTCAACACTGCGATCATCGCCCAGAACATGATTTCGGGCGCGGATACCTTCACGCTGCTGGCCATCCCGTTCTTCATTCTGGCTGGCGAATTGATGAATTCGGGCGGCCTGTCGCGCCGCATCATTGATTTCGCCATCGCCTGCGTTGGTCATATCAGGGGCGGTCTCGGCATCGTTGCCATCGTGGCGGCCATCATCATGGCCAGCATCTCGGGTTCGGCGGCAGCCGATACCGCAGCCCTTGCCGCAATCCTCATCCCGATGATGGCGAAGGCCGGTTACAATATTCCGCGCTCCGGCGGCCTCATCGCTGCAGGTGGCATCATCGCACCGGTGATCCCCCCGTCCATGGCCTTCATCGTTTTCGGCGTCGCCGCAAACGTCTCGATCACCCAGCTCTTCCTGGCAGGTATCGTTCCCGGCATTCTGATGGGCATTTCGCTGATCGTCGCCTGGCTGATCGTCGTTCGCAAGGATGACATCAAGCCGCTGCCGAGAACCACAGCCAAGGAACGTCTCGTCGCAACCGCCCGCGCCGGCTGGGCGCTCGGCATGCCCGTCATCATCCTCGGCGGCATCAAGGCCGGCATCATGACACCGACGGAGGCCGCCGTCGTCGCTGCCGCTTACGCGCTGTTCGTCGGCATGGTGATTTACCGCGAACTGAAGCCGGCGGACCTGTTCCACGTGCTTCTGCGCGCCGCCAAGAGCACCTCGATCATCATGTTCCTCGTCTGCGCTGCACTCGTCTCCGCGTGGCTCATCACGGCGGCGAACATTCCGAACGAAGTCGCAGGCTATATCGAGCCGCTGATCGACCGTCCGATGCTTCTGATGATCGTCATCATGGTGTTGGTCTTCATCGTCGGAACCGCGCTCGACCTGACCCCGACCATCCTGATCCTGACGCCTGTTCTGATGCCCATCATCAAGCAGGCAGGCATCGACCCGGTCTATTTCGGTGTACTCTTCATCATCAACAACGCCATCGGCCTGATTACCCCTCCGGTTGGCGTCGTGCTGAACGTCGTCAGTGGTGTCGGCCGCATCCCGCTCGGCAAGGTCACAATCGGCGTCTGGCCGTTCCTCGTCGCCGAAACCATCGTGCTGGCGCTGCTGGTGATATTCCCTGACATCGTCATGGTTCCGCTGCAGTACCTTCGTTAATCGATACTTTTTCTCGACCACAATCCAAGGGAGGATATTATGAGAAAGCTTCTTCTGACCACTACAGCGATTGCCTTCGCCGTTGGCGCCGCTGCCCCGGCAATGGCCGAATTCAACAGCCGTAACATCCGCGTTTCGAACGGCATCAACCAGGACCACCCGGTTGGCAACGGCATCAAGGCCATGCAGGCCTGCCTCGATGACAAATCCGGCGGCAAGCTGAAGCTCACGGCATTCTGGGGCGGCGCGCTTGGCGGCGACCTTCAGGCAACGCAGGCCCTGCGCTCCGGCGTTCAGGAAGCTGTCGTAACCTCGTCCTCGCCGCTCGTCGGCCTCATCCCGTCGCTCGGCGTCTTCGACCTGCCGTTCCTCTTTGCGAACGACAAGGAAGCCGATGCCGTCATGGACGGCGCCTTCGGCGACATGATGAACAAGAAGCTGGAAGAGCAGGGTCTCGTGAACCTCGCCTACTGGGAAAACGGTTTCCGCAACCTGTCCAACTCCAAGCATGCCGTGAACAAGTGGGAAGATTTCTCGGGCCTCAAGGTCCGCGTGATGCAGAACAACATCTTCCTCGACACCTTCCAGAACCTCGGCGCCAACGCAACGCCGATGGCCTTCGGTGAGGTGTTCTCGGCGCTTGAAACCAACGCGATCGACGCACAGGAAAACCCCTATGTTACGATCGACACCTCCAAGTTCTACGAGGTGCAGAAGTACATCACCGAGACGAACCACGCCTATACGCCGTTCCTCTTCCTCTTCTCCAAGCCGATCTTCGACAGCTACACGCCCGAAGAGCAGACGGCCCTGCGTGAATGCGCAGTCGTCGGCCGTGACGAAGAACGCAAGGTCATCCGCGAACTGAACCAGAAGTCGCTGGAAAAGATCAAGGCTGCCGGTCTCGAAGTGAACACGCTGTCTCCGGAAGAGCAGACCCGTATTCGCGAAAAGTCGATGGTCGTGTACGAAAAGCACAAGGCTGAAATCGGCGCTGACGTCGTTGACGCCGTTCTGGCGGACCTGAAGAAGATCCGCGGCCAGTAATCCTTACCGGATAAAATTGAAAACACCCGGAGGTTCCACCTCCGGGTGTTTTTGTTTGTGAAAATGGCCGACAGAAAAAAGGCTGCCGAAGCAGCCTTTTCAAAAGATCACGCCGTGCGGTTCTGCCGGTTGGCGATGAGGTCTTCGACCACCGCCGGATCGGCGAGCGTCGATGTATCCCCCAGCGCACCAAAGTCGTCCTCGGCGATCTTGCGCAGGATACGCCGCATGATCTTGCCGGAACGGGTCTTGGGCAGGCCCGGCGCGAACTGGATCTTGTCAGGTGTCGCAACCGGCCCGATCTCGTTGCGCACGTGTTTCACCAGCTCCTCGCGCAGCGCATAGTCGCCATTCTGGCCCGCCATCAACGTGACATAACAATAAATGCCCTGTCCCTTGATGGGATGCGGATAACCGACCACGGCCGCTTCCGAAACCTGATGATGCGACACCAGCGCCGATTCCACTTCGGCCGTGCCAAGGCGATGACCGGAAACGTTCAGCACGTCATCGACGCGGCCGGTGATCCAGTAATAACCGTCCTCATCACGACGGCAGCCGTCACCGGTGAAGTATTTGCCCTTGTAGGTCGAGAAATACGTATCGATGAAGCGCTGATGATCGCCATAGACGGAGCGCGACTGGCCCGGCCAGCTGTCGATGATGCAGAGATTGCCGTCAGCCGGCCCTTCCAGCACGTTGCCTTCGGCATCGACAAGTTGCGGCTGCACGCCGAAGAACGGCCTCGTCGCCGAGCCGGGCTTCAGATCGGTCGCGCCCGGCAGCGGCGAGATGAGAATGCCGCCGGTCTCCGTCTGCCACCAGGTGTCGACGATCGGGCTCTTGTCTTCGCCGACCACATGGTAATACCACTCCCATGCTTCCGGGTTGATCGGCTCACCCACCGTGCCGAGAAGACGGATGCTGGAGCGCGACGAGCGCTGAACGAACTGGTCGCCCGCCCCCATCAGCGATCTGAGCGCCGTCGGCGCCGTGTAGAAGATATTGACCTTGTGCTTGTCGATGACTTCCCAGAACCGGCCCTGATCGGGGAAGTTGGGAACGCCTTCGAACATCAGCGTCGTCGCGCAATTCGCTAGCGGCCCATAGACAATATAAGAGTGTCCGGTGACCCAGCCGACATCGGCGGTACACCAAAAGACCTCTCCATCCTTGTAGTCGAAGACATATTCATGCGTCATCGACGTATAGACGAGATAACCACCAGTCGTGTGCAGCACGCCCTTCGGCTTGCCGGTAGAGCCGGAGGTATAAAGGATGAACAGCGGGTCTTCAGCGCGCATCTTCACCGGCGGGCAATCCGGCTTAACGGTGGCGATTTCCTGATGGTACCAGATGTCGCGGCCGGGAGCCCAGCCGGTCTTGCCGCCGGTGCGGCGCACCACCAGAACCTTGTTGACGATGACATATTGCTTGGCGGCGATATCGATCGCCTTGTCGGTGTTTTCCTTGAGCGGGATAGGCTTGCCGCCGCGCACGCCCTCATCGCAGGTGATGACGAAGGTGGACTGGCAATCGACGATGCGGCCCGCCAGCGCTTCGGGCGAAAAGCCGCCAAAGACGACCGAATGGATGGCGCCGATGCGGGCGCAGGCGAGCATCGCATAAGCCGCTTCGGGTATCATCGGCATATAGATGGTGACGCGGTCACCCTTCTTGACGCCGTGCTTCTTCAGCACATTCGCAAGACGGCAGACATAATCATAGAGCTGGTTATAGGTGATCTTCTTGTCGATATAGGGGTTATCGCCTTCCCAGATGATCGCCGTGCGCTCGCCATGCGTCTTCAGGTGACGGTCGATACAGTTATAGGAGACGTTGGTGAGGCCGTCCTCGAACCACCTGATCGGCACCCTACCCTTGAAGGACGTATTCTTGACCTTGGTATAGGGCTTGAACCAGTCGATCCGCCGGCCGTGCTTGTCCCAGAACTTTTCCGGATCCTCGACGCTCTCCTGATACCATTTCTGGTAACGCTCATTGTCGATGAGCGTGCGGGCCTTCGCCGATTTGAGCACCGGGTAGATTTTGGCAGACATGAACTCCTCCTGGAACCAGATATGGCTAGATATGCGTGACCTTGAGACTCCCACCTCAGGCATGTGTTGAATTCATAGCAGTTCAAATGCGCACGGCAATTAGACAAAGGTCATTTGTTTCGCAAAGAATTGCAATTATGATGCAATCCGGTTATAGAGCGCCAATATCCCGGAAATCAGTGGTTGATACCACGCCCGCGACACCGGCGCGGACGGACAGAAGGACTGTATCTATGGCTCAACAATTGCTCATGCCAAAAGCTACGGCTGTATGGCTGGTTGACAACACCGCGCTGTCGTTCGATCAGATCGCCACGTTCTGCAAACTGCATCCGCTTGAAGTCAAGGCAATTGCCGACGGTGAAGCCGCGCAGGGCATCAAGGGCCTCGATCCGATCGCGACCGGACAGCTTTCCCGCGACGAGATCGCCCGTGCCGAAGCCAATCCGAACCATAAGCTGAAGCTTTCCGAGCCGAAGGTCCGCGTGCCGGAATCCAAGCGCCGTGGCCCGCGCTACACGCCGGTTTCCAAGCGTCAGGACCGTCCGAACGCTATTCTCTGGCTCGTTCGCAACCACCCGGAACTGAAGGATGCGCAGATTTCGCGTCTCGTCGGCACCACGAAATCGACGATCGAGCAGATTCGCGACCGTACCCACTGGAACTCGGCAAACCTGACGCCGATGGATCCGGTAACGCTCGGCCTCTGCAGCCAGATCGATCTCGACCTTGAAGTCGAACGCGCCTCGCGCGGCCGCCCGCTGCCGACAGCCGAAGAGCTGGACAACACACTGCAGCCGGCAACCGTGACGGAAGGTCTGGATTACAACTTCCAGCGCGAAGAAGACGAACAGATCGACGCCGATGCGGTCTTCAAGAAGCTCTCCTCGCTGAAATCCACGCAGAAGGACGAAGACGAGGACGATCAGTACTGATCGTCGTTTTCGAATGCTTGAAACCCGGCCTCAGCGCCGGGTTTTTTGTTTATGGCCTTATCGCGTACCGAAGATGGCCGAACCCACACGCACACTGGTCGCGCCGAATTCGACGGCCGTTTCGAAATCCCCGGACATGCCCATGGAAAGCTTCTCAAGGCCGCACTCCCTGGCAAGCTTCGCCAGCAGCGCAAAATGCGGACCGGGATTTTCATCAGCCGGCGGAATGCACATCAATCCCTCAACCTGCAATTTCAGCTCATCCCGGCAAAAGGCCACGAAAGCAACTGTCTCACGCGGATCGATGCCCGCCTTTTGCGGCTCAAGCCCGGTATTGACCTGAACATAAAACCGGAGGCTGCGGCCCTGTTTGGCGCATTCCTCGGCAAGCGCGCGGGCGATCTTTTCGCGGTCGACGCTCTCGACGACATCAAACAGCGCCACGGCATCCGCCGTCTTGTTGGATTGCAACGGGCCGATCAGACGCAACTCTATGCCGTCAGTCTTCTCTTTGAGTTTCGGCCACTTGCCCTGCGCTTCCTGCACGCGGTTCTCGCCGAATACGCGCTGGCCGGCATCGATGACCGGCTGGATCGCCTCCGCATCGAAGGTCTTCGAGACCGCGACAAGGGCAACATCCGCAGGCTTGCGGCCGGATTTTTCCGCGACATCACCAATGCGCTGCCTGACATCCTCAAGACGTGCTTCGATTTCCATCACAAGACCTTCATTTGAACCATTCGCAACGCTAACTAGACGCCGATTGCCTTGATGCCAAGCGGGTTTAGCACCATTTGAGGCACGCTGGCCAAGATTGAACGCCCGAATGCCCCGCCAAACTTGACGCCCCGGTCGTTTCATGGTGAAGGTCAGCGCAAATTTTTCCCCTCGATACCCGGAATTCTAAACAATGGCCATCGAACGTTACAATCCTCGCGACGCCGAGCCGCGCTGGCAGCAGAAATGGAACGAAGACAAGGTTTTCGTCACCGACAACAGCGATCCGCGTGAGAAGTATTACGTTCTAGAGATGTTTCCCTATCCGTCGGGACGCATCCATATGGGCCATGTCCGCAACTACGCCATGGGCGACGTCGTCGCCCGCTACAAGCGTGCCCGTGGTTTCAACGTCCTGCATCCGATGGGCTGGGACGCCTTCGGCATGCCTGCCGAAAATGCCGCCATGCAGAACAAGGTTCATCCGAAGGATTGGACCTACCAGAACATCGCGACCATGCGCGGCCAGCTGAAATCCATGGGCCTGTCGCTGGACTGGACCCGCGAATTCGCCACCTGTGACGTGGAATATTACCATCGCCAGCAGGCGCTATTCGTCGATTTCATGGAAAAGGGTCTCGTCTATCGCAAGCAGTCCAAGGTCAACTGGGACCCGGTCGACCACACCGTGCTGGCCAACGAGCAGGTGATCGACGGTCGCGGCTGGCGCTCCGGCGCGCTGGTGGAACAGCGCGAACTGACGCAATGGTTCTTCCGCATCACCGATTTCAGCCAGGACCTGCTGGACGAGCTGGATACGCTGGATCAATGGCCGGAAAAAGTGCGCCTGATGCAGAAGAACTGGATCGGCCGCTCTGAAGGCCTGTCGCTGCGCTGGCAAACCGTCACTGACACGGCGCCGGAAGGTTTCTCCGACATCACCGTCTATACGACGCGCCCGGACACGCTGTTCGGCGCATCCTTCCTGGCGATCGCCGCCGACCATCCGCTGGCGCGGGAACTGTCTGCGCAGAATCTTGCGATTGCCGAGTTCTGCGACGAATGCCGTCGCCATGGCACCTCCTTGGCAGCGCTGGAAACCGCGGAAAAGAAGGGTATCGATACCGGCGTCAAGGTCGTGCACCCGCTGGACCCGACATGGGAACTGCCGGTCTATGTCGCCAACTTCGTATTGATGGACTATGGCACCGGCGCGATCTTCGGCTGCCCCTCCGGCGACCAGCGCGATCTGGATTTCGCCCGCAAATACGGCCTGCCGGTCGTCGCCGTCGTCGCACCGGAAGGTCCGGATGCCGCAAGCTTCACCATCGAAGACACCGCCTTCACCGATGATGGCGTGATGATCAATTCCGGCTTCCTGAACGGCATGAATACGACGGACGCTTTTGAGGCGGTCGTGCAGAAGCTCTCTGCTGAGATGCTGGGCAACACGCCGCAGGCCGAGCGCAAGGTCAATTTCCGCCTGCGCGACTGGGGCATTTCCCGCCAGCGTTACTGGGGTTGCCCTATCCCGGTCATCCATTGCGAAGTCTGCGGCGTGGTGCCGGTTCCGAAAAAGGATCTGCCGGTCAAACTGCCCGACGACGTGACTTTCGATGTGCCCGGCAACCCGCTGGACCGGCACCCCACATGGCGCCATGTCTCCTGCCCGCAATGCGGCCATGACGCACGCCGCGAAACGGATACGATGGATACATTCGTCGATTCCAGCTGGTATTACACGCGCTTCACCGCGCCGTGGGAAGACGCACCGACCGACCCGAAGGTCGCCAACCACTGGCTGCCGGTGGATCAATATATCGGCGGTATCGAGCATGCCATCCTGCACCTGCTCTATTCGCGCTTCTTCACCCGTGCGATGCGCGAAACAGGGCATGTGGATGTCAAGGAACCCTTCAAGGGCCTGTTCACCCAGGGCATGGTGGTCCACGAGACTTACAGCCGCGGTGAAGGCACAACGCGTGAATGGGTGCCGCCTGCCGAACTGCGGATCGAGGAAAACGACGGCGCGCGCCGCGCCTTCCTGCTCTCTTCCGGCGAAGAGGTGAAGATCGGCTCCATCGAGAAGATGTCGAAGTCTAAGAAGAACGTGGTCGACCCTGACGATATCATCGCATCCTACGGGGCGGATACCGCGCGCTTCTTCGTTCTCTCCGATTCGCCACCTGATCGCGACGTCATCTGGTCTGAAGCCGGTGTGGAAGGTGCAAACCGATTCGTTCAGCGCGTCTGGCGGATCATTGGCGAAGCAGCCGAACAGTTGAAGGACGTGAAGCCGAAGCCGGCAACCGAAGGCGAAGGGCTGGCAGCCTCCAAGGCGGCTCACAAGACGCTGAAGGCTGTTCAGGAAGATCTGGACAAGCTCGCCTTCAACAAGGCCATCGCCCGCATCTACGAACTGGTCAATGCGCTGGCCGGTCCGCTCGCCGATGTTGCTTCTGGCGGAAAGCCTGACGACGTCAAGGCAGCGGCGCGCGACGCCGTCGAAATCCTCATCCGCATCATTGCCCCGATGACACCGCATCTGGCGGAAGAATGCTGGTCGGCGCTGGGCAATACGGGCCTCGTGGCCCAGACACCATGGCCAAGCTTCGTCGCTTCGCTGGTCGAGGAAAACGACGTGGTCATGCCCGTGCAGGTCAATGGCAAGAAGCGTGGCGAATTGACAATCGCGCGCGATGCGGATCAAGATGCGGTCCGAACGGCCGCCCTTGCGCTGGATGCCGTCAAATCGATTCTTGCCGGTGGCGAGCCCAAAAAAGTCATCGTGGTTCCGCAGAGGATTGTGAACATTGTTGTCTGACGTTTTTTCAAGATGGAGCCGCGTCGCGGCAGCGATTTCCGTCGTGACGATGGCTGGTCTTCTGGCGGGCTGCCAGGTGCGCCCGCTTTATGGTGAGGCTTCCGGAACCAAGGAGAGGCTGGCGGCCGTCAGCGTCTCCGAGACCGGTGGCAGGGTCGGGCAGGAAGTCCGCAATCAGCTGATCTTTCTGATGGCCGGCGGCGCGGGCCAACCGGCCACGGCGCAATATAACGTCAAAGTTTTTGTAAGCTCGAGCGCCACGTCAACGGAAGTGCAGAACTACGACCTGACGACCCGGGCGAACAACAATTACGACGGCCCCTATCCCGGCCGTGTCGTGATGAGCGGTCAATATGTGCTGACGCGCGTTTCCGACGGTCAGATTCTGCGCTCTGCACGCCGCAGCGTGACGGCGCAGGTGGACTTGCCGCAGCAGGAATTCGCCAAGATCCGTGCAACTCGCGACGCCGAGAATCGTGCCGCCCGGGAACTGGCTGAAATCATCCGCACCGATATCGCCGCCACACTCGGCCGCTGAGAGCGGCGGCCGTGACGGAGATAAAGTCCCATGAATTCGAGCGCTTCGCCGAAAATCCGGCGGAGCGCTTTCGCATTTTCGTGCTCTACGGCCCGGATCGCGGCCTCGTGTCGGAACGGGCGACCCTCATCGCCAAAAAGACCGGTATCGATCCCGACGACGCTTTCGCATCGCTAAAGCTGACCGCATCCGATCTGCAGGGCGACCCTGGCCGCCTGCTCGATGAAGTGAACGCCATCGGTCTTTTCGGCGGTGAAAAACTCGTCTGGGTCAAAGGTGCCTCAGCCGAAAAGGCGCTGGTGGATGCCCTCCAGATTCTGGCGGAAACGCCGCCGGAAGCGAGCTTCCTGATCATCGAAGCGGGCGATGTCAAAAAAGGTACCGGACTGCGCAAGATCGCGGAGCCTGCGCGCTCCATCGCCGCGATCCCCTGTTATGCCGACGATGCCCGCTCGCTGAATGCACTGATCGATCAGGAACTATCCGCAGACAATCTCCGCATCGCGCCTGCTGCGCGGCAGAGGCTGATAGAATCGCTCGGCGGCGACCGTATCGCTTCGCGCAATGAAATCCGTAAGCTCGCGCTCTATTGCCGTGGCGCGGACGTGGTCGAAGAAGACGACGTTCTCTCCATTATCGGCGATGCCAGCACGGTCTCCGCCGACGATGCCGTTGACGCCATCCTGAAAGGCGACAGAAACGCCTTTTTCCATGCGACGCAGAAGATCGTCTCTTCGAAGACGCCGATCTTCCTTGTGCTCCAGGGATGCCTCAAGCAATTCCAGCTGCTCGACCAGATGCGGGCCGAAATGGATGAGAAAAAACTGCAGGCCGGCCAGGTCATGCAGACGCTTGGACGCCACATCCACTTCCGCAGAAAACCCGTCATCGAAAGAGCGCTGCGAACGTGGCAGCCAGCGGCGATTGCCCGCGAGATGAACCGTCTGCAGGCCGCCATCCTGCAAAGCCGCCAGCGGCAAAGCCTGGAGGAAAGCGTGGCCCTTCTGACATTGCTCTCCACCACGCTCCAATCCGGCCGCGGCGGATAAACAAAAAGCCCTCGTGCTGGGTGCAACGAGGGCTTTTCAAATATTTGTACAGGACCTTCGTAAATCCGAGGTCAGTCGCCCTTACCGGGCTCGGCAGAGAAATAAAGCTCCAGCTTGCCTTCAACTCCGTCCATTTCCTTGGCTTCCGCCATCGGGTCGCGCTTGATTGTGATGTTCGGCCAGATTGCCGCATATTCGGCATTGAGCTTCAGCCACTTGTCGAGACCCGGCTCCGTATCGGGCTTAATAGCCTCGGCGGGACATTCCGGTTCGCACACACCACAATCGATGCATTCATCGGGATTGATCGCGAGGAAATTTTCACCCTCGTAAAAGCAGTCGACGGGGCAGACCTCAACGCAATCGGTATATTTGCAGCGGATGCAATTGTCGGTCACGACATATGTCATGATGAACTCCAGAATATGCAGGCCGGGTCTTTGGGCTTCGGAACACAAGCCGTCGCCCGGAATTCAGACAGGGCAATTTCGCAAGTGACGTAATGCCTTTGACTACAGATAGCAAGGATAAACAATTCTGAAAAACGGGTGCGACTTGGAGGTTTATTCTAATCTTTGCTTCCGTCGCTATCAGACAGAAACCTGTCGAGCGCCCTGCGCTCTTTTTTAGTCGGACGCCCGCTGCCCGGCTGGCGCAACGCCTGCTCGAGAGGCGTCAGCCTGTCGGAAGGTTCCCGTGGCGGTGTCTGGTCGTCATAGAGAAGTCTGGCTTCCTCATAGGGCCCACGCCGTGTTCCGCCGGACTTGACGACGAGCAACTTGTCCATGCGCTCGAAACCGATATCGAGCCTGTCACCCGCCTTCACCGCATGGCTGGGCTGGCGGATGGTAACCCCGTTGACCTTGACGTGGCCCGACTGAATGTAGCCTTGGGCAAGCGAACGGGACTTGGCCATACGGGCAAAGAACAGCCACTTGTCCAGACGCTGTCGCGTGCTTTCCAGTGGCTGTTCGCTGCTTCCCATAGGCTTACTTCTTCAGCTGCTCCTTGAGAGCAGCGAGCTTTGCGAAAGGTGAATCCGGATCGAGCGGCTTCTCCTTGCGCGGCGGCTTGGCTTCGAAGCGCTGCTGCCCCTGCGGCTTTCCGCCACGGTCATTGCGTTCCGGCCGGTCCTTGCGCTCCCCGCGATCATGACGATCATTGTTGCGGTTGTTGCCACGGTCGGGACGTCCGCCATCACGCTTGCGCTCGCCGTCGCCACTGCGATTGGCAGCTTCGCGGTTTGCACCGTCACGATTGCCGGGACGGCCTTCACCGCGACGCTCACCCTGTTCGCGGGCTCCCTCACCACGGCCTTGACCGCGATTGCCGGGACGACGGTTTTCGCCACGCTGATTTTCGTTGCGACCACCCGGACGCCACAGAAGGACAGGCTTGGGCTCGGCGGCCTCGGCGTTTTCCGACGCAGCCTCGGCTGCAGCAGCCTCTTCGCTGGCAGCTTCCGCAACCGGCGCCTCGGCAGCTTCGCCTTCCGCAACAGTCGCCGTTTCGGACACCTGCTCTTCGGAAGCCGGCTCGTGCTCCTCGGTCTCGATGCTTTCCTCTTCTGCCGTCGCCGCTTCTGCAGCAACCGGGGCAGAGGCACCGGCGTGACTGGCGAGGAAGGCCTGCGCCTCTTCCGCCGTCACCTGGTCGGCGCGGTAACCGAGACCCTTCAGAATTTCTTCCATGTCGTCGAGCGTCGCGCCGAGAATGGAAAGCATGGCTGTCGTGGTCGTGAAACGGCGACCGTCATAGGCGCCTTCCGGACGCGGCTGCTGGCCGGGCTTCCATTGCAGGAGCGGACGGATGAGATCAGCCAGACGCTCGAGAATGTCGATACGCACGGCGCGCTTTCCGAGGAAACGGAAACCGGCGAGCTTATAGAACATGCGCTCGAAGCTGGCATCGGTGACGACCGATGTACGGCCGGCGGCAAGCACCGGAATGAGATCGCCGTAACCCGGCTTGCCAAGGCCATCATTCTTCAAAGCCCAGAGCAGCGTGACGAGCTCCGCCGGAGCGGGCTTGAGAAGCGCGGGCAGGAAAACATGGTAGGCGCCGAAACGCACGCCGTAACGGCGCATGGAGGCGCGCGCGTCCTGGTCGAGAGACTTCACGTCTTCGGCAACGTCGCGGCGGAACAGCACGCCAAGATTTTCGACCAGCTGGAACGCCAGGCCCTTCGCCAGACCCTGAAGGTCTTCGGCGCGGGAAATATCGTCCAGCGGCTTCAGCACGGTCGCAATCTGATGATTGACGAAACGCTCGACGCGCGCCAGCGCGTGATCACGGGCATTGCCGCTCAACTGCTCGTCGGCAAGCAGGATCACCCGCGGCTTCATGATGTTGTCGCCGGCCGAAAGGCGGGCTACCGGCTCGCCCAACCAGCGAACCAGACCATCGGAGCTCAAAGCGAGATCGCCATTTCCACTGGCATGCAGACGCGCAGCACGCGCCTCGTATTCGAGCGCGAGCGCCTTCTGCGCCGCAGCCTGCACGGCCTTCTGATCCGGCCCTTCCATTCCCGGCACCGGCGTGAACCGGAACCCGGCCAACTGGCCGACGTGATGTCCTTCTACAAAGACATCACCATTTACACTGATTTCAGCTTCAAGCATCGCATTCTCTCTCAGGCGCCTCATGAGCACAGATGTCCTGCGATCAACAAAGCGTTTCGTCAACCTTTCATGTAGCGCATCGGACAATCGATCCTCGATTTCCCGAGTCTTTTCTTGCCAGTGTGTCGGATCGGCAAGCCATCCTGGGCGGTTCGATACATAAGTCCATGTTCTGATCTGCGCAATCCTCGCAGACAAGGTATCGATCTCTCCATCCGTCCGGTCGGCGCGGCGCACCTGCTCGGCCATGAAATCCTCATTCACCGCCCCCCGTTTGACGAGGTCGAAATAGAGCGTGGAGATCAGGTCGGCATGCTGTGCGGGGGCGATGCGGCGATAATCGGGCAGCGCGCAGGCCTCCCAGAGCTTTTCCACCCGCGAATCGGTGGTCGTCACATCAATGATCTCAGGATAACGCGACAGATATTCCAGCGCCTGCTGGTCAATTGCCGGCAGAGCGCGCGAAAGTCCCTGGATCGCCGGTGCGGCGTCGAGGCTCAGGCGCAGATTGGCGATGGAGGAAAAATCGAAATTTTTCGTCCGCCATTGCAGCACCTTCACCGCGTCGAACTGATGGGTTTCGATCCGCTCCACCAATTCGTCATCGAACGGATCGACACGCCCCGTCACACCGAATGTACCGTCGCGAAGGTGGCGACCGGCGCGGCCGGCAATCTGGCCGATCTCGCCGGGATTGAGATTGCGGAACTGATAACCGTCGAATTTGCGGTCCTGTGCGAAGGCGACATGATCGACATCGAGGTTGAGACCCATGCCGATGGCGTCCGTCGCGACAAGATATTCGACATCGCCGGACTGGTAGAGACCCACCTGCGCATTGCGCGTGCGTGGCGAAAGCGCACCCAGCACCACGGCTGCGCCACCGCGCTGGCGGCGCACCAGTTCGGCAATGGCATAGACCTCATCGGCGGAAAAAGCGACGATCGCCGTGCGCTGTGGCAGACGGGTTATCTTCTTCTGACCCGCATAAAAAAGCTGCGACAGGCGCGGACGTTCCACCACGGTAATTCCGGGCAGCAGCTTTTCGAGGATAGGGCGCATCGTGCCCGCGCCGAGCAGCAGCGTTTCCTCCCGCCCGCGCAGATGCAGCACCCGGTCGGTGAAGATATGCCCGCGCTCGAGATCACCCGCCAGCTGCACCTCGTCGATCGCGACGAAGGCGGCCGTCGTCTCGCGCGGCATGGCTTCAACCGTGCAGACGGAATATTTGGCTTTGGGAGGTGAAATCTTTTCTTCGCCGGTAATCAGCGCCACATTCGGCGCCCCAACCTTTTCAACGAGGCGGGTATAGACCTCCCGCGCCAGAAGACGCAGCGGTAGGCCGATGACACCGCTGCCATGCGCGACCATCCGCTCGATCGCGTAATGGGTCTTGCCGGTATTGGTGGGGCCGAGAACGGCCGTGACACCGCGGCCGCTCAGGATCATGGGGCGAAAATTCAACGTACTATCCGCGAATCGACTTCATCTGCTTGCCGTGCCGCTCACCATTGCTGATGCGGGCCGCACGCACCACACATGGCAACGCCCGCTGACAAAGGCAATAGGCCTTGCCCGCAAAGTGGCGCAAGGCGACCGATCCACGGAATTTTCCGTGCAGATTCAGCAAGTTGAAGAAACAAAAAGAATCCGGCGAAAATCGAATCGATTCGGCTACGGAACAGTCTGCGAACGAATCGAATACGAATCGCTGACTCCGCATGATTCAGCTTTTGTTCTCCGCAATATCTGGTTGGCGAGCGCGCGGCCCATACCAGATTATGAATCCGGATAAGTCCTTGGCCGGATTCATCTTTACGGAAGGGCGTCGGGGCAGAAAATACCGGGATAGGCTGTCAAGCGGCAATCCCGGAAAAGCCGATCCGAAATATATGCGAAGGGCTGGATCAAAGCGCCTCGCCGACAAGCAGACGCGGCGCATTCGCATCCGTCGTGCCGGCGGCCTGACCGATGAAATAGGATTTCAGACCCGGCAAACGATCCACGACGCCGAGACCGAAATCACGCATGACACGGATAGGACCAATATCATTGGAGAAAAGCCGGTTCAGCACATCGGTCGTCACGCCCATCCGCAACGTATCGAAACGCCGCCAGGACTGGTAACGCTCCAGAACATTGAGAGAGCCAATATCGAGGCCCAGACGGTCGGCCTCGACCACCGTTTCCGCGAGCGCCGCCACATCCTTGAAGCCAAGATTGAGACCCTGCCCGGAAATCGGGTGAATGCCATGCGCCGCGTCACCCGCAAGCGCAAACCGTGGCGCGACGAAGGAGCGCGCCAGCGTCAGCCCCAGCGGGAAGGCGCGGCGGGGACCGACGGGACGCAGAGGACCGAGCTTGTGACCGAACCGGCGCTCCAGCTCTTCTTCAAACACCAGATCGTCGGAGGCCACCAGCCTGTCGGCATCGGCCGTGCGTTCGGTCCAGACGAGCGAAGACCGGTTTCCCTTCAAGGGCAGGATGGCGAAGGGGCCCGATGGCAGAAAATGCTCCTCCGCACAACCCTCATGCGGCCGCTCATGCTCAACGGTCGTCACGATACCGGACTGATCATAAGCCCAGTGCACGGTCTTGATGCCAGCCATGTCCCTGAGTGCCGAGCGAACCCCGTCACAGGCAATCAGCAATCGCGATTCGAGCATTGACCCGTCGGAAAGGCTGATGGCCGTCGACTGCGGCCCCGCGGCGAAATCGGAAACACTGAGACCGTGGCGGATTTCTATGCCAAGGCGTTCGCACAGGCCCCGCAACGCCCCCACCAGAGCGACGTTCGGAACCATATGGGCAAACGGCCTGCCCTCTTCTACGGCACCGTCGAACGTCAGGAACACGGGACGCACCGGATCGGCGGTCTTCGAATCGGTGACGATCATCTTGTGGATCGGCTGGGCTTCCGGCTCAATCTCGCTCCAGATGCCGAAAACATCGAGCATCCGGGTGGCCGCCGCGATGATGGCGGACGCACGGACGTCCTTTACCCAGACATCCTCGGGAGCGGCCTCGACCACCTGCACATTAAGATGCCGGGCCGCCTGCTTGATTGCAACAGCAACGGAAAGACCGACATATCCGCCGCCTGCCACCACTACGTCCAGCATCACGCTTCTCCTCAAATCTTGTGCACGCATCATCGGCGCACTATAGACCATGTGACGTCTTCCTACAGCCGGAGCAGGCCGAAAAAATGTCGCATCCCTCGCAAACGTCAGACCCGATGGCCAATCTCATCGCCACGCTCGATCTCGAGAAGCTGGAGGAGAACCTGTTCCGGGGCGAAAGCCCGCAAATCGGCTGGCAGCGGGTTTTCGGCGGTCAGGTCATCGCGCAGGCCCTGATTGCCGCCCAAAGGACCGTGGATGACGACCGTTTCGTGCACTCGCTGCATGCCTATTTCATGCGCCCGGGCGATCCGCTGGTGCCCATCGTATACCAGGTAGAGCGCATCCGCGATGGCGCGAGTTTCTGCACCCGCCGTGTCGTCGCCATTCAGCATGGCAAAGCGATTTTTTCCATGTCTGCTTCGTTTCAGATTTTCGAGGATGGTTTCGACCATCAGATCAAGATGCCTGATGTGACGCCGCCCGAAAAGCTGATGAGCGAAGAGCAGATGCAGGCGGCCTTCCTCGCCAAGGCGCCCGCTTCAATTCGCAAATACTGGAGCAACAAGCGGCCGATCGAGATAAGGCCGGTTTCGCTGACCCACTATATCTCGAAAGAAAAGCTGGAACCGCAGCAGGATATCTGGGTCCGCGCCGTCGGCGACGTGCCGGATGATCCGCGTCTGCAGTCGGCCATTCTCGCTTATCTCTCAGATATGACCCTGCTCGACACCTCGCTCTACGCCCATGGAACAACGATCTTCGATCCCTCCATTCAGGTGGCGAGCCTCGATCACGCCATGTGGTTCCACCGCCCCTGCCGTCTGGACGACTGGCTGCTTTACACACAGGATAGCCCCAGCGCTTCCGGCGCTCGTGGTTTGACCCGTGGCAATATTTTCACCAGACAGGGTGAACTGGTCGCTTCCGTGGCGCAGGAGGGTTTGATCCGCAAAAGGGCAAATGATTAAATAATGTGCTTTTTCTGAAAATCGCACATTTAATAGACGCAAATTTTGGCGACAAATGCCCCTTTTTCAGACGCCTTTCATATAAGTTTTATATTTCAATACGTTAGATACACACTCAAAACTGGCACGCCCTTTGAATGTATGTCCTCAGTCGCTGTTACTGATCTGCCAGCGGCAGGAGAGTCGGCTCCGTGCCGAGGACAAAACAAAGGATGGGAAACCAGATGAAAATTGTGATGGCCATTATCAAGCCGTTCAAGCTGGATGAAGTGCGCGAAGCGCTCACCGGCGTCGGCATCCAGGGCCTGACCGTGACCGAGGTAAAGGGTTACGGACGCCAGAAGGGGCATACCGAGATTTATCGCGGCACGGAATATGCGGTGAGCTTCCTTCCCAAGCTGAAGATCGAGATCGCAGTTCCATCCGACGTCGTCGACAAGGCCGTCGAGGCGATCGCGTCTGCGGCAAAGACCGGGCAGATCGGTGACGGCAAGATCTTCGTCTACTCTATCGAACAGGCCGTGCGCATCCGTACCGGCGAAACCAACACAGAAGCGCTTTGAAGCACGGCTGACAGGGGAGTTTTCTAACTATGCAACTCAACAAATTTTCCACGCTCGGCAAGCTGGGCGCCGCAGCGGCGGCCCTGATGGCGCCGGCCATCGCCTTTGCCCAGGATGCCGCGCCGGCAGCAGCCGCAGCGCCCGTTCCTGAAAAAGCCGACACCGCATTCATGTATGTCGCGACGATCCTCGTGCTGTTCATGATCCTTCCGGGTCTGGCGCTGTTTTACGGCGGCCTCGTCCGCACGAAGAACATGCTCTCCGTTCTCATGCAGTGCACCGTCATCACCGCGGTCATGATGCTCATCTGGGTCATCTACGGCTATTCTTTTGCCTTTGGCGGCGGCACCGGCCCCTATTTCGGCGGTTTCGGCAAGCTGTTCCTGTCGGGCGTTTCGCTTGACAGCACCTCGGCAACCTTCTCCCAGGGCGTCGTGATCTACGAATACACCTTCATCGCCTTCCAGATGACCTTTGCGGCCATCACCCCGGCGCTGATCATCGGTGCCTTCGCAGAACGCGTGAAGTTCTCCGCCGTCATTCTCTTCACCATCCTGTGGGCCACCTTCGTTTACTTCCCGATCGCTCACATGGTCTGGGATGCGAACGGCCTGATCTTCGGCATGGGCGCTCTCGACTTCGCCGGCGGCACGGTCGTTCACATCAATGCCGGTGTAGCGGGCCTGATCGGCGCGATCATGGTTGGCAAGCGTACCGGCTTCGGCAAGGACATGATGGCCCCGCACTCCATGACGCTGACGCTGGTTGGCGCAGCCATGCTGTGGTTCGGCTGGTTCGGCTTCAACGCCGGCTCCAACCTCGAAGCATCTGGCGGTGCGGTTCTTGCAACCATGAACACCTTCCTCGCCACTGCAGCAGCCATCGTTTCCTGGTCGCTGGTTGAAAGCTTCACCCGCGGCAAGGCTTCCATGCTGGGCGCAGCTTCGGGCATGATCGCCGGCCTCGTCGCCGTAACGCCTGCGGCCGGTTCCGTCGGACCCATGGGCGCTATCGTTCTCGGCCTCATCGTCTCGCCGATCTGCTACTTCTTCGTCTCGGTTGTGAAGAACAAGTTCGGCTACGACGACACAGCTGACGTCTTCGGTGTCCACGGCATCGGCGGCATCATCGGCGCCCTCGGCACCGGCATCTTCACGTCTCCGCTGCTTGGCGGCACGGGCAAGGCCGATTTCTCCATCGCCTCGCAGGTCTGGACGCAGTTCGTCGCCGTCGCCATCACCATCGTCTGGTGCGCCATCGTCTCGGCGATCCTCTACAAGATCGTCGACGTGATCGTTGGTCTCAGGGTTCCGGTCGAAGCCGAACGCGAAGGTCTCGACCTCGCGACCCACGGCGAAGCCGCCTACCACTCCTGATATCACGGAAGAGGGGTTCTCCATCCCCTCTTCCAAAAGAAGGCCCGCTTCGGCGGGCCTTTTTCTTTGACGCAAACCCGTGAACGCTCAAAAAACCGCATGGTTAATACGACATTAACCAGCAAGCGGTTAGTTTTCCCTGTCAATCCGGGATTTGGTCACCAGCCGAATCTTGCCGAAACCAAGAAAAGCGACGGGTTCAGGGACATGGGCAGAATGCATTCTCCGACATTCGATGGTCGTCACACACGCTTCGTGCTGACGGCGTTTTTCGTGCGTCAGATCATGGCTCTGGCCGGTTTCGCTATGCTGGCCACGATCGCGCTGGGCATTGCCGCACTCGCCACATGGAATGTGGCGGATCCGAGCCTCTCCTATGCGACAGGAAACCAGCCTACCAATCTTCTGGGTTACGGTGGTGCGATTTTCGCCGATATCGTGATGCAGTTCCTCGGGCTTTCCGCAATCATCTCGCTTCTCCCGGTCATCGCCTGGGCGATCGCGCTGATCGCCAATCGTAAATTCCACCGCATACCCGTCCGCCTCGTGGCCTGGATCGCTGGCGCCATTGTCTGCGCCGCCTCGCTCGGCTGTTTTCCTGCCCCCGTCACCTGGCCGCTTCCGAACGGCATCGGCGGTGTCATCGGTGACATGATCCTGCGTTTTCCCGCCCTTTTTATCGGCGCTTACCCCACCGGCACGATCGCCACGGTACTGGGTGTCATATTCGCGGCACCGGCTGCCTGGCTGATGCTGTTTGCCGCCGGTATTGTGGGCGGCCTGGACGATGAACTGGAGCGGGAAGAAGCCGCTCCGGTCACCACCAGCAAGGCCCGCGCAGCCCGTGAAGTCGAAGAGGATGACGAAGACGACGGCGAAGGCTTCTTCGCCAATATGCTCGCCTTCGGCGCGCTTACGCATTATTGGTACATCACCCAGGCGCGCTTGCGCCGCCTGTTCGGCCTGAAGTCGAAGTCCCTGCACGATGAGTTCGAACATCCCTATGACTTCAACGAATATGAGTTCGGCACGCTGAACGAACCTTCTCGCCTCAAGACCGCAATCAACCGCCTCGACCAGCGCGCAGAGCCGTCTTTCGAAGAACGCGCCGCATCGCGTCGCCAGATGTCACCTCCATCCATCGCGCTCGATCATGACGAGGACATGGATAACGAACCGCCCTTCGACGCGGACGAACGCCGTCTGCCGGACGGCATTCTCTCCGACGACGAGGCCGACCAGAAATTCACCGCCAGACAGGTGCCGGGACGCGGACAGCCCAGAATAACAGCACCTTCCGCACGACCGAAGCCCAGCGAGCGCGTGGCAAGGGAGGCGCAGGCCTCCTTCATCGCCGCAGACGGTTTCCAGCTGCCAACCGTCCATCTTCTGGCAGAACCGAAGAATGTCGTTCGCGACAATATGCTGAGCGAGGAAGTGCTGGAACAGAACGCCCGCCTTCTGGAAGGCGTTCTCGAGGATTTCGGGGTCAAGGGCGAAATCATCCATGTCCGCCCCGGCCCGGTCGTCACGCTTTACGAACTGGAACCGGCGCCCGGCATCAAATCCTCGCGCGTCATCGGTCTTGCTGATGACATCGCCCGCTCCATGAGCGCGATTGCCGCCCGTGTCGCCGTCGTTCCCGGTCGCAACGCCATCGGCATAGAACTGCCGAACCAGACGCGCGAAACCGTGTTCCTGCGCGAACTGATCGGCAGCCGCGATTTCGAAAACAGCAAGGCGAAGCTCGCCATGGCGCTCGGCAAGACCATCGGCGGTGAACCCGTCATCGCCGATCTTGCCAAGATGCCTCATCTGCTGGTCGCCGGCACCACCGGCTCGGGCAAGTCGGTTGCCATCAACACCATGATCCTGTCACTGCTCTACCGCATGTCACCGGAGCAGTGCCGCCTGATCATGATCGATCCGAAAATGCTCGAACTGTCGATCTATGACGGCATTCCGCATCTGCTTTCTCCGGTCGTTACCGATCCCAAAAAGGCCGTGGTGGCTTTGAAGTGGACGGTGCGCGAGATGGAAGAGCGCTACAAGAAAATGTCGAAGATCGGCGTGCGCAATATTGACGGCTTCAACAGCCGCGTGCAGCAGGCGCTCGACAAGGGTGAAATCCTTACCCGCACGGTCCAGACCGGCTTCGACCGCCAGACTGGTGAGGCGATCTACGAAACGGAAGAGTTCGACCTGAAGCCACTGCCTTATATCGTCGTCATCATCGACGAGATGGCAGACCTGATGATGGTTGCCGGCAAGGACATCGAAGGCGCGGTGCAGCGCCTGGCGCAGATGGCGCGTGCCGCCGGCATCCACGTCATCATGGCCACCCAGCGTCCGTCCGTCGATGTCATCACCGGTACGATCAAGGCAAACTTCCCAACCCGCATCTCCTTCCAGGTGACGTCGAAGATCGACAGCCGCACCATCCTTGGAGAACAGGGCGCCGAACAGCTGCTCGGCATGGGTGACATGCTCTATATGGCGGGCGGCGGGCGCATCCAGCGCGTGCACGGCCCCTTCGTTTCCGACAATGAAGTCGAAGAAATCGTCGCCTATCTGAAGACACAAGGGTCGCCGGAATATCTGGAAGCGATTACCGAGGAAGACGACGAGGAAGGCAATGCCGGCGGCCCGGCCGGCGCAGGCAACTTCTCCGATTCCGAAGACCCCTACGATCAGGCCGTGGCCGTCGTGCTTCGCGATGGCAAAGCCTCCACCTCCTATGTGCAACGGCGTCTCGGCATCGGTTACAACCGCGCCGCCTCGCTGATCGAACGCATGGAGCAGGAAGGCATCATCGGTCCCGCCAATCACGCCGGAAAACGCGAAATCCTCGTGCCAACGGAAGCAGACATCATCGAGCGGTAACGTCCGCAACCAAGCGGGGCGGAGAAGCGTTATTCCACGCTTTCAACGTCATGAAGCCGCCGCCTTTTATGCGGACAATCGCTGCGATGAAGGAGAATAGAATGAACGACCTCACCACCGGCGAAACGGCCACCGCAAACGCAACGCAAAACGGCGTGACGCGACGTGGCGTGCTGACGGCATTTTCCATGGCCGCGGTGATCGCCGGCCTATCGCCGCTTGACGCCTTTGCCCAGGCGGCCGGCAATAGCGCGACCGCACAGAAAATCGCCAATCACTTCTCGTCGGTCAAAACCATGATGGGGGAATTCGTCCAGTTCGGCCCGCGTGGTGAGCAGACCGGCGGCAAGTTTTACATCGAACGGCCCGGCAAGCTTCGTTTCAATTACGAGGACCCATCGCCCATGCGCGTCATTGCCGACGGCAGGAACGTCGTCATTGGCAATATGAAGCTGAAGACATGGGATCTTTATCCGCTCTCCAAAACGCCGCTCAGCCTGCTTCTGTCCGACAAGATCGATCTCGGCAACCAGAAGGTCCGGAACGTGAAGGAAGAATCGGATCTGACCACAATCGTGCTGGGCGACAAGAGCGTCTTCGGCGATTCCACCATTACCCTGATGTTCGATCCGAAGACCTTCGACCTGAGGCAATGGACGACGACCGACGCCCAGAACAAGGACACGACCGTCATGATCTTCAACGTCCAGACCGGCGTAAACCTTGATGAACGCGTCTTCAGCATCAATTATGAGGAAGTCCGTAAAGGCGGCTGAGGCATCAAGCCCACGGAAACTTTTGAAAGGCGGCCCTGCGGTCGCCTTTTTCATTTTAGCGCTAAAATAAATTCCCGTTTTCATCGCGATGTTATAAGCCTGCGCCCCGGAAACATGTCACGGGCCATGCGGTTCGCGGCAATAAAAGCGGAGCACATGCATGTCGTTTTCGATAACCACCTGGAACATCAACTCGGTCAGGCTCAGAATGCCGATCGTTGAGCAGTTTCTGGTGCGTTACAAGCCCGACATTCTCTGCCTGCAGGAAACGAAATGCCCGAATGGCGAGTTTCCGATGAAGCCGCTGAAGGCGCTGGGTTATGAGCACGTCATCATCCATGGCCAGAAGGGCTATCACGGCGTCGCCATCGCCTCGAAGATTCCGCTGACCGAAGATCATCGACAGGACTATTGCGGAATCGGTGACGCGCGGCACATTTCCGCGATTTTCCAGGTTGGATCGCGCCGTGTGCGGCTGCATAATTTTTATGTGCCGGCGGGCGGTGACGAGCCGGATCGCTCAATCAATCCGAAATTCGGCCACAAGCTCGATTTCATCGAGGAAATGAAGGCGCTGCGTGCCGATGGCGTGCCCGGCACCTCGTCCATTCTCGTCGGCGATCTCAACATCGCACCGCTCGAAAATGACGTCTGGTCCCACAAGCAGCTTCTGAAGATCGTCAGCCACACGCCTGTTGAAACCGAGGGGATGCTTGACATCATGAAGCAGGGCAACTGGCTTGATCTGATGCGTCTGAACGTGCCTGAGACTGAAAAGATCTATACTTGGTGGAGCTACCGCGCCAAGGATTGGGAGGCGGCTGATCGCGGCCGCCGTCTTGACCATATCTGGTCTTCGCAGGATCTCGGCCCCTCGCTTGAAAAAATCGACATATTGCGCGAGGCCCGTGGCTGGAACCGGCCATCGGACCACGTTCCGGTCACCGCCCAGTTCCGGTTTTGAGCCGGCGCGTTTGACTTGACGTCAGACGAAGCGGTTCTGCAACCGGGCCGCACCCGCCGCCAAAGACGCGATATTGTCGCGAATACGCGCCGATACGATATCGGCCACTTCCGGAAACTCCTCCACTAGCCGGTGAAAGAGGATGCGCGTTATCCGAATGACTTCGGAATCCTCAGCCGCGACCGCAGTGAACTTTCTTTCGCAAAGCGTGAAAAGCGCCAGCTCCGAAAGCAGCGCCCCTTTTCCGGGCGTCGCCTGCAGCACGGGCTTGCCATCCCGCCCGGCCGTGAAAAGCTCGAAATGGCCCGATGTCACCGCAAAGGCGCATTCGGCCGGTGAGTGCTCCCGGAACAATGTCTGCCCGGCAGATACACGGCGGCGTTCCGCACCGAAGGCGATGAGCCGCAGCTGGTCATCGCTGAACCCTGCAAACAACGGCACTTGCCCCAGCAGCATGATATCGTCCGTCAAGGCCATGTCGATCGTTACTCCGGAAAACGCCTGCATCACTATAGCGGTTTTCCAATATCAGTCCTCAAAATACAAGGTGTTAGAACGCCGCGCGCCTTTTCGGACGCGCGGCGTGAGCTTCAACGACGACATATGAAAGGCGCAACAAGGTCCCTGCTCAGGGAACGATCTTGTATCCGCCGTTCTCGGTGACCAGAATTTCAGCGTTGGACGGGTCGCGTTCAATCTTCTGGCGCAGACGATAGACATGCGTTTCGAGCGTGTGTGTCGTCACCCCGGAATTGTAACCCCAGACCTCTTCGAGCAGGACGTCGCGTGTCACGACGGTGCTGCCGGCGCGGTAGAGATAACGGATGATCGCCGCTTCCTTTTCCGTCAGCCGGATTTTCTTGCCATCCTCCGTCGTCAACAGCTTCTGGCTGGGTTTGAACTGATAGGGGCCGACAGTGAAAACCGCATCTTCACTCTGCTCGTATTGGCGCAGCTGCGCCCGGATACGCGCCAGAAGCACGGCGAAACGGAAAGGTTTCGTCACATAGTCGTTGGCACCAGCTTCCAACCCAAGGATAGTATCGGAATCAGTGTCGTGCCCAGTCAGCATGATGATCGGCGCCTTGAAGCCGCCCTTGCGCAACAGCTTCACCGCCTCACGGCCGTCCATGTCCGGAAGGCCGACATCCATGATCAAAAGATCGACCTGAGCGGTCTTGGCGGTCTGCATCGCCTGTGCGGCGTTTGCGCCGCTCAAAAGCGAGAATTCCTCATAGGGAGACAATTGCTCGGTCAGCGTCTCCCGAAGATCGTCGTCATCGTCCACCAGAAGGATAGTGCGAGCCGTCATTCGGATTCTCAGCCTTTCTTACTTTAGCGCACCAGCCCAAAAATCAGGTTCGATTTTCGAGAAGCACGATGCGTAGTTTAAAAGAGTTAGAGCGTCCCTTGGGCGTCCGAAAAGACGCCTGGCGCTCCAATTATCAGCCAATTCAGCGGTTTGCCGATAAAAGGTCAACCCATTGCCTTGATATAACGAAGTGCTATGACTTCACGTTAAATAACCTGCAAAGCAAAATCTCGTGAAAAACATGAGCATACAGCCCGCAAGACAACGTAAACGCGCATCGACGCTCATGGTTCGGCCAGCCCCTTCGAAAATCAGCCGCGCCATCGTCCAGCTCGGACACCTCACTTTTCCAGCCGCGATCGGTCGAAATGGCCGCACCGCACTGAAACGCGAGGGAGACGGAAAATCCCCCATTTCCACCACGCGCCTCCTGCACGGGTTCTATCGCGGCGACCGCCTTCCCGGCATCGCCACGGCGTTGCCGATGCAGCGAACACGGAAGTCCATGTTATGGTGCGACGAGCCACGCAACGCCAATTATAACAGGCTGGTCAAGGCGCCCTTCGCCCTGAGCCATGAAGAAATGATGCGCAAGGACGGCCTCTACGACGTCTGCCTGGTGCTTGACTGGAACATCACCGCGAGAAGCCGCAACCGGGGCTCGGCGATCTTCATGCATCTGATCCGACCGGGATATGAGCCGACCGCAGGCTGCGTCGCCCTGCACCCCCGAGACATGCGCCGCATTCTACCGTATCTGCGCAAGGACACAAAGATCCGCATCCTGTGACGTTGAGCCTGCAAGCAGCCAACAAAAAACCCGCCATTAAGGCGGGTTTTTTTAGAAGGAAAAAGCCTGATATTAAGCGGCTTCGTCCTGAGAATCGTCCTCTTCAACGGTCTTGCCACGCTTGGGGCCCTTGGCAAGGTTGACTTCCACCAGGCGAACAGCCTCGGTTTCCGACATCTTGTTGACGGCGGCGATTTCGCGCGCCATGCGATCGAGCGCAGCCTCATAAAGCTGACGCTCGGAATAGGACTGCTCCGGCTGGTTTTCCGCACGGTAGAGATCGCGCACAACTTCCGCAATTGCGATGAGATCGCCGGAATTGATCTTCGCATCATATTCCTGCGCGCGGCGCGACCACATGGTACGCTTCACACGCGCCTTGCCCTGCACCACTTTCAGCGCCCGCTCGACAAAATCGCCTTCGGAAAGCTTGCGCATGCCGATGCTGACGGCTTTTGCGACGGGAACTTTAAGACGCATCTTGTCTTTTTCGAAATCGATGACAAAAAGCTCAAGCTTCATGCCGGCAACTTCTTGTTCCTCGATTGCAGAAATGGTACCGACACCATGAGCGGGATACACAATCGCTTCACCGGTCTTGAAACCGTGATGTGCTGGAGATTTCTTCTGCTGGGTCGTCATTCGTTCTAAAAACTCCCTGTTACATACCCGGGGATGCCGGGGTTGGGTCGGTCAGGCCCTGATGAGACGGGGGAACCGTCAGGTGACTCCGCACTGGTCCAGCCGTGCACGCAAAAACACACCTTCCCGTCTTGCGGGGTTCGATAACGTAAACGCTCGATATGTCACGGAAACCGCGTGCAAAAGAGGTGTTGCTTTCGTGGTGTTTTTGGGCACACAAATGCCACGCTGTGGATCAGTGTCGTTGGTGTACCACAAAAATAGGCGCAAATCAATAATTTGCTTCGACCGTGGCCGCAACATCACATGGCGGCCAAAGAACCGCCTAAAAATTAGCCGCAGAAATACTGTCAAAATGCTTCGTGACAGGCCTCATGGCAAAAGGAGCAAAAAAATTTCGTTTCCAAACTGCAGAAACACGAAAGCCTCTTAAACTCTTCGTAATTCCACGCCAATATCCGATTCGACTGAAAAGGCAAAATCCGCAAATTGGCGATGCTTTTTTATATTAAAGTGTGATTTTTGGAGGAATCCACGTTAAATGGGCTATAGAAACAATCCAAAACGCGAAAAACAGATCGAAAAAGCGCGCCAGCAGGCAATTGCCGAAAATGTCCAATTTCTTGATCCAGGTATTCTTTATGGAAGGGCAAGTGCGGACGATATAGAATATTATTCCGCAGAGATGCTGGCGGCGAGCGCGGCCCACAGTTTCCAGGCACTTTCGCACTGGACGGGAGAGGTTCCGTACATCGGCATCTCCCAGGTGGAGGGCGTTTCACCGCGGGACATTCCGGTAACGGTTCTGACCATTATCGGCCGCAATATGCCTTTCCTTTATGATTCCGTCATGGGCGAGGTCACCAGCAGCTATCGCGGCCTTTATCTCGCCGTGCACCCGATACTGGTGCGCGACGAAAGCGCGCAGGCAGGCTATCGTCTTGCGGAACCGGAGGATGATCCCGCTGAAAATATCAGCCTCATCCAGCTGCATATCGCGCCGCTCACGCAGCAGGCCGCCGCAGCGCTGGAAGAGAAGCTGCGCTTCGTACTGACGCAGGTCCAGTCAGCCTATCGCGACTGGCGGCCCATGCTGGCGAAACTCGACGAGGCGCTGGACGAATTGTCCAAGCGCGGCTCATCGCGGCGCAAGACGGAGCGAACGGAAGCGGTCGAATTCCTCAACTGGCTTCGCAATGACAATTTCACCTTCCTCGGCATGCGTGACTATACCTATTCCGGCAAGGGAAAGAACGCGAAGATCGAACGCGGTGACGGCGTCGGCCTCGGCAGTCTCAGCGATCCGGATGTGCGCGTGCTGCGTCTCGGCAAGAACGCCGTGACGACGACCCCGGAAATCCTTGCCTTCCTCGACGGCCCGGATTTCCTCATCGTCACCAAGGCCAATGTGAAATCCATCGTGCACCGCCGCGCCTATATGGATTATATCGGCATCAAACGCTTCGACGAGGACGGCAATGTCATCGGCGAATTGCGCATCGTCGGCCTCTTCACCGCCACCGCCTACACGCGCTCGGTCAAACAGATACCCTTGCTGCGCGCCAAGGTCGCGGAAGTCGAACGGCATTTCGGCTTCGATCCGAACAGCCACTCCGGCCGCATCCTGCAGAACACGCTGGAAGCCTACCCGCGCGACGATCTCTTCCAGATCGAAACGGATCTTCTGATCCGCTTCGTCGAGCAGATCATGGAACTGAGCGACCGGCCACGCGTGCGCGTGCTTGCGCGTATCGACCGTTTCGACCGCTTCGTTTCGGCCATCATCTTCGTTCCGCGTGAGGAATATAATTCCTATGTGCGTGAGAAGATCGGCGATTATCTGAGCAGGGTCTATGACGGGCATATTTCCGCCTATTATCCCGCCTTCCCCGAAGGCGCCGTCGCCCGCGTGCACTTCATCGTCGGGCGCACGGAAGGCAAAACCCCACGCATTGCCCAGGACAAGCTCGAAGATGCCGTCAGCGATATTGCAGCGCGCTGGATAGACCACTTCATTGCGCTGTCGGAGCCCGGTGCGCCGGTGCTGGAGGTGGATCAGGCGTATCAGGAGGCCTTCACGCCGGAAGAGGCGATCGGCGACATGCCCGATATTCTGGGTGCCGCGAAGGGTGAGCCGGTCCGCATCGAATTTTACCAGCAGGAAGGCCAGTCGGCCGACACGCTGTCCTTGAAAATCTTCCACCGCGACGGTCACCTGCCGCTTTCGCGCCGCGTACCGCTGCTCGAAAATCTCGGCTTCAACGTCATCAGTGAGCGCACCTTCGACATCGGTGTGGTTTCAGATGGCGAGAAGCGCGATATCGTTCTGCACGATATGGAACTCTCTGTCGCAGCCGGCACGACGCTCGATCTGCCGCATTACGGACCGAAGCTCGAAGAAGCCTTCCTTGCCGCCTTCTCCGGCAAGGTCGATAACGACAACTTCAACCGCCTGATCCTCACCAGCGGTTTGACAGTGCGCGAAGTTTCCGTCCTGCGCGCCTATGCCCGTTATCTGCGCCAGACCGGCATCGTTTATTCACAGGAGCATATTTCCGAAACGCTCTATAAATATCCTGACATTTCGCGGAATATTTTCGCGCTGTTCAAGGCCGGCTTCGATCCGTCTGTTGAGGAAAAGAAGCGGGTGAAGAAACTCGCCGAGATACACAAGGCAATCGAAGCGGCATTGAGCGGCGTTCCCAATCTCGATGAGGACCGCACCCTCCGACGTTACGTCAACGCCATCGACGCGACGCTGCGCACCAACTACTTCCAGAAAAACGCCGATGGCACGCCGCGTGACATTCTGGCGTTCAAGTTCGATCCCAAACATCTTGATGGCCTGCCCGACCCGCGCCCCTTCCGCGAAATCTTCGTTTATGGAACCGAGGTCGAAGGTGTGCATCTGCGCTTCGGCAAGGTCGCACGTGGTGGTCTGCGCTGGTCGGATCGCGGCCAGGATTACCGCACGGAAGTGCTCGGTCTCGTCAAGGCGCAGCAGGTCAAGAATGCGGTGATCGTTCCTGTTGGCGCCAAGGGCGGCTTCTTCCCGAAGAGCCTGCCCGCCGGCGGCTCCCGCGATGAGGTCTTTAATGCCGGCCGCGAAGCCTACAAGACCTATATCCGCACCCTGCTGTCCATCACCGACAATATCGTTGATGACGCTATCGTGCCGCCGGCCGATACGCTGCGGCTCGATGGCGACGATCCCTATTTCGTTGTCGCCGCCGACAAGGGAACAGCAACCTTCTCCGATACGGCGAATGGCCTTGCCCACGACGCCGGCTTCTGGCTGGACGATGCCTTCGCATCGGGTGGCTCGGCCGGTTACGACCACAAGAAGATGGGCATCACCGCGCGTGGCGCCTGGGAAACCGTAAAACGCCATTTCCGTGAAATGGGCACCGACATACAGACCACGCCCTTCACCGTGGCAGGCGTGGGCGACATGTCCGGCGACGTTTTCGGCAACGGCATGCTGCTGTCGGAAAAGATCAGGCTGATTGCGGCCTTCGATCACCGCGACATCTTCATCGACCCGGACCCCGATACCGACAAGTCCTTTGCCGAGCGCAAGCGGCTTTTCGAACTGCCCCGTTCCAGCTGGCAGGATTACGACCGTTCAACGCTCTCCGGCGGCGCGATGATCATTTCGCGCTCCGAAAAATCGGTGACGCTGACGCCAGAAGCCGTGGCTGCCATTGGCATCGACAAATCCGTCGCCACGCCCTTCGAGATCATGACCGCCATCCTGAAGGCGCCGACCGATCTTCTGTGGTTCGGTGGCATCGGCACCTACATCAAGGCGGCGGTGGAAACCAATGCCGAGGTGGGCGACAGGGCGAATGACCCCATCCGCGTCAACGCAACGGAGTTGCGTGCGAAGGTCATCGGCGAAGGCGCCAATCTGGGCATCACCCAGAAGGGCCGCATCGCCTATTCGCTCTCGGGCGGGCGTTGCAATTCCGACGCGATCGACAATTCGGCGGGCGTGAATTCCTCCGACGTCGAGGTCAACATCAAGATCGCACTGGCCTCCGCCGTTAATAGTGGTCGCCTGACGATGCCGAAACGCAACCAGCTTCTCGCTTCCATGACGCCGGAAGTGGCGCAGCTCGTGCTGCGCAACAACTACCTGCAATCCCTGGCGATCTCGTTGACGGAGCGGCTGGGGCTCGCCAACCGGGAAGAGCTCGGCCGCCTGATGAGCGCATTGGAGGCAACCGGACAGCTGAACCGCAAGGTGGAAACCCTGCCGAACAATGCCGAACTCAGCGAAAGATATGCCTCCGGCAAACCGCTGACCCGGCCGGAAATCGGCGTGCTTCTGTCTTATGCCAAGCTGACCCTGTTCGACGCATTGGTGGCAAGCCCGCTTCCGGACGAGCCCTATCTCCAGCATCTGCTGGTCGATTATTTCCCGGCCAAGATGCAGAAGAACTATGCCGACGATATCAAGGCGCATCGTCTGCACCGCGAAATCGTCGCGACCGCACTCGCCAATGCCGTGGTTAATCGCGGTGGCCCGGGCTTCGTACAGAAACTTGCCGATGCGAGCGGTCTTCTGGCCGCTGATGTCGTCAAGGCGGCGGTGATCGTCGAGGACGGTTTTGGTCTCAAACGTCTTTGGAGCGAAGTCGACGCGCTTGACGGCAAGATCGGAGGTGAAGTCCAGAACGGGCTTTATGCGACGATCACGCGTATCTTCTCGGATGCGAGCAGACTTTACCTGCAAACCGGGAGTGCGGGCGCGGCGACGGGCGACATGGCGACCGAGATCGAGCGCCTGAAAACCGCGATCAAGACGCTGTCGCCAGCGGCAGCGAAATATCGCCGGGAGCTTGGCGTCACGGAAATCGACGGCGTTCCCCCAGCTCTTCTGGAGGAACTCGATACGCTTTCGCTGCTGATCTATGTGCCTGAAATCATGCGCATCGCCGAAAGTGCGGGCACGACGCTCGCCCGCGCCGCCGAAAGCTATGCCACCGTCTCCTCGACTTTCCGTGTCGCGCGTCTGCTGGATGCCAGCCAGCGCATCACGCCGGCGGATCATTACGAGAGTCTGGCTCTCCTGCGCAGCCAGGATCAGATCTCCTCGTCGAGACGACGGATCGTCATCTCCGCGCTGACGGAATATGCCAAGGAAAAGGATCCGGTTCAGGCCTGGTATGCGGCAGACCGCGTGCGCGTCAACCGTATCGTCTCTGAACTCGGCGCACTCAGCGACAGCGGCGATACCAACCTTGCCCGTCTGACGGTCGCGGCGGGGCTGCTTGGCGATATCGTTCAGGCACGCTGATCGGCAGCCTAGAAAAATGCCATCCGGGTCACTGCCCCGGATGGTGTCAGACAAGTCGGATGCACCCGCATCGCGCATTTTATTTCCCGATTTTCCGATAGGACGATGAATGACTGCCCCTTCCCCAAATGCGGAAACAGTGGTTGCCAAACGCGGCATCTGGGGCTGGGTGATGTTCGACTGGGCGGCGCAGCCGTTTTTCACGGTCGTCACAACCTTCGTTTTCGGACCCTATTTCGTCGCACGGCTCACCGACGATCCGATTTCGGCGCAGGCGACATGGAGCAACATGGCGACGGTGTCGTCGATCATCATCGCCCTCTTCTCCCCCATTCTCGGCTCCATCGCCGACCAGTCCGGCGCACGCAAGCCGTGGATCGCCTTTTTTGCCGCCATCAAGATCGTCAGTCTTTTCTTCCTGTGGTTCGCAACACCGGGATCGCCGCTCATCCTGCCGATTATCTGTATTATCCTCGCTTCCATCGCGGCCGAATTCTCGATTGTCTTCAACGATTCCATGATGCCGCGGCTGACCAATCCGCAAAATGTCGGGCGCATTTCCAATCTCGCCTGGGGGCTTGGTTATCTCGGCGGGATGGTGGTGCTGACCGCCGTGGTGACGCTTCTGGCCGTAAGCCCTAAAACCGGGCTGACATTGGCCGGAATTACGCCGCTCTTAGGACTGGACCCCGCCAGCGGTGCGGATGCGCGAGTAACCGGGCCAATTGCCGCAATCTGGTATCTCGTCTTCATTCTACCAATGTTCCTGTTCACGCCCGATGCGAGAAGGGGCCTGCCCTTCGGCGTGGCGATCCGCTCAGGGCTTTCTGAACTTAACAACACGTTGCGTGAGCTGCGCAGCCGCCCGCTTCTGCTACGATTTTTCATCGCCCGGATGCTGTATCAGGATGGCGTGAATGGGCTCATCATCCTCGGAGGAACGTTTGCTGCCGGAATGTTCGGCTGGGAAACTATGGAAATAGGCCTTTTTGGCATTTTGCTTAATATAGTTGCCATCGCAGGCTGTTTCACGGCCGGGCGCGTCGATCAGACACTCGGTTCTCGTATCACCATTCTGATTAGCCTGTCGCTCCTGCTGCTCGCGACGCTCGGACTCGTCTCGACGGACAAAGACTCCACCCTTTTCGGCCTGCTACAATTATCGACCGCAGATAATGGCGGCATCTTCGCCACCGGCGCGGAAAAGGCCTATCTGCTTTATGGTGTGTTGATCGGCCTTGCCTTCGGCCCCGTTCAGGCCTCGTCACGATCTTATCTCGCCCGCAACATCACCGTGGCGGAGGCGGGCCGTTATTTCGGTATTTATGCGCTCTCCGGACGC
Source organism: Agrobacterium sp. (assembly GCF_059499945.1). Classification (NCBI taxonomy): domain Bacteria; kingdom Pseudomonadati; phylum Pseudomonadota; class Alphaproteobacteria; order Hyphomicrobiales; family Rhizobiaceae; genus Agrobacterium; species Agrobacterium sp. The sequence continues at coordinate 125,958 of NZ_JCABZP010000016.1, read as the reverse complement.
GCCACCAGCTTCATGGCGACGCTGTCGTTTTCCATAGCAACCACAATAAGCGGCTCGGCCCATATCGGCATGGCGACGCTCATCGTATTTCTGGGATCAGGGTTCCTACTATTGCTGCGCGTGCCGGAAAGAACGGCAGGCTGAAAGTCTGAAGCAAAAGCCGATGCGGTTTGCTGAAACCGGGCATCGGCCCGACAGGATCAGAGCTGATCGAGCTTTTGCTGCAATGCGCGCAACTGCGCCTTCAGCTCATCGATTTCGGATGCATTCGGCTTGCGGGTTTCCTTGGGCGCCTGCGGCATTGCGAAAGGCGTGAAGCCCTGCATCGCCTGGCGGAAGAGTTCAGTGTTGCGGCGGATCTGCTCTTCCATCATCTGCAGCGGCGCCTGGAAATTGCGCGCCAGCGAACCGTCGCCGAAGGCCTTGGCCATGTGCTCCTGCATCTGGCTCTGCTGATCGGAGAAGGTCTTCATCGAATGTTCGAGAAATGTCGGCACCACCATCTGCATCTGGTCGCCGTAATAGGAGATCAATTGCCGCAGAAACGCCGTCGGTAGCAGCGTATTGCCGGTTTTGGCCTCCTGTTCGACGATGATCTGCGTCAGGACCGCGTGGGTAATATCCTCTGATGATTTGGCATCCTGAACCTTGAAGTCCTCGCCGCGTTTGACCATCTGCGCCAGATCATCAAGCGTCACATAGGTACTGGTGCCGGTATTATAGAGCCGCCTGTTGGCGTATTTTTTAATGATTGTTTCGCCGTCGTGTTTCGCCATGCCCGCCTCCTCGCGATGATGGTATTTTCTTGTTTTTTGGTGTTATTGCTCTTCCCACCGCAAAGTGTATGCGCAAAACAAGCCCTCTGACAAATGTTTTGTGCATCGCAACAGTTTGTTTTTTGCGCAGCAATTTTCCGCAAGATTCCAGCGTGATTTAGCAACATCTTTTAAAGCAACTTTCGCCATTTGACTTGTATTGAAAGCTTTGCCAGTCTCCGCCCGCAAGTGAGGAGAAAACTAATGACCCTGCCTTCAATCGTAATTGCCAGCGCCGCGCGCACCGCAGTCGGCTCTTTCAATGGCCACTTTGCCAATACGCCAGCCCATGAACTGGGGGCGACCGTCATCAGCGCCGTGCTGGAACGCGCCGGCGTCGCGGCTGGCGAAATCGATGAAGTCATTCTCGGTCAGGTCCTGACGGCGGGCGAAGGGCAGAACCCGGCGCGGCAGGCGGCGATGAAGGCCGGAATTCCCCAGGAAGCAACCGCCTTCGGTCTCAATCAGCTCTGTGGTTCCGGCCTGCGCGCCGTGGCCCTTGGCATGCAGCAGATCGTTACCGGCGATGCGGCCATCGTTATTGCCGGCGGCCAGGAATCCATGTCCATGGCGCCCCACTGCGCCCATTTGCGCGGCGGCGTGAAGATGGGCGATTTCAAGATGATCGACACCATGCTGAAAGACGGCCTGACTGACGCCTTTTACGGCTATCACATGGGCATCACTGCTGAAAACATCGCACGCCAATGGCAGCTTTCCCGCGATGAACAGGACCAATTTGCGGTCGCATCGCAAAATAAGGCCGAAGCCGCGCAGAATGCCGGTCGTTTCACTGACGAGATCGTTGCCTTCACGGTCAAAGGCCGCAAGGCCGATATCGTCATCGATGCGGATGAACATATCCGCGCTGGCGCTTCACTGGAAACGATGGCCAAGCTGCGCCCCGCCTTTGACAAGGAAGGCACCGTGACGGCGGGCAACGCCTCCGGTCTGAATGATGGTGCCGCCGCCACGCTTTTGATGTCGGAACAGGAGGCGGGAAAGCGCGGTATCAAGCCGCTGGCCCGTATCGCCTCCTGGGCGACGGCAGGTGTCGATCCGCAGATCATGGGCACCGGCCCCATCCCCGCCTCCCGCAAGGCGCTGGCCAAGGCTGGCTGGTCGATCAGCGATATTGGCCTTGTGGAAGCCAACGAAGCCTTTGCGGCCCAGTCCTGCGCGGTGGTGCGCGAACTTGGTCTTGATCCTGATATCGTCAACGTCAATGGCGGGGCGATTGCCATCGGCCATCCGATCGGCGCCTCCGGTGCGCGCGTCCTTAACACCCTGATTTTCGAAATGCGCCGCCGCAACGTGTCGAAGGGTCTCGCAACGCTCTGCATCGGCGGCGGCATGGGTGTCGCCATGTGCATCGAAGCACTCTGAAACCACCGCCTGACTTGTCAAAAAGCAATTCCGGTTCGGCGTGCAATAGGTTAGAAGCGGCCTCCCATTGGCCGCATTTCTGTGGCCGGTGAGCGCGACGAAAAACTTCTGCAAGATATGGAAGCATCCTCGCATATGCAGGCGCTTCAATGACAGGTCATGGAGGCCGATATGAGCCGGGTTGCTTTGATTTCCGGCGGGACGAGCGGCATAGGCGCCGCAATCGCCCGCGCCCTGCAGGCGGCCGGCTACCGCGTGGCCGTCAATTACGCTTTCACGACGGACAGGGCGGAAGCATTCCAGAAAGAAACCGGCATCCCTGCATTCCAGTGGGATGTGCGCGACTATGACGCCTGCGTCAGTGGCATTGCGAAGGTGGAAGAGACTTTGGGGCCTGTCGAAGTCCTCGTCAACAATGCCGGCATCACCCGCGATGCGATGTTCCACAAGATGACACCGCAGCAATGGCGCGAGGTGATCGACACCAACCTCACCGGCGTGTTCAACATGACGCACCCCGTCTGGCCGGGCATGCGCGACCGCGGCTTCGGTCGCATCGTCAATATTTCCTCCATCAATGGCCAGAAGGGACAGGCAGGGCAGGCCAACTACTCCGCCTCGAAGGCAGGCGATATCGGCTTCACCAAGGCGCTCGCCCAGGAGGGCGCCAGCCGCAACATCACCGTCAACGCCATCTGCCCCGGCTATATCGGCACGGAGATGGTAAGAGCGATCCCGGAAAAGGTTCTGGCCGAACGGATCGTGCCGCAAATTCCCGTAGGACGGTTGGGTGAACCCGAGGAAATCGCGCGCTGCGTTCTGTTTCTGGTTTCCGACGAGGCCGGCTTCATCACCGGCTCGACCATGACGGCCAATGGCGGACAATATTTCGCCTGAGGCCATCCATCGCCGCCCTGCCGGCCGCCTAAACTCAGTAAACTTTCCGTGATCTCGGCTTCGATAAATTTGCGGCGCACAAAAACTTGAAGATGAAAGACAGGAAAGACAGGCCGCCTAAACCAATGAAAATACGATAGTTTTTGTATAGTTTAGAATGAGTCTAGAAAACCCTTGGCGACTCATTTAATAGGTTTTTCTTGACATTGGCTGTCCTGTTTTGGTTTAAGAATGAAAACAACGTGTTGCGTCATACAGGCAGTCCATCATGCTGGTTTGCAGCTGCAATTACATCACTGATCACGATATCCGGGACGTCATTAACGAGCTCCTCGACGAGGACTGTTGGCAGCTCATCGTTCCTGCAAAAGTGTATCACGCCATGGAAAAACGCGGCCGCTGCTGCGGCTGTTTCCCGACCGTTGTCGACCTGATCATCAAAACGACTGAAGAATATCATGCCCGTCGCCACTCGACTGAGGCCGATGTTTTTGATTTTATGTCCCGCCTGAAGCAATTCCATGAAGAGAACAGGAGAGCGGACATTGAAAGGCGACAAAAAAGTCATCGAGCGGCTTAACGAGGCCCTTTTTCTCGAACTCGGTGCGGTAAACCAGTACTGGCTTCACTATCGTTTGCTGGAAGACTGGGGCTACACGAAGCTCGCCAAAAAGGAACGTGCTGAATCCATCGAGGAAATGCAGCACGCCGACAAGCTGGTCGCACGCATCATCTTCCTTGAAGGCCATCCCAACCTTCAGACGGTTTCGCCCCTGCGCATCGGCCAGAACGTCAAGGAAGTTCTGGAAGCTGACCTTGCCGGCGAATATGACGCCCGCACCTCCTACAAGAAATCGCGCGATATCTGTTATGAGGCCGGAGACTACGTCTCCATGAAGCTTTTCGAAGAACTGCTGATCGACGAGGAAGGCCATATCGACTTTCTCGAAACCCAGCTCGAACTGCTCGGCAAGATCGGCGAAGAGAAATACGGCCAGCTCAATGCCGATTCCGCCAACGAAGCGGAATAAGCACTGGCGACAGGACAGAAAAGGCGGCCCAGGCCGCCTTTTTTATTTGCCGGAAAGGTGCTGGAACTCCGCCACAACCTTCTCGTATACCGCCCGCTTGAAAGGCACGATGAGCTCCGGCAGGATTTCCATCGGCTTCCAGTCCCATGCGTCGAATTCGGCCGTGTGCCCGGTTGGCGGCGGATCGATCTGGATTTCGCTTTCATCGCCCTCGAAGCGGAACGCAAACCAGCGCTGCGCCTGCCCGCGATATTTGCCCCTGAGGCCGATACCAATCAGTTCGGGCGGCAGATCATAGTGAATCCAGTCGCTCGCTTCCGCAAGCAGGCTCACCGTTTTCATGCCCGTCTCTTCGTAGAGTTCGCGAATGGCGGCCGTCAAAGGCCGTTCGCCGTCATCGATGCCGCCCTGCGGCATCTGCCACAATTGCGGTGAACCGTCATATTCGGAATTGCCTTCCTTGATACGCCGACCGGCCCAGACGAGGCCCCGAGCGTTCAGAACCATTATTCCCGCACAGGGACGGTAAGGCAAATCTTCTGCTTTGATTGTCATGGGAAACCCGCACTGTCTCAACGCCGGAAATGGTCGCAGGCAAGGTTTACTGCCCCGCCTGCCCGGAAACAAGCGCGGAAACACCGACGATCTCAATACCGCGCCCGCCGGCCTCACGCGACCATTTCGAGATCGCCGCAACGCTTTCATCGAAGGCCGACGCAACGCCGATCGCCTGGCCATTACGCCGCGCAATCCGCTCCAGCTCGTCCAGCTTGCGCAGAATGGAAGCTTCGGTGACTTCGCCGTCGAGCAAAATATCGGCAAAGCCCTGCGGCGCGGAAATAGCCTTCGCGATCCCCCCGCTCAACGACTGCGCCGAGGAGCCATCATCCAGAAACAGCAGGCCACGCTTGCCGATGTCGCGCATGACAGGCTCCAAGGCCGCCTGCTCGGCAAGAAAGCGCCCGCCGAGATAATTCATGATGCCGGTGTAATTGGTGATTTTTGTCATGGAGCGATGCAGCCGGTCGATATTGACCTTGGCAGGGTCACCCGCCAGCAGCGTGTCCGGGCCGGGATTAGTACCCGGATAACCGAAGGGTTCCAGCGGTATCTGAAGAAGAATTTCATGTCCTTGCCGGCGCGCTTCCTGCATCCAGCGCTGCAGGCTGTTGCCGCTGGCGGCAAAACCAAGCGTGACCTCCGGCGGTAGGTCTCGGATCGCTTTTTGCGACCCCGTCTGGCTGAGACCCAGCCCGCCGACCACGATCGCCACCCGTGTGCCCCGTGCGCCCGACCAGGGCCGTGCATATTGCTCCATCGGCCGCAAACCGTCCGCGCCAACGACCGGCAATCTGCCGAATGCGGTTTCTTCCAGCAGCTCCTCATTGGGCCGCGTCGCCATGCGCGGATCCTGACCATAGGTCTGGCCGCTCATCAGCACCGGCCCGTCACCCTCGCGCGGGCGGGGGGAGTACACCGATACGACATTGCCATCAGGCATTGTCTCGCGATTGATATTGGCGCCGGAGCGCCCGCTTTGCGGCTGCAGAACGGCAGCATCACCGGGAGCCGTTACCTCGGCCAGTGCGGTTTCAGGTGTCTTGTCGGCAAGCTGAGGCTGTGCATCCGGCCCGCTCGCCGTCTTCTGCAAATTGCCGGGCGAAAGCGCCGTATAGACGGACAGGCCGACGATCGAAAAAAACGCAAGCACCGACAGAGCCATAATGACGGAAAAGCGCCGGTTAATACCGGCGCTTTTTTTCTGACGACCTAGAAGCGGTTTTCGCAGGTCCGAAGGCAATGAACGATCCGTCCAAACGGTTGGGCAATCGAGACAATGCGCCGGCTGACCGGCGCACTATCTTACTGCTTGTTGACCACAGCCTTGTCCGGGTTCGGCGGGAAAGACGGATCCGTCTTGGCGCCGCGCAACAGGTCCAGCGCGTAGTTGAGCTGGATGTCGTCCTTTGCTTCCGGCGGCACGTAGGCGGAGGAACCAGAACCTTCGTCCGTTTCACTCTGGCCCTTGATATGGCCGGTCAGACTGGATTCGCCTTCGGTCGTGACGCGACCCTGCAATTCCGGCGGCAAAGGCTGTTCAACCTTGATGTCAGGCGTAATGCCCGTGCCCTGGATCGATTTGCCCGACGGCGTGTAATAAAGCGCCGTGGTCAGACGCAACGCACCGGCCTCGCCGAGCGGGATGATCGTCTGGACCGAGCCCTTGCCGAAGGAGCGCGTGCCGACGACGGTCGCACGACGCAGATCCTGCAGGGCACCGGCAACGATTTCCGAAGCCGAAGCCGAACCGCCGTTGACGAGCACGATTACCGGCTTGCCATCGGTCAGATCACCGGCCGTCGCGTTGAAGCGGCGGGTCTCGTCGGGATTGCGGCCACGGGTCGAAACGACCTCACCGCGCTCGAGGAAGGCGTCGGAAACATTGATCGCCTGATCAAGCAGACCACCCGGGTTGAGGCGCAGATCGAGCACATAACCCTTCAGCTTGTCGGCAGGCACATCAGCCTTGATCTTCTTGATCGCCTTTTCGAGATCATCATAGGTCTTCTCGGTAAAGGAGATGACGCGCAGATAACCGACATTGTCACCCTCGACGCGGGACTTGACGGCCCGCACGGCAATGACATCGCGCATGACGGTGAATTCAAGCGGCTTGTCAGCGCCCTGGCGGATGATCGTCAGCTTGATCGGCGTCTTGACCGCGCCGCGCATCTTTTCAACCGCCTGTTCCAGCTTCAGGCCACGAACCGGCGTACCGTCAATTTCTGAAATGAAGTCGCCGGCGAGAATGCCTGCGCGGGAAGCCGGCGTGTCGTCGATCGGCGTGATGACCTTGACCAGCTCGTTCTCCATGGTCACTTCGATGCCGAGACCGCCGAATTCACCCTTGGTCTGGGTGCGCATATCGTTGGCATCCTTGGCATTCATGAAGCTCGAATGCGGATCGAGCGAGCTGAGCATGCCGTTAATGGCATTTTCCACCAGCTTCTCGTCATCCGGCGGCGTCACATATTGTGCGCGCACGCGCTCGAACACGTCACCAAAGATCGACAGTTCCTTATAGGTCGAAGGCCCGGCCGCCTGTGCCGGCATGCTCGCCGAATAAATCACACTCATCGCCGTGGCGCCCATAAGCCCACCGATAAGGAGAAGCGAAACCTTACGAATCATTGTGCGCCCTTCCGGTATTTTTTGCGGTCCACCACGGTTGGGAATCAACCGGTACACCATCTTTCCTGAACTCAATGTAGAGCGTTGGCCTGTCGGTTTCCAGCGCCAATGCTGCTGCACTCGCTACTCTTTTTGCACCCATGGAGGCGATGGGCTCTCCGGAGAACACGAACATGCCCTGCCGCGTCCTCACATTGTCCATGCCCGTCATCACCACATGATATCCGTTACCCGTATTGAGGATGATCATCCGGCCGTAACTGCGAAAATCTCCAGCAAACACCACGAAGCCGTCTGCAGGCGCCGTCACGATGGCTTCCGGTCCGCTCGCGACAACAATTCCCTTGGAAAAGTGGCCCGTTCCGTCCGCATCGCCGAAGCGCCGCAGCACCTCGCCGGCCACCGGCAACTCCAGCTTTCCCTTCAAACTCGCGAAGGGATATGCGGGCGCAATGCGGTTTTTATCGGGCATTCCCGCCTCGGCCGCGGCGCGTTCCTTCTCGCGTTCCGCCTCCGAAAGACGAGCAAGACGCTGCTCTTCCGCCCGCGCCTTTTCCATCGCTTCCCGCACCGAGGTAATCTCGCCTTCGAGCGAACTGACCAGCCCCTCAAGGCTCGTCGCCTTGCTCGCAAGCTCTTCAGATCGCTTGCGTTCCGCCTCCAGTTCGGCCGCCGTCTGGGAATTCTTGCGGTCATTTTCGGCAATCAGGAGGTCGAGGCGTTTTTCCTCTTCCAGACTTGCCGTCATCATACCCGTAAGATCACCCTTTTCGCGAGCGATTGCCTGCCTGACGTCGGTCAATTCTTTGAGAGCGGCGACGAGCTTGTCGGTTTCACCGCGAATGCCGGGCACGACGGCGCCGAGAAGAATGGCGCTGCGCACGGAAGCCAGTGCATCTTCAGGTGAAACGAGGAGAGCCGGTGGCGGGTTTCTGCCCATGCGCTGCAATGCGGCCAGAACCTCCGCCAGCACGCCGCGTCTTTCCCGCAATGATGCCTTGACGCCATCCTCACGGACCGAAAGCTTGGCCAGGCGATCCTCGCCGTCGCTGATCTTGGCTTCCAGCGCCTTGCGTCGGGCAGCCGATGCGATCAGTTCCTCGCGAATGCGCGCGCTGTCCTGATTGAGGGAGGCGATGCTTTCTTCGAGCGTCCTTGTCTTGTCTTCCGAAAGGCCGATGCTGTCGACCAGCTCCTCCAGATCCTGCCGGTTCTGGTCGCGGCGCTTCTCCAGCGTCTGCAGCGCATCCGGCGAGGAAGCATCGGTTGCCGCCGGGGCAGCGCCCGCATCGTCACGCGAATGGGTCGGACCGCCCCCCATGACGAAAGCAGCAATAACCGCGCCCGCAAGGGCAGCGTGCCGTTTTCGTTGAGGCGTGGTGTCCATTTGAGCTTTCTTTGATGCCGAAGCAGGAGCGCCGATATTAGGGATTTTGCCGCGATCTTCCAAGAGGCCTGAGAAAGGCCGCCGCCAAAGTCGTCCGCAGTCAGCGGTGTCGCGGAGCTTCATGTTGAAATTGAGACAATTCCCCGAAAGGAAACCCGTTCAGGCGCGGTGATAGGGATGGCCGGAGAGGATCGTGACAGCCCGATAGAGCTGCTCGGCAATCAGGATACGAACGATCTGATGCGGCCATGTCAGCTTGCCGAGATTGAGAACGGCCGCCGCCCTGTCGTAAAGCGCGGGGTCAAGCCCATCTGCCCCGCCAATGGCGATCACAAGGTCACGTTTGCCGCTATCACGCAGATCGCCAAAAAATGAAGCAAAGGCGGGACTATCAAGTGCCTTTCCGCGCTCGTCCAACAGGACGAGGACAGCGCCATCGGCCAGATGTTTCTCCAGCATCGCGGCTTCTTCGCGTTTGCGGGTCTCGGCATTGGAAGCACGGCTTTCACCCACCTCGATCACCCGCGAAAACTCCAGCCCGATCGCCGGGCCGGTCTTTGCCAGACGCTCGATATAACGGGCCGCAAGATCCTTTTCAGGGCCGGATTTCAGCCGTCCCACCGCAAAAATTGAAATCCGCATCGCAAACCTGCATTCGTCGTGACCCAACAGGGTCCCGCTCTTAACAGCATAGCCTGCGGATTCCTATGCGGCCGGTCTGATTTCCGGCCAGAGGCACCGTTTCCGAAGTCAGATTGATCTTCGGCAGAAACGATGCACTCGCTCAAAGGCTCACCGCATCAATGCAGCGTCTCTTCCGGCATATCCGGCGTCGCCCACATTTTTTCAATGTTGTAGAAGGCGCGGATTTCCGGGCGGAACACATGAACGATGATGTCGCCGGTATCGATCAGCACCCAGTCTCCGGTCTCAAGACCTTCGACGCGGGCGTTTCCGAACCCTTCATCCTTCATGTCTTTCAGAAGATGCTCGCAAATCGCCGAGACATGCCTGTTCGATCGCCCGGAGACCACAACCATGTAGTCCGCAAGCGCCGATTTTCCGGCAATGTTGAGAGAGACGATATCTTCAGCCTTGGAGTCCTCGAGGCTCGCGAGGACGGTTTCGAGGGCATGGCCGGCGGCATCGGCGCCACTGTCCTGACCCTTCGGGATAGCAACAAATGCTTTTCCCTTGGCGTGTACTGTTGTCAGAGGTTTTCCTTTCCAAGAATGACAAAACAGGCACTGCGCGACGCGATTCTCTGCGTCACACAATGAAGGTGGCATCAAAGCATTAACTTTTCAAGATATGGGCACTTCAACATCAGCCGCATACATCATTTGTGATCGGAGCTGTCATTTACGGCCGTTGCGCAGCGCCGTGGAACTGAGCGTAGAACGCGGTCCGTGAATGAAAACCCAGGCGGGAGCGCGTTTTTTCCACAGAACCCCGGCATCGTCCTCATCTATCCGCGCCTGGCTGAAGGCCTGCGCCATGGTGGAGGAGAGGTAGGACAGGGTCGAACCCGGTCGATCGATCACCGCGATTGGAAAAGTCTCGGCTATGGTGCGCCATTTCTGCCAATGGTGAAAACTCTTCAGATTGTCGGCACCCATGACCCAGATGAAGCGGACGTGCGGATTTTTTGCCTTCACCTTCGCGAGTGTATTGGCCGTATAGCTCATCCCCAGCGTTTTCTCGAAAGCCGTCACCTTGATGCGTGGATCGTGGACCAGCTTTTCGCAGGCCGCGATGCGATCTTCCAGGGACGCCAGCTCCGAACGGCTTTTCAGCGGGTTGCCCGGCGTGACGATCCACCAGAGCTGATCGAGACCCAGCCTGCGCAGCGCAATCTCGGCCACAAGCGCATGGCCTGCATGGGGGGGATTGAAGGAGCCGCCGAAAAGCCCGACGACCATGCCGCGTTCGACATGCGGCATGGTGAGATAACGTCTGTCGAGGCGCTTATCAGCGGGCAAATATCAGGTCCGTGTCTGGCCGGTGCCATGCACCCGGTATTTGAACGAGGTGAGCTGCTCGACACCAACCGGGCCCCGCGCATGCATCTTGCCGGTGGCGATGCCGATTTCCGCACCCATGCCGAATTCGCCGCCATCGGCAAATTGCGTCGAGGCATTGTGCAGCAGAATGGCCGAATCGAGTTCGTTGAAGAACCGCTCAACCACGTCAGAGTCCTCGGCGATCACCGCCTCGGTATGGTTGGACGAATAGGTGCCGATATGCTCTATCGCACCGGAAATGCCCTCCACCACAGCAACCGAAATGATTGCGTCGAGATATTCGGTGCGCCAGTCCTCTTCCGTTGCCGGCACCAGACCCGCCACCACATCACGAACAGCTTGCGAACCGCGCACTTCGCAGCCAGCTTCGATCAAGGCTTTGACGAGCGGCTCGAGATGCGTGGAAACGGCAGCGGCATCCACCAGCAATGTCTCAGCCGCGCCGCAAATGCCGGTGCGTCTCATCTTGGCGTTAACGACGATACGTTTTGCCATGTCGAGATCGGCGGATTTGTCGACATAGATGTGGCAGATGCCTTCCAGATGCGCAAAGACCGGCACGCGGGCTTCCGACTGCACCCTAGCCACGAGGCTCTTGCCGCCGCGCGGCACGATGACATCAACAGTGCCGTTCAGGCCGCTGAGAAGTGCGCCGACGGCCGCACGGTCGGTCACCGGCACCAGCTGAATGGCATGCTCGGGAAGACCGGCAATCTTCAGCCCCTCCACGAGGCAGGCATGAATAGCACGCGATGAATGTTGCGAATCCGAGCCGCCGCGCAGGATGACGGCATTGCCCGCCTTGAGGCACAAAGCACCGGCGTCCGCCGTCACATTCGGGCGGCTTTCGTAGATCACGCCGATGACGCCAAGCGGCGTACGCACGCGCTCAATCTTCAGCCCGTTGGGGCGATCCCAGGCGGCAATGACTTCGGCGACCGGATCGGACAGCGCCGCAACCGAGCGAATACCTTCAGCAATGCCGGCGATGCGGGCATCGTTGAGCGTGAGCCTGTCAACGAAAGAAGCAGCAAGACCGGCGCTCTCGGCTGCGGTCAGATCCTTCCTGTTGGCGGCAAGGATCGCCTCCTTCGACGCCTCGATGGCGGAGGCCATGGCGAGCAGCGCACGGTTCTTCTGGTCCGTGCCGGCGATGGACAACGGTCGTGAAGCAGCTTTCGCCTGAGCGCCGATGGTGATCATCAGCGCATCGATGTCATGGCTCTGCTTCACGGCCTGTTCAGGCATGGACCTCATCCTTCTTTGCATGTTTAATTTTGACGGCGGCGCCGGTCATCACGAGATCGTCGCGATGGATCATGGCCGCGCGCCCGACATAACCGAGGATCGCCTCGATCTCGTTGGACTTGTGACCGATGATAAGGCGCGCCTCTTCCGCATCGTAGCCCGCAAGACCACGAGCGACTTCCCGGCCTTCCGCACCGATAATGGCGATTGCATCCCCACGGCCGAAATTGCCCTTCACCAGTCTCACACCCGCGGGAAGCAGGCTTTTTCCGGCATAGAGCGCCTTTTCCGCGCCGGCATCCACATGGATTTCACCGGCCGGCTGCAATTGCCCGGCAATCCAGGTCTTGCGTGCCGTCACCGGCGTGCCTGATGGTGCAAACCACGAGGAGCGCGCGCCGTTTTCGATGGCCTTCAGCGGATTGAACGTTTTGCCTGACGCAATGATCATGCCGCAACCGGCAGCGGTTGCAATCTTGCCCGCATCGATCTTGGTGCGCATGCCACCGCGCGACAACTCGGAGGCCGCACCACCTGCCATGGCTTCTATCTCGGGGGTGATATCAGCGATCGTCTCAAGGAATTTCGCGTCCGGATCGAGATGCGGCGGAGCCGTATAAAGTCCGTCAATATCCGAAAGCAGCACCAGAAGATCGGCACCCGTCATGGTCGCCACACGCGCTGCCAGACGGTCATTGTCGCCATAACGGATTTCGGTGGTCGCAACCGTATCGTTTTCATTGATGATCGGGATAGCGCCGATCTTCAGCAACTGGTTGATGGTGGCGCGCGCATTGAGATAACGGCGACGCTCCTCGGTATCGGACAGCGTCAGCAGAATCTGGCCTGCAACGATTTCATGCCGCGACAGGCTTTCCGACCACGCCCGCGCCAGCGCGATCTGACCAACCGCCGCCGCCGCCTGGCTTTCCTCCAGCTTCAATGCACCAGAAGGCAGGCCAAGCACGGTACGCCCAAGCGCGATGGCGCCCGAAGACACGACCTGGACATCCGCGCCGTTTTTCTTCAGCGCAGCGATATCTTCGCAGATGGCATCCAGCCAGTCTTTCTTCAGACCGGTCTTTCGGTCCACCAGAAGCGCCGACCCGATCTTGATCACGATCCGATGGTGGCTCGCCAGCGGCTTGCGCGTCAGGCTCATAGGCGGTCGTCCTCTTCTTCGGCCTCGCTATCCTCATGCGGCATGGACCTGTCGGGCAGGGCAGTCTCCCCGCCCTCGCTTGCCGAAACGATGATGTCGCGAAGGGCGCGCAGCGCTTCCGTCATGCCGATATGCGCGGCGGCAGACAGAAGAAGCGGCGGACGGCCGCAGGCCTTTTCCAGTTCCTTCGCCTTCTTTTTCAGTTCTTTTTCATCGAGCACGTCGATCTGTGACAGCGCCACGATTTCCGGCTTGTCGGTCAGCCCGCCACCATAGGCGTCCAGCTCGGCCTTGACAGTCTTATAGGCCTTGCCGACCTTTTCTTCCTGTGCGGAAACCAGATGCAGAAGCACGCGAGTGCGCTCCACATGGCCGAGGAAGCGGTCACCAATGCCCACGCCCTCATGCGCGCCTTCGATGAGGCCGGGAATATCGGCCAGCACGAATTCGCGGCCGTCGATGGTCGCCACGCCGAGGTTCGGATGGAGGGTGGTAAAGGGATAATTGGCGATCTTCGGCCGCGCGCGGGTCACGGTCGCGAGGAATGTGGATTTACCCGCATTCGGCAATCCAACAAGACCGGCATCGGCGATCAGCTTCAGGCGAAGCCAGACCGTCTTTTCTTCGCCTGCAAGACCCGGATTGGCATGGGTGGGCGCCTGATTGGTCGAAGACTTGAAATAGGCATTGCCGAAACCGCCATTACCGCCGGCGGCAAGACGAAAGCGCTGGCCTTCCTTGGTGAGGTCGATGATCAGCGTCTCATTGTCTTCCTCAAATATCTGGGTACCAACAGGCACCTTCAGCACCACATCCGCGCCCTTGGCGCCGTTGCGGGTCTTGCCCATGCCGTGCTGCCCGATCGAGGCCTTGAAATGCTGCTGAAAACGGAAGTCGATCAGCGTGTTGAGACCGTTGACGACCTCAATCCAGACATCGCCGCCACGTCCGCCATCACCACCGTCAGGACCACCAAATTCGATGAATTTTTCGCGCCGGAAAGATACCGCGCCTGCGCCGCCATCACCGGACTTGATATAGACTTTTGCTTCATCGAGAAATTTCATCGGACTGCCGTTCTATCGGTTTGCGGGCGCGGCCGCCAATCGCGTTGCGCCAAACAAAAATATCGTCGTTTCGAATACAAGCGCTTCTTCACAAGGTCAAAGACTATCGTGCGGGAAGCCCCTGTGCGAGACAAGGCCGGTTTGGTGCAAACCGGCCTTGTTTTGATTGTCAGCGATGCGGCCGGACAAAATCCTCAGCCGTGATCATCGTGTCGATATGCGCCACCATGGCGGCGCGCGCCGTGGCGTAGATCTGGTGGCAGCCGGTCACCCGGAAGCCGAGTTTTTCCTGCACCCGCAGCGAAGCGGGATTATCCGCAAACACGCCGGAATGAAGGGTCACGCCCGGCATGCGGCGGAAGAACCGCTCAACCACGCCGGCCACCGCCTCGGTCATGTAACCCTTGCCCCAGTAGAAGCGGTTGAGCCAGTAGCCGAGATGCCACTCGCCGTGCCGCAATTCCACCGAAACGACGCCGATGAGGGTATCGTCGCCACTGGTAATGGCGAAATCCCAGTCGGGCAGGGTGCCTGAGGTGCGCAGGACCAACCATTCCAGCGCATCCTGCTTGTGATAGGGTGCCGGAACACGAGCGAGCATCCTCGTCACAGCAAAATCGCCAAGCGATTCCGCAATGCTGCCGGCATCGGAAAGCCGCTGCGGGCGCAGCACCAGACGCCGCGTCTCGATGACAGGGCAGGGGCCGGGCGGAGCCACAGTGGCAGCAGCCCGGCGACGGGTAAGCTCTAGCGCACTCATCCCATGTCCCCCCAGCTCTTCAGCGAAACCCAGGTCTTGCGGTCCAGCCGGTACCATTCGACCGGCACCATGCCGCCGAGCGCCAGCGAACCGACCATGCCGGAACCCTGAAACTGGAAACCGCACTTCTGGATGACGCGGCGCGAAGCGATGTTGGTAACCCGGCAGCGGGCATCGATCTGGTCGATTTCACGCGTGCGGAAGGCCATGTCGATCAGCGCATGCGCGGCTTCCGTCATGTAGCCCCGGTTCCAGTAGGGTTCCCCCAGCCAGTAACCGATCTCAAGCGTCTTTTCGTCTTCCTGGGGTTCGAGCGCGCAGCAGCCCAGAAACTCGCCATTGTCCATGCGGGTAATCGCATAGACGCACTTGCCAATCTCGCCAGCTTTGGAGCGTCGCACAAAATCCGCGGCGTCTTTGGCCGTGTAAGGGTGCGGCATACGCGACACCATGGTCGCGATATTGGCATTGTTGGCAAGATGGGCAAGGGCGTCGATGTCTTCTTCGTGAGGCTTGCGTAAAACCAGCCTCTGCGACAGTAAAACGGGGCAATCGCTCCTTGACCGATCGGGCCTCGGCCGCTCTTCGGGTGACCGTGATTGGTCAACCCTCAACAATTCAGCTTGCATGGTTCAGTCCCTCCATGAGGTTAAAGAAAAAGGGGAGTTGGGTGGTGCCCCATCTCCCCTGTTTTCTTGACTGAACCTGATACGTCTCAGCCGGGTCGATGGGACACCGGCTGCATATGACGCTTACCGGCTTATTCTGCGGCTTCCGCTTTCGGAGCCACGGATACGAATACGCGGCCGTTGGCCTTCGTACGGAAGTTCACGTTACCTGCGGTCAGTGCGAAAATCGTGTGGTCCTTGCCGATGCCAACATTGGCGCCCGGATGCCACTGCGTGCCACGCTGACGCAGAATAATGTTGCCTGGAATGACAGCTTCGCCGCCGAACTTCTTTACGCCAAGGCGCTTGGATTCGGAATCGCGACCGTTACGCGAGGAACCGCCAGCTTTTTTGTGTGCCATTGGAGTTCTCCTTTAAACCTTGTTTCCCGTGTCGCGCCGATCAGGCAGCAACGATGTCCGTGATGCGGACGACAGTGTGATGCTGACGATGGCCGCGCGAACGCTTGGAGTTCTGACGACGACGCTTCTTGAAGGCGATGACCTTCTTGCCGCGATTGTGCTCGACAACTTCAGCCTTGACGATGGCGCCCTTGACAAAGGGAGCACCGAACTTGGCGTCGGCGCCTTCGCCAACAACGAGAACTTCGGTGAATTCTACAGTTGCGCCTGCCTCTGCTTCCAGCTTTTCGATGGTCAGCACGGCGTCGGCCGCTACGCGGTACTGCTTACCGCCGGTCTTGATGACTGCGAACATTTTTTATCCTTTCATGTTCGTTCCGGCTCTGCTCGCAAATGCAAGCTGGCCGTCTTTTTATCAGTCGGAATTTGGTAGAAACCCTTGGGAACAGAATGCCCCTTTGAATGTCTGCCGGTGAAGCCGCCTTTTAAGGGGCGGAATAAACGGAAGGCGCATTACGCCATCAATTTGGGTGCCGATTACGCGAGACGCCAGTTTATGTCAAGATGACGACGGCCCGAAAAGTAACTGTAACGCCAAGAATTTCATGCTTTTTCGGCGGGTGAAGCAGTCAGGTCTCGAAATTTGCCCAGCAAGTGTTTATATGGGCCTTCCAACAAGGAGCAGAAATGGCCCGCATAGACCAGACCGACGATTGGCGGGACCGCCATGCGCCGACAATTTCCGCCTTCGAGTCGCTTGCGATCGAGGCATATGGCCACCTGCCGGAAGAATTTCGCGCATTAACGAAGGATCTCATCATCGAGATCGCCGATTTTCCGACCGATGACGTGTTCGAGGACATGGCTCTCGAAACGCCTTTCGACCTTCTCGGATTATTCGAAGGACGCGGCATCTCCGAACGTTTCACCATGGAAACGGGCGAGATGGTGAACCGCATCACGCTTTATCGCCGCCCCATTCTCGACTACTGGGCCGAAAATGAGGAGACGCTGGGCGATATCATCACCCATGTCCTGATCCATGAAATCGGCCATCATTTCGGCCTGTCGGATGACGACATGGAACGGATCGAAGAAAGCGCAGACGAGGCCGCCGCCGAACGTTAAAAGACCGGCACCGAAAAACTATGGTGCCGACCCTCAAGCCACTAGTGGTCGCGTCTCATTGAAAGTGCAACCGTCTCGCTACCCACAAGACGTTTGCGCTTAATCACTTCATTAACCCGCCCCGGGTTTACGCCGTAAGAAGCTGCAATGTGGTGCTGAAACTCACCACCCCAGTACCGTAACCAAATTTCTACCGCGTCTTTTTCGGTCAATTTATAAGACTGTTGATGCATGTGATTGTCCTGTTAGGTTTTCAACCTTGGACAAACTTGACAGAAGAGTCTGTGAGCGTATTTTGCTCCGTGTATATGCTGATCCGCAAGCTTTCCAAGATATTGTGGTTTCGACACGGAGCCGAGGTTGCACCCTCGGCTTTGTCGTGCCAGCTCAGAGACCGCCCCCGAGCTCGTAAATATATGTTGGGACTCGATATTTTGAGTCAAGCTTAGGGCGATAGGCCGTATCTGTTCACTTTATGTACAACGGCAATTTCATCTCAAGACACGATGAGATTTGCAAATTTTATATTTTAAAAACATACACTTAATGTATTTTCGCGCATTTCGAACAAGGGCTGTGAATAATACGCCCTAATATTCGTTTTGTTTCAGTAACAAACAAGAAAATCGAGAGAATCAGATCGACGGACCCGAATCACTCGATTTTCTACTTCAGATCACTGCTCGCCGAGCTTGATGTCCGGGTGGTATTCCTTGCCCTCGACCACCTTGGTCACGGCCTGGCCGCAATGCATGACGCCGCTTGCGGCGTTGAAGGCATAGCTCGGCGAACCCGCGAGTTCCCAGCCCTTGTTCAGCGCCTCGGTCACCCGGTGACAGAATTTCGCGTCGTCGGGACCGGTTATGAAACGATAGACCTTCACGTCCTGTTTGCCTTTCTTTGTGCGATGATATCGGCCATGTCGACCAGCCTTTCGGCCTCAACCACATGCAGCCGCTCGATCATGCGACCGTTCATGTTGATGACGTTCAATTCCACAGATTCCGGTTTTGCGAAAGCGGCAATGATCTCGCGCGCTTCCGCGACCGCCGCCTCGTCCGGCGCGAAGCGCCCGTTGGCCGGCTCGATCTGGGCCGGGTGGATCAACATCTTGCCATCGAACCCCATGGCGCGACCCTGCTCACATTCGGCTTCGAAAGCGGCGATATCGCGAAAGTCGTTCGAGACGCTGTCGATGACGTCGAGCCCGTAGGCGCGGGCGGCAAGCACCACCTGCATCATCCACGGTACGAGATAGGTGCGTCCTGGGAGGGCCGGAACCCGCGTTTCCTTGCGCAGGTCGTTGAGCCCAATGACAAAAGCCGCAAGCCGCGCATCCGGCGTATGGGCCGCGTCAGCAATCGAGGCGGCATTCAGCACACCAAGCGGCGTTTCGATCATCGCCCAGATTTTCAGGCGCTCCGGCGCATCCGCCTCAGCCAGACGATCGGCCACTTCATTGATATCGGCCGGCTGTTCCACCTTCGGCAAAAGAACCGCATCCGGCCGGCAGGAAAGCACGAGTTGCAAATCCGCCTTTCCATCCGGCGTCGAAAGCGGATTGATACGAATGACGATTTCCCGCCCGCGGAAAGACTGCGCCGAAAACAGTTTTTCCAGATTGTCCCGCGCCTTGCCCTTCATATCGGGTGCGACGGAATCCTCCAGATCGAGAATCACCCCGTCACAATCGAGATCGCGGATTTTTTCCAGCGCCCGGACATTAATGGCCGGAACTGACAGCAGCGAACGGCGCGGTCTCACAAGAATATTTTCGGAAAAATCGACCATGCCGCACTTGTGTCAAGCTTTTGTGACATCTGCAAGCTGACAATCCACTGAATCCTCTTGCAAGCCGGAAGAAGAAGGCCCACATTCGTCTGGATAGAAAGGTTTGGATCATGCAAGGCATACGTTCGTTTTTCATCGCCGCATCCGGCATTGCAGTTCTGGCGATAGTCGCCCTTTTCACCGCGTCGCTTACGGTCGCTTTTGTCGGCGTGCTCGCGGTTCTCAGCGCTGCCCGCCTGCTTTCTGCGCGTTTGAAGCCGGCCCCTATTCCGGTCAAGCCCCGTAACCAGCGTGATATGCGCGTCTGGAACGACGGTAAGGGCACGATTATCGATCTCTGAGATCGTCTCAAATCGGCAAAAATGCCAGCGCGCCACACACGGCGTACCGAAGAACGTGGGTTTGCGCTTCTAAAGCGCTTAATTTTGCGGTATTTCCCGGCTGAAAATATCCGGCAGGCCTGTCGGCGCCGGATTATGTTCAAGGGAAACACGGGAAGCGACAGATGGAAAAATTCACCAAGCTGACGGGCGTTGCCGCGCCCATGCCGGTGGTCAATATCGACACCGATATGATCATTCCGAAAGACTATCTGAAGACCATCAAGCGCACCGGCCTTGGCAAGGGCCTTTTTGCCGAGTCGCGTTATCTTGAGGATGGCTCGCCCAATCCGGATTTCGTGCTGAACAAACCCGCTTATCAGAACGCCCAGATCCTTGTCGCCGGCGACAATTTCGGTTGCGGCTCCTCACGCGAACATGCGCCATGGGCGCTTCTCGATTTCGGCATCCGCTGCGTGATCTCCACCAGCTTCGCCGACATCTTCTACAATAACTGTTTCAAGAACGGCATTCTGCCTGTCGTCGTCAGCCCCGAGAACCTCGAAAAGCTGCTGGACGATGCGTCGCGCGGATCGAACGCCGTTCTGTCGATTGATCTGGAACGCCAGGAAATCAGCGGCCCCGATGGCGGCACGATTACCTTCGAGATCGATGAGTTCAAGCGTCACTGCATGCTGAACGGGCTTGATGATATCGGCCTGACGCTCGAACATTCCAGCGCCATCGACACGTTCGAAAAGGCGAACGCCTCGGTCCGCCCCTGGGCCTGACAACATTTCCGCTCGTCAAAAAAGCCGATCCCGTACCAAACCGTACCGGATCGGCTTTTGCTTTGCTTGAAAAGCCGTTGAGGCAGAGATAAGAAGCCCACGATCCCGTCCGGCTGCGATAAGACTTTGCATCTGCAGGACGGAAACGAGTTTGACGCCGCGCTCGCCGCAACCGAAAACCCTTCGTGATGTTTTCCGGCGCGCCGCCCAAGGAGGGTTCTCATGACAGTCCGTTCGCTTTTCCTGCTGCCCGGTGACGGTATCGGCCCCGAAGCCATGGCCGAGGTCCGCAAGCTGATCGATTATATGAACAGCGCGCACAATGCCGGCTTCACTGTCTCGGAAGGCCTCGTCGGCGGCTCTGCCTACGACGCCCATGGCGTGGCTATTTCCGATGCGGATATGGAAAAGGCGCTTGCCGCCGATGCGATCCTGTTCGGCGCCGTTGGCGGCCCGAAATGGGATGGCGTGCCCTACGAGCACCGCCCGGAAGCCGGCCTGCTGCGCCTGCGCAAGGATCTCGAACTTTTCGCCAATCTGCGCCCCGCCATCTGCTATCCGGCGCTCGCTGCCGCTTCCTCGCTGAAGCCGGAGCTGGTCGAGGGTCTCGATATCCTCATCGTCCGTGAACTGACGGGCGGCGTTTATTTCGGCGAACCGAAGCAGATCATCGATCTCGGCAACGGCCAGAAGCGCGGCATCGACACGCAGATCTACGATACGTTCGAAATCGAGCGCATCGCCAGCGTTGCTTTCGAACTGGCCCGCACCCGTGACAACCGCGTCTGCTCGATGGAAAAGCGCAACGTCATGAAATCAGGCGTTTTGTGGAACCAGGTGGTCACCGAAACCCATTCCGCCAAGTTTAGGGATGTTCAGCTGGAACATATGCTGGCCGATGCCGGCGGCATGCAGCTGGTGCGCAAGCCCAAGCAGTTCGACGTGATCGTCACCGACAATCTCTTCGGCGACATGCTCTCCGACGTCGCCGCCATGCTCACCGGCTCGCTCGGTATGCTGCCGTCCGCCTCTCTCGGCGCACCTGACGCCAAGACCGGCAAGCGCAAGGCCATGTATGAGCCGGTCCACGGTTCGGCCCCTGACATTGCCGGCAAGGGCATCGCCAACCCCATCGCCATGATCGCGTCCTTTGCCATGTGCCTTCGCTACTCGTTCAACATGGTGGATGAGGCGACAAAGCTCGAAACCGCAATCGCAAACGTGCTCGACAAGGGCATCCGCACCGCCGACATCATGGCCGAGGGCAGCCGCCAGGTCGGCACCTCCGAAATGGGCGACGCGGTTCTCGCCGAATTCAAGGCGCTTTCGGCGTAACGCTTGATGAAACCGGCTGGGCAGGCGGCACGTTCGCCTGTCCATCTTCTTTCGGCAGAAGATGCTCATATCTTTTGTCAGTCAGCGTCTTCAGAAATGCGACAATGGCGTCCACACGCTTGTCGTCCAGCGCCGGTGCGGATGTCAGTTCCGTCATGGCGATATTTTCAGGCACTTCCGGCGCATCCCACGTCTTGCCGGTTTCCGGGTTGATCTGGCGGCTGGGCTTCTTGCTTTTATATTTCACATAAAACAGCACCACCGTACGCAAATCCCTAAATACGCCGTTGTGCATGTAAGGACCGGTGACGGCGACATTGCGCAGCGTCGGCACCTTGAATTTGCCGCGCTGGGCGGCATCGCCGGCAACTTCAGGATTTTGCGCCAGCCCCAGATCGACCGCGCCCGGCTTGGAGCCGTTCACGGCCCGAACCGATGTATTGGCGGGAACGCCGATGTTGAAATATTTGTGGTTGGTGAAGAGGCCGTCTTCCAGGCCCTTGGCGCCGCGGATTTCGTGGCAGGTATTGCAATTGGTAAATTGCGTCGAGGAGATCAGGACCCGACCCAGCTCTTCCTGATCGGTCAGCTTCTCCTCGCCGCGCAGGAAACGGTCATATTTGGAATCGAAGGTGGAAAATTCATCGGAGCGCTCGAAGCTCGCCAGCGCCTTCGTCATCGCGGCATAGGCAGTGTCGTCGCTCTCAAAAACATCCTTGCCGAACTTCGTGCCGAAAGCCGCGACATAATCCGGGTTTTCCCGGAGCCGTTTGACGACCGAGGTCTTGTCCGGCATGCCCATTTCGAGGGGATTAAGCGGCGGACCGCCCGCCTGATCTTCGAGCAGAGAGGCGCGGCCATCCCAGAATTGCCCGCCGACATACTCGCCCGCCGCATTCCTGCCGAAAGGCGGCGTGAAGCGGGCATAAGCTGCAGTCGGCGCATTGCGGTCGCCCAGCGAAATCCCATCGTCGCCGAGAGAGACGTCCCGCCCGACCTTTTCGCTCTCCCGCGCATCGGAAAACCCGGCAGCCTGCATATGGCAGGTGGAACAGGCCATGGTGCGGTTCATCGAAAGGTTGGGATCGTCGAACAGCGCTCCACCGAGCTTTTCCAGCGTTGCGTAATCTTCACCGTCGTGGGCGACCGTGCCGTCGGTTCCCAAAGGGGCCAGCAAAATGGTCGCAGCGAGAGCGGCAGAGACAAAAAATCCGGGTTTCATCATCGGTAGGCACGCTCGATATGAATGCGCGAGGGCAGGTTCGGACCAGGAAATATGAAGCGGCTTTCGGTCCGGCTGCGCTTCACCGAACATGGATCACGGCAGACAACTCCGCTCTTCCATGCCCTATAAAATGATCTATAGCACTTTCCCGTTATCCAAGCCTACAAACTTTCGCAGCTTGCTCCACTTTGCCGCAGGTCCCACGGACCAAAGCCGTTAACGGTCAACCGCCTCTGGCGATGGCATGGAAAAAGGTGCCTGAGACAAATCCTCTCCTGCCGCCCGATGGCCCCAGCGGACGACCCTGCCCGTCAGCAATCTGGGCGAAGGGCTCATCGCTGCCGGCATCAGTAACCCGCGCATAATGGAATTCATGGCCGCGCAGAACATCCCCCGCCGTGCCGAGCGGGCCGCTTGCCGCAATTGTTGCCTGCCGGTAGCCTAGATTCATCTTGCGCGTCGCAAAGCTGGTGGCATGCGACAGAAGCCCGGTCATTGCGTGGGTCACCCCATCCGCATCTTCCAACGCCTCGCCGAGCACCATGTAACCGCCGCACTCGCCGTGCACAGGCTTTGTCGCGGCAAAGCGGGCAATACCTGCCTTGAAACCAGCCGCATCCGCAAGCTTCCCGGCGAAAAGCTCGGGATATCCGCCGGGTAGCCAGCAGATATCACAGCTGTCGTCGGGCGCCTCATCCGCGAGCGGTGAGAACGGCACGATCTCGGCCCCGGCCGCCTGCCAATGCTTCCTAAGATGCGGGTAAAGGAAGGTGAACGCCGCATCCTCCGCCAGCGCGATACGCTGACCGGGCGGTGCGATTGCCGCATCCACCGAGCCTGAAGGCACGTCCACCGGCGCGGCGAGTGAAAGCAAGGCATCGAGATCGATGGATTTTTCCATCGCATCGGCCAGTCGTTCTATATGTGCATCGATCTCCGGATGTTCGCTGGCCTGCACCAGCCCCAGATGCCTTTCGGGCAGGATGAGCGAAGGATCACGCAGCACGCAGCCGGCAACGGGAAGGCCGATTTTTTCGATCGCTTCCGTGCACAGCGTCCGATGTCTTTCGCTGCCCGCCCGGTTCAACACAACCGCCGCCATGGTAACGGCCGGATCGTAGTGAGCAAAACCGTGGGCGACGGCAGCGGCCGTCTGCGACTGACCGGACACATCCAGCACGAGCAGCACGGGAATGCCGAACAGCCGCGCCAGATCCGCCGCCGAACCCGTGCGATTTTCCGCAACCGGAATGCCGTCGAACAGGCCCATGGCGCTTTCGATAAGAACGAGTTCCGCATCTTCCGTCTGTTGCGAAAAAAGATGTCGCAGCAAGTCTGGCCGCATGGCCCAGCTATCCAGATTAAGACCCGGTGTGCCGGTGGCGAAGGTGTGGAAACCGGGATCGATGTAATCCGGCCCTGTCTTGATGCCGCGCACCTTGATACCGCGCCGGGCAAAGGCCCGGAGCAGGCCGATGGTCACGCTGGTCTTGCCAGAACCCGAGCGTGGCGCGCCAATGATGATCGCCCGCGCCGTCATGAGCCGGAAACTCCAAGACGCGCCCGCATCGAAACAATCTCGCCGATAACGATCAAAGCCGGCGCTTCGAAATTTTCCCTGATTGCATCGTCAGCTATGCTTTCCAGCTTGCCGATGAAAATCCGCTCCAGCGCAGTCGTTGCCGACATGATGACGGCGACCGGCGTTTCGCCGGAACGGCCGCCCTGCATCAGAAGACCGGCGATCGTGCCAATATTCTTCAGCCCCATGTAAACGACGATGGGTTCCCGTGTTTTCGCCAGCGCCAGCCAGTCCAGATCCTCTTCCGTGCCCGCTGCGTGGCCCGTGGCGAGAGTCACGGCGCGGCTGATGCCGCGCATGGTGGCGGGAATGCGGGCTGAAGCAAGCGCTGTGAACGACGAGGTCATCCCAGGCAATATGCGAAACGGAATGCCGGCATGGACAAGCGCCTCCGCCTCTTCACCGCCACGCCCGAAAATAAAGGGATCGCCGCCCTTCAGCCGCAGCACCTTTTTGCCTTGGCCGGCGAAATCGATCAGCGAAGCGGTAATGTCATCCTGCGTTGCGGAAGGCTTGCCGCCCCTTTTACCGGCAAAAACAATCTCTGCCTGCGGACCCAAAGCGACGACATCGTCGCTCACCAAAGCATCGCGCACGATGACGTCGGCCTGAGACAGCGCGAGCGCCACTTCCAGCGTCAGATAACGCACATCGCCCGGCCCTGCGCCCGCGAGCCAGACGTGACCGGCCTGGAAGACCGGACCTTTTGCGGCAACGCTGTTCAAAATCTGCGGTATCGACATTCTTCTTGGCTGCTTTTTAACGATGACGGAAAAAGCCGTCCCGGCTATAGAAATTCATATGGAAACAGATGGAAAGACCCTTCGCCGCGGCTGGACCACGGGCACCTGCGCGGCGGCCGCCACGAAGGCGGCCTGCGCTGCCCTTTTGACCGGCGAATTTCCTTACCCTGTCGAGGTCGAACTTCCAAGCGGCGCGAGGCCTGCATTTTCCCTCGCCACCGAGGAAAAGGGTGAAAACTTCGCCCGCGCCGGTGTCGTCAAGGATGCGGGTGACGATCCCGACGTAACCCATGGTGCGCTGATCGAAAGCACGGTGCGACGAGGTCAACCGGGAAGCGGCATCACCTTCAAGGCCGGCAAGGGCGTGGGCACCATCACACGGCCGGGCCTGCCCCTGCCACCGGGAGAACCCGCCATCAACCCCGTACCGCGCAAGATGATCGAAACAGCGATTCGAGAGGTGGCCGGAGAAAGTGCCGATTTCGAAGTCGAGATTTCCGTCCGCGACGGCGAGAAACTGGCGGAGAAAACCCTGAACGGCAGGCTCGGCATTGTTGGCGGCATTTCCATCCTCGGCACAACAGGCATCGTTATTCCCTTTTCCTGCTCCGCCTGGATCCACTCCATCTGGCGTGGCATTGATGTGGCGCGCGCGACCGGCTGCGCCCATGTGCTGGGCGCCACCGGCAACACCTCCGAAAAAGCCGGGCAGGCGCTTTACGATCTGCCGGAAACCGCGCTGATCGACATGGGCGATTTCATCGGCGGCATGCTGAAATACCTGCGCAGTCATCCGGTCGAGCGGGTGACGATTGCCGGCGGCGTCGCCAAGATGACCAAGCTCGCGCAGGGAATGCTCGACGTGCACTCCAAGAAGGGACTGGCCGATCTTGATGCGCTGGCGGCATTGGCGACGGAAGCCGGAGGAGACGAAAGCCTCGCCATTGCCATCCGTCAGGCCAACATGGTGGCGCACGCCTTTGAGCTGGCCGAACGCGCGGGGATAGACCTCGGTGCGGTCGTGGCGGAAAAAGCCTGGGTGACCGCAGCGGCGGCGCTGAAGACGCCCGCCATTGCGCTTGATATTCTGGTGTTCGATCGTCAGGGCACGCTCAAGGGGCGCACCGCCTCCACGCCGTCGCATCAGCCCGTCGCATCTTCTTTCGGAGATCGGAACCGCCGGACATAGTCGGTGCTATAAAGCGCGCTTTCACGAAAATCCGTCGAGGCAAGTCCACGTCCGACGAAGATCAGGGCCGTCCGCTCCACCGGTTCGGCTGCGAGCTTTCCTTCAATGTCGAACAGCGTTCCCCTGATAACCCGCTCATCCGGCCAGGAGGCGCGAACCACGATGGCAACCGGGCAATCGGAGCCGTAAAGTGGCGCCAGTTCTTCCACCACCTTGCCGATGGCATGAATGGCGAGATGAATGGCGAGCGTCGTACCCGTCGCACCGAAAGCCTTCAGCGTCTCACCGTCAGGCATCTTCGATGCTCGACCGGAAATGCGGGTCAGTACAAGGCTCTGCGCCACTTCCGGCACCGTCAGTTCCCGCTGCAAAGTGGCGGCTGCAGCGGCAAAGGAGGGCACGCCGGGCGTGACGGTATAATCGAGACCCAGCCGCTCCAGTCGGCGAATCTGTTCACCCATGGCGCTCCAGACGGAAAGGTCGCCGGAATGCAACCGCGCCACATCCTTGCCGGCCTCTGCTGCAGCCACAAACTCCGCCTCGATCTCGTCAAGCGAAAGCGCTGCCGTATCGACAATGCGTGCACCCGGCGGGCAATAATCGATGAGCGCCTTCGGAACCAGTGAACCCGCATAAAGGCACACCGGGCAGGCGGTGATAAGATCGCGCCCGCGCACCGTAATGAGATCGGCGGCACCCGGACCGGCGCCGATGAAATGAACCGTCATTGTTGTTCTCCATGTTCGATGGCGCAGCCGCTATCACGTGGGGCATCGTCAGTCGTTGCGATGGCTACCGTCACATCGCCAACCACAAGACGCGGCGCGACCAGCCTTGCATTCTCTCCGGCGGCGGCAAGCGCCGCCGCTTCGCTGACACTTGGCGAGCAGGCATGATCAAGGCTTGCCTGTGAAAATGTCATTGTTTTCGAAGCGACCGCATCGAGCCGCTCCTGCGATACGATTTCCAGCGACAGCGACAGGCTTTTTGCCGCTGCCGTAAGACCGGCTTCACCGGCTTTGAGCGGCGCAGTCGCCAGGCATTCTGCGGTCATGCCAAAAGCATGCTCCGCAGCACGCACGGCGGCCATGACAGCATCCGGACCCGTGCCCTTGCGACAGCCTATGCCAGCCACTGTCACCATGGCTTGACCCAGCTCCACTGCGTCACCGGCATTGCCGGACGCCAGCCCGACATGGAGCCGACAGCCACCACCCGCGATACATCCAGACGGATCATCGAACCGCCAAGCCGCGCATGGGCGGCAAGCAGTACCGCCTCCATTTCCAGCGTCACCGCATTGGCGACCAGCCGCCCACCCGGTTTCAGGGCCTCCATGGCCCCCTCCAGCACGCCCGTTTCACTACCGCCGCCGCCAATGAAAATCACATCCGGCTGAGGCAAGCCTTCAAAAGCTGCGGGGGCCGCGCCGATCATGACCTCAAGCCCCGGTACACCGAAAGCTTCGGCATTGCGGGCGATACGCTCCGCCCTTTCCGGATGCTGCTCTATGGCGATCGCACGAAGCGAGGGATGCGACAGCATCCATTCGATACCGATCGAACCCGAACCGGCACCGATATCCCACAACAATTCGCCCCGCCGTGGCGCGAGAGAGGAAAGTGTCACGGCGCGGATTTCGCGTTTGGTGATCTGCCCGTCATGTTCGAACAGGCTGTCATCCAGTCCCTGTGCAAAAGGCAGGATACGGGCACCCTCAGCCGCGACGACATCAATCGCCACCACATTCAGCGGGTCGATGTCTTCAAAGGCGAAATCAGCCGCCCTGACCTGCCGCTGCTTTTCCCGCTCTCCGCCTAGGGCTTCGAGCAAAACGAATTCCGACTGACCGAAATCCAAATCGGACAACAATTCCGCAATCAAAGCCGGGGCGTGAGCATCCGAGGTAAGCGCAATGATGCGCGCACCGGCATGGAGATACGGCCGCAAGAGATCGATGGAACGGCCGTGTAGCGAAACGCATTCGACCGATTGCAGCCCCCAGCCAAGCCGCGCCGCCGCCAGGGAAAAGGCGGAAGGCGAGGGATGACAAACCGTCTCATCCGCCTCGACATGCCGCAGAAGCGTGACGCCGACGCCATAAAAGAACGGATCGCCGGAGGCGAGCACACAAACCCGCTTGCCACGCAGCGCCACGACATCACTCATATCCGTGTCGAACGGCACCGGCCAGCGCCGTGCTTCACCACGAACAGCCGCAGCCGCCAGTTCCAGATGGCGTTTACCGCCGAAAACGATCTCGGCCGCCTCTATCGCCTGGATCGCGTTCCGGCCCAGCCCCGCGAGCCCATCCTCACCAATGCCGACGATGGAAAGCCACGGCTTCTCTTTCTTTTCTGTGGAAGCATCGCCCGTTCCGGAATATTCAGACGTCATGACACGCTCCATACTCATCCTTGGCGGCACGGCGGATGCCCGCATTCTGGCCGGCAGGCTGGCAGAAGACTCCGGCTACCGAATTCTGCTTTCCATGGCCGGTCGCACACTCTCGCCGGTCGAACAGCCGGTGCCGATGCGCAGTGGCGGTTTTGGCGGTGCCGTAGGTCTTGCGGATTTCATTCGCACCGGGGGTTTCGATATTCTGGTGGACGCCACGCATCCCTATGCGGCGAAGATTTCCACCAATGCCGTTGAGGCGGCGCGGCTTGCCAAGGTCCCGCTTGTGGCGCTTTCGCGTTCCGCCTGGCAGTGCCAGCCGGATGACACATGGCATGGTGTCGACAGCGTCGAGCAGGCTGTTATTGCGCTCGGCAGCGAAGGCCGGCGCGTGTTTCTGGCTTTGGGACGGCAGGAGCTGCTTCCTTTCGAAGCCGCGCCCCAGCACAGCTATCTCATCCGCAGCGTTGACCCCGTGGAGCCGCCACTGAAACTGCCGCATGCGCGCTACATCACCGCGCGTGGTCCTTTTGCGCTGGATGATGAAATCCGCATGCTGGAAGAAAACCGCATCGAGACATTGGTCTCGAAAAATTCCGGTGGCAGCGCCAGCTATGGAAAGATCGAGGCCGCAAGACGGCTCCGCCTGCCGGTCATCATGATCGAGCGGCCGCGAAAGCGAAACGACGCGTCCATGAATGATGTGACGGTGCCGGATATTGCAGCTGCGCTCACCGCCATCCAACATCAGCTCTCTCTTCTCGAAAAACGCGGCGAATAAACCAGCGGTTCTTTGCCGGATCGTTCAATCAGACGGGTTTCAACCGAACCGACGATGATGCAGGTGGCCATGTCAGCCATGTCGCTCGAGGCTTCCGAAAGAGGTATCACCCGGATACGCTCATCCGCCCGGCCTGCTGCCCGACCGAAGATCACCGGCACAGAACCGGGCAAATGCGCCCGCAACAGATCAAAAGCGGTACCGAGCTGGTGCGGACGCGCCTTGCTGACGGGATTGTAGAAAGCCATGACAAACCCTGCTTCCGCCGCCGCAATCAGCCGTTTTTCAATGATGCTCCAGGGCTTCAGATTGTCCGACAGCGAAATGGCGCAGAAATCATGGCCAAGCGGCGCGCCGGCCCTCGCAGCGACCGCCAGCATGGCGGTCACGCCGGGCACGACGGAAAAATCGATCTCGCGCCACTCGGAAGGACCGCTTTCGATCGCCTCGCAAACTGCCGCCGCCATGGCGAAAACGCCGGGATCACCGCCGGACACCACGCAGACCTTGCCGCCGGAAGCCGCAAGCCGCAAAGCCTGCTCGGCGCGGGAAATCTCCTCGCGATTGTCGGACGCATGGCGACGCTGGTGCGGCCCAAGCGAAAGGCGATCGAGATAGGGAATATAACCGAAGAAATCCTCCGAGGCATCGACAGCGGCAAGCGCCTCCGGCGTCACCTGCGCCGCACTACCCGGGCCGAGGCCGACAACGACGAGCCTGCCGGTCATGGCTTTTCACCTGCAGAGGGCCTCGTTTTCCAGCCCGGCACCAGAACCAGTGAAAAATAGGGCGCAGGCGATGCATCACGTTCGATGAGCCGCACCGCATGGCTGTTGGCCATCGTGCCGCGCTCGACATAAAGCGCTTCTTCAAGCTTACCGGCCTTTTCCAGCGCCCGGCGAATCTTTGGCAGGTTGCGCCCCACCTTCATGATCACCGCACCGTCCGTGCCGGACAGACGTTCCGTCAGAACATCTTCGCCAAGCGTGCCGGGAAGGACGCTCAAAATATCATCGCCCTGCACCAGCGGCAGACCGGCCATGGACCAGCAGCCGGACATTGCCGTGATACCCGCAACGACCTCCGCCGGGTAGGACGGAGCAAGCCGCAAATGAAGGTGCATATAAGAACCGTAAAACAGCGGATCGCCTTCCGACAGCACGGCAACATTGCGCCCGGCCTCGAGATGCACGGCAATATCCTTCGCCGACTGATCGAAAAAGGCGGCGATCGCATCGCGATAATCGCTGCCGTTTTTGTCGCTTTCGACGGTTACCGGATAGACCAGCGGCATTTCCAGCGTACCGGGGCGAATGAAGGCTTCGACAATGCCACGACCGTTACCGCTGCCACCCTTTTTGCAGAAGAAGGCGAGCACATCGGCATTTTCGATGGCACGAACGGCTTTCAGCGTCAGAAGTTCGGGATCACCGGGGCCGGTGCCGACGCCAACGAGTTTACCCCTGGGGTTTTCAAAAAGAGCCGCGCTCACAGGCCAGCCCTCGCAACCGCGTTGATGGCGGCAGCCGTCATCGCCGAGCCACCCATGCGTCCCTTGACGATGGCATAGGGAATGCCGAGCGAACTTGCTTCCAGCGCGTCTTTCGATTCCGCCGCACCGACAAAACCAACGGGCATGCCGATGATGGCGGCGGGGCGCGGCGCGCCTTTTTCCAGCATTTCCAGAAGATAAAACAGGGCCGTCGGCGCATTGCCGATGGCGACCAGCGCGCCATCCAGCTTCTCGGCCCAGAGATCGAGTGCGGCGGCGGAACGGGTATTACCGATCTTTTGCGCTATCTCAGGCGTGCGCGGATCGCGAAGGGTGCAGATCACATCATTATCAGCCGGAAGACGGGCACGCGTCACGCCGTGGGCCACCATTTCAGCATCACAGAGAACGGGCTTGCCGGCTCGTAGAGCACCACGTGCAGCGGCAACAAAATCCGGCGAAAATCGGAAATGGCTGGCCGCCTCCACCTGCCCGCAGGCATGGATCATGCGAATGGCGATATCCGCCTGCTCTTCGGTAAAGGCGGACAAATCCGCTTCTTCGCGAATGATGGCGAAGGAGCGCTCATAGATCGCATTGCCGTCGCGAATATAGTCATAGTCGGTCATCGGTCATCCTGTCGAAGCGCCGCACCGATCGCCTGTTTGCCCAGCCGGGCAAACAGGGTAGCGGCGTTTTCCCCGGGCTTATGTTCTTTTTCGTAAAGACGGGCAAGCCGCGAAAGCACCGTCCTCTGATGCGGGAAAGGTAAAATGCCATCCGGCACATCGCCGGGGCGGCCTGCAATAGAAAAGACCAGGCCATCGGCAGTGCCGGAAAAAGTGAGAAGCGACGGCGCGGGATGAGCGCAACCCTTACCACAGCCGGAAATATGCAGCGTGAAGGAGCCATCCAGCAATGACGCGCATTCCTCAGACGCAAAGGCGGCCAGTTCATGGGTGGGAAGAAAAGCCGAAGCGCAGCCCGGCGCGCCGGGACAGACGGCGATGGAAGAGCGCGCGTCACCTGCCGTCGTTATGAAACCGGACTCCCCTGCAATCTCCAGCAAGGCGTTGCAAGCGGATGACGATCCAAAAAATAGCAGGCTATGGTTTGGGGATGGCCGTAGAGCCTTGATGCCGAGCGTACCGGCCCGTTCGCAGAGATGAGACAAATCGCAGGCCCGGATTTGCCCGAAAGCAGGCGCGACAGCAACTGCAAAGCAGTCCTTTCCCGTCGTCATCAGTCCCAGAGGTGCAGAAGCCACCCTGGCTTCGTCCGCAATCACCCGATCGAGCAGGCGATCTCCGCAAACTGTCTTTATGGTCGAATGGTCCAGATCGCGGCCACGGGTAAGCGGTCCCTTGCCGGCCAGAAAGGCGAGCAGCGACACGACGGCGCCCGCCGCCGCGCCCGTCTCGACCAGTCCCGCATTCAGCGCCCTGCTTTCCGGCCCGCCAACGAGCAATCGCCAGAAGGTCCGACCATCAAGTGACAGTGCTTTCAGGCGAATATCGGCCAGCAAATCTCCCATGGAGAGGTGCCCGCCGCCATCAACGACGACAGACATTTTAGCGGCAAGCTTCTCATGGAGAATGAGCCTGTCAGCCCCTTTTCGAATCTCTGCGGCGAGTGGGCGGCCATCAGCGATTTCCGCGTCATCCCGACCGGCGAGAGGCGAGGTCTCAACTGCCAGTCCCTCACGCAGCGGCAAATCCAGCGCCAGAACATCTTTTTCCAGGGCGCGGGCGCTTTCCGGCGTCAGGCCGCGAAATTGCAGGCTGCCGCGTGCGGTAATGTCGATCAATCCGTTGCCATGCAGTTCGGCAAAATGGCAAAGCGCCGCCATGTCACGCGGGGCAATATCCGCCTCGAAAGCGATCCGCGACAAAAACCCGTCTCCGGTGCGCATGGGAACGGAGAGGGCCGGGCAGAGGCCACGGCGGCCAAAGGGCTGGACGGGATCGGCAGCGGCCATCATCACGCCTCCACCCTTTGGGGCCGCGGCAGGATGAGCATTTCAAGTTCCGCATCCACAGCATTGCGGCGGCTATGCCACAACCCACGACGGCGGGCGGATAAAAACCGTTCGGCCATCACTTGCGCCGCTTTCGGATTTTCCCGCAGAATGAAATCGCGCACGTCCTCATTGCCGAAATAGGCGTCGTAAAGCGCCTCGATCAACGAGGAGGACACCGCATGTGTGGTTTCGGCAAAGCCGATCAGCCGGTCCACCGTCTCGGCGAACTCCGCCGCCCCGCGCGGACCATGCCGCATCTGGCCTGCAATGAAGCGTGGATTGACGGCGCGCGCGCGCACCACCCGCGTCAGCGCCTGCGTCATTGACCTTGCACGCGGGCGTGCCGGATCTGTGGTATCCAGCGCCACGATGTCAGCGACCCCGCCAAGCACGGCCTTCGCAGCGGAAAAGCCGCCGATAAAGGCGACATCGGAAGAACCATCGAGAAGGTCACGACCCGGATCATCGCCGGTATGAACCAGAAGGTCGGCCCGCCTGACGAGCTCCACAAAACCGGTATCTTCGAAAATCTCCAGCCCGTCCGCACCACCGAAAGCGTGGCTCGCCGCGTCGAGATAGGCCTGCCCCAGCTCCTCGCGTTCTTCCCATTTCCCGCTCGCAAGCTTTTCTTCGATGCCGGCACCATAGGTGCCGGGCGCGGAGCCGAAAATGCGCGCCGGAATATGCCCAAGCGCGACGGCCTCTTCCGCCAGAGGATTGTCGCCCGGCGCTTCCTCCCGCCGCGCAACGGCCTTGGCGGCAGCATCGAGAAGCGCGATCAGCGCCGGGAACATGTCGCGGAACAGGCCGGATATGCGAAACGTGACGTCGACACGCGGCCGCCCCAGGCTCGCCGGCGGCAGAACCTCGATGCCGGTGACCCGGCCGGTGGCGAGATCGTGGATCGGTCTCGCCCCCATCAGATGCAGCGCTTGGGCCACATCCTCACCGCCATTGCGCAGACTGGCGCTGCCCCACAGATCGAAAACCAGATGTTTCGGCCAGTCGCCGTGGGACTGCAGATGATGGCGCAGCACCTCTTCGCCCGCCATTTTGCCGAGCTCGAACGCCGTCGGCGTCGGCATGGTGCGCGGATCGGCGGCATAGAGATTGCGGCCCGTGGGCAGCACATCGAGCCGTCCGCGCGCAGGTGCGCCGGAGGGGCCGGGGGCGATATGCCGGCCATCAAGCGCAGCCAGCAGGGCAGCTTTTTCCGATTTGGCGCTTTCAAGCCTCAGAAGATCGGTCTCGGCTTCGGCACAGCGGCCAAAAACATGCTGGCCGTCCTTGATGGCGAAATCCTTGAGGTCGCACAGAAAGGCGTCGATGCGCGACAGGGCCGCATCGGCATCATCCTTCACACCCACGCCCGCCTCAGCTGCAAGCCCAGTCTCCAGCGCCTTTTCGACAATCAGTTTCGCCAGTCGGTCACGCCGGCGGCGATCCAGCCCATCCGCCTGCGCATATTCATCAACGAGCTGTTCCAGCGCCGACTGTTCCGGGGAAAGCCCGGCATTGACCAGCACCGGTGGAACATGGCCGATGGTCACGGCCGCGATACGCCGCTTGGCGACCGCCGCTTCGCCTGGATTGGAAACAATGAACGGATAGACTACGGGTAGCGAGCCGGTGACAATTTCGGGAAAACAATCACGGGAAAGCGCGACCGTCTTGCCCGGCAGCCATTCCAGCGTGCCGTGCGCACCCACATGCACGATGGCATGCGCATCTGCGACCCGCTGCATCCATGCACCGAAAGCGACTAACGCGTGACGCGGCGGCAGGGCAGGGTCGTGGTAATCCACCCGGCGATCCTCGTTGCGGCCCCGGTCGGGCGCGAGCGCCACGAATACTTCGCCGAAACGGGCGACACGAAACCGGAATGCACCATCAACCAATGCGTCGTCGTCGGTTGCTGCGCCCCATGTCGCATTTACGGATGCGGCAGCTATAGGTGGCAGGGCGGAAAAAAAACTTTCATAGACGGAAAGACCAATCGTCGCTTCCTGCTTTTCGACGCGGTCGAGCAGCGCCCGCGCGGTCTTAGGAATATCCTCGACCACATAACCTGCGCCAGCGAGATCGCGCAGCATTTCGAGAACGCTTTGCGGCACATCAAGACCGACGGCATAACCGGTTCGCCCGGGCGCCGCACCGGGATAATCCGGCATCAGAATGACGATCCGGCGATCCCGTGGAGCGGCATTCCGCAGCCGCAGGAAAGCGGCGATGCGATTTGCCACCTGCTCGACGCGATCGGCCTCGGGTACATTGAGTAAACTCGCGCCACCATCCATTCGCGCCTGTTTGAACGAAATCGCGCCGGCGAGAATCCGGCCATCCAGTTCCGGCAGAACGACATGCATGGCAAGATCGGAGGGATTGAGACCGCGCGCATTTTCCGCCCAGCCGTCCCGTCGCGTCGTCGCCATCACCACCTGAAACACCGGCACGCCGAGCCGGTCGAACAGTGTTGTACCCTCGTCATCCGTCTGGCTGGCGAAGGCGGTGGCGGCAATGATGGCGGCGGGTTTGAGATCTGGCAGCACCGTTTTGAGGAAACGGATCGCCTCTCCATCCTTCAGGCCGCTGACAAAAATCGGCAAAGGTGCAAAACCGCGCTGCGAAAGCGCTTCGAAGAGCGCATCCACGGGAGCAGCATCTGCCGCCAGAAGCATGGAGCGGTAAAAGAGGATCGGCAAAAGGGGCGCACCGGCGGGGAAACCCTCGCAGGCTTCCGCCCGATCCACGACGCCCCTGCCGGGTCGGTAGAAACCGGCTTTCGGCAGCGGTTCAGCCTCGATATCCGGCCATGTCTCACCATTTGCAAGGGAGGTA
The DNA here is from genome assembly GCF_059499945.1 of Agrobacterium sp. NCBI lineage: Bacteria > Pseudomonadati > Pseudomonadota > Alphaproteobacteria > Hyphomicrobiales > Rhizobiaceae > Agrobacterium > Agrobacterium sp. Next base: position 90,327 of record NZ_JCABZP010000016.1, on the reverse strand, counting down.
AGACCACCGGCAAGCCGGCCCATATTCTCCTGCCCACCCTCGCGGAAGAAGGAGAGGGCAGAGGCCAAGATCCGCCGATCGACGGTTGATGCCGCTTCAAGCTTTTCATCTCGGTCGCTGCATTCTCCCGGCAGGAGCAGCAGCCTTATCCCGCGCCTGCGCGCCAGAATGGAAAGCTGATCGACACCGTAGCGCCAGCGTTCTGCACCGCCGAGAATCCGGATAAGAATAACCTTGGCGTGTTCCGCCGTCTTTTCAATCCACAGATCGACCGACATTGGGTGCCGAAGCTCGGACAGGTTGTCGGCGGACAGGGAGGGTGGTGTACTCTCGGTTCGCCGCCAGGCCTGCTCCAGCCCGGCCAGATCGCTGGCCGAAAAAGACAGCATCACCACATCCGACCGGGGCTGGTTGAGATCAACCGGCTCTATCAGGTCGTCCAGAGACGAGGATGTGGTGGCGAGAATATGCATCGTCAGGCGGCCAGCATCTGCTCGATCTTTTCGCGATTGAGGCCCTTTTCGCCGATGACGACGAGGCGGCTGCGGCGTTCTTCACCCGCGGCCCAGGGCCGGTCGTAATAGTGGTTGACGCGGCTGCCGACAGCCTGCACCTGCAAGCGCATCGGCTTTGCGGAAACTTCGATGAAGCCCTTGATCCGCAGGACATTTTCCGCAGCAGCCGTCTCGGCGATACGGATAGCCAGCGCTTCCGGGTCGGTGACGGCCGGCAAGTCGATGACGAAGCTGTCGAAATCGTCATGCTCGTGGTCAAACTCGCCATCATGGTGGGTGCGGCGGTTTTCGATATCCTCTTCCACCGCAAGGCCAAGACCGATCAGCACGGCGGGATCGATAGCGCCATTGGAGGCCACGACGATCTTTGCTGCCTTCGGCAGATGTTCGAGAATATGCGCCTTGGCCTTGTCCAGGCCGGCATCGTCAAGAAGATCGGCCTTGGTCAGCACAATAAGATCGGCGCAGGCGACCTGATCCTCGAAAACCTCTTCGACCGGGTCATCATGATCGAGCGCCTCGTCATTGGCCCGCTGAGCGGCGAGCGCTTCCATGTCATGCGCCACCTGTCCTTCGGCGAGGGCAGCGCCATCCACCACGGCCACGACGGCATCCACCGTCACGCGGCTCTTGATGGCCGGCCACTGGAAGGCCTGCACCAAGGGCTTCGGCAAGGCAAGGCCCGAGGTCTCGATGAGGATATGCTCCACCTTCGGCTGGCGGCTCAGAATCTGTTCGATGGCGGGCTGGAAATCATCCGCCACCGTACAGCAGATGCAGCCATTGGCCAGTTCGACGATGTTTTCTTCCGGGCAGCTTTCAATGCCGCAGCCTTTCAGAATCTCGCCATCGATGCCGATATCGCCGAATTCATTGACGATGATCGCCAGCCGCTTGCCGTCAAGCTTTTCGAGAAGACCGCGCAGCAGCGTGGTTTTGCCGGCCCCCAGAAAACCGGTAACGATGGTGCAGGGAACGCGGTCCAGAAGGGTGCTCATGATCTCTCCTCGGTAAAATCGAATGGGGGAATGCGCGCCACCATGCCGCGCTTTAATGGTTCGGGGCGGCCGCGCCAGGGCATCAGGCCATCGGGGGCGGCAGCCAACAGCCGCGCGCCGGTCAGCAAATCTTCCGCATCACCGGTCGTCAGCCCGCCGAATACATAGGACCAGCCATTGGCGCTGCACAGCACGGCGCTGAGGCCGCGCTTGCAATTGGCAAGACAGTTGACGGAACGAACGGTGACACCCGTTTCCTCCGCCTTTGCCATGACGGCATCGGCGAGACGCGAACCGGGGCGCGGTTCGGCATTGGCGTCGGCTTCATCGCGGCAGCTTCTGCAAATGAAGACGGTCACGCCGGACGCCGTTTCGTCCTGCATGTTTCCACTCGTAGAAGAAGATGTCGCTGAAATATCCAAACCGTATCGTTTCCCGCGCCTTGCAAAAAATCTCGGGGTGCGGATGTCGAAAACGGCATGCGGACAGGCGCAAACCGGATGTTCGATCTAACCGACTGACCGGAGCACCCCGCCCGGCAGACGTTTTTCCTGAAACGGCAGGTCTCCTGGCTCGCGGCTTTACACCCTGACACCGCCTTCCCGAACCATCTTCAAGGGTCCAGTGGCTTTACGGTGCGGGCTTACCGCTTACAGTTGCGGGGGCAGCCACGGAATGACCCGGTAATCGGGTTGGAACCGTGTTCCCTCTTAGCTTTTCCCGTTGCCGGGAAAAGACCGTCAGTCCGTTACCCTTAGGCTGAACGGGCGTGAGGGTCAATGCTGCGGGCCCTGCGGCGGCACATTGCCGGGTGCGGCAAATTGGGTATAGTCGCCGCTCCGAATGTCGGGGGCACTGGATCCCGCACGGCTGGATGAAAAGGAAAATGCAATGACACGCGACATCAGCGACAGCGAGGCCGAACGCCACCGGCAGAAAATGGTCAACCGCAAGACGGTGCAGGATGCCGAAGTTGCGGAAAAGACCATTGAAAAGGGTCTGCTGATGATTAATACCGGCCCGGGCAAGGGCAAATCCACCGCCGCTTTCGGCCTTGCCCTGCGCATGCTCGGCACCGGACGCAGGGTCGGCGTGGTGCAATTCATCAAGGGGGCATGGTCGACGGGCGAACAGCAGGCGCTGACCTTGTTCGGCGACAAGGTCGTCTGGCGCACCATGGGCGAGGGTTTCACCTGGGACACGCAGGATCTGAAACGCGATGTCGCAGCGGCGGCAAAGGCCTGGGAAGAAGCCAAGATCCTGATGGCCGACGAAACCATCGGCCTGCTGATCCTCGATGAGCTGAACATCGCACTCCGCTACGATTACCTGCCGCTGGAGGAGGTGGTGGAAACGCTTTCCAGCCGCAGGCCCGATCTGCATGTCATCGTTACCGGCCGCAACGCCAAGCAACCGCTCATCGACGCCGCCGACATGGTGACGGAAATGACCCTCGTCAAACATCATTTCAAGGCGGGCGTGAAGGCGCAGGCGGGGATAGAATTCTGACATGGCTGCACGCGTGCTGATGTTTCAGGGAACCGGCTCGGATGTCGGCAAATCGCTGATGGTGGCCGGCCTTGCACGGGCCTTCGTCAGGCGCGGCCTGTCCGTCATGCCGTTCAAGCCGCAGAACATGTCGAACAATGCGGCCGTGACCGCCGATGGCGGCGAGATCGGCCGCGCGCAGGCGCTGCAGGCGCGGGCGGCGGGCGTGCCGCTTTCCGTGCACATGAACCCGGTGCTCCTGAAGCCGCAGAGCGAAACCGGCGCACAGGTGGTCGTGCAGGGCAAGATCGCCGGCAATGCCAAAGCGGCCGATTACCAGCACATGAAGGCCGGACTGATGCCGCGCGTGCTGGAAAGCTTCGAGCTCCTGAAACAGCAGGCCGATCTGGTGCTGGTGGAAGGGGCGGGCAGCGCGTCCGAAATCAACCTGCGTGCCAATGACATCGCCAATATGGGATTTGCGAGAGCTGCGGACGCGCCTGTGATCCTGATCGGCGATATCGACCGGGGCGGCGTCATCGCCAGCCTCGTCGGTACCAAAGCCGTGCTCGAAGCTGAAGACGCGGCGATGATCGAAGGTTTTATCGTCAACCGCTTTCGCGGTGATCCGGCCCTGTTTTCGGACGGCATGCGGATAATTGCGGAAAAGACCGGCTGGGCCTCCATCGGGCTTCTGCCGCATTTTGCCGACGCCGCACAATTGCCGGCGGAGGATGCTCTCGGGCTTTCCGGCCCGGCTGAGCGGAAACCTGGCGCGAAGATCCGCATTGCCGTGCCGATCCTGCCGCATATTTCCAATTTCGATGATCTCGATCCCCTGGACATGGAACCCGATGTCGAACTGATCCGCGTGCGGCCGGGCGAGACAATTCCTACCGATTGCCGTCTGATCCTGCTGTGCGGTTCGAAATCCACTATCGCCGACCTTGCCGTGCTGAAGAATGCTGGCCTGGACATTGATATCAAGGCGCATGTAAGACGCGGCGGCTATGTTCTGGGCCTCTGCGGCGGATACCAGATGCTTGGAAAAACAGTTGCCGATCCTGACGGTATCGAAGGATCGCCAGCGACGGTCGAGGGAATGGGCCTGCTGGATGTCGACACGGTTCTGACGGGCGACAAGCGGCTCATTTCCGTTCGCGGCACGAGTTTCGACGGCATAGATTTATCCGGCTACGAAATGCATGTCGGCGAAACCACAGGCATGACGGACCATCTGCCGTTCTCGACGCTCGATGGGCATAATGATGGCGCCATCTCGGCCTCTGGCCGCGTCTTCGGCACCTATATTCACGGTCTTTTCGCGGATGATCGCCAACGCGGCGCATGGCTGGAGCGTCTCGGCGGGCAGGGCGCGGACCTGAACTATGATGCGCAGGTGGAGACTGTTCTCGATCATCTTGCGGTCCATATGGAGCAGCACCTCGACCTCGACCGTCTGCTGGCTATAGCGCGATAAGGATCGCCAGAAGTCCGAACAGGCCGATCAACAGCAGATCGGCCACCCGCGCCAGTCGCAGCGCCCTGCGAATATCCTCCGCAACAAGCGTCGCCCTCCCGCCTTCACCCATGAAGCGCGCCTCGATCATCTGCCCGCCATAGGAGCGTGGGCCTGCAAGCGCGAAGCCCAGAGCGCCGGCCAGCGCCGCCTCCGGCCAGCCGGCATTGGGGGAACGGTGGTGATGGGCATCGCGACGTATCGCGGCAATGGCCCCGCCGGGTGATGCGCCCTTCACGAAAAACGAAGCGGCCACGAAAAGACCGCCGCTCAGTCTCGACGCCGGCAGATTGACCAGATCGTCCAGCCGGGCGGACGCCCAGCCGAAGGCCTCATGGCGGGGTGAGCGATGGCCGATCATGCTGTCAGCCGTATTGATTGCCTTGTAAGCCGCGCCGCCCGGCAGGCCCAGGAGACCGAGCCACAGGGCGGGTGCAACGATGCCGTCGGAAAAATTCTCGGCCAGACTTTCGATCGCCGCCCGGCAGATCGCCGCCTCATCAAGCTTTTGCGGATCGCGCCCGACGATCATCGATACCGCCTTGCGGCCACCGCCCACGCCCTCGCGCTCCAGAGCAGTGGCGACAGCCTCCACATGCTGCTCAAGACTTTTCTGCGCCGGAAGCGAAGCGCCCAGCACGGCAACCAGCAAAATGCCGAAGGGCAGAAAAATCAGGGTGGATTGCGCAAACCATGCAAGGAGCAGCGTCAGCCCGACGAAACCGGCCAGAGCCGCCACACCTGCCGCCTTGCGCTGTGAAAATGACGCGTTCTCCCGGTTCCATTTTTTGTCCAGCAGCGCGATAAGCGAACCGACCCAGGTAACGGGATGGCCGATGCGTTTGAACAGCCAGTCCGGATAGCCGGTCAGGCGTTCGATCAAGAGCGACAAGAAAGCGAGAGCAAAGAACATGGGCGAAACAGTACCAGAAAAGGCGCAGGCTGCGATCCGTCACGGCGGCAATCTCGGCAGGGCGCGTCTGATGTTTCCTGAAGCGCCGGAACCGTGGATCGACCTTTCGACCGGGATCAATCCGCACTCCTATCCGCATTCGCCCGTTCCCGCCAGCGCATTCGCCCGCCTGCCGGAACCGGATGCCGCCGAAGAATTGAAACAGCTGGCTGCAGCCCATTTCGACGCGCCTTCCGCCCGGCATGTGGTGCTTTCACCCGGCACCCAGATGCTGATGCCATTGCTGGCTCAGATTGCACTTGCTCGCGGGGCCAAGAGCGGCACCGTGCTTTCGCCCGCTTATGCGGAACATGCCCGGACCGCGCGGATGGCCGGACTTGCCGTGACCGAGGTGGAAAACACCCGGGAGCTATCGGCTCACGATTATGCCGTGGTGGTCAATCCCAATAATCCCGATGGCCGCATCACAGATCGCGCAGCGTTGCTGTCGCTAGCCGAAGCCATGCGCCTCAAGGGCGGATTGCTCGTCGTGGACGAAGCCTTCACCGAGACGGGACTTGCCGAAAGCCTCGCGAATGCCACCGGTCAGGAAGCGCTGGTGGTCCTGCGCTCATTCGGCAAATTTTACGGCATGGCGGGCGTTCGGCTGGGTTTCGCCATTGCACAGCCCGATATCGCCGCTGAACTTGAAGCAAAGCTCGGCCCCTGGGCGGTTTCTGGCCCGGCGCTTCATATCGCGACGCAGGCTCTGGCGGATAAGAAATGGCAATCTTCCATGCGTCTGCGCCTTGCCGAAGACTCCCGGCGCATGAATGACATGCTGGAAAAAACGGGACAGGCGATTGCCGGCGGCACGTCCCTTTTCACTCTGGTGCGCACCCCCCGGGCCACCGAACTGTTCAGCCATCTTGGCCAACACGGCATTCTGGTCCGCATTTTTGATGAAAGGCCGAACGACGTGCGTTTCGGCCTTCCCGGGAGCGAAACGGAGTGGCAGCGCCTTAAGGAGGCGCTGTCATCCCTCGGTTATTCCTCGAAGGTGTAGGTCTCGATCGACTCCGGCTTCATTTCGATGGAGAAGCCCGGCAGTTTCGGCGGCATGTAAGCGGCGTTTCTGATATCGCAGGGTTCGATGAAGTGCTCGTGCAGATGATCTACATATTCGATCACGCGGCCTTCCTTCGTACCAGATACCACCAGATAGTCGATCATCGACAGATGCTGCACATATTCGCAAAGGCCGACGCCGCCGGCATGCGGCCAAACCGGTAAATTGTATTTGGCGGCGATCAGGAGAACCGCCAGCACCTCGTTCAGGCCACCCATGCGGCAGCTGTCGATCTGCACCACATCGATCGCGCCTTCAGCGATGAACTGCTTGAACATGATCCGGTTCTGGCACATTTCGCCCGTCGCCACCTTCACCGAACCGATGGCAGCACGAATTTTGCGATGGCCAGCGACATCATCCGGGCTGGTCGGTTCTTCGATGAAGAAGGGCTTGGAAAAGGCGAGCTTATTCACCCACTCGATTGCCTGATCAACTTCCCACACCTGATTGGCATCGATCATCAGGTAACGGTCGGGACCAATCACCTCGCGGGCTATGGTAAGACGGCGAATGTCGTCTTCCAGATCACGGCCGACCTTCATCTTCACATGGTTGAAACCGGCATCGATGGCTTCCTGGCAAAGACGGCGCAGCTTGGCGTCGTCATAGCCAAGCCAGCCGGCCGACGTGGTATAGCAGGCGTAACCTTCGTTCTTCAGCGTCTCGATACGTTCCTTCTTGCCGCTTTCGGCTTTTTTGAGGATCGCGAGCGCATCGTCGCGGGTCAGCACGTCCGTCAGATAGCGATAATCGACGATATCTGCGATTTCTTCCGGGCTCATGTCGGCGACAAGCTGCCACACCGGCTTGCCCGCCTTCTTGGCCAGCAGATCCCATACCGCATTCACAACGGCGCCGGTGGCGAGATGCATCGCGCCCTTGTCCGGGCCGATCCAACGCAGCTGGCTGTCGCTCGTCAGATGCCGCCAATATTTGCCGGGGTTCTCGGTGACGGTGGCAAGATCGGTGCCGACCACCAGATGACGCATCGCTTCGATGGCCATGCAGCAGATGTCATTGCCGCGGCCGATGGTGAAGGTCAGCCCGTGGCCTTTGAGACCCGCCTCATCGGTATCGAGAATGACATAAGCCGCCGAATAATCCGGGTCGGGGTTCATCGCATCCGAACCGTCGAGACTTTGGGAGGTCGGAAAACGCAGGTCGAAAACACGCAGATCAGTAATTTTGGTCATGGCCGGTCACTCGCGGTCAGTGTCAAAGGAAATCGTTCAATCGTGGTGGAAGGTCTCTTCCATCATCGCCCACCACTCGCCTTCCTTGCGGCTTTCGAGTGGTTGCTGGCAGGGAATCGTGAAGGACCACCATTCCTGGTTCTTGGGGCTTTCGGCCATCTTCGCCATGTCGGCGCTGATATCGGTGCCGTGATATTCCCAATAGCCGAAGAGCAGATTTTCCGGCTCGCGCAGGAAGATCGTGTAATTGCGGATATTGCAGTCGCTGATGAGCGCCAGAATTTCAGGCCAGACGGCGGCGTGCAGCCTTTTATATTCCGCGATCATGTCAGGTTTGACGCCTATGACCATGCCCATACGCTGCATGAAAAACTCCGTTATTGCTTGATGGTGGCGAGCGCAGCGCGCAGCTTTGTCTGCGGTAGGCTTAATCCCAGCCGTTCCGCCGCGGCAATGACCGGAGCGAAGCGGCGACGCTTCTTTTCGTCGTGGTTGCCGGCGATATCAGCCAGCCGATGCGCGAGAAAGGGATTGCGCAAACGCTCCCGCAACTGACCTATATAGGCCTGCGCTTCGTCTCCCATGCCTTCGGCCGCAAAGACCGGCAGAACCTCGTCCCGCCAGAGCGTCTCCAGATCCGCGACGAGAGCATCGTCGGCCATTGCCTGACGCACCGTCTCGTCTTTCCCGCGCGCATCCTGCGTCCAGCGTTCCGCCAGATAGGAATGGCCGAGATTGAGCAGGAAAAGCTTCAGCTTTTCATAGTGATCGAGATCGTCCGTGAGCACCACGGCAGGGTGCGTGCAGGGAATGACAAGCCCGTCCTGCTTCTCGATCGCCCATAGCGCATAGGGCTCCGCCACCGCACCCACCGGATCGATAGGTTCGGAGACGATGCGATCCACCAGACTATTGGCGAAACGGCACTTCTCGTTCAGATAAAAGGCAAAACCCGCCGGCAATTGCCATTCATCGGCAAGCCGGCGAATGACCTCCTTCAGCCTTTCGCCGTTACGCGGCACAAGTTCACAGGGGAAGATGGACACGGTCGCTTCCGGATTGCTCTGAAAACGCTCCAGCATCAACATGCAGAGTTTCGCCGGAAAGCTCTTCGGCACGATCGTAAAATCGCCAGCAAGCCCAGCATTGTCGGCCGAATCCAGCTCATAACCGCGGTCGCCCGTATTGGACAGAATGACCTCGGCCTCGCAGGCGAGGCGGCGCACTTCGGCCCAGTCGGTCGCAGCGGTCAGTGCCCGCGCGACAGCCCTGCCTTGAATTTCCTCGTCCACTTCCTGCCCATCACGAATACCGCGAATAAGCACTGGGTAGGGCGCGCCGCTGTTCAGCGCCGCAACGCGCTTCAGGCTCTCCGCATTGCCGGTCGTCTGGATAATCGCAATGCGCCCGAGCGCTTCGCCCTTGTCCAGCGCCTGCGAAACAAAGAGATCCGCATGCGCCAGAAGAAAGCGGCTGGTGCCGAATTGCAGGATGGGCGTATCGGACGTCATGCGACCTCCACCATGCCTTTGATCACTCCGGCCTTCGGATCGGTCAGGCCGGAAAATTTGGAGGGCACATCGGCAAGCGTCATGCGATGGGTGATCAGTGCCTCCGGCACCTTGCCTTCCCGCAGCGCCTGCAGGACGCGCTCGAAATCCTGAGGCGTGGCATTGCGGCTGCCGAGCAGCGTCGTCTCACGCTTGTGGAACTCCGGATCGTTGAAGCTGATATCGCTGGCGACGATGGAGACCAGCACGTAGGAACCGCCATGGCCGACAAAGGAAAAGCCGCGCTCCATGGCTTTCGGATTGCCGGTCGCATCAAAGACCGCATCGAAGAAATCGCCGTCGGTGATTTCGGAAAGACGATCTTTGTCACCTTCCCCGAGTGTCACCGTATGCGCAACGCCAAGATGCTCCTTGCAGAAATCCAATCGGTCGGTACGTCCATCGATCATCGTCACTTCGCCACCATCGAGAACGGCGAAAACCGCAACGGCCATGCCGATCGGGCCGGCACCGACGATCAGAACCTTCTGCCCCCTCTCGACTGTGCCACGGCGCACCGCATGCGCACCAATAGCCAGAAATTCGGTCATCGCCGCCTGGTCGAGGCTCAGCCCCTCCGCCTTCAGTACAAATTGCTGCGGCACGCTCAGATATTCGACCATGCCGCCGTCACGATGAACGCCGAGCACACCGATATTGCGGCAGCAATTGCTCTTGCCCTTAAGGCAGGCGCTGCATTTGCCGCACGAGATATAGGGAATGACGGTGACCACGTCGCCCACGGACAGATGGCTGCCTTGCGGCGCCTCTTCCACCGTGCCGGAAAGCTCATGACCCATGATACGCGGATAGGAAAGATAAGGCTGGTTGCCGGTGAAGATGTGCAGATCCGTGCCGCAAACACCAATGCGGCGGATGCGCACCAGCACTTCACCTTCGCCACGCGCTGGTTTCGGCAGTTCCTTGGGGACGAGTTGACCTGGGGTTTCGCAGAAAATCGCCAGCATGCATCACCTGTGGGAAAGGGAATAAAAACGAATGGCATTACCGCCAAAGACTGCCGCATGGTCCTCTGCCGGCACGATATCGCGGCAGAAATCCAGCCATGCCTGATAATCGCCGGCCAGCCGCAACACCGGCCAGTCACTGCCGAAAATCACGCGGTTGCCACCAAAGAGTTCAAGAATGGTCTCGGCATAAGGCCGCACGGCTTCCGGTCGCTGTTCACCGCGCTCGGTCAGCAGACCGGAGAGTTTGCAATGGACATTGGGAAGAGCCGCCAGAGCGGCCATATCCTTGCGCCAGTCGCTGTAGTGACCGATGGCAATCACGGGCTTCGCGCCATGGTCGATGACGATGGGCAACTGCGGATGGCGGCGGGCGAACGACAGCAGATGCGGCAGATTGGGCGGCAGGACCAGCGCATCGAACGCCAGACCGTGCTTTACCAAAGCCGCCGCGGCTGGATCGAGTGCCGGATCATCGATCCAGGCAACATCCTCCATGCCCTGCAACATCGGACGCACAGCCTTGAAGGCCGGATGTTTTGCCCGGCGAGCAATTTCACTCGCCGCCTCGGGAGACTTCATGTCCACCCAGCCAACCACGCCCTTGATGAAATCGGTCTTTTCCGCCAGTTCCAGCATGAAATCCGTGTCGGCCCGTGTCTCCATCGTCTGCACCAGCACGGTGCCGGAAACTCCGGCAGCGGCCAGCAAGGGCGACAGATCGGCGGGGAGAAAATCCCGGTAGATGGCGGCGAGCGACGGCGGCGGCCATTGCCCGGCACGATCCTTCATCAGCCAGAAATGCTGGTGGGCGTCGATAATCATGCCTCAAGCCTTCCCGACAGGCGTAGGCGCACCTTCGGCAATCAGGCCACGTCTGTGCAGCTCGGACCAGAATTCATCCGGGATCGACTGTTCGAACCATTCGATATTGGAAGCGAGCTGCTGCGCATTACGCGCACCTGAGACAACAGTGACCGAAGCCGGATGGGCGAGCGGAAACTGCAATGCGGCGGCCTGCAGCGATACGCCGAGTTCCTCGCAAACACCCTGCAGCGCATCGACACGCGTGAGAATATCGGCAGGCGCGTCAGCATAATTGAATTTGCGGTTGCCAGCGAGAATGCCGGAATTGAAAGCACCGGCGACAACGATACCGACGCCGCTTTCAGCGCAACGGTTCATGAAACCAAGGCTCTGCTGTTCCAGCAGCGTATAACGGCCAGCGAGCATGGCGACGTCGATGTCGAAGACATCCATCGCGTCGCTGACAATTTCCCACTCGTTGACGCCAAGGCCGATGGCCCCCGTCGATCCTTCCTCGCGGAGCTTGCCAAGCGCCCGGAAGCCGCCGCCCGTGGTCAACTGCTCCCAATAATGCTGGTGCTTTTCGCCATGGGTGTAGGAACCGATATCGTGGACATAAAGAATATCCGGCTTCAGGACGCCTAGCCGCTGCTGGCTTGCCTCGAAGGAGCGCAGAATACCGTCATAGGAATAATCATAGACCGGGCGGAAGGGCAGGGGCGCTATATAAGCATCCTCCTCCGGACCGACGGTCTCGTCAGGAACCATCACACGGCCGACCTTGGTGCTGAGCGTATATTCGCTCCGGTCATGCTCCGTAACCATGGTGCCGAGACGACGCTCCGACCGCGTATAGCCATAAAACGGCGCGGTATCGAAATAACGCATGCCGCTTTCCCATGCCTTGTCGAACGCACCCTTGGACTCTTCATAGGGGGTGACGCGGTAGAGATTGCCCATCTGGGCGCAACCGAGGCCCATGACGGTGACGTCAACGGCGCGGTGCGGCAACTTACGTGTATCGGAGACTTTCATCGCAGGGACTTCCTGAATTTCTAGCTAGAGCGGGATGGTGAAAACCGCATCTCAAACAGGTAAGGCGCGCCGCCACAGGGCGGCGCGCCATCATGCATCAGTAAAGAACGTTCTTGGCTTCCGGCTTTTCGATATTGTCCTTGGTGACAACAACGACGCCGGTATCGACGAACTTCTCGACCTTTTCCTTGTTGATGAGCTTGGAAATGGTCTCTACGCCCTTTTCACCCATCTGGTAGGAACCCTGAACCACGATACCGCCCAGCGTGCCATCCTTGACGAAGCTCTGAAGGTCCTGATTGCCGTCGAAACCGATGGCGACGACCTTGCCGGCCTTGCCGCTCTGGGCGAGAGCGCGGCCAACGCCGATTGCCGTCGGCTCGTTAGCGCCGAAAATGCCCTTGAGGTCCGAATTGGCGGCCAGAACGTCGGTCGTCTGGTTCAGCGCGGTGGCCATCTGCGACTGCGAGTAGAACGGTCCGACAATCTTCAGATTGGAGTTCATCTGGATATAGTCGGTGAAACCGCCGACACGGCCGATTTCGGAACCGGCACCAGCGACATAAGACATGACGGCGATCTTGCCTTCCTTGCCCACCTTGTCGATCAGCGCCTGCGCTGCCAGTTCGCCGGCTTTCTTGTTATCGGTCGCCAGGAACGACTGGTAATATTGCTCCGAGCCCTTGGCGAGCTGCGAGTCGATCAGGACGACGGGAATACGGGCTTCCCAGGCCTTCTTGACGGCAGGCACCAGCGCGTCCGGATCGGAAGGTGCGAGAACAATACCAGCAACCTTACGGTTGATGGCGTTTTCAACCATGTTGACCTGGTCGGCAATCGCCGATTCAGCAGCCGGACCCTGGAAGGTCATGGTGTTGCCGGAAGAATTCTTCATCGCCGCGTCAGCGCCCTTCTGGACGTTCTGCCAGAAGGTGGAGTTGACGGTCTTGACGATGACGGCGATTTCACCGGCCTGCACGGTGGAAACGCTCCACAGCGCGATTGCGGATGTCAGAAGGGCAGTCGCAATTTTCTTCATTTCTTCCTCCGTGATGTCGGCATACCGGGCCTCCCCTGCCGATCTTTTTTGCGGAAAGGGTCCGCAGCCCTTTGATCAGCGGCGGTTGCGCAGCTGGTCGATCCAGACGGTGACCAGAATGACGAGGCCGATGATGATCTGTTGCGTGAAGGCGGAGACGCCATTCATATTGAGACCGTTGCGCAGGATGCCGATGACGAAGGCACCGATGGCCGTACCGGAAATCGTGCCGACGCCGCCGATCAGCGATGTGCCGCCGATAACGGCGCTGGCAATCGCATCCAGCTCATACATCACGCCCTCATTCGGCTGGGCAGTGACGAGGCGCGACATCAGCACGCAGCCCGTCAGCCCGGCGAGCGTGCCGGACAGGATGTAGGTGAAATTGGTGACGCGGGCGACGTTGACACCGGAAAGGCGTGCAGCATCCGCATTGGAGCCCACGGCGTAGATGTGGCGGCCGAGGATCGAGCGGTTGAGCATGAAGGAAACCGCAAGCGCAATCACCACCATCAGGATGACGGGGTAAGGAATGCCGGGGAAAACGACATTCGGAAAACCGTCGTCACCGATATTAACAATGCGGAAGAGAGCGCCGTTGCCGAGTTCGCCAAAGGATTCACCAAGGCCCGAAACGGCGCGCGCACCGGTAATCTGCAGCGCCACGCCGCGCGCGATCAGCATCATGCCGAGAGTGGCGATGAAGGGCGGCAGCTTGAAACGCGTGACCAGAAGGCCGTTGATGAAACCACAGAGCGATCCCGTCAGAATGCCGAGCAACATGCCGATCGGCACAGGCATGCCGAGTTCCTTCACCGCAAGGGCGGCAACCACACCGGCGAGCGCCAGCACCGAACCGACAGAAAGATCGATACCGCCGGTGATGATGACGCAGGTGGCACCAATGCCGAGCAGAGCGATGGACGTGACCTGCAACGCAATCGTCATGCCGTTATTGACGGTGAAGAAGGCGCTGCTGGTGGCGGAGAAGACCGCGACGAGGGCGAACAGGCTGCCGAGCGCAGCAAACTTCTGGATGATGTCCTTCTGGCGGTCGCTGACAGCAAAGCTCTTCTTGGGTTCTGCAATATTGGCCATGTCGTTCCTCACTGCGCGGCCCGGCCGTAACCGGACGCATACCGCATGATTTCTTCCTGATTGGTCTTGGCGGTTTCGAGTACGCCCGTGATGCGGCCCTGATGGAAGACCGCGATGCGATCCGTCAGCCCCAGAATTTCCGGCAATTCCGAACTGATGAGAACGACGCCGATGCCCTGTGCGGCCAGTTCGTCCATGATCTTGTAGATCGCGAATTTCGCGCCGACATCGATGCCGCGTGTCGGCTCATCGAAGAACAGCACGCGCGACTGGCGGAACAGCCATTTGCCGATGATGATTTTCTGCTGATTGCCACCCGAAAGCAGCCGCACCGTCTGATCGATCGAAGGGGTGCGGATATTCAGAAGGTCGACGTAGCGCTTGGCGACGTCGTCGTGCTTCTTGAAGTCGATCAGCCCGAAACGGTTGGAAACCTCGCCGAGATTGGCAAGCGTCGTATTGGCCGCCACCGACATCTTGATGGCGAGGCCATCGCTTTTGCGGTCTTCCGAGAGATAGGCAATACCTTCTTCGATCGCGTCCTGTGGCGAGTTGATCGAAAGCTCGCGCCCATTGAAGGTGATTTTGCCGGCATCAAGCGGATCGGCCCCGAAGATCGCCCGCGCGACTTCCGTTCGTCCCGCGCCCATAAGTCCGGCAAAACCGAGGATTTCACCGCGCCGCAGTGAAAAGCTCACATCGCTGAATACGCCATTGCGGGCCAGACCTTCAACGGAGAAGATGACGTCTTCCGTCGGGCGCGATGTGCGCTCGGGGAATTTGTCTTCCAATGAACGCCCGACCATGCGGGTGACGATGTCATCGACGGTAATCGAGGCGAAATCGTCGGTCGAAATATAACGTCCGTCACGCAGGACCGTCACACGGTCGACGATCTCGGCCATTTCATCGAGACGATGGGAAATGTAAACGATGCCGACGCCGGAGGCTTTGAGGTCCCGGATAACCTTGAAAAGAAGGCGGGTTTCCTGCTCGGTCAGCGAAGAGGTCGGCTCATCCATGATGAGCACTTCCGCATCAAGCGACAGCGCCTTGGCAATCTCCACCATCTGACATTGGGCGACGGAGAGGCCACGGACCATCTGGTCGGGGTTGATATCAACACCCAGCCGGTCGAGACAGCGCTTGGCGTCGAGACGCAGCTTCTTGCGGTCAACGAGGAAACCGCGACGCGGTTCGCGCGCAAGATAGATGTTCTCGGCAACGGAAAGATGCGGAACGAGGTTGAGTTCCTGGTGAATGATGGCGATGCCGGCGGCTTCGGATTCCAGCGGTGATGCATATTGCACCTTCACGCCCTTGTGCAGGATCGTGCCGTCGCTCGGCTGATAAACGCCGCTGATGATTTTCATCAGCGTCGATTTTCCCGCACCATTCTCGCCGCAGACGGCATGCACTTCACCGCCGCGCAAATCAAAATGCACGTTGGACAGCGCTTTGACGCCCGGAAATTCCTTGCTGATATTGTCGAGACGCAGAAGGGCCGAACGCTCCGCGCGCGCCATCTCCTCAGGCGAAAAATCGCCCCGAATTGTCGATGCGCCCTGCGACATCTGGAAACCTCCCACCCGTATCCCCGCTCCACCGGGGTTCATGAACAGGTCAAATGGTTAGGCCGGTTTTTCAGAATGGTCAAGCCAATTAGGTCAAAATTTGCTATCCTGCATCCGAAGCGGAAACAGAGTATCGAAATCATATCGGTAATAAGCATGTATTTTCATATGATTAAGTAATTCCTTGCGCATTGATACGCTTGGCGTTACGGTAAGGCCAAATACGGATTGCAGATAGGGCTCGTCGGAAAACACATGAGTGGTCAGGCCAAAATAGCGGAACCGCGCAGGCTTTATCAGCAGATTGCGGACCAGATACGTGAACTCATCGATATGGGTGAATTCCTACCCGGTACGCGGCTTCCCGCCGAACGGGAACTGGCCCAGAAGCTCGGTGTATCAAGGCCTTCGTTGCGCGAGGCGCTGATTGCGCTTGAAATCGACAACACCGTCGAGATTCGCATGGGTTCCGGCGTCTATGTGTCGGCGGAAGCTCTGCAGACGACCCATCATACCAAATCGCTTGGCGACAGCCCCTCCGAACTGATGCAGGCGCGGGCCGCGCTGGAGGGCGCGACCATCGTGCTGGCGGCAAGCCGGATGACCGATGAGACGATCGCGACCCTCCGCCAGATACTCAACACCATGCAAAGGGAAATCGAGGCCAGTCGCAAACCTCTGGATCAGGACCGGCTGTTTCACGTCACCATAGCCGAGCAATCCGGTAACAGCGTTCTGGCCCGAATGGTGGCGAACCTTTTCGATGAGCGCCACAGCCCGATTTCGGCCCAGCTTCGCGTGAAATTTGAAGACCGCGATACCTGGACCCATGCGCTTCAGGAACATGAAGCCATTCTGGCGGCGCTTGAGCTTAAAGACCCGCTGCTGGCGCAGGCAGCCATGCATACCCATCTGGAAGGTTCGAAGAGACGCTGGGTAGAAAGCTGATTTCGAAACATAGCAGACAATATATACCGGGAGGAGGATAACCCGTGAGTGAGAATTCCGAGGCAACCATTTTGCTGAACGCCAACGACAATGTCGCGGTGGCGCGTCGGTCCATTCCGGCCGGCGGCGCAACGGGCAGGGGAGATCTGGCGGCGCTCGAATTGATCGGGCGCGGACATAAGGTGGCCCTCAAACTCATCAAATCCGGAGACGAGGTGCTGAAATACGGACAGGTGATCGGCATCGCCACACAGGATATCGAGCCCGGCCGGCATGTTCACCTGCACAATCTCGCCATGGTGCCGTCCGAACACGCGCATCAGTTCAGTATCGATATTGAAGAAAAGGGCATGCTGCCGGAAGCCGAGCGCCGGACGTTCAAGGGGTATGACCGCGGCCTCGGTGGCGTCGGAACACGAAACTATATCGGCGTCATCGCTTCGGTGAACTGTTCCGCCACGGTATCGCGTTACATCGCCGATTATTTCAACAAGCAGGGCGGCCTTGATGGTTTCGACAATGTCGATGGCGTCGTGGCGCTGACCCATGGGGGCGGCTGTGCGCTGAATACAAAATCGGAAGGTTACCGCCTGCTGATCCGCACCATTCAGGGTTATGCCCGCCATCCGAATTTCGGCGGCATTCTGCTGATCGGCCTCGGCTGTGAAACCAACCAGATCGCCCCCATCCTCGAACATTACAAGATGGAAGAGGGTGAGCGGCTGCGCACCATGACGATCCAGCAGCATGGCGGCACCCGCAAGACGATCGATGCGGCGATCGCCGAGATCAAGGCCATGCTGCCAATGGTCAACGCCGCCAGCCGCACCGAGCAACCACTCTCCAAGCTGAAGGTGGCGCTGGAATGTGGTGGTTCGGATGGTTACTCTGGCATTTCCGCTAACCCGGCCCTGGGTTATGCCTCCGACCTCATCGTCCGCAACGGCGGCACCACAGTCCTCTCCGAAACGCCGGAGATTTACGGCGCCGAGCATCTGTTGACGAAGCGCGCAGTCACCCCTGCCGTCGCCGAGAAGCTCTTGCAGCGTATCGACTGGTGGCGGGATTATACCGCCCGCAACGGTGACGAACTAAACAACAACCCTTCCCACGGCAACAAGCTTGGCGGCCTGACCACCATTCTGGAAAAATCACTCGGCGCAGTCGCAAAGGGCGGCTCCATGCCGCTGAAGGCGGTTTATGAATTTGCCGAGACCGTGACGGAGCAGGGTTTCGTCTTCATGGATACACCAGGCTATGATCCCGTTGCCGTCACCGGCCAGGTCGCGGGCGGCTGCAACGTCATCTGTTTCACCACCGGCCGCGGCTCGGTCTCGGGCTTCAAGCCGGCTCCCTGCATCAAGATCGCCACCAATTCCGAAATGTATGAACACATGAAGGAAGACATGGATATCAATTGCGGCGAGATCGTCACCGGCAACGAAACCATCGAACAATCCGGCAAACGAATTTTCGAGCATATTCTGGCCGTCGCATCCGGCGACAAGACCGTCAGCGAGATTTACGACTACGGCGACAACGAATTTGTGCCTTGGCAGGTTGGGGCTGTGACCTGAACCTGCGACACCAGACTGTCCCACGTGAAACAAAAGGCCCGGAAATCACTTTCCGGGCCTTTGTCATTTCTGCCTGTTCCGCACTTAGTGGCGGAAGTGACGCATGCCGGTAAAGACCATTGCCACATTGTGCTCGTTCGCAGCGTCGATCACTTCCTGATCGCGCATGGAGCCACCCGGCTGGATAACAGCGGTAGCACCTGCGGCGATCGCGGCGAGCAGACCGTCAGCAAAGGGATAAAATGCTTCCGAAGCGACGGCAGAGCCGCGTGTCAGCGGCTCGGAAAGACCAAGAGCCTTGGCGGCATCTTCCGCCTTCTGGGCGGCAATGCGGGCGGAATCCACACGGCTCATCTGGCCGGCACCGATGCCTGCGGTCTGCCCGTCCTTAGCATAGATAACGGCATTGGACTTAACATGCTTGGCGATCTTGAAGGCGAACTTCATGTCTTCAAGCTCCTGCGTCGTTGGCGCACGCTTGGTGACCACCTGGAGATCCAGATCTTCGACCATGCCATTGTCGCGGCTCTGCACCAGCAGGCCACCCGAAACGGTCTTCGCCGTAATCCCGGCCGCGCGCGGATCAGGCAGACCGCCAGCGGTCAGCAGGCGCAGGTTCGGCTTGCGGGCGATGATGGACTTGGCTTCTTCCGTCACGTCAGGTGCGATGATGACTTCCGTGAAGAGCTTGACGATCTCTTCCGCCGTTTCCGCATCAAGCGTGCGGTTCAAGGCGATAACGCCGCCAAAGGCGGAAACGGAATCACATGCCAGCGCGCGCCGATAGGCTTCGGCAAGCGTCGGGCCGGTCGCAACGCCACAGGGATTGGCGTGTTTGATGATGGCAACGGCCGGCGCGTTTTCCGGCAGGAATTCCGCCACAAGCTCGTAAGCTGCGTCCGTATCATTGATGTTGTTGTAGGAAAGCTGTTTGCCCTGAAGCAGAGTGGCGGTCGCCACGCCAGGGCGCTTTTCGCCCGTCAGGTAGAAGCCTGCGCTCTGGTGCGGGTTTTCACCATAACGCATCTTTTCCTTCAGCGCGCCGCCGATGGCGCGGTAATCCGGCGTCTCGATCGCAAGCGCTTGCGCGAACCAGTTGGAAATCACCGCGTCATAGGCAGCCGTGCGGGCATAGGCCTTGGCGGCAAAACGCTGGCGTAGCGCATAGGAGGTCTGGCCGTCATCAGCCTGCAGGGCTTCAACCAGGTCAGGGTAATCGGACGGATCGGTAACAACAGTGACATAGGCATGGTTCTTGGCGGAAGCGCGGATCATTGCCGGGCCACCAATATCGATGTTCTCGACCGTCGTCGGATAATCGCCGCCCTTGGCGCGAACTTCCTCGAAAGGATAGAGATTGATAACCGAGAGATCGATCGCCTCGATGCCGTGCGCCTTCATCGCCTCGACATGCTCCGCGTCGTCCCTGATAGCCAGCAGCCCACCATGGACATTGGGGTGCAGAGTCTTGACGCGGCCGTCCATAATCTCAGGAAAATTCGTCACGTCGGAGACATCCGTCACCGGCAGGCCTGCTTCCGCAATGGCTTTCGCCGTACCACCGGTCGACAGGAGCTTGACGCCAAGCTTCGACAGAACCGTCGCCAGCTCTATAATGTCAGTCTTGTCAGACACGGAAAGAAGCGCCGTGCGGATTTTGACCTTGTCGGGGGCGGGGATTTTCTTGGACACGACGGCCATCAGGCATACTCCGTTCAACGGGGAGGACAGGCTGGAATGGGATTGATCCAGCAATTGCCGCCGCGTTAACACAGCTTACCGGATTAATAAACAGCGGGGATGTCAAACGGCGTAAACTATGGCGGTTTTTGCCCCGCACCGCCGGAAATTTCCTAGGCCTGGCGTTCGATCAGCCAGCGGATTTCCCGCGTATTCGCAAGATTGAAGGAGAGCTCGATCTGCTGAGAGGGCCGCATGCCGGACGCATCGGCCATGAAGACATCCTCGGTGACGAAAAGCTCCAGCCCGGGCGCCGAAAACAGCCAGACGGTTCCATCCGCCGCCTCCAAGTAGACCGACTCTTCGTCCCGCTGATGCAGCTGAATGTGAGGATGAATGTGGAAACGCGAAACCGCGGAGATCGACTGCAATTGCGTTTTTGCGGCATTCTCATCAGCCCGAAGCAGATCCCGGCCTTTTATCTTGGTGCCGGCCGCATTCAATTCTATTTCCCGCTCGTGATAGCAGCCGAAATTCTGCAAATAGCCGTCATGAGACGCCCACAGGATGTCATTGCCATTTGCATCCGTTCCACGCCGGCTGTCGACATGGCTGACGCCAGATACCATGATGGGACCAAGCAGCCGCGAGCGCGACAGTCTGCAGGATGATGTATCCGCAAGCGTGACGGTGGAATGCGCGGCCGTGGAACGGCTGGCCCGCTGATATTCCGGCGCGGCATTTCGCGGAAAGCCTGAATTGACGATGAAGCGGTTCTTGCCACAGGACATTTCAAAAGACAGGCAACCCGAATGGGCACTACGTGAAAGCTCCGCAGAAGCGGGATACCCCGTATCGACGATGATGACCGTATCGTCCGTCGCAAGCCGGTGATAGTTCACATCCGGCAGGACTTTGGAGGGCCTGCCAGCCGTTTCGTCGTAGCGCAGCACGGAAACAAGCTCATTGGCCAGTGTGGCCGTGGCGCCGTTGAACAGCGCGAGATCGCCGCCCTGATGCCGGAAGAACCGAATCGCCGGAAACATGCGGTCTATCGCCGGCACCAGACCGGAGGGGAGATCATGGCCCAGATTGATATAACTTTGTCGCAGCGGCAGGAGATCGAGCAGCAAATCCAGCATGACCCGTGGGTTACGGGAAACATGCCCGCCATCGGGCAGAATCTGGCGTTCCATTTCCTGAGCCAGCTTCATTCCGTTCCGGTTGATGCGCGACAGGCGGGTAGGCATGGCGATAGAGGCCATGGCAAGCGCGATCCTAACCCTCAGCCGCGCTTCGCCGTCAGGCGCATGTCTGACGATTCTTTCGAGATACCGCACGTGAAAGGTAAGGCTTTTCAGGAAACGGCGGTAAAAACCGGCATCAGCCTCGTATAAAACCACGGGAGAGTGCGAGAGCCAGGCTATCAACCTCTGCGCCGCGATTTCCGGCGACCAGGCGATACCCGCAAGCCGTCTGCCATGGATCACCATCCATTCGGCGACGATGCGGCGAGCCCGCTTGCAGGCCTCGCTCGATTTATCGGATCGAATATGACGCAGCCAAGTGAATGCATGCAGCCGTTCTTCGAAAACCGCCGAGGGGTAGTCCACCTGAAAGGGCGAAGCCCCGCCGGTTTCGACGACACGCCCGGCCAACGCGATGCGGCCCCGCAACAATTCCTCGGCGAAATAGGGATCGATCGCTCTGAGATCGGTCGGCGCCGCCACCAGACCATCGGGCACACGATTGGCAAATCGCGACACATGCAGGCGCAAAGGCGTAAGGCCGACACACAAATGACGATACGCCATCCGCGACAGAAGACCGGCGGCATTCATGCTGCCTGCAAAGGACCCTAACAAGCTGTGTTTCCCGTTTCACATGTTTTGTTTTTATCAGTGAACCGCGACGACCGGAACGTTTTCGATAAATATCTAATGATTCGCGAGAGCTTGGCTTTTTTCTACTTCTTACGCAAGACACTGCTAAAAAACCCATCGACGCCGCCGAACATATCAGGCGTCGTACGAAGATCGCCATCGGCGCTGATAGCCGCTTCCATTCCGGGCCAATCCTCGCGGCGGACGGCAACACGCTCCACGCCGGGATTTTCCGCCAGAACCTCGGCAATCATCTCCTCCCCTTCGGAAGGATCAAGCGAGCAATTGGAGAAGACCACGAGACCGCCGGGACCAACAAGGGTCAGCGCCTGCCGCAGCATCTGGCCCTGAAGAGCGGCCAATTTGGCGATATCGTTCTCATCCTTGGTCCAGCAGACATCAGGATGTTTGCGAAGTGTCCCGGTGGAAGAACATGGCGCATCAAGGAGAACCGCGTCAAAAAGCTGTTCCGGCTGGTACTTCAGCATATTCGCCTCCACCGTCTCGGCATTTAGGCCAAGTCGATCGAGATTTTCCCTGAGGCGACGAAGACGGTTGCCGGATTGATCCAGCGCCGTCACCCTGGCGCCCGCCAGCGCAAGCTGGGCGGTCTTGCCGCCCGGGGCCGCGCAGAGATCGGCGACACGCTTGCCGGAGATATCGCCCAGTAACCTGACAGGCATGCTCGCCGCAAGATCCTGCACCCACCATGCACCCTCGGCGAAACCTTCGAGCGATGGGATTTGTCCCTCGAATTCACCCAGTCGCACGCTGCCGTTCGGCATGAGCGTACCGCCCAGTTTCTCCGCCCAAAGAGCGGGATCCGCCTTGATCGTGAGATCAATGGAGGAGGGTGTCAGCTGCGCCTGCGAAATCCTTTGGGCTGCCTCATTTCCGTAAGCCGAAACAAGCCGCGCATAGAACCAGTCCGGCAGCACGGGAACATCGGCGACAGCCTTTTCGATCTCCGCTTTTTCACGACCGAGCCTTCTGAGAACGGCATTCACCAGCTTGACGAAACGCTTGTTGCGCGGATCACGGTGAGCCTGCTCCACGGCGAGGTCGACAGCGGAATGATCCGGCACATCGAGGTAGAGCATTTGGGCTGCACCGACGACAAGGACGTGGTGCAGCGATCGCGCGCCCTGCGGCAGCGGCCCATCGAGCAGCATCGACAATGCCGTTTCAATCCGGGGCAGGTGGCGAAACGCGCTGTTGACGATGGCCCTTACCAGCGCCCGGTCGGCAAGCGACAGGGCTCGATAGACGGGATTGCCGTTTTCGTTATCAAGCATCCCGTCCAGCGAGGTCTTCTTTTCCAGAACGGCCGCTAGAATGCGGGTGGCGGCAATGCGCGCGGCAAGGCCTGGCTTATCCTGGAAAGACGAAGGGCCGTCTTCACGGCCCCTCCCATTTGCAGGTCTCGGTTTTCTGGACCGCGCCGGCTTATTCTGAATATCGGATGTCAAGACCACGGCCCCTTGCGCTCGTTTTCATTGCCTCGTCCCCAGCCTGTTTTGGGAACAGAGCTTGATTTGCGCAGAGGTCTATCACCCGAGGACGGCGGCGTCGATCCTCGCGGAGAAAACTCCTGTGCCATGGCGTGCAGCGCCGCCACGCGGTTTTCCGTGTTCGGATGCGTGGAAAAGAGATTGTCCATGCGCTCGCCGGAAAGCGGATTGATGATGAACATATGCGCCGTCGCCGGGTTGCGCTCGGCATCATCATTGTGAATGCGCTGCGCCATGCCCGAAATCTTTTGCAGGGCGGAGGCAAGCCAGAGCGGGTTGCCACAGATTTCCGCGCCGCGGCGGTCGGCGGAATATTCACGCGTGCGGCTGATCGCCATCTGCACCAGCATTGCCGCCAGCGGCGCGACAATCATCGCAACCAGCACGCCGATAAAACCCAACGGGTTGTTGTTGTTCTCCCGGTTGCCGCCGAAGAAGAAGGCAAAATTGCCGAGCATGGAAATGGCACCCGCCAGCGTGGCGGTGATTGTCATGGTCAGCGTATCCCGGTTCTGCACATGTGCGAGTTCATGCGCCATGACACCGGCCACTTCCTCAGGAGTTAGCCGCTCCAGCAATCCGGTGGAAGCCGCAACAGCGGCGTTCTGCGGATTTCGTCCAGTCGCGAAGGCATTGGGCTGCGGGCTGTCGTAAATATAGACCTTTGGCATTGGCAGACCGGCATTCTGCGACAGATCGCGGATCATATGAAAAAACTCAGGCGCATTGGCCTCATCAATCTCCCGCGCATGATAGGCGGCGAGGACCATCTTGTCAGAATTCCAGTAGGAGAAAAGATTCATACCGGCCGCAATAAGCAGCGCAATCATCATGCCGCCCTTGCCGCCAATCAGAAAACCGACACCCATGAACAATGCGGTCATGAAGGCCAGAAGCATTGCCGTGCGCATCATGTTCATCCGTTAAACTCTCCTTCTCACTCACCGGGAATATTCCGGGGTTTATAAAGCCCATCAGATTATATAATCTGGTAAGCGGCAAACGTATTTCAATATCCCGTCATAGGGAGGATTTCATGCAGAATGCGGATAATGACAATGCCACGGACGGCGCAGAAAGGGCCAAGCAGCTTTCGCCGGCGGCGCAACGGGCTTTGAAGGAAGCAGAAGAACGGCGCAGACAACAGGCCGATCTGCAATTGCCGCCGGAAACCGGCGGTCGCGGTGGCGCTGAACCTGTGCGTTTCGGTGATTACGAAATAAAAGGCCGGGCCATCGATTTTTGAGCCCACAAATAAAAATACCCGCCTTTGGCGGGTATTTTATAATTAAAAACAATTAGTTACTACTTCTGCTCCAGAAGGCGGCATACCGCTTCAAGCTGTTCCAACGTCCGGTAACCGATGCGGATTTGCCCGGATCCACCTTTGTGGCTGATCTTCACATCGAGTCCGAGAGCATCGGACAGGCTGCGTTCGAGCGCGATCGTGTCGGAATCCTTTTCCGCAGCAGGTCGCTTCTCCGCGACATCACCCTGCGACTTGATATCGTTCTGCGCCAGGCGCTCGGCATCACGCACCGAAAGTCCCTTGGACACGATTGTTTTTGCAAGCGTCGCCGGATCGGATGTGGAAACAAGCGCACGCGCGTGACCTGCGGAAAGCGAACCATCCGCCAGCATATCACGTACCGGATCTGGAAGCTTGAGAAGCCGAAGGCTGTTGGCAACGTGGCTTCGGCTCTTGCCGATGATTTCGCCGAGATCATTTTGCGTATAGCCGTGTTCGGCGATCAGCTGTTCATATCCCATCGCTTCTTCGAGCGGATTGAGATCTGAACGCTGTACGTTTTCGACAATCGCTAATTCCAGCGCCGTGCGATCATCCACGTCGCGAACGATGACAGGGACATCGGTAAAGCCCGCCAGCTGCGCCGCGCGCCAGCGTCTTTCACCCGCAATAATCTCGTAGCGGTTGACTCCAACTGTTCTCACGACCACAGGCTGAACAATTCCGTGCTGACGAATGGAGGCGGCCAGATCCTGCAGCTCATTCTCATCGAAATGACGACGGGGGTTTCTCTGGCTGCGAGCGATGAATTCGATCGGAATGGTACGGTCAGCATTAACAGCGCGCTGAGGCTCACCCACCGGCACTGGTTGATCCATTTCTCCGATCAATGCAGCAAGACCGCGCCCCAGCCGACGCTTGGAAAGATCATCACTCATAAGATATTACTCCATACATTCCGGCAAACGTCAGGCGGCTTTACGCAGACGCTCTCTCTGGATCACTTCGGACGCCAGCTGCAAATAGGCCTGGCTGCCGGCGCATTTCAGATCGTAAAGAATTGCCGGTTTACCATAAGAAGGCGCTTCGGAAACACGCACGTTGCGTGGAATGAGCGTGTGGTAAACCTTTTCTCCAAGATGCGTGCGCACATCTGACACAACCTGTTGCGCAAGATTGTTCCGCGCATCGAACATCGTCAGAACGATGCCCTGTATATCAAGCTGCGGATTGACCGACCCTCGAATCTGACTGACCGTGTCCAGCAGCTGACTAAGGCCCTCCAGCGCAAAGAACTCGCATTGCAGTGGCACGAGTACAGAATGCGCCGCCGTCATCGCATTCATGGTCAGAAGATTGAAAGAAGGGGGGCAATCAACAAGAATATAGGAATAGCCTCTGGCTTCCTGTGTTTCCATGGCTGCGCGCAACAGAAAAACGCGGTTGGAAACATTCGCGACCTGCATCTCGAAACCGAGCAGATCCATCGTGGAAGGCACGATATCGAGATTGGGAACTGCCGTGGGAACAGCAACTTCCGCGACTCCATGATCTCCCACCAGAAGATCATAAGACGAAAGCTTGCGCTCCTTGCGGTCGATTCCAAGGCCGGTACTCGCATTACCCTGCGGGTCCAGATCCACGATCAGCACCCGCTCACCAATAGCCGCCAGCGCGGTAGCCAGATTAATGGCGGTGGTTGTTTTACCAACGCCGCCTTTCTGGTTAGCAACTGCGATAATCCGGTTTTTTTCAAAAGTCATACCGCACCTGGCCAGTTCGTCAGCGCCTCAAAACGAGGTTGCTGATTTCAAGAACAACAGAATCTGCCTCAATGGCACTCTGATGTTTTACCAGATCAAACTCCCAGCGACCATGTGCTTTCTGCACTTCGGAATCATAATCCCGGCCTTTATTAAAATAGGCCTTCAGATTTGGATTTTTCTGCGCCCAGGGGTGAATATAATCGAAAAGCAGGTCCAGTTCGGCGAGCGCGCGTGCTGAAACGACGTCGCAATTCTTGATGACTTCAGGTGCCGTCTCGATTCTGACAGGATGTACTGCACCTCTTGCACCGGTTTCCTTCAGTGCAATTCGCAGGAATGCCGCTTTTTTATTGTTGCTTTCAACGAGATCGACCCAGCCATCGCCAAGCTCAGCCAGAAAAATTGCAGTGACGACACCAGGGAATCCGCCCCCGCTTCCAAGATCGATCCAGTTTTTCGGCCGAGGGGAGAGCTGAAATATCTGCGCGCTGTCGGCGACATGCCGGCTCCAAAGCTCAGTGAGAGTGGAGGGCGCGACCAGATTTGTGGTTCTGTTCCACTTCTTAAAAAGCTCGACAAAATGTTCGAGCCTTTCCTGTGTTTCACGTGAAACACTCTGGCCGTTTATCTTCATAATCCGACTCGCTATTGGTGCATGCGCAATTTTTCATTTCGCGTTGCGGAGTCCTTCCGCAGAAGCGCGAGCAGCAGCGATATCGCAGCCGGTGTCATGCCGTCAACACGGGCGGCCTGCGCAATATTTTCGGGACGGGCTTTTTCCAGCTTTTGTTTAAGCTCATTGGAGAGGCCGGAGAGGTCCTTAAAGTCGAAATCGTCGGGAATTTTCCTGTCTTCATCCCGTTTGATATCAACGATATCAGCGCTCTGCCTCTGCATATAGACCGCATAGCTCGCTTCGATCTGCAAGACTTCGGCGACTTTCCTGTCAAGCGCGCCCAATTCAGGCCAATGTCCAGCGAGGGTCTCCAACGTCATATCAGGATAGGCGAGTAATTCATAAACGGAACGGCGCTGGCCGTCCTGATTGAGTTTCAATCCCTGTTTTGCCGCCTGGGACGGACTGATGGAGATTGCCTTCATCAACTCACGACCACGATCCAGATCGGAAATGAACTTTGCAAAGCGTTCCTGCCGCTCACGACCGACAATGCCCGCCATCTGGCCGACCGGTGTAAGTCGCAGATCCGCATTATCCACGCGCAGCGAGAGGCGATACTCCGCTCTTGATGTAAACATCCGGTAGGGTTCACTGACACCCTTTGACGTCAGGTCATCGATCATGACACCGATATAGGACTCGGTGCGGCTGAAATAGACTGGATCAGCATCGCCCGCATAAAGCGAAGCGTTCAGACCGGCCACGAGACCCTGGGCACCCGCTTCTTCATAACCGGTCGTGCCGTTGATCTGGCCGGCAAGAAACAGCCCCGGAATCTTGCGGCATTCCAGAGACGGCTTCAGCTCGCGCGGATCGACATAATCATATTCGATCGCATAGCCAGGCTGGAGAATTGTAACCTGTTCAAGCCCGGGTATCGTCCTGATAAATTGCTCCTGCACAGAAGCGGGCAGGGAAGTCGATATGCCGTTCGGATAGATGGTGTGATCATCAAGGCCTTCCGGCTCAAGAAATATCTGGTGGCCGTCCCGCTCGCCGAAACGGGTTATCTTGTCTTCGATTGACGGGCAATAACGCGGACCAACCCCTTCGATCTGACCGGAGTACATTGCCGATAGATGAATATTGTCCTTGATAATCCTGTGACCAGCAGGCGTGGTGCGAGTGACGCCACACTCGATCTGGGGATTAACAATATGATCCGTCATGAAGGAAAACGGTACGGGATCCTCATCAGCCGCCTGGCGATCCACCGCATTCCAGTCAATCGTACGTCCGTCCAGTCGGGCAGGGGTCCCTGTTTTCAGACGACCCATAACAAGACCGAGCCGTGAGAGCGTGTCCGAGAGACCTAGAGACGGCATTTCTCCTACGCGCCCCGCCGGAATCTTTTCGGAACCGATATGAATGAGACCACGCAGGAAGGTGCCGCTCGTCAGCACGACGGCGCCGCAAGGAATCCGGCTACCGTTTTTCATGATAACCGCCGCGACCCGATCATCGTCCATTTCAATATCGAAAGCATCGCCCTCAATAATCGTCAGGTTTTCAATCGCATCGATTTCACGCTGCATCGCCTCGCGATAAAGCCGTCGATCGGCCTGTGTGCGCGGCCCGCGAACAGCGGGGCCCTTCTTGCGATTGAGCATGCGGAACTGAATACCCGCCGCATCGGCAACGCGGCCCATCAAACCATCCAGCGCATCGATCTCACGAACGAGATGCCCCTTGCCGAGACCGCCGATAGCGGGGTTGCAGGACATGACGCCAATCGTCTCGCGCTTGTGGGTCACAAGGGCGGTCTTTGCGCCGTGCCTTGCAGCCGCGGCAGCGGCTTCGCTACCCGCGTGACCACCACCAATAACAATGACATCGAATGACTGGTGCATATCCTTGCGCCCTGTTCCGTCAGCGTCAACATCACGGTCTCAGCCGCCGATGTTTCACGTGAATCATTTTCCTATGCAGAATTCCGAGAAGATCACGCCCAGCAAATCTTCCACATCAACACGGCCGGTGATCCGTCCGAGCGATGTGGCGGCGAGCCTCAAATATTCCGACCTTATAGCAAGATCTGGGGTCGCGGAATCGAGCGCATCACTAACATAGTTCAGCGTC
This sequence comes from Agrobacterium sp., assembly GCF_059499945.1. Lineage (NCBI taxonomy): Bacteria > Pseudomonadati > Pseudomonadota > Alphaproteobacteria > Hyphomicrobiales > Rhizobiaceae > Agrobacterium > Agrobacterium sp. Next base: position 61,147 of record NZ_JCABZP010000016.1, on the reverse strand, counting down.
TCTTCAAGTCGTTTTTTATGACGGGCACGGGCGGGAAACAAAGTCTGGCCGGCGCCGACGCGTTTTTCTATCTCCTGCTTGAGCACCGAACGCAATTCGTTCAGGCCTATTCCCTCTTTGGCTGAGATAGACAAATCAAATTGATCGTCCAATGTAGTGGGATGAAGTGCAGCTTTTGTTCTAACCCGGAGATAGCTCCGATTTTTGAATGATTCGAGAGGTTGTTTCGGGGGCGAATCATTATCTTGCAGCAGTAGAATAATATCTGCCGTTTCAGCTGTCAGAACCGCACGCCGAACACCTTCCAGTTCCACGACATCCTGTGTTTCCCGTATTCCTGCCGTATCGAAGATCCGGACCAGATAACCTTCCAGATTGATGTCGACACTCAAGACATCTCTCGTCGTGCCGGCAATGTCGGTGACGATCGCAACATCTCGGCCGCTGAGGGCATTCAAGAGGGTGGATTTGCCCGCGTTCGGTTCGCCAACGAGCGCAACCTTGAACCCGTCACGAATGATTTCGCCACTTCCGCCTCCCTGGAGATGATCACGGATTTCCCCGCGCAACTGCGCCACTGCGTCCCAGACCTGTGCAGCCACCGAATCCGGAACATCCTCTTCGTCTGCAAAGTCCAGTTCCGCTTCTATAAGGGCGCGAGCCCGCGTCAGGCGACTGGCCCAGCCATCATAGAGTGCCGATAATTTGCCGGTGCTCTGTTCCACCGCCAGCCGTCGCTGCATTTCCGTTTCGGCTTGCAACAGATCTGCCAGACCTTCGACCTCAAGGAGGTCCATCTTCCCGTTCTCGAAGGCTCTACGGGAAAATTCGCCAGCATCAGCGGGTCGAAATCCACTGAGGTTTTCGAGTTCGGTAAAAATCGAAGCGATAACCGCGCGACTGCCGTGGCTATGAATTTCGACGCAATCCTCACCGGTGAAAGAATTTGGCGCTGGAAAAGCAATTACCAGCGCTTGGTCGATCACCTCATTGTTTCGATTCCGAATCGAGCAGAGTGTGGTCTTTCTTGGTGATGGAAGGTCCCGACCCGTCAGCATCTTCAAGGCATCAAAAGCCCCTGACCCGCTGATCCTGAGAACAGCGACGCCAGCAGGCAAGGCACCGCTGGAAAGCGCATAGATCGTATCGGCGGAAGCTGGCATCATTTACCTCGGTCTAAAACAGTCAAGCCGCATCCGAGTGAACGGATACGGCTTTACAAATCTTATGATGAATCCGGCTAAAAGTTCGGATCAGGTATTCATCGATTCAAAGAAATCCGAATTGTTCTTTGTCTGCTTCAGCTTGTCGATCAGGAATTCGATGGCGTCCATCGTTCCCATCGGCGCGAGAATGCGGCGAAGAACGAAAATCTTCTGCAGATCCTGGCGCGGCACCAGCAGGTCTTCCTTACGCGTACCGGATTTGAGAATATCCAGAGCCGGGAAGATACGCTTGTCGGCAACCTTGCGGTCAAGCACGATTTCCGAGTTGCCGGTACCCTTGAACTCTTCGAAGATGACTTCGTCCATACGGCTGCCGGTATCGATCAGCGCCGTGGCGATAATCGTCAGCGAACCGCCTTCCTCGATATTACGAGCAGCGCCGAAGAAACGCTTCGGGCGCTGCAGGGCATTGGCATCCACACCACCAGTCAGGACCTTGCCGGAGGAGGGAACAACCGTGTTGTAGGCGCGGCCAAGACGGGTGATGGAATCGAGCAGGATGACAACGTCGCGGCCGTGTTCGACCAGGCGCTTCGCCTTTTCGATGACCATTTCAGCGACCTGCACGTGACGGACTGCCGGCTCGTCGAAGGTAGAGGAAACAACCTCGCCCTTCACCGAACGCTGCATGTCGGTCACTTCTTCCGGACGCTCATCGATCAGGAGAACGATCAGATAGCATTCCGGATGGTTTGCCGTGATGGAATGGGCGATGTTCTGCAGCAGAACCGTCTTACCGGTGCGCGGCGGCGCCACGATCAAACCGCGCTGGCCCTTGCCGAGCGGCGCGACAAGATCAATCACACGCGACGACAGGTCCTTCGAGGTCGGAACATCCAGTTCCATCTTGAAGCGCTCATTCGGGTAGAGCGGCGTCAGATTGTCGAAGTGAACCTTGTGGCGGATCTTTTCAGGATCGTCGAAATTGATCGTGTTGACCTTGAGAAGTGCGAAATAACGCTCGCCTTCCTTGGGGCCGCGGATCGGGCCTTCAACGGTATCACCGGTCTTCAGCGAGAACCGGCGGATCTGCGAGGGCGAAATATAGATATCGTCCGGACCGGGCAGATAGTTTGCGTTTGCGGACCGCAGGAATCCGAACCCGTCCTGCAGGACTTCAACGACGCCTTCGCCGATTATTTCGATGTCCTGGCTCGCGAGAACCTTGAGGATTGCGAACATAAGCTCCTGCTTGCGCATGGTGCTCGCATTTTCAACTTCCAGGGATTCAGCAAAAGTCAGCAAGTCGGTAGGCGATTTGCTCTTAAGTTCCTGAAGCTTCATTTCAGCCATGAAGGAAAGACCGTTTAATAATGTAATTTGGGGGAGGGCGTGTTCGCGAATCAGATGCTGAGGAAGACACCGCAGATGACTGAATAATTCACATGCCACGAAGATGAGTGGTCCGAAAATAGCGATTGAACACGGCCGCTGCAAGAGGAAAGCACGAATTCCGCGAAATTTATCGTTGCACCGTCTTAACCGAAGGGTTTCACAACCACAAGTATGACAATCAGGATCATCAGCAGGGTCGGAACTTCATTCATCAACCGCCAGTGACGAGCAGGTCTTGTATTTTCATCCCGCGCAAAACGCTTCGCACTGCGGGTGAAATAAACATGTGTCGCTGTCAAAAGCACCACCAGCCCGATTTTTGCATGCAGCCAGCCGCCGGAAAAACCATAAACCGACCATGCGAGATAAAGCCCCAATATCCAGGAAATCATCATCGCCGGGTTCATGATGACCTTGATCAGCCGCTGCTCCATGACCTTGAAGGTTTCGGATTGCTGCGAACCGACGGGTGCATCGGTGTGGTAGATGAAAAGCCGCGGCAGGTAAAAAATCGCCGCCATCCAGGAAATCACGGCGATGATATGCAGCGCCTTGACCCACAGATAGAGATCGGCCGGATCAGCATAAAATAACAGGGCGACGAAAGCGGCAAAGACACCAAGTGCAATGCCGGCGCGCAGAGCCGCGCGATTGCCGGAACGGGCGGAGGTTTGTTTTTCATCACTCATGCCCCGGCTCCACCGCCGCGCACGCGCTGCACCAGCCGGGTGACGTTTTCCGGGTCAGCCTGCGGGGTAATGCCATGGCCTAGATTGAAGATCAGCGGACCCTGTCCCAGCGCCTGCAAAACAGCGTCGATGCCATCCTGCAAGGCCTTGCCGCCCGCTACCATCAGCATGGGATCCAGATTGCCCTGCACCGGGCCTTCCTTCTGCAAGTCCCTGGCAAAACCGAGCGGCACCGACCAGTCGAGCCCGATGGCGTCAGCGCCCGTCTTGCGACGATAATCTTTGAGAAGATAACCGGCCCCTTTGGCGAAAGCGATGATCTTTGCCGAGGGCCGACGGGCGCGCACCGATGCGATAATGCGGGCAACCGGCTTTATCGCATAATCCTCGAATTCCTTCTCACCGAGCACACCGGCCCAGGAATCGAATATCTGCACCGCATCGGCGCCGGCATCGATCTGCGCCACCAGATAATCAGCGGAAACATCGGCAAGAAAAGCCAGCAGCTTTTCCATGGCGGCCGGCTCCTGATAACCGAACAGCCGCGCCGGAGCCTGATCCGGTGTTCCGTGTCCCGCGATCATGTAGGTCGCAACCGTCCAAGGCGCGCCGCAAAAGCCAAGAAGCGTCGTTTCATCCGGTAAGGTCTTACGCAAACGGGAAACGGTTTCGAAAACGGGCGAAAGATGCGCCATGACATTTGCGGCATCCAGCTTCTCGATACCACTGACATCGATCGGGTCCATGGCAGGACCCTTGCCTTCGCTGAAGGAGACGTTGCGGTGAAGCGCGTCGGGTATCACCAGAATATCGGAAAAGAGAATTGCGGCATCCAGCCCGAACCGGCGAATGGGCTGGAGAGTGACCTCCGTTGCCAGCTCGGGGTTATAACAGAGATCGAGGAAACTTCCGGCACTCTTCCGCGTTTCCCGATACTCGGGAAGATAGCGCCCAGCCTGTCGCATCAGCCAAATGGGCGGCGGCGCGACCGTCTGCCCGTTCAACACCGTCATAACCTTGCGTTCGCTCATGGCACCTAGCTTCTAAAAAATAAAATCAAAGAGATTTAAAAGATTTTCTATTTCTTAGAGTCTGTGAGTAGCAAGGATTAAAATCATTCCAGTCGAAATGCCGCAGTTGCAAGGCCCATCAGGTACCTGAGGATATTGTCGATGTGCTTACTCGTAGATAATTCGGAAAACGACAATTTACTAAATTATTTCATTTAGTTACCGCCGAACCAGAAAACCGCATATCTGTGGATAATCTGGGGAGAATTTTTGAACAACTCCACATTCTTCAAATAATTCACAGGCGCGCCGGCGATGATTGAAGCCACTTGCGGATTGTGGAAAAACACCACTTTATTCACGGCGCGGTTCGACCCGCAGGGCAATTCGGGGATTTGTCCCGGTTTATCAACAGCGGGAGAAAAACAGCGTGGAGAACAAAAAAAGCTTCTTCCATCTGCACCTGATTTCGGACTCAACCGGCGAGACTCTGATGTCGGCCGGTCGTGCCGTCTCGGCCCAGTTCCACGCCTCAATGCCGGTGGAACATGTCTATCCGATGATCCGAAACCAGAAACAGCTCGCGCAGGTGGTCGACCTCATCGACAAGGAGCCGGGTATCGTCCTCTATACCATCGTCGATCAGCAGCTGGCCGAGTTCCTGGATCTGCGGTGCCATGCGATCGGGGTGCCCTGCGTCAATGTCCTCGAACCGATCATTGGTATTTTCCAGACTTATCTCGGTGCGCCGTCCCGACGGCGGGTGGGCGCGCAGCACGCGTTGAATGCGGATTATTTTGCCCGGATCGAGGCGCTCAATTTCGCCATGGATCATGATGATGGGCAAATGCCGGAAACCTATGACGAGGCTGATATTGTTATCATCGGCATCAGCCGCACATCAAAAACACCAACCAGCATCTATCTCGCCAACAGGGGAATAAAGACTGCCAATATTCCGGTTGTTCCCAATGTGCCTTTGCCCGAAAGCCTCTATGCCGCCACCCGGCCGCTGATTGTGGGTCTGGTCGCGACATCGGATCGCATATCGCAGGTGCGTGAAAACCGGGAGCTGGGCACGACGGGCGGATTTGACAGCGGGCGTTACACGGATCGCGCCACCATCATGGAAGAGCTGAAATATGCGCGCTCGCTCTGCGCCCGCAATAATTGGCCACTGATTGATGTCACACGCCGCTCCATCGAGGAAACGGCCGCAGCCATCCTTGCCCTCCGCTCGAGGACGCGATAATCCGGATCGCACCATTCGGAGCAGACAGTCGATGAAACAAGAGTTGATCCTCGCCTCGTCCAGCGCATCCCGCCAGATGCTGATGCGCAATGCGGGGCTGACATTTTCGGCAATCCCGGCGGATATTGATGAGCGTGCGCTCGATGAGCAGCTGGAACGAGACGGCGCCAGCCCGGAAGAGGTCGCACTGGAACTTGCCAGGGCCAAGGCTCTTGCGGTCGGCGCGCTCCATCCGGAAGCACTGGTTCTTGGCTGCGACCAGACCATGGCGCTTGGTGCCCGTGTCTATCACAAGCCAAAAACGATAGTGGAGGCCGAAGCGCATCTGCTCTCATTGTCCGGCAAGGTCCATCGTCTGAACAGCGCTGCCGTTCTCGTCCGGCATGGAGAGGTGGTGTGGCAGACCGTTTCCAGCGCCGAGCTAGGCGTTCGAACATTAAGTGCAGAATTTGTCTCCCGTCACCTGAAACGGGTGGGCGAAAAGGCCTTGAGCAGTGTCGGCGCTTACCAGCTTGAGGGAGAGGGAATCCAGCTATTCACCTCAATCGAGGGCGATTATTTCACCATTCTAGGTCTGCCGCTTCTGCCGCTTTTATCGAAACTGCGCGACATGGATGTCATCGATGGCTGATTCACGTGAAACATTAACCATAAATGCCTTCGTTGTCGGTTACCCGATCAAGCATTCGCGGTCGCCTATTATCCATTCTTACTGGTTGAAGAAATTCGGGATTGCCGGTTCGTATAAGGCCGTTGAAGTCTCTCCTGATGATTTCACGAATTTCATTGCAGTGCTGAAGGAAGGCAAGCCGGGCACACCCGTCGGCGGCAATGTCACTATTCCCCATAAGGAAGCGGCCTATCGGCTGGCAGATAAACCCGATGCTCTGGCGGAAGAACTCGGTGCCGCCAACACTGTCTGGATGGAGGAGGGCAGTCTTCGCGCCACCAATACGGATAGTTACGGTTTCGTCGCCAATCTCGATGAACGTCATCCGGGCTGGGACAAGGCCGAGCGGGCCGTGGTTTTGGGTGCCGGCGGCGCAAGCCGGGCAGTCATTCAGTCCCTGCGTGATCGCGGTATTGCCGAAATCCACGTCCTCAATCGTACCGTCGAACGTGCGCGTGAACTGGCCGACCGTTTTGGACCGCGGGTCTTTTCCCATCCCCAGGCAGCGCTTCATGAGGTTATGCAGGGCGCTGGGCTTTTCGTGAACACGACATCGCTCGGCATGGATGGAACGGAAGCGCCGCATCTTGATTTTTCGCCGCTGGCCGCCCAGGCCGTCGTGACCGATATCGTCTATGTGCCTTTGAAGACCCCGATCCTGAAGATGGCGGAAGAGCAAGGCATTGCGACGGTCGACGGATTGGGCATGCTGCTTCATCAGGCAAAACCCGGTTTCATGCGATGGTTCGGCAAAATGCCTGAGGTGGATGAAACCCTGCGTTCTCTCATCATCGAGGACATGGAGAAACATTGATGATCGTCATCGGTCTCACCGGCTCGATTGGAATGGGAAAAACGACGACCGCCAAGCTGTTTGCGGGGGAAGGGGTTCCGGTTCTCGATTCGGATGAGGTCGTGCATGGGCTATACCGGAGCGAAGCCGTTCCGCTGATTGAGGCAGCATTTCCGGGTACCACCGTTTCCGGTGTGGTGGACAGGCAGAAACTCGGCGATGTCTTGCGGGAGAATCCGGCTAATTTTGGCAGACTGGAGGAGATCGTGCATCCGCTGGTACGCAAGAGGCAGGAAGCCTTTCTGGCGGCGGCAAGGAAAGACGATCGGCAATTCGCCCTCCTCGATATCCCCCTGCTGTTCGAAACCGGGGCGGAAAGTCGCGTCGATAAAGTCGTGGTGGTAAGTTGTGCGCCGGAGATTCAGCGAGAGCGGGTTTTGTCCCGACCCGGCATGACGGAAGAGAAATTCGAAATGATCCTCGCCCGACAGACGCCCGATGCGGAAAAGCGCCGGCGTGCCGATTTTATCGTCGATTCCGGAAGTGGTGTCGAAGCAGCACGGGATCAGGTAAGAGAGATATTGCAGAAACTGGCCGCTGAGTCGCGCCGCGGAGAGATGAATGCGTGAGATCATTTTCGATACGGAAACCACAGGCCTTGAATCGAAGCTGGACCGCGTGATTGAAATCGGCGGTATCGAGCTGATCAACCACTTTCCCACCGGCCGCACGCTGCATCTCTATATCAGCCCTGAAGATCGCAAGGTTCATCCCGACGCGCTTGCCGTTCACGGCATTACCGACGAGTTTCTGAAAGACAAACCGAAATTCGCCGAGGTCGTCGACCAGATTCGTGACTTCTTCGATGGTGCGCGCTGGGTGGCGCATAATGCCACATTCGACATGGGCTTCATCAATGCCGAATTCGCTCGCCTCGGCATCGAACCGGTGTCCGCCGATCTGGTGACGGACACGCTTTCGCTTGCCCGCCGCAAGCACCCCATGGGGCCGAATTCGCTGGATGCGCTTTGCCGGCGTTACGGCATCGATAATTCCCACCGTACCAAGCACGGCGCACTTCTCGACTCCGAACTGCTGGCCGAAGTCTATATTGAAATGATCGGCGGGCGGCAGACGGCGCTCGGCTTCGGTTCCGCCGCCAAGCAGGAAACCATTGTCATCGAGGATGATGTGCCGCTTGCGCCGCTGCAACGGCCGAGCCCTTTGCCCTCAAGACTGGATGCGGAGACGGTGGCGACCCATGGCAAGCTCGTTCTTGGCATGGGCGACAAGGCAATTTGGAACCGCTACCAGAATTGACGCCTGCTGAGGCGTTGAAATGGAACTCTGGCCAAAGAAAAACCCGGGCGAAGAACCCGGGTTTTGTTTTATCTGCAATGTAGGGCCTTGGGCGCCGCTTAGTTCGGTACAGCCTGAACCTGGGCCTTGGCCTGTTCTTCGGCAACGCGCTGCGCAAACATCTGCGCGAAATCGATCGGGTCGATCATCAGCGGCGGGAAGCCGCCATTGCGGGTGACGTCGGCGATGATCTGGCGGGCGAAGGGGAAGAGCAGGCGCGGGCACTCGATGAACAGCACCGGCAGCATATGCTCCTGCGGGAAACCGGCAATGCGGAACACGCCGCCATAAACTAGCTCGGCCGCAAACAGGACCTTGTCGCCATCCTTGGCTTCCGCATTCAGCGTCAGGACAACGTCGAAATCCGAGCCGGAGATCGGGTTTGCATTGACGTTGACATTGATGTTGATCGAAGGCGCATTCTCACGGGCCTGAAGCGAACGAGGAGCACCCGGATTTTCGAAGGAAAGATCCTTGATGTACTGGGCAAGAATGTTGAGGGAAGGACTTACTGCGCCCTGTGCACCATTTTCAGCGGTCATTACGTTTCCTCACGGCGTGAATTCGTGGAAGGCGGTCTATCATTTCGACCCGGGGCTTACAACCCTTCGTGATCGGGTCATCGCGATCCATTCCGCCCGAGATCAGGGTTTGGGCAGGTCGCGATCATCAGGTTTGCGCGACCATGGGGAACCCTTTGGCTCCTCGCGGTGAAACTCCTCCTCGTCGAGATCCACCACCTTCGAATTGCCGGCATGTCCCGGACCGTTGCGAAAGCCGGAAAAATCACCGGGCTGAGGACCGGATTGCTGGCCGGATTGCCGAAACGAACCCGCAACGACGACCCGCGGTCCGAAGGCTTTCCAGAAAAACCGCCGTACGATCGGAGACAGAAGCAGAAGGCCGAGAATGTCGGTAATGAAGCCGGGAATGATAAGCAGGATCCCGGCAACGACGCGCATAGCGCCATTCACCAGTTCATCCGCCGGCTGCGCGCCGGTGCGGCCCGCATCCTGAAGGTTTCTCACCATGCCGATGCCGCCGAGACGTAGGATCAGGAGCCCCAGAAACGACGTGAACAGGACAAGCGCCAATGTCAGCCACAAGCCGATCGCTTTGCCGACGATAATGAAGCCGGCAATTTCGAGAATGGGCATCATCAGGATGACGATGGGGAGAAAGGAAAAACGCATCTTCTAGCCTTGCGTGTGCATCTCTGGCAGATTGCCGGTTCCCGGGACACCGATGATTGAATCTGCACATTTGAATGATGATAAGATGCAGACTATATGATGGTGAGGTTTTCGAATTTAAATGGCGGTTTTGGTAAAACATGGGCTTTAGCGACTTTATCACATTGTTTTTTCTCGTTGCAGCGGTGCTGATCTTCTTTCAGCTGCGCAGCGTCCTTGGCCGCCGTACGGGCAATGAGAAGCCGCCATTCGACCCCTATAGCCCGCGAGATGTGGCAAAGGGCCCCGTTGCAGATGATAACAAGGTCGTGACCTTGCCGAAACGCAGCGAAGCAGAGGATGAGAACCGCTTTGCTGAGGCGGATGCGCTAGCGCCCGTCGATAGTCCACTCAATGCATCGCTGCGTGAGGTGATGACCAGGGACCCGTCCTTCGGTCCCAAGGAATTCCTGAACGGCGCTCGCATGGCTTATGAAATGATCGTCATGGGTTTTGCCGATGGGGATCGCAAGACGCTCAAGAACCTTCTGTCGAAGGAGGTTTTCGATGGTTTCGAAGCGGCGATTTCGGAGCGTGAAGGTCGTGGCGAGGTGGTGAAGTCCACCTTCGTGGGCATTGAGAAAGCAGATATTACCCAGGCCGGTGTGCGCGATTCCGAAGTGCAGATCACCTTGAGGATCATCAGCCAGCTGATTTCGGCGACCTATGACAAGGACGGCAAGCTGGTGGATGGCGATCCGGATACGGTTGCGGAGGTGGATGATATCTGGACCTTCTCGCGCGATATCCGCTCGCGTGATCCGAACTGGAAGCTGATCGCTACCGAATCCGAGCAATGACCGCGCCCTTTTCGATCGAGGAAGTTTCTTTCAGCGACCTGCCCGGATGGCGGCAAGACGATCCGGGCAAGCTTTTTCCCGCGATGGCGACAATCCTGTCGCATCTTCGGAACGCAAAACCCTACAGGACCGGCGCGCTCGGGGTCACGGCGGCGGAACTTGTTTCGCTTCTGGAAAGTGCTGAGAAAAACCTAGCAAACAGTCCGGAACAGGCGCGCCGGTTTTTCGAAACCAATTGCGTGCCTTTCAGGATTTCTTCGGCTCCGGGAAAAAGCGGTTTCGTAACCGCTTTTTACGAACCCGAACTGGAAGTGTCATCTGAACCCGACGACATCTGGCGTTATCCGATTTACCGCCGGCCGCCCGAACTGGTGGATATCGACGATACCAATCGGCCCGCTGGCTTCGATCCGTCCTATGCTTTCGGCGGGGCGGACGAGGACGGTATTTCCTATTTTCCCGACCGCCAGGCGATCGATGAAGGGCATCTGAAGGGCAGGGGCCTTGAGATCGCTTGGGCGAGATCGAAGGTGGACCTGTTTTTTGTCCATGTGCAGGGTGCGGCGCGTCTGGTTTTTCCTGATGGCGCGGTAAAGCGCATCACCTATGCGGCCAAGGCCGGGCATCCTTTTTCGCCGATTGGCCGCCTGCTTCTTGATCGCGGGGAACTTGATCCGAAAACCGTATCGATGCAGACGATCCGCAAATGGCTCGCTGACCATCCCGACGAGGTGGATGGGGTGTTATGGCATAACCGCTCCTACATTTTTTTCCGGGAGGCGGATGTCGCAGATCTGGATATGGGGCCGATTGCCGCCGCAAAAGTGCCGCTCGTTGCGGGGCGGGCGCTTGCGGTGGACAGGCTCATCCACACGTTCGGGCTTCCCTTCTTCATCCATTCACCGTCGCTTACCCATCTCGATGGTGGAAAACCTTTCGCGCGGCTGATGCTGGCGCTCGATACGGGTTCAGCCATTGTCGGCCCGGCCCGTGGCGATATCTTCACGGGCTCCGGTTTCGAAGCAGGAGAGCTTGCCGGTACGGTGCGCAATGAGGCCGAGTTTTATATACTGATACCGCGGGTTGCTGCGGAGAGGTATCGGTGATGAAGAGCAGTCGCAAGCTCGGCAAGGAAGAGCGCATTCTGTGGGGAAAGGTCGCAAAAACCACGCGGCCGATCTCCGGCAGACTGGAAGACTTGCTGGCTTTCGAGGACATGGAGGAGCCTTTGGTTGAACCCGAGGTTTCCCAGACCGGCAAGAGCAGCTTCCCCCGCATGCTTGCCGAGCCGGCCGAGCCGCCGTCAGCGGCTCCGGACAAAAAGCCGAAAATTCATCAGCCGATGGAAAAACCGGTCAAGCGCAAGCTCACGCGTGGCCGACTGCCGCTGGAAGGGCGGATCGATCTGCACGGCATGTTCCAGAGCGAAGCCCATGCGGTGCTGCTTGATTTTCTGTTGCGCGCGCATGAACGGGGTCTCAGGCATGTGCTCGTCATAACGGGCAAGGGGCGTTCCATTGGCAGCGATGGCGCGTTGAAAAGGGCGGTGCCCATGTGGTTTTCCAAACCGGAATATCGCCACCTGATTTCATCCTATGAGGATGCATCCGCCAATCACGGCGGCGACGGCGCGCTTTATGTGCGGCTGGCGCGTCGGCGGGGTGAAAAGTCATGACGCCCTTTGCGGAGGCCGTGCGGCAGCTTCGTGAACGCAAGGGCGTGACGCAGAAACAGATGGCCGCCGCCATCGGCGTGTCGCCGGCTTATCTTTCGGCGCTCGAGCATGGCAAGCGTGGAAAGCCGAGCTTCGATCTGCTGCAGCGCATCGCCGGATATTTCAACATCATCTGGGATGAGGCGGAGGAATTGTTCTTTCTGGCCGGCTCGTCCGACCCGAAAGTGGTGATCGACACCATCGGCCTGCCGCCGCAATATACGGCTTTCGCCAACCGTCTCGCACGGGATATTCGCAAGCTGCCGCCGAGTGTGGTAGAGGAACTGTCAGCCTTGCTGCAAAAAAGCCGTTCTTGCGATTGAAACCCCTCTATCCCCTGCTTTATTCAGCATCCTGAAGCATGCGGCCTTTGGGATTGGGTATAGAATTTCTATAGTCGCATGTCGGATTTGAGTGATTCGCTGGCTTCAGGCCTTCTCACTGGAAACCTGGCCAGGAAAACTTTGGAAAGAGTACTTATGACCGAAACATCGTCAAGCGAAGTCGGCGCGAATGCGGAATATGGAGCCGATTCGATCAAGGTTCTCAAGGGCCTTGATGCCGTGCGCAAACGGCCCGGCATGTATATCGGTGACACCGATGACGGTTCCGGCCTGCATCACATGGTCTATGAAGTCGTCGACAACGCCATCGACGAGGCTCTCGCCGGTCATGCCGATCTGGTGACGGTGACGCTGAACGCCGATGGCTCCGTAACGGTGACGGATAACGGACGCGGCATTCCGACCGACATCCATTCTTCCGAAGGCGTTTCCGCCGCCGAAGTCATCATGACCCAGCTGCATGCTGGCGGTAAATTCGACCAGAATTCCTACAAGGTGTCCGGCGGCCTGCATGGCGTGGGCGTGTCGGTGGTCAATGCGCTCTCGGTCTGGCTGAAGCTCAGAATCCGCCGCAATGGCAAGCTGCATGAAATCGGCTTCACCCATGGCGTTGCCGATGCGCCGCTTTCCGTCATCGGCGAATATGAAGGCCGTTCGGGCACGGAAGTCACCTTCCTCGCAAGCCCGCAAACCTTCACCATGACGGACTATGATTATGGAACGCTGGAGCATCGCCTGCGCGAGCTCGCATTCCTGAATTCCGGCGTGCGCATCCTGCTCACCGACAAGCGCCATTCTGATATCAAGCAGGAAGAGCTGCTGTATGATGGCGGCCTCGAAGCCTTCGTCCGTTATCTCGACCGTGCCAAGAAGCCGCTGGTGGACAAGCCTGTCGCCATCAAGGGCGAAAAGGACGGCATTACGGTTGAGGTCGCGCTCTGGTGGAACGACAGCTACCACGAGAACGTGCTCTGCTTTACCAACAACATTCCCCAACGCGACGGCGGCACCCATATGGCCGGTTTCCGCGCGGCGCTGACCCGTCAGGTAACCTCCTATGCCGAAACTTCCGGCATCCTGAAAAAGGAAAAGGTAAGCCTGCAGGGTGAGGACTGCCGCGAAGGTCTGACGGCCATTCTTTCCGTCAAGGTTCCCGACCCCAAGTTTTCCTCGCAGACGAAGGACAAGCTCGTTTCGTCCGAAGTGCGTCCGGTCGTGGAAAGCCTCGTCAACGAAGCGCTCTCCACCTGGCTGGAAGAACATCCGTCCGACGCGAGAATCCTCGTCGGCAAGGTGGTGGAAGCGGCGGTTGCCCGCGAAGCTGCCCGCAAGGCGCGCGAACTGACGCGCCGCAAGGGTGCGCTCGATATCGCCTCTCTGCCCGGCAAGCTTGCCGACTGCTCCGAGCGCGATCCGGCGAAATCCGAACTTTTCCTCGTTGAGGGTGACTCCGCTGGCGGTTCGGCCAAGCAGGGCCGCTCGCGCGAAACGCAGGCGATCCTGCCGCTGCGCGGCAAGATCCTCAATGTCGAACGCGCCCGTTTCGACAAGATGCTGTCCAGCCAGGAAATCGGTACGCTGATCACGGCACTTGGCACGTCCATCGGCAAGGACGAGTTCAACGCCGACAAGCTGCGTTACCACAAGATCATCATCATGACGGATGCTGACGTCGACGGCGCTCACATCCGTACCCTGCTGTTGACCTTCTTCTTCCGCCAGATGCCGGAACTGATCGAGCGCGGCCATCTCTATATCGCCCAGCCGCCGCTTTATAAGGTCACGCGTGGCAAATCCGTGCAGTACCTCAAGGATGAAAAGGCGCTGGAAGAGTACCTGATCTCCATGGGTATCGAGGAAGCATCGCTGACGCTCGGCTCTGGCGAAGTGCGCGTCGGCGCCGATCTTCGTGAAGTCATTCTGGATGCGTTGCGCATGCGCTCGCTGATCGACGGGCTGCATTCCCGTTACAGCCGCTCGATCGTGGAACAGGCTGCCATTGCCGGCGCGCTGAACCCCGAGCTTTCGGCCGATGCCGCCCGCGCCGAAGAAACCGTTGCCGAAGTGGCGCGGCGTCTCGACATGATTGCGGAAGAAACCGAACGCGGCTGGTCCGGCACCGTGCTGCAGGATGGCGGTTTGCGCTTCGAGCGCATGGTGCGCGGCGTCAAGGAAGTCTCGACGCTGGATATGGGCCTGCTCGGTTCGGCCGATGCCCGCCATATCGATCAGCTCGCGGCCCGCACACGCGATATCTACGTCACGCCGCCGGTCCTGCAACGCAAGGATGGCACGATGGAACTGGCCGGTCCGCGCGCGCTGCTGGACGCGATTTTCGCGGCCGGGCGCAAGGGTCTTTCCATGCAGCGCTACAAGGGTCTTGGCGAAATGAATGCCGAGCAGCTGTGGGAAACGACGCTTGACGCCAATGTTCGCTCGCTTCTGCAGGTCAAGGTCAACGACGCCACCGATGCCGACGGCCTGTTTGCCCGCCTGATGGGTGACGAAGTGGAGCCGCGCCGCGACTTTATCCAGGAAAATGCGCTGAGCGTTGCAAACCTCGACATTTAATCTTGTGGAGCGTTTCGCGTAACGATTCACGTGAAACGAAACTTTAACAAAGGGCCCGGCGGAAATTGACCGCCGGGCCTTTTGTTCTGTGCGGACAAGCTGAAATCAGTCGGTCTTGCCCGTGAAGCGTCCTTCAAAAGCCACGTCTGAAAGCGGCAGACGCTTGCTCGGTACTTCCCGTTCCGCCAGATCGTCAGGAAGAACGGACTTGTCGGTCAACGTGCCGATGGCAACCCCGGCCTCCACATTGTAGCCTTCTGGAATATTCAGCCTCTCAACGATCTGGTCTTTCAAGATGCCAGCCATGCCGTGGGCGTGGTAACCGAGCAGATGCGCCTGCATGGCAAGCGAAAACCAGGCCGCACCGGCATCGAAGGAATGGGTCGCGGATGGTTTTTTCTCACCGTCGCGCGAGATGTTATGGTCGCGGGAAATGACGAAGAGCAGCACAGAGGCGTTTTTAGCCCAGCGCTGGTTTCCCTCCACAAGCAGTTCCACGAAAAGCGGCCAGTCTTCGCTGTCCTTGTGCGCATAGACAAAGCGCCATGGCTGATAGTTGGAGGCGGAAGGCGCCCAGTGCGCCGCATCCAGAATGGTCATCAGATGTTGTGGCGGCATGGCGTTGCCGTCGAAGGCGCGCGGAGACCAGCGATCAAGGAAGAGGGGATCAACGGGATATTCGGATTGCCTGTTATTGCTGTTCGTCACGGGCCATGTCCTTTTGATTGACGGGAAGGAAAAGGTATTTTTCGAAACTTGGCGCAGTCAAGGGGTGACAAGTATGAATGCATCGTTCATATATGCATCACCTTGTCTGACAACCGGGAGAGAGTTCCATGAAATTGATGCGTGTTGGCCAGCCCGGCCAGGAAAAACCTGCAATCCTCGATGCGGAAGGAAAAATCCGCGACCTGTCCGCCCATGTGAAAGATATCGGCGGCGACGCCATTTCTCCCGAGGGCCTCAAAAAGATCGCCGCGATCGATCTGAGCACGCTTCCGGTCCTGAACGAAGACCGCATCGGCGCCTGCGTTGCGGGAACCGGAAAATTCATCTGCATCGGCCTCAATTTCTCCGACCATGCCGCCGAAACAGGTGCCACCGTACCGCCGGAACCGGTCATTTTCATGAAGGCGACCTCGGCCATCGTCGGTCCGAATGACAACGTCACTATTCCGCGCGGTTCTGAAAAGACCGACTGGGAAGTCGAGCTCGGCGTTGTTATCGGCAAGACCGCCAAATATGTCTCGGAAGCCGATGCTCTCGACTACGTTGCCGGCTATTGCGTTTCGCACGATGTTTCCGAACGCGCCTTCCAGACGGAGCGTGCCGGCCAGTGGACCAAGGGCAAGTCCTGCGACACCTTTGGCCCCATCGGCCCCTGGCTGGTGACGAAAGAGGAAATTACTGACCCGCAGAACCTCGGCATGTGGCTGAAGGTGAACGGCCAGACCATGCAGAACGGCTCCAGCAAGACCATGGTGTACGGCGTTGCCCACGTTGTCTCCTATCTCAGCCAGTTCATGTCGCTGCATCCCGGCGATGTCATTTCCACCGGCACCCCTCCCGGCGTCGGCATGGGCCTGAAGCCGCCGCGTTACCTGAAGGCTGGTGATGTCGTGGAACTCGGTATCGAGGGTCTCGGTTCCCAGAAGCAGACCTTCGTCGCCGACATCTGATCGCCACAGCGTTCAACGGAAAGTGAGGCGCTGGCGGGAAACCGCCGGCGCCTTCGATTTTGTGCACCTGCGAAAAGCTGCTATGGTTGAAAAAAAGAGCGTGATCGCGAGGGAGGCGTCATCAGTGTTCTACCACCTCTATGAAATGAACCATGCGGCCATGGCGCCGCTGCGCGCCGGTGCCGATATGATGCGCCAGGCCTGCAACAATCCTATGAACCCGCTTTCCAGCACGGCCTTCGGAAGAAGCCTCGATGCCGGCTTCGAGGTTTTCGAACGCCTGACGCGCCGTTATGTCAAACCGGAATTCGGCCTTGCCACGACTATTGTCGATGGAGAGACCGTTACCGTTGCTGAAGAGACCGTCTGGTCGCGTCCGTTCTGCAATCTCGTCCATTTCAAAAAAGAGATCGATCCTGCCCGCCAACCTGAGCCGAAGGTGCTGCTGGTGGCGCCGATGTCCGGCCATTATGCGACCCTGCTGCGCGGCACCGTGGAGGCGCTGCTGCCTTCGGCCGATATTTACATTACCGATTGGGTCGATGCCCGCATGGTGCCGGTGAGTGATGGGACCTTCGATCTCGACGATTACATCAGTTATGTCATCGAGATGCTGCGCGAGATAGGTCCGGGGGCGCATGTGGTCGCCGTCTGTCAACCGTCCGTGCCTGTTCTGGCCGCCGTTTCGCTTATGGAGGCCGATGGCGATAAATTTGCACCGGCATCCATGACGCTGATGGGCGGTCCGATCGATACGCGCATCAATCCCACAGCCGTCAATGGTCTCGCCACGGCGAAGCCAATCGAATGGTTCCGCGATAATGTCGTCATGCAGGTGCCGTGGCCGCAGCCCGCCTTCGGCCGCAATGTCTATCCCGGCTTTCTGCAACTCTCCGGTTTCATGTCGATGAACCTCGACAAGCACATGACAGCGCATAAGGATTTTTACCTCAACCTCGTCAAGAATGACGGCGATTCTGCCGAAAAGCACCGCGAATTTTACGATGAATATCTTGCTGTCATGGATCTGACGGCGGAGTTCTATCTGCAGACGGTGGAAACGGTCTTCATCGACCATGCGCTCCCGAAAGGAAAGATGCAGCATCGGGGCAGGGCGGTCGATCCCGCCGCCATTCGCAATGTTGCATTGTTCACTGTGGAAGGGGAGAATGACGATATTTCGGGCGTCGGCCAGACAAAGGCCGCCCATGATCTCTGCAGTAACCTCCCCGAAAACAAACGCGCCCACTACATGCAGCCGGATGTCGGCCACTATGGCGTCTTCAACGGTTCGCGTTTCCGCAAGGAAATCGTGCCGCGCATGCTGGATTTCATCCGCAAGCATCAGACTGCCTAGGGTAAGATGGCGGGTGGTGCCGCGCATTTGCGTGGCCAAGGGACGGACGAATCGGCTATGAAGGGTTCATGTTTTCGCTCCTCAGAAAATCCCTGAAGTCACCGGCGCCAAAGAAGGTTGCGCCGAGCCAGCGCACCGTCGCGGTGGCGGGCCGGCAGGTGCCGATCACGGTCAGGGAAAATCCGCGGGCCACGCGCATCACCTTGCGCATCGAACCGGGCGGCCGGGCGCTGAAACTGACGATCCCTATGGGCCTGCATCACCGCCAGGTGGATGATTTTCTCGAGAGGCATCAGGGCTGGCTGGAAGGCAAGCTTCTGAAATTCAGCCTCGATGACGGTTTGCGGCCGGGCGCAGCCATCGATATCAGAGGCATATCCCACCGCATTGACCATACCGGCAGCCTGCGAGGGCTGACACATATCGCGAAAGACGCTGATGGCGTCGACGTTCTGAGAGTCAGCGGCGCGCCGGAGCATCTGAGACGACGGATCGCGACATTCCTGAAAAAGGAAGCGAAGGCTGATCTGGAACGGCTCGTTGCCGTTCATGCCAGCGCTGCCGGCCGGCCGGTGCGGTCCATCAGCATGAAGGATACACGCAGCCGCTGGGGCTCCTGTTCCCATGATGGAAACTTGAGCTTTTCCTGGCGTATCGTCATGGCCCCGGAAAAGGTCATCGATTATCTTGCCGCCCACGAGGTCGCGCATCTGAGCGAAATGAACCACGGTCCGAAATTCTGGGCCTTGTGCGAAAAGCTGTGCCCGCACACCAATGAGGCCAAGGACTGGCTGAAACGCCACGGCTCCAAACTTCACGCCATCGATTTCGATTGAAACCTGCGGCACGGATCGCCATCTGGATTCACGTGAAACATTCCATCGGGAATGGGTGCGATTTGGCTCGACTCTTGTCGCATTTCATGTCAGGTCGCGGGTATGAAACCGGATATCAAGATTTGCGGATTGAAGACACCGGAAGCGCTGGAGCGCGCCGTCAGGCGCGGTGCGTCCCATGTCGGTTTTATTTTCTTTGAAAAAAGCCCGCGCAACATCGAGCCCGATATTGCCGGCAGGCTGGCGGAAGCCGCCCGTGGCGCCGCCAAGGTGGTCGCGGTCACCGTCGATGCCGATAATGATTATCTCGATGAAATCGTTGATCTCGTAAAACCGGATATCCTGCAGCTGCATGGCAATGAAAGCCCGGAACGGTTGCTGAACATCAAGGCGCTTTATGGCCTGCCCGTCATGAAGGCGATTTCCATTCGCGACGCCGCTGATCTTGCCAAAATCGACCCTTATATTGGAATAGCCGATCGTTTTCTGCTGGATGCCAAGGCGCCGGCGGGCTCCGACCTGCCGGGTGGTAATGGCGTCTCGTTCGACTGGACCATCCTGCGATCACTTGACGGAAGCATCGATTACATGCTTTCCGGAGGGTTGAACAAGGACAATGTCGCTGAGGCTCTGGCGGAAACCAAGGCAAGCGGACTAGATTTGTCGTCCGGTGTCGAAAGCGCGCCGGGCATCAAGGATCTGTCCATGATCGATGCATTTTTTGATGTGGTGAATGATTGGTCGAAAGGCCCAAAGGGAGCTTGAAGTGAACGACGCGCCAACACCCAATTCTTTTCGTGCTGGTCCCGATGAGGACGGCCGTTTCGGTATTTACGGAGGTCGCTTCGTTGCCGAAACGCTGATGCCGCTCATTCTGGATTTGCAGGCGGAATGGGACAAGGCCAAGACCGATCCCGCGTTTCAGGCGGAACTCAAGCATCTCGGCGCGCACTATACCGGTCGCCCGAGCCCGCTTTATTTCGCGGAACGCCTGACGGCGGAACTTGGTGGCGCGAAGATCTATTTCAAGCGCGAGGAGCTGAACCACACCGGCTCGCACAAGATCAACAATTGCCTCGGCCAGATCCTGCTTGCCAAGCGCATGGGCAAGACCCGCATCATCGCGGAAACCGGCGCCGGCCAGCACGGCGTTGCCTCCGCAACGGTGGCAGCACGTTTCGGTCTTCCCTGTGTCGTTTATATGGGCGCGACCGACGTAGCCCGTCAGGCCCCGAACGTCTTCCGCATGAAGCTTCTGGGCGCCGAGGTGAAGCCGGTGACAGCAGGTCATGGCACGCTCAAGGACGCCATGAACGAGGCTCTGCGTGACTGGGTCACCAATGTCGAGGATACCTATTATCTGATCGGCACCGCGGCTGGCCCGCATCCCTATCCGGAAATGGTTCGCGATTTCCAGGCGGTCATCGGTGAAGAAGCCAAGGCGCAGATGCTGGAGGCGGAAGGCCGTCTGCCGGATCTGGTCGTCGCGGCTGTCGGCGGCGGATCGAATGCCATCGGCATTTTCCATCCTTTCCTCGATGACAAGAATGTCCGCATCGTCGGCGTCGAGGCGGGCGGCAAGGGCCTTTCCGGTGACGAGCATTGCGCTTCGATCACGGCCGGTTCGCCGGGCGTGCTGCATGGCAACCGCACCTATCTGCTTCAGGACGAGGATGGCCAGATCAAGGAAGGTCATTCCATTTCCGCCGGTCTCGATTATCCCGGCATCGGCCCGGAACATTCCTGGCTGAACGATATCGGCCGCGTGGAATATGTGCCGATCATGGACCATGAGGCGCTGGACGCCTTCCAGATGCTGACCCGCCTCGAAGGCATCATTCCGGCTCTCGAGCCGAGCCACGCTTTGGCAGAGGTCATCAAGCGCGCGCCAAAGATGGGCAAGGATGAAATCATCCTGATGAACCTCTCCGGCCGTGGTGACAAGGATGTCCACACCGTCAGCAAGTTCCTTGGAATGGATGTATAAGATCATGACTGCACGTATGGACAAGCGCTTTGCCGATCTGCGCGCTGAAAATCGCCCGGCCCTGATTACCTATTTCATGGGCGGCGACCCGGATTTCCAGACCTCGCTCGGCATCATGAAAGCGCTGCCGGAAGCCGGTGCTGACGTCATCGAACTCGGCATGCCCTTTTCCGACCCGATGGCGGATGGTCCGGCCATTCAGCTGGCCGGCCAGCGCGCGCTGAAGGGCGGACAGACGCTGAAGACCACGCTCGATCTCGCCCGCGAGTTCCGCAGGCAAGACGATGCAACACCCATCGTGCTGATGGGCTATTATAATCCGATCTATATCTATGGCGTCGAAAAGTTTTTGGACGACGCGCTGGCGGCTGGCATCGATGGCCTGATCGTAGTCGATCTTCCGCCGGAAATGGACGATGAACTCTGCATACCGGCGCTTGCGCGCGGCATCAACTTCATCCGTCTCGCTACCCCGACTACGGATGGCAAGCGCCTGCCGACCGTCCTTAAAAATACCTCAGGTTTCGTTTATTACGTTTCGATGAACGGTATCACCGGTTCGGCGCTTCCCGATCCCTCGTTGATCTCGGGCGCTGTCGGTCGTATCAAGGCGCATACGGAACTGCCGGTCTGTGTCGGTTTTGGTGTCAAGACGGCCGATCATGCAAAAGCGATCGGCGCGGTGGCAGATGGCGTTGTGGTCGGTTCGGCCATCGTCAACCAGATTGCTGGCAGCCTGACCAAGGACGGGCAGGCGACCGCCGATACCGTGCCGGCCGTTACGACGCTGGTAAAAGGACTTTCAACGGGCGTGCGTGCGTCGCGCCTTGCCGCTGCGGAATAAGCGCGCGGCCCAGTCAGGAGTAGACAGTTGAACTGGATCACTAATTACGTTCGGCCGCGGATCAATTCCATGCTTGGCCGCCGCCCGGAGGTTCCGGAGAACCTGTGGATCAAGTGCCCGGAAACGGGCGAAATGGTCTTCCACAAGGACCTGGAAGACAACAAGTGGGTCATCCCGGCTTCTGGTTACCATATGAAGATGCCGGCCAAGGCGCGCCTTGCCGATCTTTTTGATGGTGGCGTCTATGAGGCCCTGGTCCAGCCGAAGGTAGCGCAGGACCCTCTGAAGTTCCGCGATTCCAAGAAATACACCGACCGTCTGCGTGACAGCCGCACGAAAACCGAGCAGGAAGACACGATCCTTGCCGGTGTCGGCCACTTGAAAGGCCTGAAGATCGTTGCCGTCGTGCATGAATTCCAGTTCATGGGCGGTTCGCTCGGCATCGCCGCCGGCGAAGCCATCGTCAAGGCCTTTGAGCGTGCGATTTCCGAGCGTTGCCCGCTCGTCATGTTCCCGGCCTCCGGCGGGGCGCGCATGCAGGAAGGCATTCTTTCGCTGATGCAGCTGCCGCGCACCACGGTTGCGGTAAACATGCTGAAAGAGGCAGGCATGCCCTA
Source organism: Agrobacterium sp. (assembly GCF_059499945.1). NCBI lineage: Bacteria > Pseudomonadati > Pseudomonadota > Alphaproteobacteria > Hyphomicrobiales > Rhizobiaceae > Agrobacterium > Agrobacterium sp. Next base: position 38,832 of record NZ_JCABZP010000016.1, on the reverse strand, counting down.
TATCGTGGTTCTGACGAACCCAACGACGGGTGGTGTTACGGCCTCCTATGCCATGCTGGGTGACGTGCATATCGCCGAGCCGGGCGCTGAAATCTGCTTTGCGGGCAAGCGTGTGATCGAGCAGACCATTCGTGAAAAGCTGCCGGAAGGCTTCCAGACCTCGGAATACCTGCTGGAACACGGCATGGTAGATATGGTCGTCGACCGCCGCGAAATCCCGGACACGCTGGCCAATCTGCTCAAGATCATGACCAAAGCGCCTGCTGACAACGCAAACGCCGTCGTACCGCTGGCGGCTTCGGCCTGAGGAAAAAAATATGTCGCCCGGAGGCATAAACTGCCTTCGGGATGATGCTATACGTTGCATGATTTCATTTTTGGTGCGGCGGACAAATGGCAAGCAAAACGCCTGAAAGGCGAACGGAAGACATGACGAAGCCCGCGATCGGTGAGGCCGAAAAGATCATTGAGGAGCTGATGCAGCTCCACCCCAAGGGGTTCGATCTTTCACTCGACAGAATTTCCCGTCTTCTCGAAAAACTCGGCAGTCCCCAGAACAGAATGCCGCCGGTGATCCATGTGGCCGGCACAAATGGCAAGGGTTCGGTCACGGCCTTCTGCCGTGCCCTGCTGGAGGCGGCAGGGCTTTCCGTCCACGTGCATACATCGCCGCATCTTGTGAACTGGCATGAGCGGTACCGTATCGGCGTGGCCGGCGATAAAGGTCGTTATGTTGAAGACGAGATCTTTGCGGACGCGCTGCGCCGCATTGAAACTGCCAATGCCGGTCAGATGATAACGGTTTTCGAAATTCTGACTGCGGCGATGTTCGTGCTTTTTGCGGAACAACCCGCCGATGCCGCCGTCGTAGAGGTTGGCCTAGGCGGTCGATTCGATGCAACCAATGTAATCAACCACCCAGCCGTCTCCGTCATCATGCCGATCTCGCTCGATCATCAGGCCTATCTCGGTGACCGCGTGGAGCTGATAGCCGCCGAAAAGGCCGGCATCATGAAAAAGGGTTCGCCCGTCGTCATCGGTCATCAGGAATATGATGCGGCGCTCGAAACGCTGATTGCCACGGCGGAGCGGCTCGGTTGCCCGGTATCCGTCTACGGGCAGGATTTTTCCGCCCATGAAGAATTCGGCCGCATGGTTTATCAGGACGAGTTCGGCCTGGCCGATGCGCCGTTGCCACGACTTCCCGGCCGTCACCAGCTTGCCAATGCCGCTGCCGCGATCCGCGCCGTCAAGGCCGCCGGTTTCGAGGTGACGGAACGGATGATCGAAAAGGCCATGACCACGGTGGAATGGCCCGGCCGTCTGCAGCGTATCCTGTCCGGCAAAATCGCTGAAATGGCCCCTAAGGATGCGGAAATCTGGGTCGATGGCGGTCATAACCCCGGCGCGGGCGAGGTTATCGCCGAGGCGATGGCTGGCTTTGAGGAAAAGATGGCACGCCCGCTCTTCATCATTGCGGGCATGATCAACACCAAGGATCCGGTGGGTTATTTCAAGGCCTTCGCCGATATCGCCGAATATGTCTTCACGGTGCCGATCGGCGGCACGGATGCGGCGATCGACCCCGTGGTACTTGCCCATGCCGCCTTCGATGCCGGTCTTGTTGCGGCACCCACCTCGTCTCTCACGCATGCCTTGGAAGAGCTGACGCGCCGCTTTGATCCCGAAGGACCAGCGCCGCGCATCCTGATCGGCGGCTCGCTTTACCTTGCGGGCAATGCGCTTGCCCTGAACGGCACGGTTCCCCAATAAAAAAGCCCGGCATCACTGCCGGGCTTTTTTCATTCCATCGATATTGCTTATGCGGCGCCGGAAATCCAGGCGGAAAGCGCTGTCTTGGGAGCAGCGCCAACCTTGATATCAGCCACTTCGCCGCCCTTGAACATGGCAAGGGTCGGGATCGAGCGCACGCCGAACTGCGCTGCCAGTTCCGGGTTTTCGTCGATGTTGAGCTTTGCGACCTTGACCTTGCCGGCCAGCTCGGACGAAATTTCCTCAAGGCTTGGCGCGATCATCTTGCACGGGCCGCACCATTCGGCCCAGAAATCCACCACGACGGGTTCGGCGGATTCGAGGACTTCGGACTGGAAGTTGGCGGCATCGACTTTTACGGTAGCCATATCTGGCTCTCCTTTCAGCTAATCTTTTCCGCTATCGATGTGATGCGGGCGCGTCGGAATTTCAATGCCCCGGTATCTCACTTTGTCTTTATTGCGGCAAGGGCCTCTCTCATCGCATCGTCTTCGACTGCCACAAAAGTGGCATTTTCCGTATAGATCAGCGCACAGACAAATTTCTTGCCGGGATAGAGCGATGCTAGAATTTCGCGATAGATGGCAAGCTGCGCCGTGTGGGAGAAAGGTATTTCACGCGCTTCGCGCGGCGGCACGCGGTTGGTCTTGTAATCGACCAGAATGACGCGATCACCATCCACGGCCAGCCGGTCGACGCGGCCGGAGACGGCATATTGCTGCCTGCCGATCGTCATCGTGCCCATGATCGACACTTCCGCGCGGCTGTTGGCGGAGAAGGCCGGTTGTACCGCCGGTTCGGACATGACGCGCAGAACCGCTCGTATCAAATGTTCGCGCTCGGCAGCAGGCCAGAAACGAGCCGCACGCTCCGCATAGCGGCGCGCAGCCGCTTCCCGCTCCTCCTCGGTAAAATCCGGCAGGGCTTGCAGCATGCGATGCACTAGCCTACCGCGCTGCAGCGCCAGCGACGAGACATCGGTTTTCTCGCCGAAAAGCGGCGAACGCACGGCGAGATCGTCCGCGCCGTCATCAATGATGGTGCCGGCACCGGACGGGCTGAGCGGTCTCGGCAGGGAGGGCAGTGCCGGCAAGGGAGCGAGAAGTCCCGCCGGAAGGGCGTATTCTTCCTGCTGCTGCGTTTCTGGTAGCTTTTGCGGGACAGATGTCGTGCGAGCCTCGGATTTACGCCAGACAAGCCCCTGCCATTCCTCGCCATCCGCCATGAAAAGCTGCGGCTTGCAATGGTCTTCATTGTTGGCAAGCGCCGCCTTGACGATGGCATGCCAGCATTCGGGATTTTCCTTCTGGCCGCGATAACCGCAGACGACGAGATGATCAGCAGCGCGCGTCATCGCCACATAAAGCAGCCGTCGATATTCGTCTTCGGCGGCCGTCTTCAGTCGTTCTTCATCCGAGCGGATGAGATGGTTGGAAAAACCGCTGCCGGGTAGCCACACCGGGAAAGCGTCCTCACCCGCTTCGACGAAGCGCAGTTTCGGCACATGGCTGTGGTTGAAGGCTTTCGAACCGCCATCAACGACAAAAACAACCGGCGCTTCCAGGCCCTTGGAGGCGTGCACGGTCATGATGCGCACTTCGCCGCGATCCTTGTCCTGCTCGCGCTTCACTTCAGGAGAATCGGTTTCCAGAACGGACAAAAAGGCCTGCAGGCCGGGCAGGCCGGTTCTTTCGTGATCCAGCGCAAAGGACAGGAACTCATCCAGAACGTCGCTCGCCTCGTTGCCAAGCCGGCCGAGAAATTTTTTGCGCCCGTCATGCAGGGTCAGGACCGCTGCAAAGAAATCATGCACCGTGGCCGTTTTCGAAAGCGCGATGAAGCCTTCCAGCTTGGCGGCAACGGTGGAAAGGTGACTATTCTCTTCCTGCGAAAGGATTTGCAGCCGTTTCCAGACGCTTTCCGTTTCCGATCGCGTGGCGGCAATGTCGAAAACGTCATCTTCTGTCAGGTTGAAGAGCGGGCTTTTCAAAAGTGCGGCGAGTGAAAGGTCATCTTCGGGCAGGACAACGAAATGGCCGAGCCCCAGAAGGTCCTGCACGGCAATGTGGTCGGTCAGGCGAAGACGGTCGGCACCGGCAACGGGAATGTTCTTGCGCCCTTTCAACTCCCGGGTCAGCGCATTAACGAAGGCATGGCGTTTTCTGACGAGCACCAGAATATCGCCGGGCTCGACGGTACGCTCGACACCTTTCTCGATAATGGTTTCGTTTCCGATCATATCGGCGATGCGCGCGGCGATACGGCGGGCAACGATGGTGGCCGGCGCACTTTCCCGCAGCGCATCGAAGGGGGCAGTCCAATCCTCTTCGTCTTCAGTGGTTTCCGACGCCACCATGTCCCACACTTCCACAGTGCCCGGATGACCGGCCCGGTTGGATCGGTGTTCCACCGGTTCGTTATCGGCGCTGAGACCGCTGGCGTTATTCGGGTCTGAAAACACCTGGTCGACAGCGGCCAGCACATCCTGCGTGGACCGGAAGGATAGCGGCAGGCGGATGCGGTGAAAGGCCTGCTCCACAGAATCGACGCGCCTTTTGGTCTCTTCGCGCTCCTGCGAAAACCGTTCCGGCCGCGCACCCTGGAATGAATAGATCGACTGTTTTTCATCGCCCACGGCAAACAGCGTGCGCCGTCCCAAGCGGGCGCTCTCGCCCGTGAAGAAATCCGCCGCCAGCGACTGGATGATCGACCATTGCACCGGGCTCGTATCTTGCGCCTCGTCGACCAGAATATGGTCGATGCCCTGATCCAGCTTGTAATGCACCCAGGCACCCGCCGTATCGCGGTTGAGGAGGTTGGCGGCGCGCTCGATCAGGTCTTCGAAATCGAGCTGGCTTCGCTGTTTCTTCAGGTCTTCGAAATCGCCGATCAGCCTTTCGGCTAGAACAAGGGCGCATTTTGTCGCCGCCAGCATCCGCACCAGACGATAACGGTTGCGGCAGGAAATAGCATGGTCACGCGCCAGCGTCAGCGCATCGAGAAGTTCGGGGGCGGATTTCTGCATGCCCTTGTTGATGACATAGGCATCCGATTTCTTTTCCCCCTTGGCTGTCAACAGCGCCGCTTCGATGAATTGCATCCGCTGGACGGGGTCCGGGTGGCGTTTTGCCTCCCTGAGCGCATAAGCGACATCGATGACGCGTGATCCGCCTACCTCGTCGGCAAGGGCCAGATAGGTATCGAGCGCGAGGCCGGAGAGGCCGGGCAGAGGCCAGAAGGCGGCCGCCGCGGTTTCTTCGGTTTCCCCATCTGCGATCTGCATCGCCTGCCGCAACCGGGCATCGATGCCGCCAAATTGTTTGGCGTCTAGCAGAAAACCACGAAGGGCGCTGCGATTGGCGATGATGGCGGAGAGCAGTGCTTCCAGCCCGCTTTCATCGGCGAGATCGAGCACATAGGCTAGCGCCTGCGCCAGTTCCGCGTCGCGCTCCGTTGAAACCGCCGTCAGAAGTGAGCGGCGCGCCTCGGCCAGCAGCGTGGTCGCTGCGCGGTCATCGAGAACGGAGAAATGGCCGGCGACATTGGCTTCCAGCGGAAACTGGTGCAGCAACGCCTCGCAGAAGGCGTGGATGGTCTGGATTTTCAGCCCGCCCGGTGTTTCCAGCGCCTTGGCAAACAGCCTGCGCGCTTCGGCAAGCTTGATCCGATCCGGCGCCTTGCCCTCGATGGCGGCGATGCGGTCCTTGAGATCGGAGTCCGGCAAAGTAGCCCATTCCGCCAGACGGTCGAAAACACGGCTCGACATTTCCGACGCCGCGGCCTTGGTATAAGTGAGGCACAAAATCGCCGAGGGCCGGCAGCCGGCCAGAAGCAGGCGAATGACGCGCTGGGTCAGGACATGGGTCTTGCCTGAGCCGGCATTGGCCGACACCCATGCGGAACTGGCGGGATCGGAGGCAAGCCGCTGCCGGGCGCTGGTCCAGTCGATCCAGCTTTCAGGCGTGTCGGTGGCGGGGCCGGCGTCGAAGGGATCAATCGTCATCGCCGTCTCCCGGTTCTGCCGTCGACCATTCCGAAACGCGGGCGAGGTGGTCATATTCCCCGCCATAGGATTGCTGCTCCTCGGGCACCAGCCGCGAGGCAAAACCATTCTCGCCTTCACGCAGAGAATGAACGAATTTGGTGAGCTGTTCGATCGATTCCGTGGCGAGCTCAATCGCCGATTTCGGCGGTCTTTTGCTGCTTCGGCTGGAATGTTCGTTATTGACCTGATCGGCAAAGAAGCGCTCGCCCGGCCGCAGGCGAACATAGATGAGATTGTCAGGCGCGGGCGAACCGGCTTCGCGGAAGGCGCCACGCATCAGCGCTGCGGCTTCCAGCGCAAGCTGTGGATCAAGCAGCGCGCGCGCCTGATTGACGGAAGGCGCAAGCCCCGTCTTGTAATCGATAATATCCGCGTGGCCGTTCGTCTTGATGTCGATGCGGTCGGCGATCCCGGTCAGCCTTATGCCCGCCTCGGCGATTTCCTGCCCGGCGCGTGCCTCGAAAAAGCTGTGGCGGATGGACGGATGCCTTTCCTTCTCCCAGTCGATGAAGGCGCGGGCCACCGCCGCAAAACGCGGCCGCCAGATGACATCCACATGGGGAGGCAGGTTTTCCGCGTCGAAACACTCATCGAGAATGCGTTGCATGGCCGCGAGCGAGGCTGGCGTGCCGGGAATATGCGCCTCGCGGGAATAACGCTCGATGATCGCGTGATAGAGCGTGCCGCGATCGGCGGCGTTCGGATCGCGGTTGAAGGGGGCAAGCGGGTCCAGTTTCAGGATGCGTCGCGCATAGATCGAATAGGGGTCGCGGCGCAGGCGGCCCACTTCGCTGAAGGAATAGCGCGTTGGCTGCAACTCGGCCGGCGGCTTCGGGGCAGGGCGCTTTGCCGCTTCCTGATCGATACTTTCATCCATCAATCCTGCCCAATGGCGATAGGTCTCGCCGCGCTTCTTCAGGCTTTCGGCAAATTTCTCGCCGCCCAGCGCCAGAAGACGCTGCAGCCAGCGTGAGGCGACGGCGGGTGTCGAGCCCTGCCTCAGCGCGCGGGTGTAAAAAATCTGCCGGGTGCCATTTGCCATCTCGAAATCATGCGCCAGCTGGCCGATACGCCGTTCCGGCGGCTCCAGCCCAATCGCGGTCTTCATGGTGCGGGACAGAAACGGATTATTCGCTGTCTGGCCGGGCCAGAGCCCTTCATTGAGGCCGCCGATCACGACGGTGTCGACACTTTGCAGCCGTGCCTCAAGGGCGCCGAAGATGAAAATGCGCGGGTGGCGCATCGATCGTGGCTTGATCGATTCACCGGCCACCAGTGCCGCAAAAATATCGATCCATTGCGGTCCGTCCGCGTCGAGGATCTCGCCGCTTTCCATCAATTCGCCGAACAGCTCGGAAAGCTTGTCTCCCGCTTCACCGGACCAGAGTGCGGCAAGATCGTTGTTTTCATCCGCACAGATGGCTTCGATCACGCGGCCCGTCCGCTCCGCCCAGACGGACAGTGGCAATTTATCGGTGAAGGCGCGGCCGGATCGATCTCTGCGGATAAAGGCGGAGCCGAGCGGCTCGGTCGCAACGGCGATCCGCCGCGCCAGATCGCGCCCGGCCTCCGCGCTTGCCTGCGGTAGGGCCAGCCGCCAGGCGGGCGGGTACCGGTCATCGCGCTGCACCACAAGCTGTGCATCCAGAACCGCTTCCAGATTGCCGATTTCGGTTTCCACACGGCCGCCGCGCAGCGCAATCAGCTCCAGCGCTTTCGAGGCTTTCGCGAAAGCTTCATCGGAAAGCCCGAAACGGCTGAGCGGATGTTTCAGGAGGGAAATAATTGGCACGGGGTCTCCGGGCCTGAGGATGGCCTCCAGCGCCAGTTGCGTCAGCCCGGCTTGCGGGGTGGCGGAAAGCGGCGTACCGGCCGAGTCGTCGGCTTCGATGCCGAAGCGCTGTAACTCCGTCGCCACGCGTCGCGCCAGTCCGCGGTCCGGTGTAATCAATGCTGCCTGCGATGGACGGCCAGCACCCGGTGCTTCAAGGGCCAGCCGCAAAGCCACTGCGATGGCCGTTGCCTCCTCGCGCTCATTGGCGGCTTCAATAAGCGTGGCGGTTGCGAAAGCATCGTCGAAAAAGCCGGGTTGCCTGTCTTCGCGCCAGCGATTCCAGTCGCTGGTGGATTTGGCCGGTGCGAGTGCGGCCGAAAATACCGCTGCTCGCTTTTCCAGATCGCCGTCAATGGCGCCAATCTGATCCACGTCATCGCGCAGGATGCCGAGCTTCTGCAACAGCATATAAAGCCCGTATTGCGAATGGGTGCGGCTCGAAGGATCGGTGGGGTCCTCGGCAATCGCCTGCCATTGTTCCTCCGGCATGGCGAGATCGAGGCCAGGAAGCACAACGGTGCCTTGCGGCAGGGCGGCAACGGCGGCGATCAGATCGGCTGCCGCAGGAATGGAGCCCGTCGACCCTGCGGCGATGATGGGTCCCGTATCCGGCAAATTGGCAAGCCGGTTAGCTTCCGCCCGCAGGATGGCGTTGCGATGCCGGCCGGCGGAGGAACGGTTGAGTTCGGCAAGCCGCGCCGGCCAGAAGACGCTGGCGATCCGCAGGAAGTCCGCAGTCAGCTGCCACCATTGAGCGTGATCGCCAGTATCGAGATGCTGAAGCGCTTCCCAGTCCTTTTCTTCGGTATCCATCGCATCGATCACCTCGCCAAGCGCACGCGCCAGCCATATAGCATCGGCGGGGCTGGCGGGGGCGACAAGCGGCGAATCGGAATGGATGGCCCGGATGGCGTCCGGCAGGCTGTTGCGCCAGGCGAGAATGAGACGCCCCAGTTCGATGAGCCGGCCGGTGCCGGAAATCGGTGGCGCCAGATCCATGATCTCAGGGTTTTCGATCTCGAAGAAGCCGCTATCGTCATCCGTCTCACCCAGAGGCCGGATCAGCGGCAGAATGGCGGATCGGCCGCCTAGAAGATCGACGAATTCGGAGCGCAGCACGCGGGCGGAGCGCCGCGTCGGCACATAGATCGTCACCTTGGCAAGCGATAGCGGATCGGCCGGGTCGTATTTATAGCCTGATGTCAGCGTCCCATCACACAGCGTTTCCGCGAGCGTCCTGAGGAACGGTGTTCCCGCGGCGATCGTCAGGACGCGCTTTGCGTGGTGAGTAAGGGTCATGCAGAGCGTTTTTCCCTGAATTGCCGGATAATGCTTTCGGCGTCTTCTATTGCGTCGGGCGTGCCGACCGTAATCCAGTGGCCATCCAGAGAAAGCCCGAAAAGCCGGTCTTTTCCGATGGCGCGATCGAAATAGATATTGAGGTTGAAGGCATCCACCGGCGCATCGTCCAGCAGTCGCGAATCCATGGCGATGGCGCCCGCATAAACTACCGGGGTTGGGTCGCCATCGCGATACCGCGCCAGTTTTCCGTCATCCGCCAGGTTGAAATCCCTCTTCCCATTGTGTCCGGTGGTGCGATCCATGTCGACGCAGAGCAGCGCCATATCCATGCGGGCGGGATCGAAGAATTGCGCAAGCTTGCGCAGGTTGCTGACCGCATTCAATTGCTCGCCGATCCAGAAAAGATCGGCATTCATGACGAAGACCGGGCCGGGTTCCAGAAGCTTCAGGCCCTTGGCAAGTCCGCCACCGGAATTCATCAGCTGCGACTGCTCGTCGGAAATCAGGATTTCGGCGTCGGTGCGGTTTTCGAGATGAGCAATCATCTGTTCGGCGTGGTGATGCACATTGACGACGATTGTCTCGGCACCGGCTTCGACAAGGGAATCGAGCGCGTAGTCGATCATCGGCTTGCCGGCGATTTTCACGAGCGGCTTCGGGATCGTATCCGTGATCGGGCGCATCCGCGTGCCAAGCCCGGCGGCCAGCACCATCGCGTTTTTGATCGTCATCGTGGTCAACCGTCTTTCAGTCGTTAAATTCGATGCCCATGCGCAGGCACCAGTCTCTGAGCGGTGCGAGTTCCGGATGCGAAAGCGCTGCACTGAGATAGCGGAACGTCCTCGGCATATGTTTCATATAACCGGGTTTTCGATCCCGTTCCAACAGCCTCACCCAGATACCGGCAAGCTTGCAGTTGCGTTGCGCCGACATGATGGCGAAAGCCTTGAGGAAAGCGGCCTCATCGAAAGGCGTGCTTCTTCTGTTCTCGAGATAGTGCGAAAGCAGGCGCGCTTGCAGTTCGGGGGAGATGGTAACGCGGGCATCCTGCACGATGGAAGCGACATCATAGGCGGTCGGGCCGATCATCGCATCTTGAAAATCGATCAGGCCGACTTGCCGTATGCCGCTGTTTTGCGGCTGCCATATAAGGTTGGGTGAATGGAAATCGCGCAGCACAAGTCCCGTCTCACAGTCGGCGAGCTGGTCGATCAGCCTGTCCCATAGAGCGTAATAGTCGCTCTTTTCGCTATCGGTGAGGGGCTTGCCGCGTTTATGCGGCAGATACCATTCCGCCAGCAGCGAAACCTCGATCTTCATCGCCTGCCGGTCGAAGGGGGGAACCTCATAGGCGCTGCCGTCACCCACTGGCAGCAGGTCGGGCCGCGAGGCCTCGTGAAGGGCCGCGAGACAGGCGACGCTTTGCAGATAGCGGTCCTCTATCGGCGTCCCGTCAGGCGCCAGCACGCCCTCCCGCCCGAGGTTTTCCAGCAGGAGAATGCCCTGATCGGTATCCGCCGCCAGAATCTCCGGCGCGCAAAAGCCGCTATTTCTCAGATAATTGCCAATAGCCACGAAGGAACGCGCATCCTGGGCAAGATGGGCGATTTCCGCATAGGTCTTGCCTTCAGCGACGATCGCCCCTCGCATGGGGCGCCGCCAGTCCATCAGGATAAGATCCGGCCCACCAGTTGAAACGGTCTCATAGGCGCGTGTGGAAGCATCGCCGCTTAGAAAGCGCCGGGCCACATCGCCCCTGCCATTTTTCGCGAGAAATGCGCGGATGGCGAAAACCCGCTCAAGCCGTGCTTTCAGTTTTGCCGGAGCCTCGATGGCGGCGAGCCGCCCTTCGCCGGAATGTGTCAACGTTAGGGTTACGGTCTGTTCCGGCGGCAGAATATCAGTGGCGATATCCGGCCACTCGATCAGGCAGATGCCGTCCTCCAGCATCTCATCGATGCCGAGTTCGTCCAGCTCGGAAACATCCGAAAGCCGGTAAAGATCAAGATGGGCGACCGGAATGCGGGCGTCATAAGTCTGGATGATCGTGAAGGTGGGGCTCGGCACTTCGAGATCGGGCTCATCCGCCATCCCGCGGATGAAGGCTCGGGCGAGCGTCGATTTGCCGGTGCCGAGATCGCCGATGAGTGCGAGACAATCGCCGGGTTTTAAGGCCAGTGCGAGGTCTTCACCGAGCCTGATGGTGTCCTTTTCTCCCTCAAGGGGAATGGTGATCGGCAAGATGTCTTCGCTCATTCTGCGGCGATGGAATGCGGCCGTGTGCCGGAAGGAATGCGGCACGTGACGATGGTGCCGTTGCCGGGTCGGCTGTCGATGCTGACAGTGCCATGGTGCAGGCTGACGAAGCTTTCCACGATGGAAAGGCCAAGCCCTGCACCGGTTCGCCGCCCGCCATTGCCGCGCGTCGCGAAGCGGTCGAACACGCTCTTCAGCATGTCTTCAGGAATACCCGGACCCTTGTCCGCCACCGAGAACACGAAGTCACCTTCGCTGCGCTGGCAGGAGAGCTGAACCGAAGACCCTTCCGGGGCGAAATTGATCGCGTTGGTCAGCAGCTTGATGAGAATCTGCTTCAGCCGCTGGTGATCGGCCACGAGACTGCCGAGATGGGCCGGTGCAACGATCTCGAGCGAAATGCCGCTTTCCTGCAGCCGGTCGGCGATCTGCACCGAAACGTCTTCAAGCAACTCATTCAGATCATTATCCGAATAATTGAGCTGCATGATGCCGGCATCCACGGTCGCGAGATCGAGAATATCGTTGACGATGGTCAGGAGAACCGAGGAGGAGGTGGAAATATGGTCGAGATATTCCGCCTGCCGGTCCGTCAACTGGCCGATGCCGGGTGTCTTCAGGAGGTCGGTGAAACCGATGATATTCGTCAGCGGCGAGCGCAGCTCGTAGGAAACATGCTGCACGAAATCGTTCTTCAGCTCGTCGGCCTTCAAAAGCGCGTCGTTCTTTTCCTTGAGCGCCCGCTCGGCCCGCACGCTGTCGGTCATGTTGACGAAGGTCAGCATGGTCTGTGAATCGGGCAGCGGAATGATGGCATAGTCGAGCACAAGGCCGGAAAGCAGTTCCAGCGTTCCCTGTCGCGAGGGCCGCTCATCATCGAAGCTGGTAATGAACTGGCTGAAGGCGCGCCAGCCGTCCGGCCTGTCATAAGATTGTGTGCAGGCGGTTTCGATGGCGCGGATATGGGTGCCAGTCTCAGCCTGTTCCGCGGTCACGCCCCAGAGCGCCCGGAATGCCGGGTTGGAGAGGCGAATGCGCCCATCCGCACCGAACACGGCGACACCTTCGGCCAGATGGTCGATGGTTTCGCCCTGCACCTTCACCAGCGTGTTGTAGCGCATCTGCAGGTCGACCTGCTCGGTCAGGTTCTCGAAAACCCAGGTCGCGCCGCCCTGTGGATGGGCGGTTGCAATAACCCGCAGGGTCTGGCCGTTCGGCAGGTGCCAGAGATCGGTCTTGGTATCCAGCGAACGGTAGACGGAAAGCGCCGCCTCTTTCCAGTTCTTCCAGTTCAGCTGCTCCGGCAATTTGCCGGCGGTGCGCAGCCTGTCCAGAAGCTCGGAATTATCAGGGCTGGATTCGAGGAAAACGAGGTCGAAACCCCAGAGAGCCGCGAAAGCCTGATTGTAGAATTGCAGCCGCTGCCGGCCGTCGAAAATGGCGACGGGCGTTGCCAGATGATCGAGCGTTTCAGCGTGACTTTTCAGAACCCGCTTGAGTTCCTCGCTGATGGTTTCGGCTTCCGTTGCGTCGATAGCGATGCCAGCCGAACCGCCGGCTGTCTTGATATCCACGACGTCAAAGAAGGTGCGGTTTCCGGAAACAACCGTCGAAATACGGTCGTGATAGGGTGATTCCGGTGTCGCGGCCGCGCGTATCTTCTGCCGGGTAACCGTGTTCAGCAGCTCGCGTTTTTCATGAACGGCCTGGTCGGCGTCGCGTGCATCCACAGCATGCGCATAAGCGTGGTTGACCCAGGTGAGTTCGCCTTCGCCATTGCGCCGCCAGACGGGTTGTTCGATGGAATCCAGAAGCTCCTGAAATGTGGAGACCGAAGCGATCAGGCGCTCGCGCTCCACCTGCAATTCAGCGAGTTCCGCGCGCAGATTGTTGAGCGCGATGAAACGGGCAAAGGCATTGCCGCCGGAAACCCGGCCTTGAACTTCAATGACTTCGCCGCGCTGTGTTTCAATGGTTAGATCGAAACTCTGCGCATGGCTGCGGAGTTTTTCGATGGATTTTTCAAGCTGGCTTGCGGATGCCGGTTTCAGCCAGCGGCCAAAGGCCAGAAAATCGTGATCCGCCTGCGGCACACCGGTTTCTGCCGGCAGCTGTCCCAGAAATTCGGGGCGCTTATCCGCGCCGTCCCAGATGACGATGCGGCGGCTCTTGTCGGAAATCAGCGCCTCGTATTTCGCGATCTTGTGGTGGGACTGGGCAAGCGCCTGACGGTATTCGCTGCTCTCCGCCTCGATATTGCCGCGCTGCCGCACCAGCCAGACAACGGAAAACAGCGTTGCCGAAAGCATGCCGACGAAAAGCGAATAGGTGATTGTTTCTCCGGATGAAAATAGTCGCGCGCCGGTCTTTGCCACAAGCCCGTCCTGCGCCAGCGCCATGCTTGCCGAGCCGGCCAGAACCGTGCCCGACATCAGGACAGGAAGCCTCGCAACGCCTGTTCGAACCGCACTGAATACCAGCCGGCAACGCGTAAGAGCCGCGCTCAATGCCACGCCAGCATGCGTGTTTTCAACGCGTTGAACTGTCTGCTCGCGCAGATCCGAATTGTGAACCGTCATCCCCGGTCTGTCTCCGTCCTATGTGCCGCATCTTCGACAAGACATCCCATTTCGTCCCCGCCGCCCTTTGGCGTGTCCGAATCAAGTCTGATGACAATACCGCCTTCATAAATCTGCGGAAAGGGAGCGCGCAAAAAAGATGCCGCGCACTTTGTCAAGTGCGCGGCATCTAGATGTTGTGTAATTTTAGTGGATATTAACTATGATATTAATATCTGTAGTGTTCAGCCTTGAACGGACCTTCCTTCGAGATGCCGATATAATCAGCCTGAAGGTCGGAAAGTTCGGTCAGGCGCACGCCAAGCTTCTCGAGATGAAGGCGTGCGACCTTCTCGTCGAGGTGCTTCGGCAGCACGTAAACCTCGTTCTTGTATTCGCCCTGCTTGGTGAAGAGCTCGATCTGGCCCAGCACCTGGTTGGTGAAGGACGCCGACATCACGAAGGACGGGTGACCGGTGGCGTTGCCGAGGTTCAGCAGGCGGCCTTCCGAGAGCAGGATGATGCGGTTACCCTTCGGGAACTCGATCATGTCGACCTGCGGCTTGATGTTCGTCCACTTGAGGTTACGCAGCGATGCGACCTGAATTTCATTATCGAAATGGCCGATATTGCCGACGATGGCCATGTCCTTCATCTCGCGCATATGCTCGATGCGGATCACGTCCTTGTTGCCTGTCGTGGTGATGAAGATATCTGCAGACGAGATGACGTCTTCCAGGCGAACGACTTCGAAACCGTCCATGGCAGCCTGAAGCGCGCAGATCGGGTCGATTTCGGTGACCTTCACGCGGGCGCCGGCGCCCTGCAGCGAAGCGGCAGAACCCTTGCCCACATCGCCGTAACCGCAGACCACGGCAACCTTGCCGGCCATCATCACGTCGGTTGCGCGGCGAATGCCGTCGACGAGCGATTCCTTGCAGCCATACTTGTTGTCGAACTTCGACTTGGTGACGCTGTCGTTGACGTTGATGGCCGGGAAGGGCAGCAGGCCCTTCTTGCTGAGATCGTAAAGACGGTGAACGCCGGTCGTCGTTTCTTCTGTGACACCCTTCAGCGCGTCGCGCTGTTTGGTGAACCAGCCGGGGGAAGCCTTGAGGCGCTTGTTGATCTGCGCGAAGAGGATTTCCTCTTCTTCCGAACCGGGATTGGACAGAACGTCCTCGCCGGCTTCAGCACGTGCGCCGAGCAGGATATACATGGTGGCGTCGCCGCCATCGTCAAGGATCATGTTGGAGAGGCCGCCATCGGCCCACTGGAAGATCCTGTCGGTATATTCCCAATATTCTGTCAGGCTTTCACCCTTGACCGCGAAGACCGGAATGCCGGCCGCCGCAATTGCCGCCGCCGCATGATCCTGCGTCGAGAAAATGTTGCAGGAGGCCCAGCGAACATCCGCGCCCAGTTCCTTCAGCGTCTCGATGAGAACGCCGGTCTGGATCGTCATGTGAAGAGAACCGGTGATACGTGCGCCCTTCAGGGGCTTGCTTTCGCCGAATTCCTTGCGGCAGGACATCAGGCCCGGCATTTCGGTTTCGGCAATGTCCAGCTCCTTGCGGCCGAACGCGGCAAGGTTGATATCGGCGACGATGTAGTCCTTCTCAAGGCTCATGAAGTTCTCCAGATCAGAAACGCCGCGCCTTGCGGCCCGGCTTTTAAACGTAGCAGCGGTTTAGCAGGCCACGAACGATCTGGCAATGATGATATAAAGAAGTCTTTATGTCTTTATATGGTGCCGGCTCAGGCTTCTTCGCCGAAGCGGTCGGCGACCAGCGCCTCGAGCGCTTCGATCGCTTCTTTCGCCTGATTGCCGCTCGCCTCGACATAGACGCTGCATCCGGGGCTTGCGGCCAGCATCATAAGACCCATGATGGAGGTGCCGCCAACGGTCATGCCGTCTTTGGAAACCGTGATCGTCGCGTCGAAACCTTCGACCATCTGCACGAATTTGGCGGATGCCCGGGCGTGGAGACCGCGTTTATTGATGATCGGTAGTTCCCGGGTAAATGGCGACATGGGCTGACTTCTTATTTGCCGCTCAAAACGCGGCTGGCGACGTTGATATATTTGCGGCCGGCATCGGATGCATCCTGAAGGGCCTTGTCCATGTTATCTTCGCTGCGAACGCCGGCAAGCTTGATCAGCATGGGAAGATTGACCCCGGCGATGACTTCGACATTGCCGTTGTTCATGACGGAAATCGCGAGATTGGAGGGCGTGCCGCCGAACATGTCCGTCAGGATGATGACGCCATTGCCATCATTGGCACGCGCAACGGCGTCGATGATGTCCTGCCGGCGCTGATCCATGTCGTCTTCGGGACCGATACAGACCGTCTCGATCAATTTCTGGGGACCGACGACATGCTCCAACGCATGGCGAAACTCCTCAGCCAGCTTGCCATGGGTGACAAGCACTAGTCCGATCATGAAATGCTCCCTTGCACACGCACTCTCATTGCCGACTATCGCAACGCGGCAATCCTGTCCATCGGTGGGATTTCATCTTGATGAGGAAAATGCGAATCGCAAGCCTAAAATCGCCTGAATCACGGTCACTTCACATTCGTTTTAAAAAGATTCTGAGCAAGTGCAGCAAATTTTCCATAGGGCGTAAGACTGGAAAGCGGAATACGTAAGAGCGGAAGATGCCCGCCGCAGGGTAGCAACAACACTTCGTCATCTTCTGGAAGTCTTGGATTTTCAGGTGAAAGAACTGTCGTGACGGCGAAATGTAGTGGCGCGCGCGCAATGCTTTTCAACGAAACAATGCCGCTGCCGCGCAATTCCAGCAGGCCGGCGATTGTTTCCGGCCGCTCGGCGATGATGGTTTCGCCGTCGCGATACACGAAAATCTGATCGTCCGCGATCAGTGCGGCCGGCAATCCGCAGCGTTCAGCCTCCGTCAGGAAGCTGAAGGCAAGCTCGCTTTTACCGCTGCCCGATGGTCCGGCAAAGAGGATGCCGGTGTTTTGAACGACGATGGCAGTGGCGTGAAGGTTGAAGCGTTCAGCGTTCATGGGTTTCGGCCGCCGGCAGCGACAGGGTGAAGCGCGCGCCGGAAATCACGCCATATTTGTCAACGACATTTTCCGCCCGGAGACTGCCGCCATGGGCTTCGGCGATCTGCCGGCTGATGGAAAGGCCAAGGCCCGAATTCTGGCCGAACCCTTCGCTCGCCGGCCGGTCGGTGTAAAAGCGCTCGAAGATCCGGTCGATATCTTCCGCCTGAATGCCGGGGCCGTTGTCCTCCACTTGCACGATGCAGCGATCCTTGTGACGGGAAAGGCGCACGGTGATGCGGCCACTGTCCTCGGCAACGAAAGAGCGTGCATTCTCGATGAGGTTGGTAACGATCTGGCCAATGCGGAGATCGTGGCCGTTCACCACGAACGAGGTCTTTGCGCCCGCTTTCCGGTCGACAGAATAGTCGATCGTCACGCTTTTCTTTTTGGTGCTTATCTGACGGGATATGTCCACCAGACCCTTCATCAGAACATCGAGATCGAGCGGCGAGGCGTCGGCGCGCGCCAACTCGGCATCGAGCCGCGACGCATCCGAAATGTCGCTGATCAGGCGGTCTAGACGGCGGACGTCGTGGAAGATGATCTCGGTCAGGCGCTGCTTGGACTCTTCGGTCTTGGCGCGCGGCAGGGTTTCCACGGCGCTGCGCAGCGAGGTCAGCGGGTTTTTGAGTTCATGGCTGACATCGGCGGCGAAACTTTCGATGGCATCGATACGGTCGTAGAGCGCCGTCGTCATTTCACGCAGCGCAATCGAAAGATTGCCGATCTCATCCTGGCGCGCCGAGAAATCCGGTATTTCCTCACGCGTCCTTGCGCCGCGGCGCACTCGGATCGCGGCGGCCGAAAGGCGCCGCAGCGGCGTGGCGATGGTGGAGGACAGGAGCAGTGACAGCACGATATTGACCAGGGTGGCGATGCCGAAGACGCGCATGATCGCAAGGCGCTCCGCATGCACGATCTTGTCGATATCGCCCGCCTGCGTCGACAGAAGCAGAACGCCGAGCACGGCCCGGAAGCGCTGTACCGGCACAGCCACAGAAACGATCAGTTCGCCCTTTTCGGTGACGCGCACGACAGCGCCGCGAACACCCGTCAGCGCATTCATCACTTCCGGATAGATCGAGCCGTCGCCACCCGGCGCTTCCTTGTATTGCGGCAGGCTGCTGGGCTGCAGCATGCGGTTGAACATGCTGGTGAACCAGTCGCCCCAGGTCTGCGTCTCCGGCGTCACTGGCGGCAGATCGAAGCGCAGAACCTGACCGCGCGAATAAAGATGGCGGGAATCGAGCAGCAGGTTGGCGTCGGCATCGAACAGCCGTGCGCGGGTACGCGTCGGCGAGATCAGCCGCCGCAGCACCGGCGCCACCCGCTCCGGATTGATCGGGAAACTCAGGTCCTCGTCATTGGGGGCGGGGGTAATGCTCTGCCCCGCCTGCAATTCGAGCAGCTTTTCCGGATTGATGGTGATCGAATTGGTATCGACGGAGGCGGAAGCCGAGACCGCACCGGCAATGATTTCGCCCTGCGTCAACAGGCTTTCCACCCGTGCGTCGATCAGCCCTTCGCGGAACTGGTTGAGATAGAGAATGCCGCCGACCAGAACCACCGTCGCCGCAACGTTGAAGAAAAGAATGCGGCGCGTGAGGCTGGAAAACACCGCATTGCCGAAAATGCGCCGGATGATCGTCAGCGGATGGATACGATGGCGGCGTTCGCTGCCGCGTTCTTCGGCATCGTCACTATCCGAGACGGTTTCCGGCGTTTTCTTCAACACGTATTAAAGTCCTCACCACCCCAGATCGGGCGGTCCCTTCTGCTCGAGTCGGCTTCTTCAAGCCGCTTCGCGGAAGCGATATCCTACGCCATAAAGCGTTTCAATCATATCGAAGTCGCCATCGACGAGTTTGAACTTCTTGCGAAGACGCTTGATGTGGCTGTCGATGGTGCGATCATCCACATAGACCTGTTCGTCATAGGCCGCATCCATCAGCGCGTCGCGGCTTTTCACCACGCCGGGCCGCTGCGCCAGCGAATGCAGGATGAGGAATTCGGTGACCGTCAGCGTCACCGGCTCACCCTTCCAGGTGCAGGTGTGGCGTTCCTGGTCCATGGCGAGCTGCCCGCGCTCGAGCGTGCGCGCCTGCTGATCGGCGGTCGGCTTCAGCACGCTGCCGGTTGCGGCGGAAGCCTCGCGGCTGCTGGCGCGGCGCAGGATGGCTTTCACGCGTTCCACCAGAAGGCGTTGCGAAAAGGGCTTGGTGATGAAGTCGTCGGCGCCCATCTTCAGGCCGAACAATTCGTCGATCTCTTCATCCTTGGAGGTGAGGAAGATAACCGGCAGATCCGACTTCTGGCGAAGACGCCGCAAAAGCTCCATGCCGTCCATGCGTGGCATCTTTATATCGAAAATGGCGAGCTGCGGCGGACGGGCGATCAACCCGTCAAGCGCGGAAGCGCCGTCCGTATACGTTTCGACCCGGTAGCCTTCGGCTTCGAGCGCGATCGATACCGAAGTCAGAATATTCCGGTCGTCGTCGACAAGCGCGATCGTCTGCATATAGTTGGTCTCCATCGTCATTTTCTCGTAACTCCCGACATTCACCCAGCCAAGGTTGTGCGCCGCGAGCCACTCTCTTGAGTATAAAGGTGGAACAAATTGTGGCAAAGGAAAACTCGCTGCCAAATCGCCGGGCTGGAGCGAGGGGATTTTGCGGAAAGGCCGCAGTTGGATTTTAATGCGTCTTCAACCGATTTAAAAAGAAATAAAATCTTTTAAATCGATTAATATATTGAAATCACTAAGTTTTTTAAAGTTTGGCTCTTGCGTTTCCAAAAGCCGCCACGTATTTTCCGTGGAAATTTCAACGGCCTTATCGTCATTAACAAGGAACGCGTCATGAACGAGCTTGGGGTTCATAATCCTGCCAATGGAGTTGCGGAACTCGGACTGGGCGAGGCCTCCCGCGTCTTTTATAACCTCAATGAGAGCGAATTATACGAAGAAGCGATCCGCAACGGCGAGGCCGAACTGACCATCGATGGTGCGCTTCGCGCCGTCACCGGCCAGCATACGGGCCGTTCGCCGAAGGACAAATTCGTCGTCCGCGATGCCTCCACCGAGAACACCATCTGGTGGGACAACAACAAGCCGCTGTCGCCGGAAAATTTCGAGTTGCTGCGCCAGGACATGCTGGCCCATGCCGCCGGAAAGACCCTCTATGTTCAGGACCTGATCGGCGGCGCCGATGAGGAAAATGCTCTGCCGACCCGCGTCGTCACCGAGCTTGCCTGGCATTCGCTGTTCATTCGCAACCTTCTTATCCGACCGAAGCAGGAAGAACTGGCGGGCTTCAAACAGAAGCTCACCATCATCAACCTGCCGAGCTTCAAGGCCGATCCGGACCGTCACGGCGTTCGTTCGGAAACCGTCATCGCCTGCGATCTCACCAATGGTCTTGTCCTCATCGGCGGCACCTCCTATGCCGGTGAAAACAAGAAGTCGGTCTTCACAGTCCTCAATTATCTCCTGCCGGCCAAGGGCGTCATGCCCATGCATTGCTCGGCCAATGTCGGTCCAGAAGGTGATTCCGCCGTGTTCTTCGGCCTGTCCGGCACCGGCAAGACCACGCTGTCGGCCGATCCGTCGCGCACGCTGATCGGCGATGACGAGCATGGCTGGGGCGAGCACGGCATCTTCAACTTCGAAGGTGGCTGCTATGCCAAGGCGATCAAGCTTTCGGCTGAAGCCGAACCGGAAATCTACGCCGCGACCCGCCGTTTCGGCACGGTTCTCGAAAACGTGGTGTTGGACGAAAACCGCGTTCCCGACTTCAACGACAACTCGCTGACGGAAAACACCCGCAGCGCCTATCCGCTGCACTTCATTCCGAATGCATCGGAAACGGGCATTGCCGACCATCCTAAGACGATCATCATGCTGACGGCGGATGCCTTCGGCGTGTTGCCGCCGATCGCCCGTCTGACGCCGGAACAGGCCATGTACCACTTCCTCTCCGGTTACACTGCGAAGGTTGCAGGCACGGAAAAGGGCGTGACGGAGCCGGAAGCGACGTTCTCAACCTGCTTCGGCGCACCCTTCATGCCACGCCACCCGGCGGAATATGGCAACCTGCTGCGCGAGCTCATCGGCAAGCACGGCGTGGATTGCTGGCTGGTCAATACCGGCTGGACCGGCGGTGCCTACGGCATCGGCAAGCGCATGCCCATCAAGGCGACCCGCGCGCTTCTGACGGCAGCGCTGACCGGCGACCTGAAGAATGCGGAATTCCGCACCGACGCGAATTTCGGTTTCGCAGTGCCGCTGTCGCTGGATGGCGTCGATAGCGCGATCCTCGATCCGCGTTCGACCTGGGCCGATGGCGCAGCCTATGACGCGCAGGCGAAGAAACTGGTGTCGATGTTCGTCACGAACTTCACCAAGTTCGAAGATCACGTCGATAGCAAGGTTCGCGATGCTGCACCGGGCCTGCTGCTTGCGGCTGAATAAATAGAGCCTCATTCGTGAGGAGGAGGGGACCCGGCCTTGTGCCGGGTTCTTTCGTTTTCTCCGCTGTTTTCATTTTTTGCGATCTGTGGCATCACCGGCGCGGAGAAAGATCATGGCCAGCGACCCGCTTTACATCAGCAACCGTATCACCATCGCCGGCTGGGAGCTGACGGAGCAATTCGTGCTGGCCGGCGGGCCGGGCGGCCAGAACGTCAACAAGGTCTCGACGGCGGTTCAGCTGTTTTTCGACATTGCCAATTCACCGTCTCTTTCGGACCGGGTGAAGACCAATGCCCTGCGCCTCGGTGGCAGGCGTGTGTCGAAAGAAGGCGTGCTGATGATCGAGGCGAGCCGGTTTCGCAGCCAGGAGCGCAATCGCGAAGATGCGCGCGAACGGCTGAAGGAGCTGATCCTCGAAGCCGCCGCCCCGCCGCCGCCGGTGCGTAAGGCCACCAAGCCGACCAAGGGCTCGGTCGAGCGCCGCCTGAAGGCGAAGTCCGGCCGCTCCGATATCAAGAAAATGCGCGGCAAGCCCTCGGGCGAATAGGGGCCAAATGTTTCGCGCTTGTCATAGAGCTTCAAATATCGTCTGGTAAGCCTCCCTACAACCAAGGAGGGTGCTATGGGTCTGTTCAATTTCATCAAGGAAGCGGGAAAGAAGCTCGGTATCGGCGGCGATGATGCGCCCGATGTCGAAGCGGTCAAGAAGGAACTCGCTTCCCACGATCTCGGCACGGACAAGGTTCAGGTCGAGGTGGTAGACGACAAGGTCGTTCTGAAGGGCGAAGTGGCCGATCAGTCGGTCTTCGAAAAGGCGGTTATCGCGGTCGGCAATACGCTCGGCATTTCCAAGGTCGAGGCGGGTGAGTTGAAAGTGGCCGAAGCGCCCGCGAAGGAGCCGGTGTTCTATACGGTCAAGAAGGGCGACAATCTCTGGAAGATCGCTGAAGCGCAATATGGCAAGGCCAATGGCGCGAAGAACAACATCATCTTCGAAGCGAACAAGCCGATGCTGACCCATCCCGACAAGATTTATCCCGGCCAGGTTCTGCGTATTCCCGACCTTGCGTAGTAGCGGCTCTTAACCGCTGCAATGGAGATGCCGCCTTGTGCGGCATCTTTCACAATTTGCGAAGCGCCACCGTATCGATCAGGTGGTTCTTGCCTTTGCGCAAGATAAGATCGGCGCGCGGGCGCGTCGGCACGATGTTCTGGCGCAGGTTCTTCAGGTTGATGTTCTGCCAGAGGCCTTCGGCAATGCTGAGCGCGGCTTCTTCACTGATCGAGGCATAACGGTTGAAGAACGAATTGGGATCGCGGAAGGCGGTTTTTCTGAGATTCATGAACCGGTTCACATACCAGTTGTGAATGAGGTCCTCGTCCGCGTCGATATAGATCGAGAAATCGAAAAAGTCGGAAACGATCGGCACAATCCGCCCCCCCGCCGGCAGGTCGCGCGATTGCAGTACATTAATGCCTTCGAAGATCAGAATATCCGGCTGGTCGATGACAGTGAACTCATTCGGCAGAACGTCATAGGTCAGGTGCGAATAGCGCGGTGCTTTCACATTGGGCTGGCCCGCCTTGATCGCCGACAGGAAACGCAGGAGCGCGCCGATATCGTAGCTTTCGGGAAAGCCCTTGCGCTCCATCAGGTTTTCGCGCCGCAGAACCTCATTCGGATAAAGAAATCCGTCTGTCGTGATGAGATCGACCTTCGGGCTGGAGGGCCAGCGCGCCAGAAGCTCCTTCAGGATACGCGCCGTCGTCGATTTGCCAACCGCCACAGAGCCGGCAATGCCGATGACAAAGGGCGTCTTGTTGACGTCAGCCATATTGAGAAAGCGGTTGCGCTGCTCGAAAAGCAGCTGTGACGCCTCGACATGCGAGGATAAAAGGCGCGACAGCGACAGGTAAATGCGCCGCACTTCGTCCAGATCGATCGGGTCGTCCAGCGAGCGCAAGCGTTTGACCTCATCGGCGGAAAGCGTCAGTGGCGTGTCAGCGCGAAACTTCGCCCATTCTTCCGAACTGTAGAAGTGGTATGGCGAATATTCATCCGGCCGGAAATGATCGAGTGTGCTCGGCATGCCTCTCTCCCCGCTGCCTGCCTCGACATTCATGATGTCGGCCTCGCCGCCTTTTCCGCAAGGCCGGTTTGACCGGTCCGGCGCTCCAGCTCGGCAAAAACCTCGTCCAACGGAATGTCGGCAATCTTCAGCACCACCAGCAGATGGTAAAGCAGATCGGCGGCTTCGTTCTTCAGCCCGTCGCGATCTTTCGCGATGGCTGCGATGACGGCTTCCACCGCCTCTTCGCCAAGTTTTTTCGCTGCGCGTTCCTGGCCGGCAGCAACCAGCTTGGCCGTCCAGGATTCGTCAGGAGAGGCAGCGGCACGGGTCGCGACGATGCGTTCCAGATCGGAAAGGGAAAATGCGCTCATGAGAAGTTCCTGCAATCAGTCGAGACGCATGGCGATGCCATGCTCGGCCATGTAGCTCTTGGCTTCACCGATCGAATAGGTGCCGAAATGGAAGATGGAGGCGGCAAGTACCGCAGTTGCATGGCCATCGCGAACGCCAGCCACCAGATCATCCAGTGTTCCGACGCCGCCCGAGGCGATGACGGGCACGCGAACCTGATCGGCAATGCTGCGCGTCAGGCCGATATCATATCCGCTTTTGGTGCCGTCGCGGTCCATCGAGGTGACAAGCAATTCACCCGCGCCGCGTTCGACCATTTTGATGGCGAATTCCACGGCGTCGATACCGGTCGGCTGGCGTCCGCCATGGGTGAAGATTTCCCAGCGGCCGGCTTCCCCATCCTTCGAAACGCGCTTGGCGTCGATGGAAACGACGATGCACTGGTTGCCGAACTTGTCGGCCGCCTGCGCCACGAAGTCAGGATCCTTCACCGCCGCAGAATTGATGGAAACCTTGTCCGCGCCGCAAAGGAGCAGCTTGCGGATGTCAGCAACGGCGCGGACCCCGCCGCCGACGGTCAGCGGCATGAAGCAATGATCAGCGGTGCGCGAGACGACATCGAAGATCGTATCGCGATTGTCCGAGGAGGCGGTGATGTCGAGAAAGCAGAGCTCGTCCGCTCCTGCCGCGTCATAGGCTTTCGCCGCTTCGACGGGGTCACCGGCATCGATCAGGTCGACGAAGTTCACGCCCTTGACGACGCGGCCGTCTTTGACATCAAGGCAGGGAATAACACGGGCTTTGAGGGTCATGCGCGTACCTCCTTCGCGGCCTTGATGAGGGCAAGTGCCTCGGCAGGGTCGATGCGCCCATCATAAAGCGCGCGGCCTGAAATCGCACCCTCGAGCTTTGCGGCATCCGGCTGCAACATGCGTTTGATGTCTTCGATGGAGGCAAGGCCGCCGGAGGCGATGACCGGGATGGAGACGGAATCCGCCAGTTCCAGCGTCGAGGCCCAGTTGATGCCGGCCAGAATGCCGTCACGATCGATATCGGTGTAGATGATGGCCGCGACGCCGGCACCTTCAAAGCGTTTGGCCAGTTCGATGACGCCGAGTTCGGACGCTTCCGCCCAGCCTTCCACGGCAACCTTGCCACCCTTGGCATCGATGCCGACGGCGACCTGGCCGGGGAAACGCTTGCAGGCTTCCAGAACGAGAACCGGATCGCGCACCGCCACGGTGCCGAGAATGACGCGCGCAAGCCCACGGCTCAGCCACGCTTCAATATGATCGAGCGTGCGGATGCCACCGCCGAGCTGCACCGGATTTTTCGTCGCTTTCAGAATGGCGTCGACCGCCTCGCCATTGACTGTCTGGCCGGCGAACGCGCCATTGAGATCAACCACATGCAGCCATTCGAAGCCTTGGTCCTCGAAGGCCTTCGCCTGTGCGCCGGGGTCCTCGTTGTAGACGGTGGCCTGGTCCATATCGCCGAGTTTCAGGCGAACGCACTGGCCGTCTTTAAGGTCGATTGCGGGAAAAAGAATCATGTCAGGGCTTCCAGCGCAGGAAATTGGAAATCAGGGCAAGGCCGAGCGTCTGGCTTTTTTCCGGGTGGAACTGCGCGCCCGCCATATTGTCGCGACCGACGAAAGCCGTCATCGCGCCACCGTAGTTGGTGGTGGCGATGACATCCGTCGAGTGCTTTGCCGACAGATGATAGGAATGCACGAAATAGGCGTGCAACCCATCCGCTCCGGTCTTGATGCCGTCGAAAAGCGGGTGAGCGTGGCGGATTTCCAGCGTGTTCCAGCCGATCTGCGGGATTTTGAGGCTGGGGTCGGACGGCGTCATTTCCACGACGTCACCCTCAATCCAGCCGAGTCCGGTACTGACAGT
This sequence comes from Agrobacterium sp., assembly GCF_059499945.1. Lineage (NCBI taxonomy): Bacteria > Pseudomonadati > Pseudomonadota > Alphaproteobacteria > Hyphomicrobiales > Rhizobiaceae > Agrobacterium > Agrobacterium sp. Next base: position 13,190 of record NZ_JCABZP010000016.1, on the reverse strand, counting down.
CTTTTCGAGCCCGCGCGAGGACATCAGCTGCATGCCGACGCAGATGCCGAGGAAGGGGTGCGCTTTTTTCTCGACGGCTTCGATGAGCGCCTCATGCATGCCGGGAACGGCTTCGAGACCCGCCCGGCAATCCGCATAGGCGCCGACGCCCGGCAGGACGATGCGGTCTGCCGAGGCGACGTGATCCGGCTTGTCGGTCAGGTCGATGGTTGCATTGATGCCGGCTTCGCGGGCGGCACGCTCGAAAGCTTTGGTGGCCGAACGCAGATTGCCCGAACCGTAGTCGATGATCGCGACACGCATGTCAGCGCCTTCCATTCAAGTCGAAAAGAAACGATCCGGCGGGATCGTTGACGAAATTTCTGCCGCCTCTGTTTTGCGGCGAAGGAGACCAGACCGGCTGGGACAGCTGCTCCGCCGTTTCGGCGTCTTCGGAGAGACCGGAGAAATATATGTCTTCGGCGCTCGAAAGATCAGGGGCGGAAACGACTGACGTCAGCTTCCAGCCTTTGCGGATCAGGTGCCGGACGAGAAAATTGCGTCCCTCCAGCGCCGTGATGATCCCGATTGCGAAACCGCAGAGAAGGCCAACTGGTTCGAAGCCGGCTAATATTGAGATCTGGCCGGCCAGGATGAGCGCGATGATGATGACGGCCGTCGCCAGCCAGAGCCGGTTGATGGCGAGCCAAAGCCAGGGCGCAATCAGGGCCAGCCACACAAAACGGTCTGCAATGAAGCGGGTCGTCTTGTGGTCCCTGTCCGGCCCGTTGGGGGCTTCCAGAACGAGATAGCTTGTCATGGGCTTCCTGACAGCTTTGGCGTCAGGCCAGCATGCCCTTTGTCGAGGGAACGCGGCCTGCCTGCCGGGGGTCGATTTCGGTTGCCGTGCGAAGAACGCGGGCAACGGCCTTAAAGCATGTTTCGGCGATATGATGGTTGTTGGCGCCGTAATGGTTCAGGATATGCAGCGTGATGCCGGCATTCTGGGCGAGCGCCTGAAAGAATTCGCGCACCAGCTCGGTATCGAAGGTGCCGATCTTCGGTGCGGAAAAATTGACGTTCCAGACGAGAAAGGGCCGGCCGGAAATATCGACGGCGGCCTTGGTCATCGTCTCGTCCATGGCAAGATCGAGCGAGGCATAACGGGTAATGCCGCGCCGGTCGCCCAGCGCCTTGGCAATCGCCTGGCCGATGGCAATACCGGTATCTTCCACGGTGTGATGGTCATCGATATGCAGGTCGCCCTTGACCTCGATCTCCATGTCTATCAGCGAATGGCGGCTCAGCTGGTCCAGCATATGGTCGAAAAATCCCACGCCGGTGGAAATTGTCGACTTGCCGGTGCCGTCGATATCCACGCGCACCGAAACCGCGGTTTCGTTGGTCTTGCGGATAATCTCGCCTTTACGTTCTGCCATTTTGGCCGCTCCGTGAAAATGTTGCCGTTCCTTATCAGCACGGGACACAAATATCCAGTTGTTCCATCGTCTTGCATGACACGCCGAAAACGGTGCGTCGCCGCGAAGATTGCAATCGTGAAAAGCAAACTTACATAGAAACCGAGAAGGGCCGCATCCGGCCCGTTAACCCCAGGCCCGGCAGGGCAGACAGGTGTTTGATGACAACAATTATTACAGTCAGAAAGGGCGGCAAGGTCGTCATGGCTGGCGATGGCCAGGTGAGCCTTGGCCAGACGGTCATGAAGGGCAATGCCCGTAAGGTTCGCCGTATCGGCAAGGGTGAAGTGATTGCCGGTTTTGCCGGTGCGACGGCGGATGCCTTCACGCTGCTCGACCGTCTTGAGAAGAAACTCGAGCAATATCCGGGGCAGCTCATGCGCGCAGCCGTCGAGCTTGCGAAGGACTGGCGGACGGATAAATATCTGCGCAACCTCGAAGCAATGATGCTGGTGGCCGATAAAACCACCACGCTTGCCATCACCGGTAATGGCGATGTGCTGGAACCGGAACACGGCGCGATCGCCATCGGTTCCGGCGGCAATTACGCCTTTGCGGCGGCCCGCGCCATGATGGACACAGACAAGTCCGCCGAAGAGGTGGCGCGCCAGTCGCTCGATATTGCAGCCGATATCTGCGTTTATACCAACCACAATCTCGTCGTCGAAACCCTCGACGCTGAGTAAGCTCAATTTCTCACCAATGGGTCCTGTGGGCCGGGCCTGGATGGCCGGCCGGAGCAGGAAAGCCGAGAGGATAGAATGACAACTTTTTCTCCCCGGGAAATCGTCTCGGAACTCGACCGCTTCATCATCGGCCAGCATGAAGCCAAGCGTGCGGTCGCGATTGCGCTGCGTAATCGCTGGCGCCGCCAGCAGCTCGATGAGAGCCTGCGCGACGAAGTCATGCCCAAGAATATTCTGATGATCGGACCGACAGGTGTCGGCAAGACGGAGATTTCGCGCCGTCTCGCCAAGCTTGCCGGCGCCCCCTTTATCAAGGTCGAAGCCACGAAGTTCACCGAAGTCGGCTATGTTGGCCGCGATGTCGAACAGATCATCCGCGATCTGGTCGAGATCGGCATTGGCCTCGTGCGTGAAAAGAAACGCGCAGAAGTGCAGGCCAAGGCGCATCAGAGCGCCGAGGAACGGGTGCTCGATGCGCTGGTGGGATCCACGGCATCGCCCGGCACGCGTGAAAGCTTCCGCAAGAAGTTGCGTGATGGCGAGCTGGACGACAAGGAAATCGACATCGAGGTGGCGGATAGCGGCTCGGGCATGCCCGGTTTCGAAATTCCTGGCATGCCGGGCGCCAATATCGGCGTTCTCAACCTGTCGGAAATGTTCGGCAAGGCCATGGGCGGACGCACCAAGAAGGTGCGCACGACGGTATCAAAATCCTATGCCGATCTCATCCGCGATGAATCCGACAAGCTGCTCGACAATGAAATGATCCAGCGCGAAGCGGTGAAATCGGTCGAAAATGACGGCATCGTTTTCCTCGACGAGATCGACAAGATCGCCGCCCGCGATGGCGGCATGGGCGCGGGCGTCTCGCGTGAAGGCGTGCAGCGCGACCTGCTGCCGCTGGTCGAAGGCACCACAGTCTCGACGAAATATGGCCCTGTCAAAACCGACCACGTCCTGTTCATCGCATCGGGCGCGTTCCATGTGGCGAAGCCTTCGGATCTTCTGCCGGAACTTCAGGGTCGCCTGCCGATCCGCGTCGAGCTGAAGCCGCTGACGAAGGAGGATTTCCGCCGTATCCTGACGGAAACGGAAGCAAGCCTTATCCGCCAGTACAAGGCGCTGATGGCGACGGAAGAACTGGATCTCGATTTCACCGATGACGCAATCGATGCTCTGGCCGATGTGGCCGTTCATCTCAATTCGTCGGTCGAGAACATCGGTGCGCGTCGCCTGCAGACGGTGATGGAGCGTGTTCTGGACGAGATTTCCTTCAACGCGCCGGATCGCGGAGGCTCCGCCATCAAGATCGACCAGGAATATGTCAAAAAACATGTGGGCGATCTCGCCGCCGACACGGATTTGTCGCGCTATATTCTCTGAAGACTTCGGGGATCCGAGAAAGAAGAGTGCGGCCATATTTGCCGCACTCTTTTATTTTATCCGCCTTGTCTCGCATTCAGCCCGCATTTTGTTTATGGGAAGGGCTGCATTCCGGTTGGAACCGCTTTAGTGGAATGATCCGGTTTTCCCAGCGTATTTCGCTGGCGGAAACCGCAGGCTTGAGAAAAGGCATTCGCTCGTGCGCAAAACTCTTCTGGCATTTGCCGCTGCTTTGGCGGTCACCGTCACCGCGTCTTCTTACGTCGAAGCCGCGACGGTCGTTCCGCCGGGCAATCGCAATGCCGAACAGCCGGGTGTTCCCGGCGCTTCCGCAAAAAGAACCAAGGCGTCCAACACGTCTTTCGAGCGCAAATACCAGAAGGTCATCGAGCTTTTGTCTTCCGACAAGGCCCTGATCGCCAAGATCAAGTCGACGGCCGGGCGCTACGGCATCGATCCGATCCATATGATCGGCGCGATCGTCGGCGAACATACCTATAATGTCGACGCTTATGACCGGCTGCAGTCCTATTACGTCAAGGCCGCCTCCTATGCCGGCGGCAGCTTCCGTTTCGGCTACAAGGACGAAACCATCGCGCAGTTTCTGACGCATTCGCAATTTGCCAAATGCCAGTCGAAAAAGGATTCCTACAGCCTCTGGAATTGCCGTGAAGATGTCTGGGACGACAGTTTCCGTGGTAAGACCGTCGATGGCGTGGCCTATCCGAACAACCGTTTCAGCGCCGTATTCTTCCAGCCCTTTTATGCCGGCCAGACTTTTGGCCTCGGCCAGATCAACCCGCTGACGGCGCTGATGTTGTCCGACATGGTGTCGAGAACCTCCGGTTACGAGAGGCTGGATGAAAACGATGCCACAGCGGTCTATACGGCGATCATGGACCCGGACCGGTCACTCGCCTTCATGGCCGCCTCCATCCGCAAGTCTATCGATGATTACCGGTCGATTGCCGACATGGATATTTCGAAAAATCCGGGTGTGACCTCCACGCTTTATAATGTCGGCGGATCGCAGCAGCGTGCCGCCGCCCTTGCCCAGAAGAACCGGCAGCGCGCCTCGGGCGGGGAACAGCCGCTGTTACCGGAAGAAAACTACTACGGCTGGCTGGTGAACGACCGCCTCAAGGATCTGCAGGCGCTTTTGTAGAAAAAGACGACTATCGGCCCCATTGTTTCCAAAACGGAAATAATATTTGGCTGACTGCCGCAATTGACGAGCGCCCGTCTCCGCGTCCAATCTGTATCTCCAGAATAGAGGAGGCGCATGTGAGCCGCACGAATAAATTCGGTCTTTCCATCGATGACAGGCTTTATGCCTTTCTGACTGACGACGTCCTGCCAGGCACAGGTCTGGACAGTGAGGCGTTCTTCGAAGGTTTTTCGACCATTGTTCACGAGCTTTCTCCGAAGAACCGTGAATTGCTGGCAAAGCGCGACGCCCTGCAGGAAAAACTGGATGGCTGGTATCGGCAGAATGGCGCTCCGGTAGATTTTGATACCTATGAGGGATTTCTGAAGGAAATCGGCTATCTGCTGCCGGAAGGTCCTGGCTTCAAGGTGGAAACCAGCAACGTCGACCCTGAAATTGCTGCCGTTGCCGGCCCGCAGCTCGTCGTTCCGGTTATGAATGCACGTTATGCACTGAATGCCGCGAATGCCCGCTGGGGTTCGCTTTACGACGCACTTTACGGCACGGATGCCATTTCCGATGCTGACGGTGCGGAAAAGGGCAGGGGCTATAACCCCGGGCGCGGCGAGAAGGTCATCGCCTGGGCGCGAAACTTCCTCAATGAATCCGCGCCGCTGGAAACGGGAAGCTGGTCCGATGTGACCGGTTTCGAGATCGAAAATGGCCTGTTGCAGCTTGCCATCGGCGACGCCAAGACTGGCCTCAAGGATGCAGCCCAGTTCAAGGGTTTCAGCGGCGAAGCAGCAAGGCCTGCAACGATCCTTCTTGGCAAGAACGGTCTGCACACCGAGATTGTCATCGATCCCACGACCGAAATCGGCAAGAGCGACAAGGCGGGCATCTCCGATGTCATTCTTGAATCGGCGCTGACGACCATCATGGATTGTGAGGATTCGGTTGCCGCCGTCGACGCCGAGGATAAGGTGCTGGTTTACGGCAACTGGCTTGGCCTGATGCGCGGCGACCTGACGGAGGAGGTTTCGAAGGGCGGCAAGACCTTCACCCGCAGCCTCAATCCGGATCGCTATTACACGGCTCCCGATGGCGCGGCGCTGACGCTGCCGGGCCGTTCCCTGATGCTGGTGCGCAATGTCGGTCATCTCATGACCAATCCGGCGATCCTCGACAGGGACGGCCGCGAGGTGCCTGAGGGCATCATGGATGCCGTCGTCACGGCGCTGATCGCTCTTTATGATGTCGGTCCGTCCGGGCGTCGTCAGAATTCCCGCGCCGGCTCGATGTATGTGGTCAAGCCGAAGATGCACGGGCCGGAGGAAGTGGCCTTCGCCAACGAAATCTTCAGCCGGGTCGAAAAGCTTGTCGGCATGGCGCCGAACACCATGAAAATGGGCATCATGGATGAGGAGCGTCGTACCACGATCAACCTCAAGGAAAGCATTCGCGCCGCGAAGGATCGTGTCGTTTTCATCAATACGGGCTTCCTCGACCGCACCGGTGACGAAATCCACACCTCGATGGAAGCGGGTCCGATGATCCGCAAGGGCGACATGAAGCAGGCGGCATGGATCGCCGCTTACGAGAACTGGAACGTTGATATCGGCCTCGAATGCGGCCTTTCCGGCCATGCGCAGATCGGCAAGGGCATGTGGGCCATGCCGGATCTGATGGCGGCGATGTTGGAGCAGAAGATCGCGCATCCGAAGGCCGGCGCCAACACGGCCTGGGTGCCGTCACCGACCGCAGCGACGCTGCATGCCACGCATTATCACAAGGTCGATGTCGCCGCCGTCCAGGAAGGACTGAAAAGCCGCGGCCGCGCGAAGCTTTCCGATATCCTGTCCGTGCCGGTCGCGCCGCGTCCCAACTGGGCGCCGGAAGAAATCCAGCGTGAACTCGACAACAATGCGCAGGGTATTCTCGGCTATGTCGTGCGCTGGGTCGATCAGGGCGTCGGCTGCTCCAAGGTGCCTGATATCAACAATATCGGGCTGATGGAGGACCGCGCCACGCTGCGCATCTCCGCGCAGCATATGGCGAACTGGCTGCGCCATGGCGTGGTGACAGAGGAACAGATCGTCGAGACCATGAAGCGCATGGCCGCCGTGGTCGATACGCAGAATGCCGACGATCCGGCCTATCTGCCGATGGCATCCGATTTCGACGGATCGGTGGCATTTCAGGCGGCTGTCGAACTGGTGCTGAAGGGCCGCGAACAGCCGAATGGTTACACCGAACCGGTTCTGCACCGTCGTCGTCTGGAACTGAAGGCCAAACAGGCGGCCTGACACCGTCAGCAGTCCTGAGAAACAAAAAAGCCGCCGGGGGAAATCCACGGCGGCTTTTTCTTGTCCGGTATCTGATCTTTATTGGATCACGACGACTTTCGTGCTGCGGCCGGGGCGGACGCGGCTGTATAGGTCGATGACGTCCTGGTTGATCATGCGGATGCAGCCGGAAGAGGCGGCGGTGCCGATCGAGGCCCATTCGGGCGAACCATGGATGCGGAACAGCGTGTCCTGTCCCTTTTCGTTGAAGAGATACATGGCGCGCGCGCCGAGCGGGTTGGAAAGGCCCGGTCCCATGCCGGCCTCGACATATTTGGCCACTTCCGGCTTACGGTCCGCCATTTCCTTCGGCGGATGCCACATCGGCCATTCCTGCTTCCAGGCGACATAGGCTTCACCGGCCCAGGCGAAACCCGCCTTGCCGACGCCGATGCCGTAACGAACCGCACGGTTGCCGGAGAGGATGTAATAGAGGTAACGCTCGCGCGTGTTGACGATGATGGTGCCGGCGCGTTCGGATGTCTGGAATTCGACAATCTGACGGCGATACTTCTCGTTGACACGGTTGATCGGAATGGCCGGCAGCGCATAGCCCGCATCGGTCACGGCACCGTAAACATCGTTGAAGATCTGGACCGTTTCGACCTTCGCCGGAACGGGGTCAGCAACCGGAACAGACGCTGCGATCTTGCCGGAGGTCGGAGCGGAGGATTGGGAGGTAGTTTCGGCGCAGCCGGCCAGAGCCAGTGCTGCCGTCAGACCGAGTAAGGTCAATGGGGTGCGGATGCGCATGTCGTTCTCGCGGAAAATTCGCCAAATTGTGCGAAGGAGTAGGCTTAATTGGATAAATCGGTTATTTTCCATTCAGCCGCTCTTGGCAAGCCGTTGCGCCGCCGCGAGACGGTTGTGCCTTTAAAATTGCCGGTTGATTGCCTTTTTGCAACAATAGGCCAAACGCTTCAGCAGCCTTTATCCATGACTATTCTTTCCGTTACCAACAATAATCCGTTAATCGACGGCCGCCAGTCGGACAAGGCGATGCTGGTGCGTCGCGGCGTTCAGGTGCTTCTGCACGAAATGCGCCATTCGGTGCTGCCGGAGCTGCCGCTTGCAAGCGGGCGACGGGCCGATCTCATCAGTCTGTCGGTCAAGGGTGAAATCTGGATCATCGAAATCAAATCCTCCATCGAGGATTTCCGTGTCGATCGCAAATGGCCGGAATATCGCCTGCATTGCGATCGGCTGTTCTTCGCCACCCACCCGGAGGTTCCGACCGACATATTCCCGGAGGAATGCGGGCTGATCCTCTCGGATGGATATGGTGCCCATATGCTGCGCGATGCGCCGGAACATAAATTGCCGCCGGCGACCCGCAAATCGGTGATGCTGGATTTCTCGAGAACCGCCGCGACCCGGTTGATGCTGGCAGAATGGACAACCGGGCGCAGCTTTGGCGAATAAGTATCGTTACTTTGGGGCGCGTTTCGCGAGAATGCGCTGCAAGGTGCGCCGATGCATATTGAGCCGGCGTGCCGTTTCCGAAACGTTGCGCTCGCACATTTCATAGACACGCTGAATATGCTCCCACCGAACCCGGTCTGCCGACATGGGGTTTTCGGGAACTTCGGTCTTTTCACCCTTGCGCTGCGTCAGCGCATTGAAGACATCGTCCGCATCGGCGGGCTTGGCCAGATAGTCCAGCGCCCCGAGTTTTACGGCGGTAACGGCGGTTGCAATATTGCCGTAGCCGGTCAGAACGACGATCTGCGTATCGTCCCGGTTCTGCCTGATCGCCTCGATGACTTCCAGACCATTGCCATCCGCAAGCCTCAGATCGACCACCGCATACTTCGGCGGCGCAGCCCTGGAACGGGCTATACCGTCACTCACCGTCTCGGCCGTATCGACGGCAAAGCCGCGTGTTTCCATTGCCCGGGCAAGCCGGCGCAAAAACGGGCCGTCATCATCGACGATCAGCAGCGATCTGTCGGGCCCGATCGGATCGCCGTCGTCCGTTGGCGCGCTGGTGGAGTTGTTCTGGTCTTCTGTCTTCATGTTTGCGGCCTTCCGGCAACTTCGTCGGCTTTGTTTTCTTCTTCTTATCGCCGCTTCAACGTGGATGGTAAAGTCAACGGTTTCTTTTATCGTCCATAAGTGCTCGAGGCCAGACGATTGTGACCCTTGCTCCCTTTTCGCTTGTGCCGCGATTTTCAAAAGTGACACTGGCGCCGGAGCGCTCCAGCAGGGTCTTGGCGATGAAAAGCCCGAGCCCGAGCCCGCCCGCCCGTGTGTCGTTGTGACGTTCGGTCACATAGGGCTCGCCGATGCGGGCAAGCACATCATGGGCATAACCCGGCCCGTCGTCTTCAATGATGACGGCGACGTTCTGCTGATCGTAATCCACCGTTACGGTGACCTTTTCCCGCGCATAATCCACGCCGTTTTCAATGAGGTTGCCAAGACCGTAGATGATACCGGCATTGCGGATACCGACCGGCTCGTCGGCGCGATTGTTCTTTTCAACGAGTTCGAGGCGGATGCCGAATTCCCGGTGCGGTGCCATCACCTCCTCGATCAGCGAGGAGAGCGGCAGGCGGCGCATATGTTCTTCGTTGTCGGTGGAAAGAGAGGTGAGCCGGCGCAGAATATCGCGGCATCTTTCGCTCTGGCTGCGCAGCAGCGCTATGTCTTCGCCAAATTTTTCGTCGTTTCCTAATTCCCGCTCCATCTCTTTCGCAACGACGCTGATGGTTGCGAGCGGCGTGCCAAGCTCATGTGCCGCGGCCGCCGCCAACCCATCCAGCTGTGAGAGATGTTTTTCCCGCTCCAGCACCAGTTCGGTTGCAGCCAGCGCATCCGCCAGCTGGTTTGCCTCATGCGAAACGCGATAGGCATAAAAGGCCGCAAACGAGGTCGTGGCGATGATGGCGACCCAGGTGCCGACATGCAGCAGAAGCTGGATCGGCAAAACCTCGCCGGGATACCACGGAACCGGAAAGGGAGAAAAAGCGATCGCTGTCGAGCAGATGACGGCAAAGGCAAGAAGAATAAGCGAGTGCCGAAGCGGCTGTGAGGCAAACGCAATGATGACCTGCACGCAGATCAGCGGCGCGAACGGATTGGAGAGACCACCCGTGATGTAGATAAGCGCCGTCAATTGCAGCAGGTCGAAGGCCAGCAGCAATGTCGCTTCCCAGGGCTCCAGCCGATAGGTTGAGGGAAAACGGGCGGTGAGAAACAGGTTGGCGAGCGCCAGTGCCGCAATCAATAGGCCGCAGGCCAGAAGCGGCAGGGGGAAATTGAGCCCGAAGGCGACAAACAGGATTGTCGCCGTCTGTCCGGCGACCGCCAGCCAGCGCAGCCAGACAATGGTCTGCAGCCTTATCCTGCGGCTGGCGCGGCCAAGCCTCGTGGTTTCGATCGAATGGCCAGCCACTTTCGTCTCCTTTACCCTCTTTATCGTCATCACGTTCCGCGCGATTTTGCACGGCTGGTCGGCAGGGCCGATGCCGGGTCCTCCGGCCATGGATGGCGTGGATAACGTCCGCGCATATCCGCCCGCACGTCCTTCCAGGATCCCGCCCAGAAACCGGGAAGATCGCGTGTCGTCTGTATCGGCCTGTGTGCCGGCGAGGTCAATTCCAGGAGCAGCGGCAACCGCCCCTGCGCAATCGATGGGTGAGCCCTCAGTCCGAAAAGCTCCTGCACACGAATGGAAAGCGTCGGTTCGCTGGCATCGTAACGGATGGGGTGCCGCTGGCCCGTCGGTGCTTCGAAATGCGTGGGCGCCAGCCTGCCGAGGTCGCGCCCTACCTCATGCGGCACCAGGGACAGAATCCCGTCGGAAAGGCTGCCGGGCCGGATGTCCTGCAGGCTGCGCGCGCCGTTCTGAAAAGGGACGAACCATTCGTCCAGCCGCGAAAGCAAGGCCTCGTCGCTGACATCAGGCCAGGGGTCGCCGATACTGGCGTTCAGAAAGCCGATTCTGTCGCGCAGCTGCAGCGTCTCTTTCGAAAACGGAAGAATGTCGATGCCGAATTCCCTGATACCATTGGCGAGCGCCTGGGCCGCCTGTTCACCCTCGGGGCGGGGCAGGGGTGTTTCGTCGAGGATGATGGCGCCAAGCCGCGTCACCCTTCGCGCACGCGCCTGGCCGCTCGCCTTGTCGAAAAGCAGCTGGTCCTGCTGAACGATGAGGTGCGGCATCCGCTCTTCTATATCGGTCCTTTCTATGCCCGCTGCCGCAAGGATGCGCGGTTGCGCCGCCCGTCCGGTAATATCGGCCACGACAAGCATTTTGCTCGCCGCCAGACGCTCGGTCTCGGCAAGCTCCGCACCCCGCCCATTAGCCATTACATAACGTCCGCGCGCGCCACGCTGGAGTGCGATCCTGTCCGGATAGGCGTGCAGCAGCAGTGGACCGGCCTCACTCGGCAATTCGGCTGTCGCCGTTTTGTCGCCGATCGCATCGAACAGCCTCGATGCCAGCTTCCGCGCCGCCAGCGCCCTTTCGCTCTTGTCGGAAAGAAAGCGTCGCAGCCGTTCATCGAGATCGATGTCGTTTCCGCCGAGCCCCTGTTCCGTCAGCATGACGGCGAGCATCGCCGCCTTTTTCCCCGCACCCTCGCTTGCCGCCGCAATCACCATGGCTGCCAGCCGCGGCGGCAGCGAGAGGCCGCGCATCAGACGACCGCGCTGCGTCAGTGCGCCGCCTTTGTCGAGCGCGCCCAGATTTTTGAGAAGCGCCACCGATTCTTTAAGTGCGGCTTCGGGGGGCATATCCAGAAAAGCAAGAGAAGACGGGTCCTGAACCCCCCAATGGGCGAGATCGAGCGCAAGGCCGGCGAGATCGCTCGCCAGAATTTGCGGTGGCGTAAAGGCGTTGAGCGCCGCCGTTTGTCCCTGATGCCACAGGCGGATCGCAACACCGGGTTCCGTTCGCCCGGCGCGCCCCGCCCGCTGGTCGGCGGAAGCGCGCGACACCCGCACCGTCTCGAGCCTCGTGATTCCCGTTGCCGGTTCGAAGACGGGCAGTCGCTGTAATCCGCTGTCGATCACCACACGCACGCCATCGATCGTAATGGATGTTTCGGCAATCGAGGTGGCCAGCACGATCTTGCGCCGTCCGGCCGGTGCCGGCTTTATCGCTGCATCCTGCTCCTTCTGCGAAAGGTTTCCGTAAAGGGGGATGATATCCGTATCATCGGGAAAACGCCCCTCCAGCCGCGCGGCCGTTCGGGTAATTTCCGCCTGTCCCGGCAGAAAAGCGAGGATGGAGCCGGTTTCCGACCCATGGGCTTCGGTAATCGCCTTGGTGACTTTTTCTTCAACCGGTACGCCCTGCCAACGATCATCATAGCGGACGTCGATGGGAAACGTCCGCCCAAGGCTCTGAATGACCGGGGCATCTGCCATGAGCGCGCTGATGCGTTCGACATCGAGAGTGGCGGACATGACGAGGATTCGCAGATCGTCTCGCAACCCACCCTGCACGTCCAGTGCAAGCGCCAGTCCGAAATCGCCGTCGAGCGAACGTTCATGGAACTCGTCGAAAATCACAGTCGAAACGCCGGCAAGTTCCGGATCGTCCAGAACCATGCGGGCAAACACGCCTTCGGTCACCACCTCTATCCGGGTTTTCGAGGTAATGCGATTGTCGAGCCGCATGCGGTAGCCGACGGTTTGCCCGACTTCCTCGCGAAGCAGCTCAGCCATGCGCCCGGCCGCGGCCCGGGCGGCAAGCCGGCGCGGTTCGAGAAGAATGATCTTGCCGTCACCCCGCCAGTCCTGCTGCAAAAGATGAAGCGGCACCAGCGTCGTTTTACCCGCGCCCGGAGGGGCTGAAAGAACTGCGCGCTTCGCCCCGGCCAGGGCCTCGGCGATATCGCCCAGAACGGCACTGACGGGAAGTTCGGGCAATTCAGTCTTCATAGGGACGGACGTTCTGGTCATGCAAACAGGCCTGCGGCGATTGGGGTGCGTTTAAGCGTCTTATATGCCGTTTCTAATGCACGACCCTGCGCTTTGACAGCCGTATGTAAGGATAAGGCAAATGCTCCGCCGGCAAAATTGCGGTTCCCGGCGCGCTATTTGCAATGAGGCATGGAGGGGAGACATCCGGCCTGTGGTGAAACGTCTGAAGATTCCGTCCCCCTACCCCATTTCCGTTGCGCACCACGAAACTATGTAGTGATATCAATGTCTTGATAAA
>NZ_JCABZP010000015.1:0-404715 GCF_059499945.1 Agrobacterium sp. | reverse complement strand
CGCCCTCGTTCAGTGAGCGGACTTATAAATCCACCCCACCAAACAAGTCAACACAGCAATATCAAAAAAATCAAGAAATGTGACAGATCCCTGATTTTAAAAGGGAATTTGATATTAATCGTACAGATTAACGGATTTTAACGACTTTCGCCGTGCAAACGATAAGTGGGGTTAGCCTTCCCCTATATAGGGTTTCCATTTCGCAATTAAAGGACGCGAGAAACCTTGCGGATATCAGTCGGAAGACGGGCTGAAACGGGCGACCAGGGCATGGGCATTGCCAGGATAGGTGAAGCGCACATAGGTCACGGCACCGGAATTGCTCCAGGTACGACGCTCGACCACAAGACAGGCCTGCCTGTCGGAGATGCCGAGCAGGCGCGCGATCTCCTTCGACGGCGCCTCGGCGCTGATCCGATGTTCGGCAGTGCTCCACGGAACATGGCCAAGCAGCCAGGGGCCTGGCGCAATTTCGGTAAAATCGGTTTCAGCCGCTTCCGGCACGGCCGTCAGACTGATGAGACGCTGCTCGACACAAAATTCGCGCGCACCGGCGAAATGGATGCAGAGAATCTCGAGCAACGATGTGCCGACGGAAACGTCGAGCCGCTCACGATCCCCGCTTTTGGCGCTGCGCCCTTCGCGCTCCAGGATCTTGAAGCCATATTCGAGGCCAAGGGATTCGACTTCCGCCCCGATGTCATGAATTTGCAGAACGGCAGACTGGATCTGAGGCTGGCGAACGAAACTGCCGGATTTCTTGCGGCGTTCGATCAAGCCGGCCTTGGCGAGTTGGCCCATGACCTTGTTCACCGTCATGCGCGAACAGTGATACTGATCGGCGAGGTCTACCTCGAAAGGCAGCCGGTGGCCCGGCGGCCATTCTCCCGAAACGATCCGGCCCTCGATGTCGCTGAGGATACGCTGGTGCAGGGTTTGCCCGGCCGATGCTTTCATCACGTCCGCAATGCCTTTCCCCACTGGCTTTTTCCCGTTTCTGCCGAGCCCATATCAGCTATCGAGAAGTTCGGCCATGACCTTGTTGAAACGATCGGATATTTCACGACGGTGGATATGCCGGCCGGCTTGCACGCGCTTTTTGCCGCGCACCCAAACGGAATCGACGCCAACACCACCCGCAAATATCCACTGATCGAGAATCTGGGATATCGGAAGATAAGAAACGGCGGAAACATCAAGAGCGACAAAATCCGCACTTTTCCCGCTTTCCAGACCATTTGGCGACGCCAGAGCCCTGCCGCCGCCTTCGAGCGCCTGCCGGAAGAGTTTTTCTCCCGTGGAATGGCCAGCATCGGCGATGACATTACGCGCCCGACGCGAGAGGCGTTGTGAATATTCGAGGGTTCGCAATTCTTCCGGCACGGAAATCAGGATGTTGGAATCGGATCCGACACCGTAATGGCCGTTTTCGCCAAAGAAAGCCGGAGCCGGGAAGATACCGTCGCCGAGATTGGCCTCGGTGATCGGGCAGAGACCGGCCACGGCACCGCTTTTCGCCATATGCCGCGTTTCGGTTTCCGTCATATGTGTCGCATGGATAAGGCACCAGCGACCATCGATCGGCGCGTTTTCAAGCAGCCATTCCACCGGTCTCGCACCGGAAAAGGCGAGTGAATCCTCCACTTCCTTCGTTTGTTCCGCCACATGAATATGGATCGGCCCACCCTTTGCCAGCGGCTCGATGGCTGCCAGCTCGTCGCCGGTTACGGCACGCAGGCTGTGTGGCGCAATGCCGAGGACCGCACCCGGCAATTTGTCTGCCACCGCCTGTGCACCCTGCATCAGCTTTCCATAACTGTCGAGCGAATGGATGAAGCGTTTCTGCCCATCGATCGGAGCCTGGCCGCCGAAACCGGAATGAGCGTAAAAGACCGGCAGCAAGGTGAGACCGATGCCCGTCTGCGACGCGGCCGCGCCGATGCGTTCGGCCATTTCGGCGATATTGCCGTAATGCGAACCGTCCCTGTCATTATGCAGATAGTGAAATTCGCCGACCCTTCCGAAACCGGCCTCCAGCATTTCCATATAGAGCTGGGCGGCAACGGCCTCGACATGGTCAGGCGTCATGGAGAGCGCGAATTTATACATGACGGTGCGCCAGCTCCAGAAACTGTCATCACCCGGGCCGCGGATTTCGGCAAGCCCCGCCATGGCCCGCTGAAAGGCATGGCTGTGGAGATTGGGCATAGCTGGAACGATGACGGCGTGACGCTCATCCTGCGGCTGCGGGGAAACGCCGGTTTCGACGGATGAAACAATGCCGTCATCGCAGATGATGCGAACATCCTTCGCCCATCCGCCCGCCAGAAGCGCTGCGCCCGCGTGAATTGCCGTCATGCCACCCTCTCCTTTGGTTCTGTCCGGCAAGGCCATTTCAAACACGAAATTGCAGCTTGCCAAGCCGATTATTATGTATATACATTTAACTCACAAAGGAAAGGCGAAAAGCAAATGCCAGGGAACAAATCTGCAAACGGAACGGCGACGGGGAACGCCACGGCTTTGTGGCGCAACGCCCGGCTGGCAACCTTCAACCCCGACGTGGATGGCATCGGCGCCGTCGAAAACGCCGTGATTGCCGTGCGTAACGGCCGCATCGCCTTTGCCGGTCCCGAAAGCGATCTGCCTGCCGATCTGGCGACAGCCGATGACACCACCGATTGCGGCGGCCGCTGGATCACCCCTGCCCTGATCGACTGCCACACCCATCTTGTCTTCGGCGGCAATCGCGCCATGGAATTCGAGATGCGGTTGAACGGTGCGACCTATGAGGAGATCGCCAAAGCGGGCGGCGGCATCGTTTCTTCGGTGCGCGATACGCGCGCGCTTTCGGAAGAGGTTCTGCTGGCGCAGGCGCTTCCGCGTCTCGACACCCTTCTTTCCGAAGGCGTTTCCACGGTCGAAATCAAATCCGGTTACGGTCTCGACATCGAAACCGAACTGAAGATGCTGCGCGTTGCGCGCAGGCTTGAGACATTACGGCCGGTGCGCATCGTCACCAGCTATCTCGCCGCGCACGCGACACCTGCAGACTATAAGGGCCGCAACACCGATTATATTGGCGACGTTGTTCTGCCGGGGCTGGAAAAGGCGCATGCGGAAGGACTGGCGGATGCGGTTGACGGCTTCTGCGAAGGCATCGCCTTTTCCGTCGCGGAGATCGACCGGGTTTTCAAGGCCGCTAAACAGCTCGGACTTCCTGTCAAGCTGCATGCGGAGCAGCTTTCCAACCTTGGCGGTTCCGAGCTTGCCGCATCCTATAATGCGCTGTCGGCCGATCACCTGGAATATCTTGATGAGGCCGGTGCGAAGGCACTGGCGAAAGCAGGAACCGTGGCCGTGCTTCTTCCCGGCGCCTTTTATGCGCTGCGCGAAAAGCAGCTGCCACCGGTACAGGCACTGCGCGATGCCGGAGCCGACATTGCGCTCGCAACGGACTGCAACCCCGGCACTTCGCCGCTCACCTCCCTGCTGCTGACCATGAATATGGGCGCCACGCTTTTCCGCATGACCGTGGAAGAGTGTCTGACGGCGACGACACGCAATGCGGCAAAGGCGCTCGGCCTGCTTGCGGAAACCGGCACGCTGGAGGCCGGAAAATCGGCTGATTTCGCCATTTGGGACATCGAGCGCCCGGCCGAGCTTGTCTATCGCATCGGTTTTAATCCGCTCCATGCCCGTATTTTCAAGGGACAGAAGGTTTCCCCATGACCATAAAAGCCATCACCCTTCATCCAGGCGCCGTGACGCTTGCCGAGCTTTCCACCATATACTGGGAAAACGGTACGGCAAAGCTCGACCGCAGCTTCGATGCCGGCATTGAAAAGGCAGCAGCCCGCATCGCGGAGATTGCTGCCGGCAATGCGCCGGTCTACGGCATCAATACCGGTTTCGGCAAACTTGCCTCCATCAAGATCGACGCGGCCGATGTGGCGACGCTGCAGCGCAATCTCATCCTGTCGCATTGCTGCGGGGTCGGCGCGCCGCTTCCTGAAAATATCGTACGGCTGATCATGGCGCTGAAGCTGGTTTCGCTCGGCCGCGGCGCATCCGGCGTACGGCTGGAACTGGTGCGGCTGATCGAAGCCATGCTTGAGAAGGGTGTCATTCCCGTCATTCCCGAAAAGGGTTCGGTCGGCGCTTCCGGCGATCTCGCGCCGCTGGCCCATATGGCCGCCGTGATGATGGGCGAAGGCGAGGCCTTTTATGAGGGAGCGCTTCTGCCCGCCGGCCAAGCGCTTGCGAAAGCCGGATTGACCCCGGTGGTTCTGGCAGCCAAGGAAGGGCTTGCACTGATCAACGGCACGCAGACCTCGACGGCGCTGGCGCTCGCCGGTCTTTTCCGCGCCCATCGCGCAGCACAGGCGGCGCTTATCACCGGCGCGCTTTCCACCGATGCCGCCATGGGGTCGTCTGCACCTTTCCATCCCGATATTCATAGCCTGCGCGGCCATAAGGGCCAGATCGACGCGGGAGCGGCGCTTCGTAATCTGCTGGATGGTTCGGAAATCCGCGTTAGCCACATCGAGGGCGACGAGCGGGTGCAGGACCCCTATTGCATCCGTTGCCAGCCGCAGGTGGATGGCGCCTGCCTCGATCTTCTGCGGCAGGTGGCCCGCACACTGGAAATCGAAGCCAACGCCGTAACCGACAATCCGCTGGTGCTTTCAGACAATTCCGTCGTCTCCGGCGGCAATTTCCACGCCGAACCGGTTGCATTTGCCGCCGATCAGACGGCGCTTGCCATTTGCGAAATCGGCGCGATCGCCCAGCGTCGTGTGGCGCTTCTGGTTGATCCGGCCCTTTCCTATGGGCTGCCGGCCTTTCTTTCCAAGAAGCCGGGGCTGAATTCTGGCCTGATGATCGCCGAAGTCACCTCCGCCGCGCTGATGAGTGAGAACAAGCAGATGGCGCATCCGGCCTCGGTCGATTCGACGCCGACCTCCGCCAATCAGGAAGACCATGTGTCCATGGCCTGCCACGGTGCACGACGTCTGCTGCCGATGACGGACAATCTCTTCGCCATCCTTGGCATCGAGGCGCTTTCGGCCATTCAGGGTGTAGAGTTGCGCGGGCCGCTGAAAACCAGCCCCGAATTGCAAAAGGTGATTGCCGCGCTGCGCGCCACGATCCCGTCGCTGGAAGAAGACCGTTATATGGCGCCGGACCTGAAGGCGGCGGCAGAGCTGATCGCTTCCGGCGCTCTGGTCTCGGCAATTTCGGGCGGCATTCTGCCGAAGCTGGAGGTTTGAGATGCGTGTCTTTGACATCAAGGAAGGTTCTTCGCCGATCATTCTCGGGCTACCCCACACCGGCACGGATGTGCCGGCGGATATCTGGCAACGCCTGAACGAAAACGGCAAATTGCTGGCCGATACCGACTGGCATATTCACGAGCTCTATGCGGATCTGATCCCAGAAGCGACGACGGTGCGTGCCACCTTTCATCGGTACGTGATCGACGCCAACCGCGACCCCGCCGGGGTCAGCCTTTATCCGGGCCAGAACACAACAGGGCTTGTTCCGGAGACCGATTTCGACGGCAAGCCGATCTGGAATGAAGGGCAGGAGCCCACTCAGGACGACATCGCATACCGTCTGGAAACCTTTCACGCGCCCTATCACGCAGCGCTTGCGGCGGAAATCGAACGGGTCAAATCCATTCATGGCATCGCCATTCTCTATGATTGCCATTCGATCCGTTCGCATATTCCCTTCCTGTTCGAAGGCAAGCTGCCGGATTTCAACATCGGCACGGATATGGGCGCAACTTGCGACCCCGCGATCGAAAAAATCGCTGTCGAAGCGACCGTCGCTGCAGAGGGTTACGACAGCATCCTGAACGGTCGCTTCAAAGGCGGCTGGACGACGCGCCATTACGGAAAACCGCAGAGCAGCGTGCACTCCATCCAGATGGAGCTGGCGCAGTCCACCCATCTTCAAAGCGAGACGCCGCCTTTCGCCTATGACGCGGGCAAGGCCGACCGGCTTCGCTCCCATCTCAAAACCATTCTCACGCGCATGGAAAAATTTGCGCTCGACACGAAACGATAAGGGGAAAACACATGAACAATCCACGCCATAATATTCGCGATGTCCGCGCGCCGCAGGGCACTGAACTCAATGCCAAGAGCTGGATGACGGAAGCCCCGCTGCGCATGCTGATGAACAATCTCGATCCCGATGTCGCCGAGCGCCCGCATGAGCTGGTGGTTTATGGCGGTATCGGCCGCGCCGCCCGCACCTGGGACGATTTCGACCGCATCGTCGCGACGCTGAAAGATCTGAACGAGGATGAAACCCTCATCGTCCAGTCCGGCAAGCCGGTCGGTGTATTCCGCACCCACAAGGATGCGCCGCGCGTCCTGATCGCCAACTCCAACCTCGTGCCACACTGGGCGAACTGGGATCACTTCAACGAGCTGGATAAGAAGGGTCTTGCCATGTACGGCCAGATGACGGCCGGTTCGTGGATCTACATCGGTACGCAGGGCATCGTGCAGGGCACCTATGAAACCTTCATCGAGGCCGGCCGCCAGCATTATGACGGCAACCTGAAGGGCAAGTGGATCCTGACCGGCGGTCTCGGCGGCATGGGCGGCGCACAGCCGCTGGCCGCCGTCATGGCCGGCGCCTGCTGCCTTGCCGTCGAATGTGATGAAACCCGCGTCGATTTCCGCCTGCGTACCCGTTATGTCGATGCGAAGGCGCATACACTCGATGAGGCGCTGGCGCTGATCGACCAATGGACCAAGGCGGGCGAGGCGAAATCCGTCGGCCTGATCGGCAATGCGGCGGAAATCTTCCCGGAACTCGTCCGTCGCGGCGTTCGTCCCGATATCGTCACCGACCAGACCTCGGCGCATGATCCCGTCCATGGTTATCTTCCGGCCGGATGGACCGTTGCCGAATGGCGTGCCAAGCAGGAAAGCGACCCGAAGGCCGTTGCCGCCGCAGCGCGCGCCTCGATGAAGGTGCATGTGCAGGCCATGGTCGATTTCTGGAACGCCGGCGTTCCGACGCTTGATTACGGCAACAATATCCGCCAGGTCGCCAAGGATGAGGGGCTGGAGAACGCCTTTGCCTTCCCGGGCTTCGTGCCGGCCTATATCCGCCCGCTGTTTTGCCGTGGCATCGGCCCGTTCCGCTGGGCGGCCCTGTCAGGTGATCCGGAAGACATCTACAAGACCGACGCCAAGGTGAAGGAACTGCTGCCTGACAACAAGCATCTGCACAATTGGCTCGACATGGCGCGCGAGCGCATCGCATTCCAGGGCCTGCCGGCACGTATTTGCTGGGTCGGCCTTGGCGACCGCCATCGTCTTGGGCTTGCCTTCAATGAAATGGTCAAGAACGGCGAGCTGAAAGCACCTGTTGTCATCGGCCGTGACCATCTCGACAGCGGCTCCGTCGCCTCGCCCAACCGCGAGACCGAAGCCATGAAGGACGGCTCGGACGCCGTTTCGGACTGGCCGCTCCTCAATGCGCTGCTCAACACGGCATCCGGCGCGACCTGGGTTTCGCTGCATCACGGCGGCGGCGTCGGCATGGGCTTCTCGCAGCATTCCGGCATGGTCATCTGCGCCGATGGCACCGACGATGCGGCTCGCCGGCTGGAGCGCGTGCTCTGGAACGACCCGGCAACCGGCGTGATGCGCCATGCCGATGCCGGTTACGACATCGCCGTGGAATGCGCCAAGGAACAGGGCCTGCGCCTGCCCGGCATCCTCGGCAATTGATCCTGCCACGGCCGGAAATGGAGAACACCGTTTCCGGCCGATCTTTCAAAAGTGGACAACAATGACCCTGCTGCGCGCAAGCGACTACAAGCGAATGCCCTGGAAAAACGGCGGCGGCGAGACCGTGGAAATCGCCATCTTTCCGCCAGGCTCTTCCGTCGATGATTTCGACTGGCGTATCAGCATGGCGACGGTCGCAAGCGACGGGCCGTTTTCGATCTTTCCCGGAATAGACCGCACCCTGTCCATTCTTGAGGGAAACGGCATGGCGCTGGCAATTGCGGCCGCCGATCCACTGATGCTGACCGTGGAAAGCCAGCCCCTGCCCTTTCCGGCCGATGTTCCCGTCAATGCGATCTTATCCGACGGCGCGATCACCGATCTGAACGTCATGACCCGCCGTTCGACCTTTCGCCATGTCGTCAGGAGGCACTCCGGGCCGTTTTCGGGAAAAACAGGCGGCAACACGACACTTATCCTGGCACTCGATCCGCTGACGGTTTCCACCGGTGACGGCAAGGAGCAGCTGGGGAAGCTGGATGGTCTGCTGATCGAAGGCGGCTTACCGTTCACAGTCGAAGCAGGTCAAAACGAAAGCGCGTTTTTCCTGATCACGCTTGAGCGCCTCTGAAGCCTTTCCAGAAAAAGGCTTCAGAGTTCCGTCCCGATAATGCTCGAACGGCTGCCGCTCAATCCAGGCCCAGCGGATCAGCCACCCGTGGCCAAAGCTCGAGGCTCGCCTTGCGATAGGGCGTTTTTGCCGGATCGGTCGGATAGGACGTCGGGGCCGCTATATAAACGATCTCGGAGGCGACGGGCGCAAACCCCGCATGAAAATGGTTGGTCGACTTGACCAGCAGCACGTCTTTTTTCGCGAAATCGATGCCGAGATTGGAAAAGATATCCGGCTCATAAGTCTGCGTCCGGCTGGTGATGAGGATGATATCGATCTCCGTGCCGAGCGGCCGCACGACAGCGGCGCGGCCGAGTGTTACGCGGCTGTTGCGGAAACTCTGCCAGCCGGCCTCGGCCGTGCGCATCACCTTTATACGGAAATCGAGCGGTTCGCCGCCTTGCGGGCTGGATTTGCCGCCGATGCGCAGGTCAATCTCGGCACCCTCCCCCGCCGCGTGACAGAAAGACACGGCGATCGGGTCCCAGATCGTCGCGACAGCGAAATTGTCCATGCCGCGGTCCACCATGCGCCGCAGAATATGGGTGGCATCACCGGCGACACCGCCACCCGGATTGTCCCAGATGTCCGATACCACGACCGGCTTCTCCTGATTGCCACTGCGAATGGCGAGAACCCGATCGAGACCCGTTTCTGTATCCAGCATCGGCATGGCGGTCAGCTTGCGCATGGCATAGAGCTCGCGGCCGAGCTTTTCAGCCAGCGCCTCACCCTTCGCCCTGTTATTATCGGTGACGACAACGATGCGCGTTCCCATATCCGGTACGTCGCCGGCCATGAAACCATGAATGACCGAAATCGACAGGATGCCGTCCCTGCCCTCCATTGCCTTCAGCCGGTCAACATAAGAACGCATCGGCTCGCGGCTGGTGGGATAAATAGTGATCATGCGACAATCGAAAGTCGAGATGACCGGATTGATCTCTCCCCGAAGCGTGCGCAGCGCCATCTGCACTACATGTTCGCCGCGCTCTTCGAAATCCGTGTGCGGAAACTCCAGAAACGTCGCCATGATGTCGAGATTTTTGACCCGGAGCGCCGTCAGGTGGCTGTGGGGATCGAATTCCGCTGCGATCAGCACTTCCGGTCCAACCATCGCGCGGATGCGGGAGAGGAAATCGCCTTCCGGATCGTCATAACCCTGCGCCACCATGGCTCCATGCAGGCCAAAGACCACGGCATCGACGGGCATGGCGGCGGCGAGTTCGGCAAGAATCGTGTCCCGCAGCGTTTCATAAGTCTGGCGCTGGATAAGTCCCGCCGGTTCCGCCCAGCAGGAGGTTCCCTCAATCACCGTGAACCCTTCCGCCTTGCCGCGACGACGCAGGATCGGCACGGGCGACGAGCAGAGCGTCGGCGTTTCGGGATGCTCGCCCGGCCCGGCATAAAAAGCCGCACGAAAAGCGTCCATATCCGTCGGCACGGGGGAAAACGTGTTGGTTTCAGTGGCGAGCGACGCCGTGAAGATGCGCATATTTCCAGATTCTCGTTGCCGGTATCTGCATTTTCGCAGCTTCCGATTCCAATTTAATTAGCCGGGTAACTTTACCAGACGGTACCGCGCGCTGTGACCTTCTCAACGCGTGTTACGACACCGTTTCGATGGAAAACCATCCTGTCGAAAAGATTGCTGACGACGCAGGTGTGGTTCGGCACGACCTTTACCACATCACCGATTTCAGGCCGCCCGGAGGCGCAGCCGGACAGATCAACGACGGCGTGTTCTTCCGAAAGCGAGACGATTTTTGCGCCCTCATAACCTTCGATCAGCCCATAATCGCTGAAACCCAGGAGATCCGAGGTCAAGGCCTTGGATCCGCTGTCCAGCACCGCCCGATCGGCCGTAGGCCTCGAAACGACGGTGGCGAGAACATGCATGGCGAGATCGCCGGTCGTGCAATGTCCCGCGCGCAGCATGGCGCGATCATTATAGACATAGGTGCCTGCCCGATGTTCGGTCGCGGAAGGAACGAGATGGGCGGAATAAAAATCGGGCGAACCGCCGCTGGAACGGACCGGGCAGTCAATGCCCCTTGCCGCAAGCAACGCCATGGTTTTGCGAAGGAAGTTTTCCACCGTCTCGGCCCCATCAGGTGCCGGATAGGTCAAAATGCCCTTGAATCTGAGGCCCGGGGCCGCAACAATCTTTTCCGCAAGCGCCAATGCCGCTTCCGGCGTCTGCACGCCGCAGCGCTTGCCGCCCGTATCGCATTCGACAAGCACGGCAAGCGGCATTACTGCCTCGAATGTATCGGCAAGACCGGCAATCGTGACCGCGCTATCGGCAACCACGCTCAGCCCGCCGATGCGCGCATTCAACGCCTTCAGCTGCGAAAGCTTTGCTGCACCGAGAATATTGTAGGTGATCAGGATGTCATCGAAACCGGCATCCGCGAAAACTTCCGCCTCACTGACTTTCTGGCAATTAATGCCGATCGCACCAGCCTGCAGCTGCTGTTTTGCGATAGCCGGTATCTTGTGCGTCTTGATATGCGGCCGGAAAGCCTTACCGTGTTCATCCAGATAGGATTGCGCCCTGAGGATATTGGCACTGAGCCTATCCTCGTCAATGACGGGCATTGGCGTTGAAATCGCATTGAGGGGTGTGCCCACATCAGGCCAGGGATAGGTCATCATTTACTCTCAAAAATAGGCAAATTGGGCTTCAAGCCAGCGGCTTATAAGCGATAACGTCCATTTCCACCTTGGCATCGACCATCAGCGGTGATTGCACGGTCGAGCGCGCGGGTGGATGATCGATGAAATATTTCTGGAAAACGGCGTTGAAGCTCGAAAAATCCCGCGCATCATCCAGCCAGACATTGATCTTGACCACATCGGCAAGCGTACAATCCGCCAGCGCCAGAACATCCCTGATATTCGCGACCACCTGCTCGGTCTGCGCCACGATGCCGCCGGTCACGACCTCGCCATCAACAGTCGGCACCTGCCCCGAAACATAAACGAAATCACCGGCGCGAACGGCCTTGGCAAATGGCCGACGCTGTCCGCCGGCCTGACTGTCCGCGGTCTCGTATCTTACCAGTTTCTGTTTCTGCATTGGTCCTCGCAAATTATTTTCATAATTTCAGAAATTTACGGGGTTTATAGCCTCTTTTATGACGAACTTCCATAAGCTATGTAAATTATTTAGCAATCGCGGACATTACC
Organism: Agrobacterium sp.; assembly: GCF_059499945.1. Lineage (NCBI taxonomy): Bacteria > Pseudomonadati > Pseudomonadota > Alphaproteobacteria > Hyphomicrobiales > Rhizobiaceae > Agrobacterium > Agrobacterium sp. The sequence goes on along the minus strand of NZ_JCABZP010000015.1, from coordinate 393,090 downwards.
CCGCAAAGACGGTCTCGGTCTTTTACCCCAGTTGATTGCGGGAATGCGCGCTTTGAAGGCAAAAAGCGGTACTTCACCAAAGAACGTTCGTTGCTATCGTGCGGAAAGCCCACGCGACATTCATCAGCCGCCTCGAATCCGCGAATTCGGCCTCCAATAAATAGTCAGCACATTCATTCAAAGAAAAAGTTTGCCGCGGCTAACATCAAAATCAAGAGGCGCCGAGAATGTCTGTTATGACGGCACCTCTCGCTATGGTCGATTCTTCGGCCGGATCAGCCCTGTGCAGCAACCCGATCATTCGCGGTCACTCTCCGCGTAATCTCCCGCGCGATCTTCTGTGCCTGCACACGAATATCCGGAACAGCGGTTATCTCCCAGAACCGGCCTGCCGTCAGCGCACCCGCGGCGAAAAGACCGGGCCAGCTTCGTCCGTCCGTCCGCAGCAAATGGGAGTGGTCGTCAACCTCGACCCCGAGCCCGAAAGGGTCCAGTGAAATAACACCCTCGCCGCACATGGCTTCAAGAAGCCGCGAATGACCGATGCCGGCCCGCTCCATGCCCGTGCAATTGACGACCCAATCGACCTGAAGTTCCCTCACCACTTGTGTATGTCTGCGGCGGTAGCGCACGGCAATCCCCTCCTCCCCTTCGTCTATGGACCGGAGGTAACCCGCATGAATTTCCAGAATGCCGTCCGAGAGCAACTTCTCGAAAGCACCAGAGACCTCAGGCGCGATGCGGTGCCGATGGATATTCCACCAAGGCAAGGCATGCCGAAGAAACCGGCTGCGCTGCGCAGGTGTAAGGCGTTGCCACAGCAATTGTGTTTTCGGCCGCAAACCATCCATAACGGTGCGCCACGGTGCGCCATCGCTGACCTGTTTGCGTAAAGACTGCAGCAATAGGCTGATCTCCGTCGAGCCATCAGGCAGCTCAGGCTCCGTGGGGGGAGCAGGCGGGCTGACATGCGGATGCGGCACCAGGCCGCGTCGGGAGAGAACATGGATCGGGCCTTGATGCCCTTTTCCCCGCAGGGTCAGAACCTGATCGATCATCGTCAGACCCGAACCCAGAATACAGATGCGATCTCCGGCCTTGACTTTGGACAGCCATCCCGGCTGCCAGCAGTGACCGATGATACGTTGTGGCCCCTCTTCTTCCCTCGCGACAGTTTGCACCGGCAAACTCGCCGCGCCGACACCGAGACACAAAACGACATTCTGCGCGCGCAGCTGCTCGCCATTCTCCAGAGCGAAAGAAAATCCACCCTTGCCATCCGGGCGACAGGCCGAAGCCTTGGCCCGAACGAAATCCACCCGCGCCCGTTGCTCCCTGCTTCTAAGCAAACCCGCCAGCCTGTCGCGAAGATAAAGACCATAGTCTCCACGCGAGGCGAACAGCAGAGGATCCTCCGCTATCCCATTTTCCGCCAACCAGTCGACAAAATCACCGGGGCGGTCAGGGAAGACACTCATTCGCCCGGCTGGCACATTCAGCCGATGATAGGGAAGTTCGGTACGATAGGCGGTGCCGCGCCCGAAATCCGATTCATCGCCCACGATAGCGATCGAGGCTTCCGCCGGCAGGGACGATAAAAGATGAGCGGCAGTACAAATGGCCGAGAAACCCGACCCGACGAGAGCGACATCATAGGACATTCATTCCTCCAACCTGCGACAGCTTGAACAGCCAGACGACGGGCGTCGAACCCAACGATACTCTAGTCAATGAGTAGAGATTAAACATCCGCGAATGTCCACCCTTCACTTTTTGCCGCGGGATGATCGGATGTGCAGTGGGTCAAAACCAAAAAGTTAGCCGCGGCAAACTTCTGCGCGGGCATGCATTCCTTGTGTGAAAAGACGCGATCCGCGCCCGTCTGTCTGATCGTCAGGGCGAAGTTAGCCGCGGCTAACCGTCAAACTGTCACAAAAAACAAAAGTGATTCTTCCACAATGCCTTAGCGCCACTTTCGCACCTGAGAAAAAAGCCTATTGCGCCAAAAAGAGAATCGGCGCTTATATCTCAGTTGCGGAAAAAACCGCCTTTTTCGAAAAAAACCGCTACTGCAATTTCGAGCGAAAGAAGACCGATGACACAGAGTGCCGATTTAAGACGTGCCGCAGGAGCACCCGACCTGACGAGTCTTATACAACAGCATTCGGCTGCGTTGTCAGCCCAATTGCAGGCTCATAATGCAAATACATTTTCACCACACACCGAAAAGAGCATGCGCCATTTCTCACCGGCAGAAACCGCGCGGCTGATCGGTATCGGCGAGGCCTATCTTCGTCAGATCGCCGCCGAACGCCCGGAGCTCGATGCGGCCCAAGCCTCCGGCCGCCGTTCCTATTCGGTTGAGGATATGGACGAGATCAGAAAATTCCTTGATCAGGGCGCGCGCGGCACCCGCCGTTATCTGCCACACCGCCGTGATGGCGAAGAGTTGCAGGTCATCGCCGTCATGAACTTCAAGGGCGGTTCTGGAAAAACCACGACATCTGCACATCTGGCGCAATATCTGGCGCTGCGCGGTTACCGGGTGCTCGCCATCGATCTCGATCCGCAGGCCAGCCTGTCGGCGCTCTTCGGTCATCAGCCGGAGATTGATGTCGGTCCGAATGAAACGCTTTATGGCGCCATCCGTTACGATGACGAACGCAGGCCGATCGCTGAAATCGTTCGCGGCACCTATATTCCTAATCTCCATATCGTTCCGGGCAATCTGGAACTCATGGAATTCGAACATGACACGCCCCGCGCTCTGATGCGCCGCGCGCCCGGCGATACACTGTTTTTCGCCCGCATTGGCCAAGCAATTGCCCAGGCGCAGAACTTCTATGATGTCGTGGTCATCGATTGCCCGCCGCAGCTTGGTTATCTGACGCTTTCGGCGCTGACCGCCGCCACATCCGTCCTCGTCACCGTTCATCCGCAAATGCTGGATGTGATGTCGATGAACCAGTTCCTTGCCATGACCGGCGACCTTCTCGCCGAAATCGGCAGGGCGGGCGCACGTTCCGACTATAACTGGATGCGTTATCTGATCACCCGTTTTGAACCGAGCGACGGACCGCAGAACCAGATGGTCGCCTTCCTGCGCTCGATTTTCGGTGAAAACGTCCTCATCCACCCGATGCTGAAGAGCACGGCCGTCTCGGATGCCGGACTGACCAACCAGACACTTTTCGAAGTGGAAAGAACCCAGTTCACCCGGTCCACCTATGACCGTGCGCTGGAAGCCATGAACAACGTAAACGCTGAAATCGAAGGACTGATTAAAAAAGCGTGGGGTAGGGCAGCATGAGCAGAAAACAGATATTCGCCAATCTTGGTACTCCGGCCGCCGACAGCAATGAGACCGCATCCGAGCGGTCGCGTCCGCGTATCAGGCCCATCCTTGGCTCTCCGGAACTCGTGACCGATGTTCTGAATTCCCCGGTGGGAATGATCGGCCAGTCGCTCAGCGAGGTATCGGAACGCGCCAAGCGTGCGGAAGAAATCGAAAGGCAGCTCGCAGAAGGTCTCACGATCGTTTCGCTCAATCCTGCCGATATAGATCCCTCTTTCATACCTGATCGCATGCCAGCCTCCGAAGAGGCGGATGCAGGTCTGGTTGAAGCCATTCGTGAACAGGGCCAGCAGGTTCCCATTCTGGTGCGCCCGCATCCCGAGTTCCCCGGCCGTTATCAGGTCGCCTTTGGTCATCGTCGCCTGCGTGCAGTCTCCAGCCTCGGTATTCCGGTCAAGGCGGTCGTACGTGATCTCAGCGATGAGCAGCTCGTCGTTGCCCAGGGACAGGAAAACAACGAACGTCGCGATCTCACCTATATCGAAAAGGCACGCTTTGCCCAGAAACTGCAGATACGGTTTCCGCGAGATACGATCATGGCCGCCATGTCGCTGCACAAGGGCGATCTCTCCAACATGCTGTCGGTTGTCGGCCGCATTCCGGAGGATCTGGTCGATCTTATTGGCCCCGCCCCAACTGTCGGCCGTCGTAACTGGATGGACCTTGCCGATCAGCTTTCCTCTTCTCAGGTCAAGGAAGCGGCCCGTGCCTATGTGAGGGATGCCTCGGTTGCTGCCCTGCCATCGGAAGACCGTTTCAAGTCGCTTCTGGATTTTCTGAAGCCCAAGGCGCAGGCAAAAAAAACCGGTGTCTGGTCATCCGAAACCGGCGGCCGGCTGGCAAAGGTCGTCGAAAGCGACCGCAAGCTGGATATCTCTATCGACAAGAACGAAGCACCGGAATTTGCCGAGTTCGTTCTGGAACATCTTCAAACGCTGTTTGCCGAATACCGGTCCAAGCAGTGAATTTTAACTCGAACGACTAACAGGAGACGCATCACAAAAGAAAAAAGCCCCCGAACGTTGCCGCGCGGAAGCCTTTCTTTGATTTAAGCACCCGAAGAATCTCATTTCCGCGAATCATAGTCAAGAGTCTTGGCATCGAATTTTTCGGTGAGCGATTTTCTTTTGCCTTGTGAAAGGTGAAAGACATGGACAGCACATGTGTAACGACGCCCTTTGGGCGGCGAGCGATGTCGTTTGGCGTCCTCGCGACCCAGTTTGCCGCGCAGAAAAACAAGAAGATCGAAGCGGTCGATAAATGGAAACTCTATCGTTCGGTCTGTGAAGCCCGGCCTTTGGTTGGCGTGACCGATCGCTCGCTTGCGGTCCTGAACGCGCTTCTGAGTTTTTATCCCAAGAACGAACTTTCCAGCGAAGCCGGTTTGGTCGTCTTCCCGTCGAATGCGCAATTGTCACTCCGTGCCCATGGCATGGCCGAACAGACATTGCGCCGGCATCTTTCGGCTCTTGTCGAAGCCGGCCTCATCATTCGCAAGGACAGCCCGAACGGAAAACGATACGCCCGCAAACACCGGGGAGGGGAAATCAGCGAGGCTTACGGTTTTTCGCTGGCACCGCTTCTTGCCCGCAAAGCGGAAATTGAGGAACTCGCCGAACGCATCGTCAGCGAGCGACTCGATCTTCAGCGGCTTCGTGAAAGTATCAGCCTTTGCCGCCGCGATATCCAGAAACTCTGCGACATGATTGCTGCGAGCGGTCAGGTCGAAGCCTTCGAAGGGTTTCAGACACGTTACAACGCCATTGCCCGCTCTCTCGGTCGCAATTCCAAGCCCGCGGAACTCAAAGAAATCGGCGGTTTTTTGGCCTCTTTGCGTGCTGAAGTAACCAACTATCTGGAAAATATTGAAAAATCGGAAAATTTGGGCGGCAATGACTGCCAAAATGAGCGCCTCATAAAGAATTCAGAATCCGAATCCATATCTAAACGGCAGGATTTGCACGAACCGGTAACCACTGCACCTGCCAGCACGGTAAGCGCCCAGCCGGCATATGCGGCACCCATCAGTGCAAAACCTTCACCGCCATCGCCAAAGCCTGTTCTTCATAAGCAATTTTTTGTTCCTGATATTGTTTTGGTTTTGAAGGCTTGCCCTGACATCGCGCTCTATGCCCCAGGCGGAGCGGTTACAGGCTGGCGCGATCTGGAAGTGGCGACATCGGTGATCAAAACCATGTTCAACATCAGCCAGTCCGCCTATCAGGATGCGCTTGCCACATTTGGCCGACAGGGAACCGCAGCCATTCTCGCCTGCCTTCTGCAGAAAGCAGACCAGATAAGTTCGCTTGGCGGGTATCTGCGCAATCTGACCCGTAAGGCGCAGGAAGGCGGCTTCGACCTGCAGACAATGCTTCTGGCGCAGTTGAGAGGGCGTAAGGACACTATGGAGGCCAGCATGCCCTGCTGAGTTAACGGAGCGTGGAAAACGGTCTCTGCTTGCGGAAAAAGCAGACCGAAGTTACATTGACGCCGTTTCCGCAAGAAAAAGAGATTCGCATGAGGCTGCTGATATCAACAGTGCAGCCAAGGGGTTTCTATGGTTAATGCAGGGTAATGAAAACTAAGTCCGAATTAGCTTTCGTTTGCGTTTTTCCGTGATTGCTTTCAAACGCTTGAGTCGGGCATACTTTTCGTCGGAAAAGCGCTGGCAAGGGCAGAACAGTGCAATCTGTATACACCGATCACCTGTCAAAGTGGGCGTGTAGCACCGGATAAAAGGCATGTCCGGCCGCTGTAAAACCCGGGATGAGTTCCACGGGAACGCACATTTGAAAGACGACGGGCCTCGGGTGGAGGCGGGCGATGTTGAACTTTCGGCAAGGTCCCGCGTTTGCGCTTCATTGCTTAAACGGATGGCTGAGCCGATGAATTTTCCGGATGATATGGAACTCTCCGTCGCTCTCTATATGGCGGACAACGCTTTGCCCCGGGACAGGGCCATTGAAAAGCTTCTGAGGGCGGAGCTCGAAAACGCCGGCCATCTTCCCGGCGGTCAAGGTAGGCCGCCCGAAATCATCGATGGGCAACCGAGCGCGGACTATGTCCAATATAGCTCCTACCTCGATGAGGACATCTGAAAGGGGCGGAACCAAAGCGGGCGAGGGCGGTTTATGGCGCAAACAATTGTGCCAGGATGCGTCCCATGTTTCCAAGATCATTTTTTCTCGCAGCCGCGCTCGCCACTATGACGGGCTTGCCGGTATTTGCCCAACCTATCGAGGTCAGCACGCTCGAGGTTTCCAGGGCAGATAGCACCCCACTTCCGCCAAAGGTCTTGGTCCCGAACTACATCACCGACGTGTCGGGAAAAAAGGTTCGTCTGGTCGGGCCGCGTTTTTATCCCGACAGTGCGCGGGCGCTGGAGTTTCCCGGTCAAAAATTGAACCCGGTCGAAGCGGGCAGCGAAGAGATTTTTTCCCAACGGTGAGAGGCCATTGGTGAGCGGACGTATCGCGACGACCAACATCTGACGGGGGTGGCATGAGAGCCAAGGGCGAGACTTATTCACGCAAGGCGGATGGGGAACGCTGGATAAGGCAGGAGGGGCAGGATGCCGGAAAGGCCAGTTTCCCCGAATTGTTCTTCGATCTGGTCTTCGTTTTCGCGCTGATCCAGCTCTCCCACGCCCTCGCCAAAGATTTTGGGCCGACGGCAGCGCTTGAAGCGGGCATCCTGATATTATCGCTTTGGTGGTTATGGATACATACCACCTGGATCACAAACCTGTTGAACACGGAAAAGGAACCGGTCAGGATTTTGCTGTTTGTCCTGATGTTCGGTGGCGTTTTGCTCGCCATCGCGCTGCCGGAGGCTTTTGCGGAACAGGGCCTTGTCTTCGCCCTGATCTACAGCGCGATGCAGGTGGGGCGAAGCCTCTTTGCGCTGTATGCTTTCAAGGATGAAGACCGGCAGTCTTTTCTGGTCTTTGTGCGCGTGACGATCTGGCTCGCGGTATCAAGCCTGTTCTGGCTGGCCGGTGGACTGGTCGATCTGGCGGATCGCATTCTTCTGTGGGGCATCGCGCTTGCAATCGAATATGCCGGTCCCGCCTGCCGTTATGTCGTGCCGGGCGTGGCCTCAAGCGACGAGGACCGGCTGCATCTTTCCGGCGAGCATCTGGCGGAGCGATGTGCGCTTTTCGTCATCATCTGCCTTGGGGAAACGATCCTCACCACGGGGCGCACGGCCACGGAATATATGAATTCGGGTCTGACATTCATCGTCTTCTGCTCGGCTTTCGTCAGCACCGTGGCGATGTGGTGGATCTATTTTCATCACGGGCAGGAGGAGGCCTCGAGAAAAGCCGAGAACGCCGAAGAAAAAGCGAAGATTGCCCATAATCTTTTTAACTACGGGCATTTGCCCATTGTAGCCGGCATTATCCTGACGGCGGTAGGTGAGGATTTCAGCCTCTCCCACGCGCGCGAAGGCGCGACCATGCGGGAGGCGATCGCCATTCTCGGCGGTCCCGTCCTGTTTCTGGCCGGCAATATCGGCGTCAAGATTGCCGCCGCCTATCAGCGGCCGGTTTCGCATCTTGCCGGCGTGGTGGCGCTCTGCCTGCTTTTGCCGGCGCCGGGTATTCCGCTTTTTGTGCTGCAACTGGCAAGCACGGGAATTCTCCTGCTCGTCGCCCTCTGGGAATATCTGGCGCTGAAAAAAGCAGGCACCAATGCCTGACGACTAATCACGCATTGGCCAGATTACGCGCCCTGTCGTTCCAGAGCCGAAGGCTGCGCGCATAGGCTTCCTCAAAGGGCAGAGTCATATCATTGACCAGCATCAGCGCGATGGCGGCGGTGGAAATGATGATGGTTTCGGCTCTTTCGTCCCTCGCCGCCCCCGTCCAGACCGCCCGCCAATATTCGAAAGTGGTGAACATGGTCGGCATTTCGGCGGGCGGCGCCTCGCGGGCGGGAATGAGGAATTCCACATCCCTGCCCTTTGCAAGGCCAAAAATCCGGGTGGTGCGAAAAGGGGTAAATTGCGCAAAATCCCGCGTATTGCCGAGAATGGCGAGGTTTTCCACCGAAAGCAGCCGCGCCGTGTCCCGGTGAAGTTCCTGATAGGATGGCCGGGCCACGCCGATGATAGTGCTTCGGGCGCGAAGCGGGTTGAGAAGATGGACGACCGTGTTGAGCGGCAGTCGCATCTCCAGAATGCCATGCAGGCCGAGCAGGCTCTGAAATTGCAGGGACAGGCCACCGATCGGCAGATAGGCGATACGTTCTGAGGATGTGGCTTCGGCCGCCTGTGAAAGCGAATGGCAAAGGGGAATGCCGCAGGCCTGTGCGGCAAGTTCAAGCTTGCCGCCGTTTTCGCCCTGACCCACATGGCCGTGCAAGAGAACGCTGTATCCCGCCATGGAAACCAGGCGGGCTGAATGCAGGAACCATGGCGCATCGCGATGTTTCGGCGACATGTAGGCCGGCCAGTCAAGATCCGCCGCCGCCGGCTGCTGCCGATCTCTTTCGATATGTTGCCACATGGCCTCGATGAAGCCGGCAAGTTCGGCCGCGGTCACGCCGCGATAATGCATGGTGGCGAGCAGTGCGCCGATCTGTATGGGATCGGCATCGCCCTCGAGAATGATCGACAGCGCATCCATTGCCTCGTCTTGGGCGAGCGGACGGCTGTTGCCGATGCCCATTGCCGAGGTCGCGATATATTTGGCAAGCCGGTGCTGCGGATCGGCATTGTGCCCGATGCGGGCGAGACGGTCGGCAATATTTTCCGGTGTCGGCTGGCCTTCCAGAAGAACGCTGGGGCGAAGGGAAAGCGGCGGCGCCTTCATCAATACCGGCTGTTCCCAACCGCTTTTATCGAGGGCGGCCGGCGCCTCCGGTCTGTCCTGCGAATAGTCGATCAGGTTTTCGGCCTCCGCCGCCAGCGATCGAATGCGCAGCCGCATATTCTCCGCAAAGGGGGTAGGGCGCAGGCCCTGGCCAGTACGCAAAAAAAGCTGGTCTCCGTATCTTTCCCGGAGCTGTTGCAGAATGCGGCTCATCGAAGATGTCGGCAGTCCCATGCCCGCCGCAGCCCGGCTTACACTGCCTTCCCGCAACAACGCATCAAAAGCGACAAGTAATTTCAGCTGTCCGAGCCTGTCGGGTTTTGTCGTGGAGGCTGGTTCTTCTTTTCTCTTGCCGGTTGTCATCTTGCGATTTTTTTACTCCGCCGCTTATTCGGGGAGCCCTTTTTGCAATTTCTGGAATTTAGAACTGTTCGAAAACAAACGCGTTGCGCCCGCATCCCCTCCTAAATAAGTGGGGTTAAATTCTCAAGTTAAATGCGGGGGCGTAACATGGAATTGAAGTACCGCGGTCAGAACAGGGCTGCGACAATAATAAAGACCGGTGTTTCTGCAGCAATGGCTGGCACGGCTTTGGGCCTTGCTCTGCCGGCATTTGCGCAGCAGGCGTCCGAGGGAACCACGGTTCTTCAGCAGATTGTGGTCACCGCATCCGGCTTCGAGCAGAATGTGAAAGACGCTCCGGCCAGCATCACAGTTGTCACGCGGGAAGATCTGGAAAAGGGCTCCTACCGCGATCTGACCGATGCCCTGCGCGAAGTTCAAGGCGTGTCCGTCACCGGCATTGCCAATGAAAAGGATATTTTCATTCGCGGATTGCCCGGCGCCTACACGCTGGTTCTGGTTGACGGCAAGCGGCAGAGCACACGCGATGCCCGCACCAACGGCAATTCCGGCTTCGAACAGAGTTTCGTGCCGCCGGTATCGGCGATCGAACGCATCGAGGTAGTGCGTGGGCCGATGTCCTCGCTTTATGGTTCGGATGCCATGGGCGGCGTCATCAACATCATCACCCGCAAGGTCGGCGATGTCTGGTCCGGCTCGGTCACGACCGAAGGCACGGTTCAGCAACATTCCAAATTCGGCAATAGCGGTCAGGTCTCCTGGTATGCCAACGGACCGATCCTGAAGGACCAGCTCGGCCTGCAGGTCTGGGGCAGGGGCTTCACGCGCGGCGAAGACGGTATTCTGAACGGCACCACGGGCGCCAGGGAATATGATTTCAACGGTCGCCTGACATTCACGCCGAATGAAGATCATGACATCTATCTCGAAGGCGGCAAGACGCGGCTGCGTCGCGACGCCGAACCCGGCGAGACGCTGGCAGCGACGGATGCCAACGGCACCTACAACACCAATACGCGTGACCATTGGTCCCTGTCGCATACCGGCCGCTGGGGGCCGACCACATCCGAATTCTCGTTCCAGCAGGAATGGGCGGAGCGCACCAACTTCACCAGAAATATCCGCACGGGCCGCGTGACCGAAAACCCGCGCTCGCCGGAAGTGCGCAATACCGTTCTCGACGGCAAGTTCACCACGCCCTTCGAATTGTTCGGCAACCACATGCTGGTCACAGGCGGACAATATTTCGAGGCGCGGCTGACGGACCAGAACCCGGGACGCCGCACCGGTCGCGACGAGACATTTTCGGCGACGCAATGGGCGCTCTTCCTCGAGGATGAATGGCGCATTGTCGATAATTTCGCGCTGACGGGCGGTCTTCGTCTCGATAATCACGAGAAGTATGGCAATCACTTCAGCCCGCGCCTTTATGGCGTCTGGAGTGCGACCGAAGAGCTGACCATCAAGGGCGGCATTTCCACCGGTTTCCGCGCCCCGGAAATCCGCCAGATCGCGCCGGGTTACGCCTATACGACGGGTGGCGGCGGCTGCAGCTATGGCCCAAGCGGCACCTGCGGCGTGATCATCGGTGATCCCAACCTCGAAGCGGAAAAGAGTACGAGCTACGAAGTCGCCGCCCTCTGGGACAATGGCGACGTCGCTCTCGGCGCTACCTATTTCTATACCGATTTCAAGGACAAGATCTCCAACGCGCTGGTGCTCAATCCGGATGGAACACCGGCCCGCTGGAGCGAAGACCGCAACTATCGTCTCTGGTATAACTACAACATCGACGATGCGGTCATTCAGGGTGTGGAACTGACGGCGACCTGGTATGCGACGCCAGAACTGACGCTGCGCGGCAACTATACCTATACGCATTCCGAACAGAAAACCGGTGACTACGAAGGTTTCCCGCTGGCGCGGACACCTGAGCATATGGCCAATCTGCGCGGCGACTGGGTGACCCCAATCAATGGTCTGGAAGCCTGGGCCTCGCTGAACTACCACGGATCGGAAATCAACGCCGGCCCACGCATCGGCACGAATGGCACGCCGGTGACGATCAATGGCAAGGCCGGTCGCAAATATGACGCCTACACCACGCTGGATATCGGGGCGAAATATGCGGTCGCCGAAAATGTCGACCTCAATGCCGCCATCTACAATGTCTTCGACAAGGATGTCGGCACCGACGATTTTAACACTGTCATGGAAGGCCGTCGTTTCTGGATCAGCATGACAGCGAAGTTCTGATCTGGACACAGTCACGAAATTCAGAGGCGCCTTCGGGCGCCTCTTTTTTTGACCATTCTTCTATTGACCTCAACTATGGTTGAGGAATTATACCGGCTGCTCTTCAGTGTGTTTCCGCGTTTTCCGAGCGGAAATCGTCCGGAAGCAGGAGCCAGAATGGAAAATACCATATTTAAACACAGCCTGACGGTCGGGGAGGTTGCCCGTCGCAGCGGTATTGCCGTCTCCACAATCCATTTTTACGAGGCGAAAGGATTGATCGAGGGCTGGCGCACCGCCGGTAATCAACGTCGTTATCATCGCGCCGTTCTGAGGCGCATCGCCATCATCCGCATCGCGCAGCGGGCCGGTATACAGCTCAGCATCATCAGGGATGCGATGGCCGATCTGCCGCAAGACAGGGTAGCGACGACGGCCGATTGGCGCAGGTTTTCCCAATCCTGGCGGGAAATGCTCCAGCTTCGCATCAACAACCTGATCATGCTGCGCGATCAGCTTACCGGCTGTATCGGTTGCGGGTGCCTTTCGCTGGATGATTGTCCGTTACGCAATCCGAATGATGTTCTGGCCGATGACGGCGCGGGTCCGCGCCGTCTCGTATCCGCAGAGTGAGCAGAATTTCCGGACCGGGGCGGTTATTCCTCACTCGGATTCGGCTGGAACCCAAACGCTGACGCTGCCGCCATTGGTGGGAAAGACGCCCTTGCCGCTCTCATCAAGGGTAATCCGTTCTTCACGGTGCCCGAGAAAGTCGCGCCAGACCGCTCCGGCGTGATCGGGACCGAGATCGATCTGCTTTTCCGCCGGCTCGCCATTCGACATCACCACCACGCAGCCCGGCGCGTCGGCAGTGCCGTGGCGAATAAAGGCAATGCAGCTCGGGTCGTCGAAAATATCCGTCTGGGCTCCGTTGGCGAAAAGGCTGCGGGCCTCGATGAGTTTCGGCAGGCATTCGATGGCCGGAATGATGATCTCGTGTTCGTTGCCGTCATTGCCAGTGTCGGTATAACCAGTGCCGAACAGATCGGGATAAAAGACGCAGGGCACGCCATCTTCGCGCAGCAGAATGATAGCGTAGGCAAGAGGCTTGAACCAGGGTTCCACCGGCGCTTCCAGCGATTGCAGCGGCTGGGTGTCGTGATTATCGACCAGCGTGACGGCGTGGTCGGGAACGGCGGAGACAAGCGAGCCATCGAAGATGTTGCGCATGTCGAAATCACCGCCCTGTTTCGAGGCGTCATGAAAGCTGTGGTGAAGGGCGACGTCAAAAAGCATGAGCTGCTTGTCGACCAGTTCGAGATAGCTTTTCAGCGCCTCGAGATCGGGGTGCCAATATTCCGCCACGACGAAGAGATCCGGATCGACCGTTTCGCGCATATGGCCGACCCAGTCACGGAAGAACCAGGCCGGGATATGTTTTGCGGCGTCCAGGCGGAAGCCATCAACCTGCACCTGCTCGGAGAGCCAGCGGCCCCAATATTTGAGTTCCTCGTAAACCGCCCGGTTCCTGAACTCGACATCCGCACCCATCAGATAGTCGAAATTGCCGTTTTCCTGATCGACTTCCTCATTCCATTCCCCATCGCCATATTCGTTGACGAGGCGGAAAATGCCGTCTTCGGTCGGTTCCTCGATATGGTCGACACCGCTGAAGCACTTCAGGTCCCATATGAATTTGGAATGTTTGCCGTTGCGACCGGGAAAGGTGAAGCGTGTATAGGCAAGCGCCGGAAAGTCTTCATCATCGATCTCGGTACGGTCCTCAGGATTGACGCGGCGAACCCGCACCTTTTCCTTCTCGTCGGCACCCATCTTGTGATTGAGAACAACATCGTGAATGACGCGGATGCCGTTTTCCTTCAGCGTTCGTCCGGCATGTTCGAGCGCGGCGCGATCACCATATTTGGTGGCGACGGTGCCCTTCTGGTCGAATTCGCCGAGGTCGAAGAGATCGTAGGTGTCATAACCCACCGAATAACCACCGGCGGCGCCCTTGTAGGCGGGCGGCAGCCAAACATCGGTGATACCCATTTTCGCAAGGCTTTCGGCCTTTTCGGCCACCTCGCTCCATAATTTCCCTCCGTCTGGATAATACCAATGGAAGAACTGAAGCAAGGTGCGTCCGGCCATATTTCCCTCACAGTAGTTAGCAGGTCGCGCCATAAACGGCCCGGCGGCAAAAGGGTTCCGCCGCCGGGGATGCGCGATCTGCAATTGTGAGGCCCGATGGCCCGCCCGTATATTAGCCGGCTATGTCGAGAAGAGCAGCGCCCGCCTGCAGATAGTCGCCTTCCTTGACGATCAGACGGACTTTGCCGGCCTTGGGGGCGACAATCTGCGTCTCCATCTTCATGGCTTCCATGACGGCCAAAAGATCGCCTTGCGAAACCGTGTCGCCGTCTTCCACCTTGAAGGACTGCAAGGTGCCGGAAACCGGGGCGAGGATTTCACCTTCCTTTTCCTTGGTGGCGGCGGCGCCCGGAACAGCCGCGCTGCTGCCGCTAACCGCACCGAGACTGGAGAGCAGCAGGCTGGGCAGGCCAACCGATACGCGCTTGCCGTCGATTTCCAGAAAAGTGCGAGTAACGGAAGGGTCGTCGGCCGGTGCCGGTCGTTCCATCGCATCCGGCATGGCGGCGAAATCGGTCTCGATCCAGCGGGTATGAACCTTTAAACCGTCCGTGCCGATGAAGTCTTCGGTTTCGATCGCGGCGCGATGAAATGGCAGCACCGTGGCGATGCCTTCGATGCGGAACTCCTTCAGCGCGCGGCGGGCGCGACGCAGGACCTGATCGCGGTCGGCACCGGTGACGATCAGCTTCGCCATCAGCGAGTCGAATACGCCAGGCACGCTGGAGCCGCTGACGACACCGCTATCCACGCGAATCCCGGGACCTGAAGGTGCGTCGAAAACCGAGATCGAGCCGGGTGTGGGCAGGAAACCCCGGCCGGGATCTTCGGCATTGATGCGGAACTCCATGGAGTGGCCACGCGGCTCCGGCGTTTCGAGCACCCGTAGCTTGTGGCCTTCGGCAATGCGGAACTGTTCGATGACGAGATCGATGCCTGTGGTTTCCTCGGTAACCGGATGTTCCACCTGCAGGCGCGTATTGACCTCAAGGAAAGAAATCGTGCCGTCGACGCCGAGAAGGAATTCGACGGTGCCGGCGCCGGAATAACCTGCAGCGGCGCAGATCGCCTTGGCGGCCGCGTGGATTTTCTGACGCTGTTCGGCGGACAGGAAGGGGGCAGGGGCTTCTTCGATCAGTTTCTGGTTCCGGCGCTGCAGCGAGCAGTCGCGGGTGCCGAGTACCAGCACATTGCCGTGCTTGTCGGCGAGAACCTGCGCCTCGATATGGCGCGGCCGGTCAAGGAAACGTTCGAGGAAGCACTCGCCGCGGCCGAAGGCGGCCGTCGCCTCGCGCACGGCGGATTCGTAGAGATCGGCGATCTCTTCCATCTTCCACGCAACCTTCAGACCGCGACCACCGCCGCCATGCGCTGCCTTGATGGCGACGGGCAGGCCGTGTTCTTCGGCAAAGGC
Organism: Agrobacterium sp.; assembly: GCF_059499945.1. Taxonomy (NCBI): domain Bacteria; kingdom Pseudomonadati; phylum Pseudomonadota; class Alphaproteobacteria; order Hyphomicrobiales; family Rhizobiaceae; genus Agrobacterium; species Agrobacterium sp. Next base: position 377,757 of record NZ_JCABZP010000015.1, on the reverse strand, counting down.
GGTGACTTCGGCGGCGGAAGAGACCGGGCCGTCGCTGCCGGCGACCAGCGGTGCGCCGACGCCGGTGGCGATGCGCCGCGCCTCGACCTTGTCGCCCAATGCTTCGATAACCTGCGGGTCCGGGCCGATCCAGATCAAGCCGGCATCAAGCACGGCCTGCGCGAATTCAGCACGCTCGGACAGGAAGCCGTAGCCGGGATGCACGGCATCCGCGCCGGCACGTTTGGCAATCGCGATCAGCTTGGTGATATCGAGATAGGTCTCGGCCGGGCGCACGCCTTCCAGCGCATAGGCTTCATCCGCCAGCCGGACGAAAAGCGCATCCTGATCGGGATCGGCATAAACGGCGACCGATTGCAGGCCATAATCGCGACATGCGCGGATGATGCGCACCGCGATCTCGCCGCGATTGGCAATCAGCACTTTTTTCATCGCTCTTCTCCTCGGAATTCTATGTTCTTGGCCGCGATTTCGGCGAATAGGCCGATCGGGCGGAATTTGATTTTGGCGTTGACGGGGATCTGCCCGGCAAGATCGAGATGATATTCCGCCACCGCGCCGATGACGGGATAACCGCCGGTCAGCGGGTGATCGGCAAGGAAGAGAACCGGCTGGCCGCTATGCGGTATCTGGATCGCCCCTGTCGCCGTGCCTTCACTCGGCAGTTCGGCGCTGTCCTTGCGTTCCACCGGCACGTCGCCGGCAAGGCGGATGCCGACGCGGTTCGATTGCGGCGTGACCTGCCAGAACTGGCCGGTCAGCGTCTCGATACCCTTCTGCGTGAACCAGTCGGTGCGGGGGCCGAGAACGACGTCCAGTGTCACGACCTCACCGGTTGCCGGAGGTTCGAAGGCCGGAACTTCGTTGATCGATACGCTGGAGAGGCCGGACTTCTCACCCTTGAGCGAAAGGACGGCGCCAGCGCCCACCGGTTCGGGACCGACAACAGCGAGCGTATCGGTTGCGAAACTGCCGAGTACCGGCTCAACATCAAAGCCGCCGCGTACCGCAAGATAACAGCGCATGCCCTTCGGCGGCTGGCCGAAAGTCACGACATCGCCGGGTTCGAGGGATACCGGGCCATCGGTCTTTGCCGCGAAGCTGCCATCCGCCGTGGTAATGGTGACGGGGCAGGGCGCACCGGCAATGCCGATGACAGTGCGGCTTGTGCTCCTGAAGGAAAAACCGCCGAGCGTCAGTTCAAGGCACGGCGTATTAACCGGATTGCCGACGATGCGGTTTGCGGCGTTGAACGCACCGCGATCCAAGGCGCCTGAAGCCGATACACCCTGCCCGGTCTGGCCGAAGCGGCCGAGATCCTGAAAGATGGCGGGCATGGGTGCGGCGAGCACCTCGAAATGTGGGCCGTCCTTTGTCGGTTCTTTTTGCGAACTACGCGGTGCCGAGACGGGAATATCGACCGTCTTGCCGGCCTTGTTCATGTCGAAGAAACGCACCCGGTAACCCGGCTGGAAAAGTGCGCCGGGATCGCGGTCAATATCCCACATTTTCACCGGCGTCGTGCCGATGATCTGCCAGCCGCCGGGGCTGTTTTGCGGATAGACGCCGCTGAAGGCACCAGCCAATGCCACTGAGCCGGCGGGAATGCGGGTGCGCGGGCTTTGCCGGCGCGGCACATGCAGGCCCGGATCGCCGCCGACCAGATAACCGAAACCGGGAGCGAAGCCGCAAAAGGCCACGGTGAATTCGCTTTCGGTGTGGCGACGGATGACCTCTTCGATGCTCATGCCGGTCAGTTCGGCAACATCGGCGAGGTCCTCGCCATTATAATGGACGGGGATTTCGACGAGATTGTCCGAAGGTGCAATTTTCGCCGAGAGATCGCGGCTTGCGAGCTGCGCGGCCAGCATCTCCGCACCGATCTTTTCGGGGCGAAAGCGGATCATCAACGTGCGGGCCGCCGGCACCGTCTCTTCGATGCCCTCGACCGGATCACTCTGAAGCGAGGCGAAAAGCGCCAGCGTTTCATCGAGATCGGCAAGTTCGACAAGAATGGTGGTGAGGCTGACGGGGAGAAAACGCATCATATCCTCACGCGTGATAGGCGGAATCGGGAATATCGGTGATGAACATGTGGCCCGGCGCATGGGTGATCGCAAAAGGCACGCCGGATGCCATGACCGCGGCCTGAGGGGTCACACCGCAGGCCCAGAAGACCGGAACCTCACCCGGCTCGATCCGCACCGCATCACCGAAGTCGGGTTTGGCAAGATCGATGATGCCGATTTCTTCCGGCGCGCCGACATGCACGGGCGCGCCATGCACCGCCGGAAAACGTCCCGAAATGGTTGCCGCATCGGCAACACGCGACGCCGGGATCGGCCGCATGGAAACGACCATATTGCCCTTCAGCCGACCCGCCGGACGGCAGGGCCGGTTGGTGAGATACATTGGCACATTGCTCTTGTCGGTCATGTGGCGGATTTCGATGCCCGCTTCCACCATCGGCGTTTCGAAGGTGAAGCTGCAGCCGATCAGGAAAGCGACGAGATCGTCACGCTCAGCCCACGCAGCGGTGGCATCAGCCGTTTCCTCGGCAAGCTTGCCGTCCCGCCAGATGCGGTAGAGCGGTAGATCAGTTCTGAGATCGGCACCGGGCGCGAGAAGCGTGGTGGGCGAGCCGGGATCGGAGACATCAAGCACCGGGCAGGGTTTGGGATTGCGCTGCGCATAAAGCAGGAAATCGAAAGCCCAGTCGCGCGGCAGCACGATCATGTTCGCCTGCGTGAAGCCGGGTGCGATGCCAGAGGTTGGGGCGACGAGGCCGTCGCGATAGATGGCGCGGGCCTTTCGCGCGGCGTCCGCGTCCGTGTGGTTGAGATAGGATGTCGGTATCGTCATCGGCTACCCTTTCAGCGATTGAATGCGAAGGAGCGGATGTCGATGCCATCAGCCTCGAAACGGCGGCGGATTTCCTGGGCGATGGCAACCGCGCCGGGGCTGTCGCCATGCACGCAGATGGATTGCGCCTCGATTTTTATGATGCTGCCATCGATTGCCTCCAGCGTGCCTTCGCGGGCGAGCTGCACCATACGGTCGGCGATCTTTGCCGCATCATGCAGGACGGCACCGGCTTCCCGGCGGGAAACGAGCTGGCCCTGAGGCGTATAGGCACGATCCGCAAAGGCTTCGGCAACGACGGCAAGACCGGACTTGCGGGCGAGATCGAGGATGGGGGCATTTGCAAGGCCCATCAATACCAGCGACGAGTCTATCGCCTTGATGCCGTCGATAACGGCCTGCCCCTGTTTCGCGTCATTGGCGATGCGGTTGTAGAGCGCGCCATGCGGTTTGACGTAACGCACCGTGGTGCCGGCAGCGGCGGCGACGCCTTTCAGCGCGCCGATCTGATAGATGACATCGGCAATCAGCTCTTCCGAGGTCGTGTCCAGATCGCGGCGGCCGAAGCCGACGCGGTCCGGATAGGAGACATGGGCGCCGACAACCACGCCTTTTTCGGCAGCGGCCTTGACGGTGCGGTAGATGCCGGCCGGATCACCTGCGTGAAATCCGCAGGCGATGTTGGCGCTGGAGACGATGGCGAGCATCGCCTCGTCGTCACCCATGCGCCACGCGCCGTAACTTTCGCCAAGATCGCTGTTGAGATCGATAGCGGCCATGTTTGCCTCCCTTGAATTTATCAGTAGCCGAGCAGGGCGAAGATCGCGCCCGCCGACTTATAGGCCATATACCAGGTGAGTGCGCAGGTCAGCACGCCAAGCACCAGCAACCAGCGCGGGTAGTGATAACCGTGCATCAGATCGGCGCGTTTCCAGGCTGCATACATGAAGATCGAAAGGCCGATCGGCAGAACGAGACCGTTGAGGCCGCCGACGAAGACGAGCATGGCTGCAGGCGGTGTGGTGATGATGACATAGGCGATCAGCGAAATGGCGATGAAGCCGACGGTTGCCAGGTTTCGCTGGCGCTCCGTTATGTCAGGCTTGAAAGCCGTCAGGAACGACACGGAGGTATAGGCCGCACCAATGATGCTGGTCATGGCCGAGGCGAGGAAGACCGCGCCGAACAGGCGGAAGCCGATATCGCCGGCGGCGGCATGGAAAGCCTGGCCGGCGGGGTTTGCCGCCTTGCCGGAGAGATCGATGACCACGCCGCTGGCGACGACACCGAGGATGGCAAGGAACAGGATGTAGCGCAGCACGCCGGTAATCGCGATGCCGCTCAGGGCCGCACGATTGACCGCGTTGATATTTTCAACGCCCACCATGCCCTTGTCCAGCAGGCGATGTGCGCCAGCATAGGTGATATAACCGCCGACCGTGCCGCCGACGATGGTGGTGATGGTGACGAAATCGATGGTATCGGGCAGGAAGGTCTGGCGGAAGGCTTCCGCCACGGGCGGGCCGGAGACGTAAGCCGCATAAACGATCAGCGCGAGTTTGACGAAGGCGGCCACGAAAACGACGCGGTCCATGGCGATGCCCGCCCGGCGCGACAGGAAGATGCCGATGGCCGCCAGCGCGCCAATCGCGCCACCGATCTTCGGGTCGAGATCGATCATGGCGTTGAAGCCGAGGCCTGCGCCGCCGATATTGCCGATGTTGAAGAACAGGCCGCCGATGATGACGAGAATGGCGAGCAGATAACCCGAGCCCGGAATGGCGGCATTGGCGATCGCCGGCGCGCGCATGCGGGTGATGGTGACGATGCGCCAGATATTGGCCTGCACGACGAAGTCGATCAGTATGGAAATAATGATGGCGAATGCGAATGCGGCGCCCAGTTTCACCGTGAAATTCGCCGTCTGCGTGATGAAGCCCGGTCCGACGGCCGACATCGACATCAGGAACATTGCCGAAAGCAAGGCATAACGCTGATTCTTCGCCTTGCGCGCAACCTCGTTAGGGTCGGCGGGCGAGAGCTTGTTCTGCTCCATGGATTTTCTCCGCTCCAATCGCAATCCGCCCCTCGCGGATGCTTTATGCGGCCGATCTTGTCGTGTTCCGCGAAATTGTCAATATTGTTCAACAATAAATAATAATCGTTCTCTTATTCTGTTCATTTGTTGGACGTTATGCGCAGGAATTCATCACGTTTTTTTCGTGCTTTGCTAATGCTTTGTGCTATGGGCAATCATGCCGTGTCCGAACATGCCTGTCACGGAATTCCCGATGCTGCATTGCTCTTACGGAAAGGAGCGTCATGACGGAAACGATAGAGGGTCTGCCGCTTGCGGATCGATTGGCCAAGGGTATCCGCACCCTGCTGATATCAGGCGAGCTGATGCCGGGGCAGCGCCTTTCAGAGGCAGCCTTCAGTGAACGTTTCGACGTCTCCCGCAATTCGCTGCGCGAAGCTTTCCGGCTGCTGACCAAGGACGGCCTGTTGCGCCACGAGGCCAATCGCGGCGTGTTTGTCGCCGTTCCCACCATGTCTTCGGTCATCGATATCTATCGGGTGCGGCGCATGGTGGAATGTGGCGCGCTGCGCCAGGCCTGGCACAAGCACCCCGCGATCAAAGCGATGCGGGCAGCGGTCGAAGATGCCAAGGTCAAGCGTGACGAGGCCGACTGGCTGGGCGTGGGCAGCGCCAACATGACGTTTCATGCCGCCGTCGTCGATCTCCTCGACAGCGCCCGTCTCAGCGATTTTTACGAGCGCATCGCCGCTGAACTCAGGCTTTGTTTCGGGCTTTTGAAAGATCCCGAACAGCTTCATTCCCCCTTTGTGGACATGAACAGCAAGATACTTTCGCTGATGGAAGAGGGAAAAGCTGGAGAGGCTGGCGACGAGATGGAAATTTATCTCAATCTTTCCGAGCGAACGGTTTTGAAGGCGCTTGAACGCGCCGTAGAACACGCATCGTGACATGATGGGCGGCAGGGGAAAAAACGGCCCTTGCCGCTCCATCCATTTTTTGCATCCGCAGCCGATTGCCAAGTTTGCTGCGCTGCGTCATCAATGCTGACATGACGCTTCGCGACCTGACCATTCTCGTTATAGACGAAAACGCGATCCGCGCCTCCATCATCGAGGAGGGGCTGCGCGAGGCCGGATATCACCGCGTCACGGTCATCCACGAGGTGAACGGGGTGGCGCGCACCATCGAGACGCTGCAGCCCGATGTCATCTTCATCGATCTGGAAAATCCCAATCGTGACATGATGGAGCATCTGTTCCAGCTCACCCGCACGGTCGGTCGCCCCATCGCCATGTTTGTCGATCGTTCGGACACCGCCTCCATCGAGGCTGCCGTCGAGGCGGGTGTTTCCGCCTATGTCGTCGACGGGTTGAAGAAAGAGCGGGTCAAACCCATTCTCGATATGGCGGTCAGCCGCTTTAATGCTTTCAGCCGCCTGCAACGGGAACTTGCCGACGCCAAGTCGGCGCTTGAGGAACGCAAGGTCATCGAGCGCGCCAAGGGCATCCTGATGAAGATGCGCGGCCTTTCCGAAGAGGAGGCCTTCGCGCTTCTGCGCCAGACGGCGATGAATGAGAAAAAGAAGATTTCCGAGATCGCGCAAAGCGTGGTCACCGCGGCCGGTTTGTTGATGTGACGAACCGCCGGTCGGACAGTCAAGGAGTGCATGATATGGCGGCACCGGAAAAAACGGCCGGATCAGACGGCGGAGTAACGAAAGCCCCGGGCGCGCCGGCAATCGTCGGCGGCGACCGGCAGAAAATCCTGCGTGCCGGCTTTATCCCGCTTGTCGATGCATCCGTCCTGATCGCCGCTGCCGAATTCGGTTTTGCCGAACGCGAAGGCCTTTCGCTCGATCTCGTCAAAGATGTCTCTTGGGCGAATGTGCGCGACCGGCTGGCGTTCCGGCAATTCGATATCGCGCATATGCTGTCGCCGATGCCCGTCGCCTCCATGCTCGGGCTCGGTTCCAACCCGTCGCCGACGATTACGCCTTTTTCGCTCGGACGCGGCGGCAATGCGATCACGCTTTCGACCCGCCTGTTTGCCCGGATGAAGGCTTTGACAGGGCTTTCCGAAATGGCGGGCGCACTCGAAAATGCCGAAGCGTTGAAGCGGGTACTCGATGATATGCGGGCGCGCGGCGAACCGCCGCCGACACTCGGCATGACCTATCCGTTTTCATCGCATAATTACGAATTCCGCTATTGGCTCGCCGCCGGTGGCATTCACCCCGATCACGACGTCAAGCTTGTGGTGGTGCCGCCGCCATTGACGTCGGACGCGTTGGCCGCAGGGGCTATCGACGGTTTCTGCGTCGGAGCGCCTTGGAACATCGTCGCCGCCGAGCGCGGTGTTGGGCGGATCGTTGCCGCCAAGCAGGACCTGTGGCCTTCTGCGCCGGAAAAGGTCATCGGCATGCGGCCGGAATGGGCGGAAAACCAGCAGGAAACGGTCGGCCGGCTGTTGACGGCGCTCGATGCTGCCGCGCGCTGGTGTGATGTTGCGGGAAATCACGACGATCTAAGCCGGGTGCTTGCTGATCCCCGCTATATCGGCGCGCCGGAAAGCATCATCCGCCACGTTCTTGCCGGTGAATTCAATATTGACAGCCAGGGCAACCGCCGGGTTATCGACAAATATTTCCTGTTCCACGGTGGTCATGCCAATTATCCGCGCCGGAGCCAGGCATTGTGGATTTACAGCCAGATGATCCGCTGGGGGCAGGCGGAGTTTTCGCAAGGTGGCGTAGAAGCTGCCCTGTCCGCTTATCGGCCGGATATTTATCGGGCGGCGCTGGGCGATGCCAATGCGCCTGATGATGCCGATATTCGTATCGAAGGACAGGAGGCTGGCGACCGTTTTGTGGACGGCTTCGTCTTCGATCCCGCTGACATTACAGGGTATGTGAATGGTTTTGCCGTGCGCAGTTCTGCCCCTGTTTCTACCTCCCAAGGCGAAGCCTGAGAGCAGTTCAGCCGGGCTAGCTGCGCAAATTTCAAGCGCGGAATTTTTCCAGTTGCGTAAACGATAGACAAAATTGCGGCTGGTTAAAATTTAATCGCCTGACAGAATTTCTGAAATTCTGTTTTATTTACAATAATATAGCTTCCATCTAGAAAACTGGCACGCCTCTTGCGTCTCCTTGTTTGCACCGGTCAACGGCGATCGGGGCGAGCAGGGCGCGGCATAGGCGCTTTCAAAGACACAGACGTCGCAAGGTTTTGCTGCCCGGAACACCTCCCGTTCCGCCGGTGCAAACACCGAGCGGCGTTTTTTATTTTCAGGTTTTTTCGCAAGCGAAAACGTCACCCGCAGAGGTGGCCCAATAAGGGGAACATGCGAATGAAAAAGATATTCTCCGGCGCTGTCAGCCGCCGCACGATACTGAAGACGACCGCCACCGCAGCCCTTGTCAGCGCTGTGCGCGTGGCCTTTCCATCGGGTGCTTTCGCAGCCACCGCCGAGCCGGAAGTAAAAGGTGCGAAAATCGGCTTTATCGCGCTGACCGATGCCGCCCCGCTCATCATCGCGGCGGAAAAGGGGCTGTTCGCCAAGCATGGCATGCCTGATGTCGAGGTTCTGAAGCAGGCCTCCTGGGGCGCGACTCGCGACAATCTCGTGCTTGGTGGCGCATCCAACGGCATTGATGGCGCGCATATTCTGACGCCGATGCCCTATCTCATGCATACCGGCAAGGTGACCCAGAACAATGTGCCGGTGCCGATGACCATCCTCGCCCGCCTCAACCTCGACAGCCAGGGCATTTCCGTCGCCAAGGAATATGCCGAAACCGGCGTTCAGCTCGATGCTTCCAAATTGAAGGCTGCTTTCGAGAAGAAGAAGGCCGAAGGCAAGGAAATCAAGGCCGCGATGACCTTTCCCGGCGGCACCCATGATCTCTGGATCCGCTACTGGCTCGCCGCTGGCGGCATCGATCCGGACAAGGACGTCTCCACCATCGTCGTTCCGCCGCCGCAGATGGTTGCCAACATGAAGGTCGGCAATATGGACGTCTTCTGTGTGGGCGAGCCGTGGAATGAACAGCTCGTCAATCAGGGCATCGGCTTTACTGCCTGTACCACCGGAGAGCTCTGGAAGGGCCATCCGGAAAAGGCGCTCGGCATGCGCGCCGACTGGGTGGAAAAGAACCCCAACGCCACCAAGGCGCTGCTGATGGCCGTGATGGAGGCGCAGCAATGGTGCGATGAGATGGCGAACAAGGAGGAAATGTCCACCATCCTCGGCAAGCGCCAATGGTTCAACGTGCCGCCGAAGGACGTTCTTGGACGCCTCAAGGGCAATATCAATTACGGCAACGGTCGCGCGCTCGAAAATACCGGTCTGCAGATGAAGTTCTGGCAGGACCATGCGTCCTATCCCTTCCGCAGCCATGACAGCTGGTTCATCGCGGAAAACATCCGCTGGGGCAAATTCGCGCCGGATACGGACGTGAAAGCGCTGGTGGAGAAGGTAAACCGCGAGGATATCTGGCGCGCGGCGGCCAAGGATCTCGGCGTTGCGGATCTTCCCGCTTCCACTTCGCGCGGTAAGGAAACCTTCTTCGATGGCAAGGTGTTCGATCCTGAAAATCCATCTGCCTATCTCGAAAGTCTGTCCATCAAGGCGGCCTCCTGAGGAGGAGACCCGGGCGTCGCTCCTCATCCGCCAGCAGCTCTGCCCAACCGGCGCTGCTGAAGACCGGATGAGGGGCGAGCCCAGACCGCAACCGAAATCAAGAGGAAATGCCCATGTCCGCATTGGCCCGAAAATTCAACGAAGAGCCGCAGCAGCCGGTGGCGCAGAAGGCAAACGTCGTGGCGCTTGCACCGAAACAGTCGCCGCGGATCGATCTGCGCAAATGGGGTGCTGCGGCGGCTCGTAACATCATACCGCCGCTTGTCGTTCTCGCCATGCTGCTCGGCGTCTGGCAGCTGCTCTGTTCCGCGCCCGGCTCCTCGCTGCCGCCGCCTAGCCAGGTCTTCGAGGAAAGCTACGATCTCATCGTATCGCCGTTTTTCCAGAATGGTTCGCAGGATATCGGCCTTGGGCTGCGCGTTCTGGTCTCGCTTGAGCGTGTGGCCTATGGTTTCGGCCTCGCCGCCATTGCCGGCATCATCCTCGGTGCGGTGATCGGCCAGTCGGTCTGGGCCATGCGCGGCCTTGATCCGATCTTTCAGGTGCTGCGCACCGTGCCGCCGCTCGCCTGGCTGCCGCTTTCGCTGGCTGCCTTTCAGGACAGCAATCCATCGGCCATTTTCGTGATTTTCATCACCTCCATCTGGCCGGTCATCATCAATACGGCGGTTGGCGTACGCAATATTCCGCAGGATTACCGCAATGTCGCGCAGGTGCTGCGGCTCAACCAGCTCGAATTCTTCTTCAAAATCATGCTGCCGTCGGCCGCTCCTTACATCTTCACCGGCCTGCGCATCGGCATCGGTCTTTCGTGGCTCGCCATCGTGGCTGCGGAAATGCTGACCGGCGGCGTCGGCATCGGCTTCTTCATCTGGGATGCGTGGAATTCCTCGCGCCTGCCCGACATTATCGTGGCGCTCGCCTACATCGGCGTTGTCGGCTTCATGCTCGACAAGCTCGTGGCGGCGCTTGGCAAGGTCATCACCCGCGGCGCTGCGGCGAATTGAGAGGGCCAATATTATGAACGCTTATCTGAAGCTCGATCATATCGACAAATATTTCGACAAGGGCGGCTCGCGCGCCGAGGTGCTGAAAGGCATCAACCTCACCATCGAAAAAGGTGAATTCGTCTCGGTCATCGGCCATTCTGGCTGCGGCAAGTCCACCATGCTCAACCTCATCGCCGGGCTGACGAAAGTCTCCGCCGGTGCGGTGCTTCTCGAAAACCGGGAGGTCAATGAACCCGGGCCTGAACGCGCCGTCGTGTTCCAGAACCACAGCCTGCTGCCCTGGCTTTCGGTCTATGAAAACGTCAATCTTGCCGTGGAAAAGGTCTTCCGCAACACCAAGACCCGCGCCGAGCGGCATGACTGGGTCATGCGCAATCTCGATCTCGTGCAGATGGCCCATGCCAAGGACAAGAAACCTTCGGAAATTTCCGGCGGCATGAAACAGCGCGTCGGCATTGCCCGCGCGCTCGCCATGGAGCCGAAAATCCTGCTGCTGGATGAGCCCTTCGGCGCGCTGGACGCGCTGACCCGCGCTCATCTTCAGGACGCGGTGATGGAAATTCACGCCCGTCTCGGCAACACCATGGTCATGATCACCCATGATGTGGACGAGGCGGTGCTGCTTTCCGACCGCATCGTGATGATGACCAACGGGCCCGCCGCCCATATCGGCGAGGTGCTTGACGTGCCGCTGGCACGCCCGCGCAACCGCATCGAGCTTGCCTCCGACAAGACCTACCTCAAATGCCGCGAAGCCGTGCTGAAGTTCCTTTACGAACGTCACCGCTTCGTCGAAGCCGCGGAGTAACGACTATGGCGCAAAAACTCGTCATCATCGGCAATGGCATGGCGCCGGGGCGCATGCTGGAAAACCTGTTCGAAACCGCCCCCGGCCTTTACGACGTCACGATTTTCAACGCCGAACCGCGCGTCAATTACGACCGCATCATGCTCTCGCCTGTGCTCTCAGGCGAAAAGAGCTATGAGGACATCGTCATTCATAATGACGAATGGTATGCGGCTAATAATGTGACGCTGCACAAGGGCGCGAAAGTCACCGGCATCGACCGTGACAAGAAAACCGTGACCAGCGAAAACGGCATCACGGCCTCTTACGACAGGCTGGTGATCGCCACCGGTTCCCTGCCCTTCATCATTCCCGTTCCCGGTCATCAATTACCCGGCGTGCTCGCCTATCGCGATCTCGACGACGTGACGAAGATGCTGGAAATCACTGAAGGCAAAGGCCGCGCCATCGTCATCGGTGCGGGTCTTCTCGGACTGGAGGCGGCTTACGGCCTGAAGCGTCAGGGCATGGATGTCACCGTCATCCATCTGATGCCGACCATCATGGAGCGTCAGCTCGATCCGGCAGCGGCCTATCTCTTAGAAAAGGCGCTGAACGAGCGCGGCATCGACATCATCACCAAGGCCAACACCAAGTGCATTCTCGGTGAGGACAAGGTCGAGGGCATCGAGCTCGAGGACGGCCGGATCATCAAGGGCGATATGGTGGTGATGGCGGTCGGTATCCGCCCGGCCTCGGGTCTCGCCAAGGAAGCCGGCATCGCCGTCAATCGCGGCATCGTGGTGGATGACGGCATGATGACGTCGGACGCCTCGATCTACGCGCTCGGCGAATGCGCCGAGCATCGCGGCATGTGCTATGGCCTCGTTGCGCCGCTTTATGAATCGGCCCGCGTGCTGGCTGACCGGCTTTGCGGCGGTTCGGCCGAATATCACGGCTCTGTCACCAATACGAAGCTGAAGGTGACAGGCATCAACCTGTTTTCCGCCGGCGACTTCGCCGAAGGCGATGACCGCGAGGAAATCGTGCTGCGCGATGCCACCGCCGGCGTCTACAAGCGTCTCATTCTCAAGGAAAACCGCATCATTGGCGCGGTTCTTTACGGCGAGACGGCGGATGGGTCGTGGTTCTTCGACCTGATGAAGAAATCGACCGATATCTCGACCATGCGCGAAACCCTTATCTTCGGCCAGGCCTATCAGGGAGGGTCTCCGCTGGACCCTATGGCGGCCGTTGCAGCCTTGCCGGATGATGCGGAAATCTGCGGCTGCAACGGCGTCTGCAAGGGCAAGATCACTTCGGTTATAACTTCCAAAGGGCTGACCTCGCTGGACGATGTGCGTGCCCACACCAAGGCGTCCGCCTCCTGCGGTAATTGCACCGGTCTTGTCGAGCAGTTGATGACGATAACGCTGGGCGACAGCTACAATCCCGCCGCCGTGCAGCCCATGTGCAAATGCACCGATCTCGGCCATGACGATGTGCGCCGCCTGATCAAGGCCAAGGGTCTGAAGACCATTCCTGCCGTGATGCAGGAGCTGGAATGGAAAACCTCCTGCGGCTGCGCCAAGTGCCGGCCGGCGCTCAATTATTACCTCGTCTGCGACTTTCCGGATGAATATGCCGACGATTATCAGTCGCGTTATATCAATGAGCGCGTTCACGCCAATATCCAGAAGGACGGCACCTATTCCGTCGTCCCGCGCATGTGGGGCGGCGTCACCTCTTCCTCTGAGCTCCGGGCAATTGCGGATGTGGTCGACAAGTTCGAAATCCCGATGGTGAAGGTGACCGGCGGCCAGCGCATCGATCTTCTCGGTATCGAGAAGGAGGATTTGCCGGCGGTCTGGGCCGATCTCGGCAAGGCCGGTTTTATCTCCGGTCAGGCCTATGCCAAAGGCCTGCGCACAGTGAAGACCTGCGTCGGCCAGCAATGGTGCCGTTTCGGCACGCAGGATTCCACCGGTCTCGGCATCCGCATCGAAAAATTCATGTGGGGCTCATGGACACCCGCCAAGCTTAAGCTCGCCGTCTCGGGCTGTCCGCGCAACTGTGCGGAGGCCACCTGCAAGGATATCGGCGTCATCTGCGTCGATTCCGGTTTTGAAATCCATTTCGCCGGTGCCGCCGGTCTCGATATCAAGGGCACGGAAGTGCTCGGTCTCGTGAGGACCGAGGATGAGGCGCTGGAGCATATCGTGGCGCTGACCCAGATGTACCGCGAACAGGCGCGTTACCTCGAGCGCATCTACAAATGGGCCAAGCGTATCGGCTACGACGAGGTTCGTCGCCAGATCATGGACGATGCTGAAAAGCGCAAGGGCTATTTCGACCGCTTCGTCTTCAGCCAGAAATTCGCGCAGGTTGATCCATGGTCCGAACGTGTATCCGGCCACGACAAGCATGAGTTCAGGCCCATGGCGGCAATCGGTTTCAGTGAAGCGGCGGAGTGAGAACGATGGACAGCAACTGGATTGATATTGGCGACATCTCCGACATCCCGCTGCGTGGTGCGCGTTGCGTGAAAACGCCGATGGGCAAGATCGCCGTATTCCGCACGGCGGAAAATCAGGTCTTCGCGATTGAGGATCATTGCCCGCATAAGGGCGGCCCGTTGTCTCAGGGCATCGTGCATGGGGCTTCGGTGACGTGTCCCCTGCACAATTGGGTCATTTCGCTGGAAACCGGCAAGGCTTTGGGGGCGGATGAGGGGGAGGTGAAGACTATCCCCGTCCGCAATCTCGACGGCCGGCTTTCCATCGCGCTTGAAACTCTGATGATTGCGGCGGAGTGAATTGCGATGGCGGCGATTTTACCCCCCTCTGTCCTGCCGGACATCTCCCTCTCAAGGGGGGAGATCAATTGCGGCACGCGCTTCCGTTCCCAGCTGGCCGCGCCGCCCGTCGATATAGAGCGGGGAGCCTTACGCTTGTCGACCTCCCCCCTTGAGGGGGAGATGTCCGGCAGGACAGAGGGGGGGAAGCGCCACGCACTGAGAGGGCAAACCCATGCCCGTTGAAACAAAAACCACCTGTCCCTATTGCGGCGTCGGCTGCGGTGTCATCGCCACCGTCAACGACAATGGCGCCGTTTCCGTCAAAGGCGATCAGGACCACCCCGCCAATTTCGGCCGGCTGTGTTCCAAGGGTTCGGCTCTGGCCGAAACCATCGATCTCGATGGCCGCCTTCTCCATCCCGAAATTGACGGCAGACGGGCGACGTGGGACGAAGCCCTTGATCTCGTCGCCACCCGCTTTTCTGAAGCCATAGCCGAGCATGGCCCGGATTCGGTGGCCTTTTACGTCTCCGGCCAATTGCTGACGGAGGATTATTACCTCGCTAACAAGCTGATGAAAGGTTTCATCGGCTCGGCCAATATCGATACGAATTCAAGACTTTGCATGTCGTCTTCGGTCGCCGGCCATCGCCGCGCTTTCGGGGCTGACACGGTGCCCGGCACCTATGAGGATATGGAGCTCGCCGATCTGGTGATTCTCACCGGTTCCAATCTCGCCTGGTGCCACCCGGTTCTCTATCAGCGCCTTGCCGCCGCAAAATCGGCGCGGCCGGAGATGAAGGTCGTCGTCATCGATCCGCGCCGGACGATGAGTGCCGATATTGCCGATATGCATCTCGCCATCCGCCCGGATGGAGATGTGGCGCTGTTTGTCGGCTTGCTGGCGCATCTTGCCGATAGTTCTGCAATCGATCACGGCTATGTGGAAAACCATACGGTCAGCTTTGGCGCTGCGATGCAGGCAGCAACCGAATACAGCTTGCCCGATATCGCCGAGACCACCGGCCTGACAATCGCCGAACTGATTTCCTTTTACGAATTGTTCGAACGCACGGAAAAAACCGTCACCTGTTACAGCCAGGGCGTCAACCAGTCGCAGAGCGGCACGGACAAGGTCAACGCCATCATCAATTGCCACCTTGCCACCGGCCGCATCGGCCGGCCGGGTATGGGCCCGTTTTCGCTGACCGGGCAGCCGAACGCCATGGGCGGACGCGAGGTCGGCGGACTGGCCAATATGCTGGCCGCCCATATGGTTATCGAAAATGCTGACGACCGTGATCGCGTGCAGCGCTTCTGGACCTCACCCGCCATTGCGCAAAAGCCCGGCCTCAAAGCGGTGGATATGTTCAGGGCGGTGGCCGACGGCCGCATCAAGGCGCTGTGGATCATGGCGACCAATCCGGTGGTTTCCATGCCGGATGCCGGTGCCGTCGAGGCGGCCATCAAGGCTTGTCCTTTCGTTGTGGTCTCCGAGGTCATGGCCAGTACCGACACGGCCCGCCACGCCGATATCCTTCTGCCATCGCTCGGCTGGGGAGAAAAGGACGGCACGGTAACCAACTCAGAGCGGCGCATTTCCCGCCAGCGCGGTTTCCTCGATGCGCCCGGCGAAGCAAGGGCCGACTGGTGGCAGATGGCGGAGGTGGGCAGGCGCATGGGTTTCGACGCCGCCTTCGATTATGGCCAGGCATCGGAGATTTTCGCCGAACATGCAGCGCTTTCCGGCTTCGAGAATGCCGGAAGCCGCGATTTCGATATTAGCGGGATCGAACGGCTCTCCTACGAAACGATGCCGCCCTTTCAATGGCCGAAAGCCCGGCTTGGCGAGACCGCCGTTACCCGCTTTTTCGCAGACGGCCGTTTTTACCATGCCGATGGAAAGGCGCGATTCATCGCCACCGCCTTGCCGAAAACCGGCAGGACATCGCCCGATTATCCGCTGACACTGAATACCGGCCGCATCCGCGATCAATGGCATACCATGACCCGCACCGGCAAAAGCGCGCGGCTCACCGCCCATATTGCCGAACCTTTCGCCGAACTTCACCCGCGCGATGCGCAGGCGCTGGGAATTGAAAGCGCCGATCTGGTGGAGCTGGAGAGCCCGCATGGCAAGGTTCTGCTGCGGGCGCTGGTCAGCGAAAGGCAGGCGCGCGGTTCGGTCTTCGTACCGATGCACTGGAACGATCAGTTTGCCTCGCGGGCGCGCATCGATATGGTTGTGGCACCTGTTACGGATCCGCATTCCGGCCAGCCCGCTTCGAAAAACGTGGCGGTGAAGGCAAGGCGTTTTGCGGCGAAGGCCTATGGTTTTGCCATTTCCCGCACCCGGCCCGATGCGCCGGATTGCGCCTACTGGGCCATCGCCAAAGCCGATGGCGGCTATCGCATGGAGCTTGCCTTTGCCGAAGAGCCGCAGGACTGGACGCTCTGGGCGCGACAGGTTTTCGGCATCGATGCCAGGATCGAGCCGCTGGGTTACAGCGACCGGCAGACGGGCGATCTGCGTCTCGCCTTTTTCGACGGCGAAACACTGCTTGCGGCACTGTTCATTGCCAATGAACCGGTGGCCGTTGCCCGCAACTGGGCGATCTCGCAACTTACTGAGCGCCACGAGGATTTGCGCATGCGCTTTGCGCTGGTCGCCGGGCGTCCCGGTGCGGGCCGGGCTGATCCGGGTGCGACGGTCTGCTCCTGCTTCAATGTCGGGGTGAACCAGATCACGGCCGCTATCCGTGATGGCTGCCACAGTGTCGAAGCCATCGGCAAGGCGTTGAATGCCGGAACCAATTGCGGCTCCTGCCGCGCTGAAATCAGGGGGATCATCGATGGATGCCTTAAAACCGCAGCGGAATGAACCGGCTCGTATGGAGAAGCTCGCTAAGTTGCCTGTCTTCTGGGGACTTGAGGGCAAGCGCGTGGTTTTGGCGGGCGGATCGGATGGGGCGGCCTGGAAGGCGGAACTGCTGCTGGCCTGCGGGGCGGAACTTCATCTTTATTGTGAGGAAAGCGAGCTTTCGGAAAGCTTCGCGACGCTCGTCGCAAAAAGCCCGATGCTGATATGGCATGACCGTTCATGGGGTGCGGATATTTTCAAGGGCGCGGAACTAGCGCTGGCGGATTGCGAGACCGATGAAGAGGCGGAAAGATTTTACCATGCCGCACGAGCGGCTGGCATTCCCGTCAATGTCATCGACAAGCCGGAGTTCTGCCAGTTCCAGTTCGGCTCCATCGTCAATCGCTCGCCGGTGGTGGTGTCGATTTCCACCGATGGCGCCGCACCCATCCTGGCGCAGGCCATCCGCCGGCGCATCGAAACCTTGCTGCCGCTGGCCCTCAAGGACTGGGGCGCGCTTGCCCAGACAATTCGCGAGCGCGTCAATCTGCGACTCGTGCCGGGTCCGGCGCGACGCTCTTTCTGGGAAAAATTCGTCGATCGGGCGTTCACCGAAAGGCTGGATGAAGGCAGCGAAGAACGGCTGCTTGCGGATATCGGAACGCAGGCCGGTCGGGTGGGTTCGCGCGCCGGGCTGGTGACGCTTGTAGGCGCCGGACCGGGCGATGCCGAACTGCTGACTCTGAAAGCGGTGCGCGCTTTGCAGGCGGCCGATGTCATCCTGTTCGACGATCTTGTTTCAGCCGAAGTGCTGGAACTGGCGCGGCGGGAGGCGAAGCGCATGCTGGTTGGCAAACGTGGTGGCCGGGAAAGCTGCAGGCAGGAAGACATCAACGAGATGATGATCCGCCTCGCCAAGGCCGGAAAACGGGTGGTGCGGCTGAAATCCGGCGATCCGATGATTTTCGGGCGCGCCGGCGAGGAGATCGCCGCGCTGGAGGCCGAAAATATCCCGGTCGAAGTCGTGCCCGGCATCACTGCCGCAAGCGCCATGGCCTCGCGCCTAGGCGTGTCCTTGACCCATCGCGACCATGCCCAGTCGGTACGCTTCATCACTGGTCATTCCCGGCAGGGGAAGCTGCCGGAGAATATCGACTGGCAGTCCCTGTCGAACCCCTCCGTCACCACTGTCTTTTATATGGGCGGACGAACCGCCGGCGATATTCAGTCCTGCCTGCTTGCCCAGGGAATGCCCGCATCGACACCCGTGGTGGTGATGATTTCCGTCAGCCGCGCCAATGAGCGACGATGGTGCGGTTCGCTTGCGCAACTGGCTGCCGCGGTCGAGAGACTGGGCGTGAACGAACCTGTGCTGATTGGCATCGGTGATACGTTCCATAACGCCTCCGCGGCATTTTCCGTTACCCGCAACGAGGAAGCCGATGCTGGGCCTGTTCAAAAAGCCGGCTAACAAGATTTTTGATGGTTTCCGCTAACCGGCGATCCTTCTCACCGTAAACCCTCCCTTGACATTGGTTTTTCGTTCGCTCTTCAATAAAACGAAAAAATTGAAAGAGGAGGGAGGGTGAAATGCTGCTCACACCGCGTCAGGATGAAATCGTTGCGCTGGCGAAAGCGAACGGCCGGGTGCTGGTCGATGAACTGGCGGCGCGGTTTTCGGTGACCCCCCAGACGATCCGCAAGGATCTGAACGATCTCTGCGATACGCGGGTGCTGACCCGCATCCACGGCGGCGCGCTCTTTCCAAGCGGCAATGAAAACGTCAAATACGAGGCGCGCCGCGCCATCGCATCGTCCGAAAAACAGGCGATCGGCGCCGCTGCCGCGGCCCTCATCCCCAATAACTCGTCGCTTTTCATCAATATAGGCACCACGACCGAGGCAGTTGGTGAAGCGCTCGCGGATCATCACGAGTTGATGGTTATTACCAACAACATCAATGTTGCCAACAGGTTGAGGGTTTTCCCCGGCATCGAAGTGGTGATTGCCGGCGGTGTCGTGCGCGGTTCCGATGGTGGTATCGTCGGCGAGGCGGCTGTGGATTTCATCCGCCAGTTCAAGGTTGATTTTGCCGTCATCGGCGTTTCGGCCATCGATGAAGACGGGGCTTTGCTCGACTTTGACTTCCGTGAGGTCAAGGTGGCGCAGGCGATCATCTCCAATGCGCGCCATGTCATTCTGGTGTCGGATTCGCTTAAATTCGAGCGCACGGCCCCCGTGCGTATCGGTCATCTTTCCCAGGTGCACACCTTCATTACCGATCATTGTCCTGTTGATTCCATCCGTACCATCTGTGCCGATCACGATGTCCGGCTGATCGAAACCGAGGGTCGCGACGCCTGATTCAAGGGGCTTTTTGATTTCGTTTGACATTCGTTTTGTCTTCGAATTAGATGGCTGTGCTTTCAATATATCGATGAGGAGAGCGTCGATGAAAGCACGGGAGGGTCCATGTCTGACGAGGCAATTCACGATATTTTCGTGATCGGCGGCGGTATCAATGGCTGCGGCATCGCGCGTGACGCCGTTGGCAGGGGCTATTCCGTGGCGCTTGCGGAAATGAACGATTTTGCCTCCGGCACCTCGTCCGCCGCGACCAAACTCATCCATGGCGGTTTGCGTTATCTCGAACATTACGAATTTCGTCTGGTGCGCGAAGCGCTTATGGAGCGTGAGGTGCTGTGGGCCATGGCGCCGCACATCATCTGGCCGATGCGCTTCGTACTACCGTTCCAGAAGGGTGGCGTGCGCCCGGCCTGGCTCGTGCGTCTCGGGTTATTTCTTTACGACCATCTCGGCGGCCGCAAGCTTTTGCCCGCCACACGCTCGCTTGATCTGCGCCGTGATCCCGCCGGAAAGCCGCTGAAGCCGATTTTCGCCCGCGCCTTTGAATATTCGGATGGCTGGGTGGACGATGCCCGTCTTGTGGTGCTGAATGCCCGCGATGCCGCTAATCGCGGTGCTTTGATCCTCAATCGTACGCAGGTGGTTTCGGCCCGGCGCGAAGGCGCCTTCTGGCGGATTGAAACGAAAAATGTCGCCGGAGAAGCCAAGACCCACCGGGCGCGCATGCTGGTGAATGCCGCCGGCCCCTGGGTGGACAAGGTGCTGTCTTCGACATTCGGTAAAAACAATGTCCACAATGTCCGCCTCGTGCAAGGCAGCCACATCATCGTGCGCAAGAAGTTTTCCGATCCGCGCGCCTATTTTTTCCAGAATCCTGATGGCCGCATTATCTTCGCCATCCCTTACGAACAGGACTTTACGCTGATCGGCACGACGGATCGCGACTATACCGCCGACCCCCGTGCTGTTAAGATCAGCGACGAGGAGATCAGCTATCTTTGCAATGCGGCGAGCGAATATTTCGCTGAACCGGTGGGGCCGGCGGATATCGTCTGGACCTATTCCGGCGTGCGGCCCTTGTTCGATGACGGCGCGTCAAAAGCGCAGGAAGCGACCCGCGATTATGTGCTGAAAACCGAAGGGGCGGAAGGCGAAGCGCCGCTTCTCAATATTTTCGGCGGCAAGCTCACCACCTATCGGCGGCTTGCCGAACATGCTCTTGAAAAAATCGGCGATGCGCTGGGTGAAAAGGGTGCGCCATGGACCGCGGGCTCGCATTTGCCGGGTGGAGATTTCGGTGCCGAAGCCTACGTCGCGGAAGTTTCGGCGCTGCGTTCACGTTACCCCTTTCTCGAAGAGCGTCATGCAAAGCGGCTTGTGCGCTGCTACGGAACGGATGCGACGGCGCTGATCGGCAATGCGACTGAGACGGCGGCGATGGGGCGGTTTTTCGGCGGCACGCTCTACGAGGCTGAGGTTCGCTGGCTGATGGCGAGGGAATGGGCGCTGACGGCGGAGGATATTCTGTGGCGCCGCACCAAGCAGGGGCTGTTTTTAACCCCCGAAGAGGTGCGTGGGCTGGAGGATTATATCGAAGACATTGCGGGTGAACGCTTGAAGGCAATCTGACGATCCGATCGAAAAGCGGAGGAGGCTTTGGATCACCATGCTTGAATTGCGAAACGTCTCGAAGATGGTTGGCGGTGAGTATCATATTCACCCGATCGATCTGACGTTGCAGCGCGGAAGCCTGAACGTCCTGCTTGGACCGACACTTTCGGGCAAAACGACGCTGATGCGGCTGATGGCCGGGCTGGACAAGCCGAGCGCCGGCTCGATCTTTTTTAATGGCGAGGATGTGACGGGCTTTCCGGTGCAGAAGCGTAACGTCGCCATGGTCTATCAGCAGTTCATCAACTATCCGGCGCTCTCGGTTTATGAAAATATCGCTTCGCCGATGCGGGTTGCCGGCAAGGATCAGGCGACCATCGACAGGGAAGTCAGGAAGGCCGCTGAGCTTCTGAAGCTGACGCCCTATCTCGACCGCACGCCCCTCAATCTTTCCGGCGGCCAGCAGCAGCGCACCGCGCTTGCAAGAGCCATCGTCAAGAACGCCAATCTGGTGCTGCTCGACGAGCCGCTGGCCAATCTCGATTACAAGCTGCGCGAAGAATTGCGCGAGGAACTGCCGCGCATTTTTGCGGAATCCGGTGCGATCTTCGTTTATGCCACGACCGAACCGTCAGAAGCGCTGCTGCTGGGCGGCAATACCGCGACGCTTAACGAGGGCAGAGTGACGCAGTTCAGCCGCACGATCGAGGTCTACCGGCGTCCGGTGGATATCGTGACTGCGGAAATCTTCGCCGACCCGCCTCTCAACACCATCGAGGTCATCAAGACGGGTGGGGCTTTCACCCGTGCCAATCAGGCCGTTGTCACGGTGCCGGCGCATCTTGCGGCCGTGCCGGACGGACCTTTGACCATTGCTTTCCAGCCGCATCATCTTTTCCCGCATGCGAAGGGTGAGGCGCGGCAATCCATCCGGGCGCGGACGCTGATTTCGGAAATCGCCGGATCGGAGAGCTTCGTGCATGTGGAATTTTCCGGCAGGCGCTGGGTCATGCTGGCGCATGGCATCCACGACATCGAACCGGACAGAGATATCGAGCTCTTTCTCGATACAAAACACCTGATGGCCTTTGACGCGAATGGCCGCGCCATCGGCGAAGCGGCGTAAGGGAGATCGGTCATGGCACGCATCACGCTCGATCATATCCGCCACGCCTATAATGCCAAGGCGCAGGCTGCCGGCGAATATGCCCTGAAGGAAGTTCATCACGAATGGGAGGACGGCGGCGCCTATGCGCTGCTTGGGCCTTCCGGCTGCGGCAAGACCACGCTGCTCAACATCATTTCCGGCCTGCTGCGTCCGTCGGAAGGCCGCATCGCCTTTGACGGAACTGACGTGACCGATTTTGCCACCGAAGACCGCAATATTGCGCAGGTGTTCCAGTTCCCGGTCGTCTACGACACGATGACGGTCTACGACAATCTCGCCTTTCCGCTGCGCAACCGGCATGTGCCGGAGGCCGAGGTGGACCGCCGGGTGCGGGAAATTCTCGAAATGACCGATCTTTCCGGCATGGCCAAACGCCATGCGCGCGGATTGACGGCAGACCAGAAGCAGAAGATTTCGCTGGCGCGCGGCCTGGTACGTTCCGACGTCAATGCCATTCTTTTCGACGAACCGCTGACGGTGATCGATCCGCATATGAAGTGGGTGCTGCGCTCGCAGCTGAAGCGCCTGCATCGCCAGTCCGGTTTCACCATGGTCTATGTGACCCATGACCAGACCGAGGCTTTGACCTTCGCGGACAAGGTGGTCGTCATGTATGACGGGCAGATCGTCCAGATCGGCACGCCCGCCGAGCTTTTCGAACGGCCGGGACACACTTTCGTCGGTTATTTCATCGGCTCACCGGGCATGAACGTGCTGCCCGCCAGCATCGAAGGGGCGACGGCGGTTGTCGGCGGCCTCGGCGTGCCGCTGGCAGGTGCGCCGAAGGTTGATGGAAAGCAGCGGATCGAGATCGGCATCCGCCCGGAATTCGTCCGGCTGGAACGGGGCGGTATGCCCATCACTGTTGACAAGGTCGAGGATATCGGCCGGCAGAAGATCGTGCGCGCCCGGTTTGCCGGCCAGAAGCTCGCGATCGTCGTTGCGGAAGACGAGGAAATTCCGGCGGAAGCGGGTGTTCGCTTCGATCCGGCCGCGATCGGTGTCTTTGCCGATTCCTGGCGCGTGAAGATGGGAGCCTGACCATGGAAAAGAGCTGGAACAACAAGGCGTGGTTCATGGTGCTGCCGGTGCTGGTGCTGGTCGCCTTTTCTGCCGTCATTCCGCTGATGACAGTCGTGAACTATTCGGTGCAGGATACGTTCGGCAATAACCAGTTCTTCTGGGCGGGAACGCAATGGTTCGAGGAAATCCTCAGTTCCGATCGCTTCTGGAACGCTCTCGGACGCAACCTGGTGTTTTCCGGCATCATATTGGCGATCGAAATTCCGCTCGGCATATTCATCGCGCTCAAGATGCCCAAATCCGGCATCGGCGTGCCGGTCTGCCTCGTGACGATGGCGCTGCCGCTGCTGGTGCCTTGGAATGTTGTCGGCACGATCTGGCAGGTGTTCGGCCGCAGCGATATCGGACTGCTCGGTTATTACGCCAATCAGCTTGGTCTTGACTATAACTACGTCAACGATCCGGTTGACGCATGGATTACGGTCATCATCATGGATGTGTGGCACTGGACAAGCCTTGTCGTGCTGTTGTGCTACGCCAGCCTTGTCTCCATTCCGGACGCCTATTATCAGGCGGCAAGGATCGATGGCGCGTCACGTTTTGCGGTGTTCCGGTACATCCAGCTGCCGAAGATGAAGCGGGTGCTGCTGATCGCCTTCCTGCTACGCTTCATGGACAGTTTCATGATCTATACCGAGCCTTTCGTCGTCACCGGCGGCGGCCCCGGCAATTCCACGACCTTCCTGTCCATCGATCTCGTGAAGGTCGCGCTCGGCCAGTTTGACCTCGGGCCTGCGGCAGCCATGTCGCTGATCTACTTCCTCATCATCCTGCTGCTGTCCTGGGTGTTCTACACCGTCATGACCAGCCACGACGCGGAGACTTGAGACATGAGTGCTTCGAACGTCACGACCGGTGTGGAACGTAATGGCATGGGTACTGGTTCTGCGGCAGTTGCTGCCTCGGTACGGCCTGGTTTTGCCGCAACGGCAAGGTCACGCCGTCACCATGGGCCGTCCAGGTTTTCCTGGCTGGTGCCGACGATCTATATCGTGCTGTTGCTCGTGCCAATCTACTGGCTCATCAATATGAGCTTCAAGACGAATTCGGAAATCGTGTCGTCCATGACGCTTTATCCGCACCAGCCAACGTTGCAGAACTACAGGACGATCTTCACGGATTCATCCTGGTATTCGGGTTACATCAATTCGATTACTTACGTCGTGATGAATATGGTGATTTCGGTCGCGGCGGCGCTTCCAGCGGCTTATGCCTTCTCACGTTACCGTTTTCTGGGCGACAAGCACCTGTTCTTCTGGCTGCTGACAAACCGTATGGCGCCGCCCGCCGTCTTCGCGCTGCCTTTCTTCCAGCTTTATTCGGCATTCGGTCTGATCGACACACATATCGCGGTGGCGCTGGCGCACTGCCTGTTCAACGTGCCGCTGGCGGTGTGGATTCTCGAAGGTTTCATGTCCGGTGTGCCGAAGGAAATCGACGAGACCGCCTATATTGACGGCTATTCCTTCCCGAAATTCTTCGTGAAGATCTTCATGCCGCTCATCGCTTCCGGCATCGGTGTCGCCTGCTTCTTCAGCTTCATGTTCTCGTGGGTCGAGCTTCTGATCGCCCGCACGCTGACGACGACGGACGCCAAGCCGATTGCCGCGACCATGACGCGAACCGTTTCCGCCGCCGGCATGGACTGGGGCCTGCTTGCCGCCGCCGGCGTGTTGACACTGATCCCCGGCGCGCTGGTGATCTGGTTCGTGCGTAATTACATCGCCAAGGGCTTTGCGCTGGGGAGGGTTTGACCATGACGAAGATGCCCGATTTTACCTGGATGGCCTGGACCTGGCAGACGGCTGCGTTTTTCGGCGCCATTGCCGTGCTGCTCGTCGGCATGTGGTTCTGGGAATATCTCTCGCCCGGCGGCAATCCCCGCTTCGGCATCTTGCGCTTCGAGACCACGCGCGGCGACCGGTTGTTCATCTCGCTGCTCGGCAGCGCCTTCATTCATCTCGCATGGCTCGGGCTGGTCGGCCCGAACCTGTGGTGGGCTCTCGCTCTGTCTGCGGTCTACGCCATCGGCGTTTTCCGTTTTGTCTAGAGCAGGAAAAAGGTGCGGCGAAGGAAAACCGCACCAGCAGACTTCATGCAATCGCAAACCCTTGGGAGGACTGATATGCGACGGCATCTGATGACGACGACGGCGGCCATGCTGCTGGCAATGACGGGTTCCGCTTTCGCCGGAATGGAGGAAGCAAAGCAGTTTCTGGACAAGGAAATCGGCGATCTCTCGTCGCTTTCGCGTGGCGATCAGGAAAAGGAGCTGCAATGGTTTGTCGATGCCGCGAAACCTTTCGCGGGCATGGAGATCAAGGTCGTTTCCGAATCGCTCACGACCCATGAATATGAATCCAAGGTTCTGGCTCCGGCCTTCACTGCCATTACCGGTATCAAGGTCACGCACGACCTGATCCAGGAAGGCGATGTGGTCGAAAAGATCCAGACCCAGATGCAGACCGGCCAGAACCTCTATGACGGTTGGGTCAATGACAGTGACCTCATCGGCACCCATTGGCGTTACCAGCAGGTGCGCAACCTGACGGACTTCATGGCCAATGAAGGCAAGGACGTCACCAATCCCGGTCTCGACCTCAAGGATTTCATCGGCAGCGCCTTTACGACGGCGCCGGACAAGAAGCTCTACCAGCTTCCCGACCAGCAATTCGCGAACCTCTACTGGTTCCGTTATGACTGGTTCAACAACGAAAAGAACAAGGCCGATTTCAAGGCCAAATATGGTTATGACCTCGGCGTGCCCGTCAACTGGTCGGCCTATGAGGACATCGCCGAATTCTTCACCGGCCGCGATGTCGATGGCAAGAAGGTCTTTGGCCATATGGACTATGGCAAGAAGGACCCGTCGCTCGGCTGGCGCTTCACCGATGCCTGGCTTTCCATGGCCGGTAACGGCGACAAGGGCCTGCCAAACGGTCTGCCGGTCGATGAATGGGGCATCAAGGTCAACGACAAGTCGCAGCCGGTCGGTTCCTGCGTGGCGCGCGGCGGCGATACCAATGGTCCGGCTTCCGTCTATTCCATCGAGAAATATCTCGAATGGCTGAAGAAATATGCGCCGCCCGAAGCGCAGGGCATGACCTTCTCCGAATCCGGCCCGGTGCCGGCGCAGGGCAACATCGCCCAGCAGATCTTCTGGTACACGGCCTTCACGGCAGATATGGCCAAGCCCGGCCTGCCTGTGGTGAACGAGGACGGTTCGCCGAAATGGCGCGTCGCACCTTCGCCGCATGGCGTCTACTGGAAGGACGGCATGAAACTCGGTTATCAGGATGTGGGTTCGTGGACGCTGATGAAATCCACCCCCGACGACCGCGCCAAGGCCGCCTGGCTTTACGCGCAGTTCGTGACCTCCAAGACCGTGGATGTGAAAAAGAGCCATGTGGGTCTGACCTTCATTCGCGACACCACCATCCACCACAAGAGCTTCACGGACCGGGCCACCAAGCTCGGTGGTCTCATCGAGTTCTATCGTTCACCGGCCCGCGTGCAGTGGTCGCCAACCGGCACCAACGTTCCTGACTATCCGAAGCTGGCACAGCTGTGGTGGCAGGCGATCGGCGATGCGTCTTCGGGCGCAAAGACGGCTCAGGCGGCAATGGACTCTCTCTGCGCCGAGCAAGAAAAAGTCATGAGCCGTCTGGAACGTGCCGGCGTGCAGGGCGATATCGGTCCGAAACTGGCGGAAGAGCACGATATCGAATACTGGAACAAGGATGCCGTTTCGAAGGGCAATCTGGCGCCGCAGTTGAAGATCGCCAACGAAAAGGAAAAGCCGGTCACCGTCAATTACGACGAACTGGTCAAAAGCTGGCAGAAGTAATTTCTGCATGAAATCTTAAACCGGGGCGGCTTTGCCGCCCCGTCATTGCGTCTGAAAGGGAGTAGCATAATGGGCGGTTATATTCTGGCGATCGATCAGGGAACGACATCGACAAGGTCGATGGTCTTTGATCGCGACATGCGGGTCATCGGTGTCGGGCAGCGAGAATTTCCGCAACATTTCCCGGCCTCCGGCTGGGTCGAACACGATGCAGAGGATATCTGGAAAAGTGTGCTGGAAACCATCCGGTTGGCGCTTGCCGATGCCGGCATCGCCGCATCCGATATCGCGGCGATCGGCATCACCAACCAGCGCGAAACGACCGTGCTTTGGGACCGTAATACCGGTGAGGCCGTGCATCGCGCCGTCGTCTGGCAGGATCGGCGCGCCGCGCCTGTCTGCGAGGATCTGAAACGCCGGGGACTCGAGCCGCTTTTTTCGAAAAAGACCGGGCTGCTGCTCGATCCCTATTTTTCCGGCACGAAGTTGAAATGGCTTCTCGACAGCGTCAGCGGCCTTCGCGAAAAAGCCGTGAAGGGGGAAATCTGCTTCGGCACGGTCGACAGTTTCCTGATCTACCGTCTCACCGGTGGCCGCCGCCATGTGACCGACGCCACCAATGCCTCGCGAACGCTGATCTACAATATCGAAGACAACGCCTGGGATGATGAACTCCTGTCGATCCTCGATATTCCGCGCGCCATGCTGCCGGAAGTGCTGGATTGCGCCGCCGATTTCGGCGTGACGGACAGGTCGCTGCTGGGTGCGGAAATCCCGATCCTTGGCGTCGCCGGCGATCAGCAGGCGGCCGTGATCGGCAACGCCTGCTTCGAGCCGGGCATGATGAAATCCACCTATGGCACCGGCTGCTTTGCGCTTCTCAACACCGGCACTGATCGCGTCGCCTCCACCAATCGCCTGCTGACGACGATCGCTTACCGCCTCGATGGCGTCACGACCTATGCGCTCGAAGGCTCGATCTTCATCGCAGGTGCCGCCGTGCAATGGCTGCGTGACGAGCTTGGCTTCATCTCGGTTGCATCAGAAGTCAGTGCGCTTGCCGAAAAGGCCGATCCAAGGCAGCGTGTTTATCTCGTACCGGCCTTTACCGGTCTTGGCGCGCCTTACTGGGACGCCGAGGCGCGGGGTGCGATCTTTGGCCTGACACGCGGCACCGGCCCGGCGGAATTTGCGCGCGCGGCGCTGGAAAGCGTGGCCTACCAGACCTTCGATCTGCTGGACGCCATGCGCAAGGACTGGGCGGGTGATAATGGCAAGACGGTGCTGAGGGTCGATGGCGGCATGGTCGCTTCCGATTGGACCATGCAGCGGCTGGCGGATATTCTTGCAGCACCCGTCGATCGTCCTGTCTTTCTCGAGACGACCATTCTCGGTGCCGCATGGCTCGCAGCATCGCGCGCTGGTATCTGGCCGGACCGCAAGGCCTTTGCCGACCATTGGCGGCGTGATCGCCGTTTCAGCCCGGATATGGAAGAGGGCGAGCGGAAAAACGCTATTGCCGGCTGGCGCGACAGCGTCGGCCGCTGCCTCTCGAAACGGGAAAACTAGAGTATTTCCAGCAAAAGTGTGAAGCGGTTTTGCTTTCGGAAATGCGCCAGGAAATCTATACGAAGCTGCCAGGTGCGATGCTCTTGCTCGACACGAGATCGGAAAGGGCGCGCACCAGCTTCGTATCCGCGCCCTTGCTGGGCTGAAGCACGAATTCCACATCCTCCAGAGCCGGCAGCACACCCGCCGCAATCTCCTTGAGGCCTGCCGGCGCCATGCTGCGTGGCTGCACCAGAATGCCCATGCCCGCTCTTGCGGCAGCGGTAAGTCCGCTGAGGCTGCCGCAGGTGCAGACGATCCGCCAGGAGAGGCCGGCCCGGTCCAATGCTTCCTGCGCCGCCTTTCGGGTGATGCTGGGCGGCGGAAAGGCGATCAGCGGCAGGGCGTCCGGCTGGTTCAGCATGCGTTCCGGGTCGCGCGCCAGCCAGACCAGCGGTTCGCGGTAAAGGAAGTGACCCAGCTTGTCGCCGAGGCGGCGTTTGGCGAGCACCACATCCAGCTCACCATTATCCTGCATCTGGTAAAGCACGCCGCTCAGCGAGACCGTCAATTCGAGATCCACCAACGGATAAAGGCGGATGAATTCCTCCAGAATGGCCGTCAGCCGGCTGGCGACGAAATCCTCCGAGACGCCGAGCCGCAGCCGCCCGCGCAGACGGTTTTCGCTGAAGAGCGATGAGACCTTGCTGTCGATCTCCAGCATGTTGCGGGCATAACCAAGCAGCGCCTCGCCCTCGCCAGTCAGTTTCACCTGATGGGTGCTACGGGCGATCAGCCGGCGGCCAAGGGCTGCCTCAAGCCTTTGAATATGCTGGCTGACGGTGGATTGGCCAATACCCAGCCGATCGGCAGCAAGCGTGAAACTGCCGGTTTGCTGAAGCATGACGAAGCTGGCAAGATGTTGAAGGTTCAGCATTATCTCAAATCGTGATAACTGTTAATCTTTGCATCCGAAATCATGATGAGCGATAGTGACGCCCGTTTCAAGCAAAACCGATGCCGGAAAGACTCCCATGACCCGCTTCCTGCCCGATCGTTTCACCATGATGCTGGTGGCCACCGTGATTTTGGCCTCCATCTTGCCGATTAGCGGCGAGCCGGCGGAGTATTTCGGCCTTGCGACGAAACTGGCGATCGCGCTTCTCTTCTTTCTGCATGGTGCGCGGCTTTCGCGGGATGTGGTGATTGCGGGCATCCTGCACTGGCGCCTGCATCTGGCGATCCTGCTCGTCACCTTCGGCCTTTTCCCGCTTCTCGGCGTGGCGATCGGTTTCATTCCCGAAAGCATCCTGCCGGCGCCGCTTTATATGGGTGTGCTGTTTCTCTGCGTGCTGCCATCCACCGTACAGTCTTCCATCGCCTTCACCTCCATGGCGGGCGGAAACGTGCCAGCGGCGATCTGTTCGGCCTCGGCCTCGAATATCTTCGGCATGTTCCTCACGCCATTGCTGGTTGGCCTGCTGTTTACGGTGGGCGGCCATGGCGGCGGCTTTTCGCTGGACGCGTTCCTGCAAATCTTCCTGCAGCTTCTGTTGCCGTTCATCGTCGGGCAGGCTCTGCAGCCCTGGATCGGCGACTGGATCCGGGCGCGCAAGAAGCTGCTGTCCCCGGTCGATCGCGGTTCGATCCTGATGGTGGTCTATCTCGCATTCTCCGACGCTGTCATCGAGGGCATCTGGCACACGTTTTCGCTCAGGGATATCGGCGTTGTCATCCTCATCAACATCGTGCTTCTGGCGCTTGTTCTGTGCGTAACCATGTTCGGCAGTCGTCTGCTCGGTTTCAAAAAGGCCGATGAAATCACCATCACCTTCTGCGGATCGAAGAAGAGCCTCGCAAGCGGTGTTCCCATGGCGGGCGCGATTTTCGCCGGCCAGAGCATTGGCGCGATCGTTCTGCCGATCATGCTCTTCCATCAGATACAGCTGATGGTCTGCGCGGTTCTCGCCCAGCGTTATGCCCGCAAGGCGCATGAAAAGGCAGCGATCGCGGAAACGGCTGCCGCAGAGGGTGCGGCGGCATCCGCTCGCTGACAGGATTTCCGCAAACAAAAACGGCCCCGTAAAGGGGCCGTTCGTTTTGCATGTCAGAAAAGCTTAGTTGACCTGAGCCGGGGAAATCTGGGCTTCGATCGTCTTCGGCGCATCGGCGCTGTCGGACGAGATCGCGATGCGGCGCGGCTTCATCGCTTCCGGAATATTGCGGACAAGGTCGATATGAAGCAGGCCGTTCTTCAAGGAAGCGGTCTGGACTTCGACGTGGTCGGCAAGCTGGAAGCGGCGTTCGAAAGCGCGCGTGGCGATGCCGCGATACAGGAATTCTCCCTCGGTGGTTTTTTCATCCGTGGCCTTCTCGGCCTTCACCGTCAGCGCATTGGCGCGGGATTCGATGCTGAGTTCGTTCTCATCGAAACCGGCAACGGCCATGGTGATGCGATAGGTGTTTTCGCCGGTCCGCTCGATATTGTAGGGCGGATAGGACTGGGCCTGTTCGGGCTGGCCGAGGCCGTCAAGCATCGAAAAAAGACGGTCGAAGCCGACGGTGGAACGATAGAGGGGGGAAAAATCAACGTGACGCATGGTGTCCTCCTTAAGAAGCGACTGTTTGCGGTTAAGTCCGGCGTCCCGTTCTGGCTACGGCCGGACATATGGCGCGGTCCCGTTCTGGCGACCGCATGAATGAGATGGGAATGGCTTGCCGCCGCGTCAAGGGGCGTGAAAAGGTGAAAGCAATATGAACCATGGCTGAACGTCAGGTTCCGGCATCGTTCAGTTTGAGAGCCATAAAACATCGGTCATCGGAGACATTCTCCGTGGACAGAAGCAATAACGTCCCTTCTTCTTCTGTCTTATTCGCCGGAACCGCGACTGCTTTAACCGACGGTTCCGGCAATTTTTTCTTTGACCTTCCCGCGCCGCCGACCTATCCCGAAAAGGCACAAAAGCCGGAAAAGACCGATGATCGAAGCCACATTGCGCGCCAGTGAAGACAACCCGGTTCCCGGCAACCATACCGTCGGATATTTTACCGGCCATGGCGGCAAACAGCTTCGATATGCGATCTTCCGCACCAGCCGCCATATTGCCCGCGGAACCGTGGTTCTGCTGCATGGCAGGAACGAATGTATCGAGAAATATTTCGAAACGGTTGGCGATCTTACCGCCATGGGTTTCTGGGTTGCGACCTTCGATACACGCGGGCAGGGCGGTTCCGAGAGGTTGCTCAAGAAGCCGGGTGCCGGGCATGTGCGGCGGTTCTCCGACTACCAGCATGACATCAGCCTTTTTCTTGAGCAGGTGGTGCTGCCGGATACGCGGCTGCCATTCTTCATGATCGCGCATTCCACCGGCGCGCTTGCAGCACTTGCAGCTGCTCCCGGCCTGTCGAACCGCATTGACCGTCTGGCCCTTTGTTCGCCCTTCATCGAGCTGGATAGCCAGCAATCGGTTCCCTCACCCGTGATCCGGATTGTTGCTACGGTCTTGAGTCTTGTCGGTCTCGGCAGGGTTCAGCTCGGAAGAGACCAGCGCGAGCGGGATTTCGACGGCAATCCGCTGACCTCGGACGCCAGGCGTTTTGCCAGAAATCTGACCCTGCACCGGCAGTTTTCGGAATTGTTCATCGGCGCGCCGACGGCGCGCTGGGTCTATGAAGCGCTGAAGACCATGGGCCGGGTGAAACGCCAGGATCACCTGACGAATATTGCCGTACCGACGCTTATTCTGGCGCCGATGCTGGATACGATCACGCCCTATAAGGCGCAGGAAGAACTCTCACGCAATTTCCGGGCGGCGCAGCTTCTCCCGATAACCGGCGCGCGCCACGAATTGCTGCATGAGCGCGATGTTTTCCGCAAACAGGCGCTGGCGGCCGTCGACGCGTTTTTCGCGCCGGAGTGATGGCCGCTCAAGCGGGTTGCCTAGAGTTTGGACAGAATGGCGAGCGCCTGTTCGTGCACCGCTTTTGAGCCGGCTGCGAGAATGCGACCACCATTTTCCGGGCGCCCGCCATCCCAGGTGGTCATGATGCCGCCGGCCTGTTCGATCACAGGGATCAAAGCGCCGACATCATAGGGCTTCAGCCCGGATTCGATCACCAGATCGACATGGCCGGCCGCCAGCAGGCAATAGGCGTAACAATCCACGCCGTAGCGGAAAAGGCGGACCTGATCCTGCACTTCTTCGTAAAGGGGCTTTTCTTCCGCAGTGAAGATGTGGGGAGTCGTGGTGAACAAAACGGCGTCCGATAGCGAAGCGCAATTGCGCGTGCGGATCTTCCGCTCGCCATCCGGCCCGAAATACCACGCCGCTTCGCCATCGGCGAAATAACGCTCTTTGGTGAAGGGCTGGTCCATGATGCCCATCGTGGCGCGGCCGGCCGACTGGAAGCCGATCAGCGTGCCCCACACGGGCACGCCGGAAATGAAGGCGCGGGTGCCGTCGATCGGGTCGATGACCCAGATATGCTCGCGGTCGAGGCCGACATTGCCGTGTTCTTCGCCGAGAATACCATGCTGCGGAAAATGTGCTTCAATCAGGGTGCGAATGGCGGTTTCTGCTGCCTGATCGCCTTCCGTCACCGGGTCGTAGCCACCATCCTGCTTATTGGTGACGGCAATGCCCGTGCGGAAGCGGGGAAGCGTCTCGGCGCTGGCGGCATCGGCAAGTTTGAAGAAGAAATCCCGGTCGGGCAGCATGCGAAACCTCATCGCCTGAATATTGGGTCTGAATTCTGTGGCGCAATGCATAGACCGGAATCACATCCGCCGTCCACTCATACGGATGACGGTGCCGGTGTTTCCATATTTTCAGCATAAGCCTAAAAAATATGCATAGAATAAAATGATTGACAATTGTGCAGATACTGCGTAGCGTGACCCTGCAGTCTTTGACTGTAAATACCCTCCTTGGGTGTTTCCTCCCTAGACTTGACCGCGCCAAGGCGCGGTTTTTTTTGCCCCGCAAGCCGCCAGGTGATCCGGGATAAAGATTGAATTTGTGGGTGATTCGAGCTGCTACTCGGCAGCGAGCGACGTTTCTATCGCGTATTCGGAAACGAAGACGCCGAGCTGGCGCATGAAGATTTCAAGCGATGCCTGAATGGCCGGAAAATCGGCTTTTTTAAGAAGCGTCTTTTCATCGACATAAAGTGCGCGATTGACCTCTATCTGCAGCGCATGCAGCGAGCGGATCGGCCGGCCATAATGTTCGGTGATGAAGCCGCCGGCATAGGGTTTGTTACAGACCGCGACAAAACCCAGTTCCTCGAGAAAATGCAGGGCGGCGCGGGAGACTTCCTGGGATGCGCTGGTGCCGTAGCGATCGCCGATGATCACATCCGGCCTGAGATTTGAACCGGCGACACGGATATTGCCCGGCATGGAATGGCAATCGATCAGCACCGCCATTCCGAAATTGGCGTGGGTGCGTGACAGCAGGCGGCGCAGGCAGGCATGGTAGGGCTTGTAGATCGTCTCGATCCGCGAAAGCGCCTCGTCGACCGGCAGGCGGTGGGCGTAGATATCCATATTCTCGGCGACGATGCGCGGCACCGTTCCCAGACCGCCGGCGACCCGCATGGAGCCGATATTGGCATAAGGCGGCAACGTGCCTTCGAACATGCGAGGATCGAGTTCGTAGGGTTCGCGATTGACGTCCAGGTAGGCGCGCGGGAAATTCGCCTTCAGAAGCGGTGCGCCGATCTCCGGTGCCGCCGCGAACAGCTCGTCGACGAAGTGATCTTCGGAGCGGCGGATCTCGTGCGAATCGAGCCGTGCCGATTCCAGGAAGGAAATGGGGTAGCAGCGGCCGCTATGGGGGGAATTATAGACAAATGGCAGGGTTTGAACGGCAGGTTCCGTTACCTCAAAAAGCTCATATTCACCCGTTACCCAGTCCATTCAGTGCCATTTACCATGTCGCAAACAATCGGGATGTTCATGTTGCCAGTTACGGTGCGGCAAGTCCATACTATCGCCTAAGCAGCGCTATACCGATTCACGTGTTCACAGGATATTTACCGTGAAAATCCTATAATCGGGCTAGGGTATTTCAAACATTGAGTAGTTACGGTCACTTATGATGAATCAGAAAATTCTTCTCGCTGAAGACGACAACGATATGCGCCGCTTTCTCGTCAAGGCGCTGGAAAAAGCCGGTTACAAGGTTTCTTCCTTCGACAACGGCGCCAGCGCCTATGACCGGCTTCGCGAAGAGCCCTTTTCGCTCCTGCTGACCGATATCGTCATGCCCGAAATGGACGGCATCGAGCTTGCGCGGCGCGCGACCGAACTCGACCCGGACCTCAAAGTCATGTTCATCACCGGCTTTGCAGCCGTTGCACTGAACGCCGATTCGAAGGCTCCGAAGGACGCCAAGGTGCTTTCCAAGCCGTTCCATCTGCGCGATCTGGTGGATGAGGTCAACAAACTCCTTGTGGCGTAAGGCCTCTCAAAAAACCTTCACAAAACCGAAAAAAAGCAG
Organism: Agrobacterium sp.; assembly: GCF_059499945.1. Classification (NCBI taxonomy): domain Bacteria; kingdom Pseudomonadati; phylum Pseudomonadota; class Alphaproteobacteria; order Hyphomicrobiales; family Rhizobiaceae; genus Agrobacterium; species Agrobacterium sp. The sequence goes on along the minus strand of NZ_JCABZP010000015.1, from coordinate 342,635 downwards.
TTGACGCATCAACCGGTTTTGTGGTCTATCCGCCGCCACGGAGGGCGTGTAGCTCAGCGGGAGAGCACTACGTTGACATCGTAGGGGTCACAGGTTCAATCCCTGTCACGCCCACCATCCGAATTCATGAAAAGGGTTTCTGAGCAATCAGAAACCCTTTTTTCGTTTCTGGCCTGCGCTTACCGCAACCTCCTTTCTCAAGCTTAAGAATTCTTCGGGACCTGGTCGACATCAGGAAATCGACAAGGCGGGAATCGTTTGCGCTGGTTTCAATCTTGGCCGCAATCGTGTCTCGCAATAAATTTCACGATACAAAATAAAATTCAAACCACGTTGACGTGACCTCGGTTTCCGGATATCTCAAGTGACATGCAATAAATTACATCATATAAAATTTATTGCGGACTAAGTCATTGTCCTTGGGAGGGGAATATGTTGGCTTTTCTGAAATCGACCGCTGCCGCGGGTGTTGTAGCCGTGGCGATTTCCGCTGGTGCCGGCTCTCAGGCCGTCGCTGCGGGCAAATTCGCCTGCGAGCCGGGCGAGACCTATGTGATGAACGTCATGGTTTCCAGCCACCCCTATTGGGTGCCGGTCTTTGAGGGCTTCAAGCAGGCAGCAAAGGCGCTCGGCTGCGAGGCCGTTTTTACCGGTACGCCGGAATATGACATCACCAAGCAGATCGCGTCCTTCGAGCAGGAACTCGTGAAGAAGCCGAAAGGCATCCTGCTGCACCCGATGCAGGCCGATCCATTTATCGAACCCATCAACAAGGCGATTGGCTCCGGCGTTTCGGTGACGACTTTTGCGGCGGATTCTCCGAAGTCGAAGCGCACCGCCTACATCACCTCTGATAATGTCGCCGAGGCGAAATTCGCGGCTGACGAAATCGTCAAGAAGCTTGGTGAAAAAGGCGAATATGCCGTTCTGGAAAATCCGGGACAGAGCAATCACGATCTGCGCGTCACCGCCCTCATCGACTATATGGGGCGCACCTATCCGGAAATGAAGCTGGTCGGCCGCCAGGCGACCAATCAGGATGCGAATGTCGCCTATCAGGCAGTTGGCGCCCTGCTGCAGGCCAATCCAAATCTCGGCGCATTATGGATACCCGAGGCCGGTTCGGCTGAAGGCGCGACCACCGCTGTTCTCGAGGCAAAAAAGAAGGTCCTGATCCTGCATGCGGATATCACGCCTGCAACGCTGGAACATATCAAGCAGGGCAATATCTACATGTCCATCAATCCCAATCAGGGCGTTCAGGGTTTCATGGGTTTCATGAATACCTTTCTCGGCGCCCATTCGGACCTGATCGACCCGTTCAACGACTACAAGGTTTCCGGCTTCAACCCGATGCAGGTTCCTTCGATGGACAATGGTTTCGCCGTCATCACCAAGGCGAACGCCGCTTCCTTCGATCTCAACGACTATATGAAGGGGCGCTGACGCGTCGCTCTGGACCCGGCGAGGTTTGCGCCTCGCCGGCCATAAGGGAAGCAGGTTCGGGAGGGCGTTATGGGTGAGGTCATCCTCAGCATGACGAATATTCAAAAGGCGTTCGGCCCCGTGCGGGCGCTGCGCAATGCGGCATTTGAGCTGCGGCGTGGCGAAATCCACGCACTGGCGGGTGAAAACGGCGCCGGCAAATCGACGCTGATGCATATCATCGACGGCATTCTGCAGCCGGATGGCGGGGAAATTCTGCTGGATGGCAAACCGGTCAAGATATCCTCGCCCAATGCGGCGAACCGGCTTGGCATCGGCTTCGTGCATCAGGAGATCGCGCTCTGCCCGGAGATTTCGGTCGCCGAAAACATGTTCATGTCGCAGACCGGCCAAAGCCGTTCGTGGTTCATGAACTATCGCGACCTCGAAAGGCAGGCGACAATCGTGCTGCGGGAAATCGGCGATATCGATCCCACCCGCCGCGCCGGCGACCTTTCGATTTCGCAACAGCAGATCGTTGAGATCGCCAAGGCGCTGACGCTGGATTGCCGCATCCTGATCCTTGACGAGCCGACGGCGGCTTTGACCGAGACCGAAGCCCAGACGCTTTTCAGGATCATGCACCGGCTGGCGGAACGGGGCATTGCCATCATCTATATCTCGCATCGCATGGCGGAGATTTTCGACCATTGCGACCGCATCACCGTCATGCGCGACGGCTGCCATATCAGGACGGAGAATATTGCCGACATTTCCCCCGAGGAGGTCGTCAACAGCATGGTCGGACGGGTGCTCGACAAGCTCTACCCGCCAAAGCTTTCGGACGACGAGAAATCCGATGACATCATTCTTTCGGTTCGGGGCTTGAATGAAGGAAAGCGCGTTTTCGATGTCAATTTCGATCTGCGTCGGGGCGAAATCCTGGGGTTGGCAGGGCTGATCGGTGCGGGAAGAAGCGAGATTGCCCGGGCGGTCTGCCGGTTGGAGGGAAAACCGAGAGGCGAGGTTACGCTGCGTGGCCGGCCGCTGAGGCTGAAAGACTACCGTGACAGCATCCGCGAGGGGCTGGTCTATCTGTCCGAGGACCGCAAGGGGGACGGGCTGTTCCTCAATATGTCCATCGCCTCGAATGTCTCCGCGCTCGATATCGGCAGGGTATCGAACGGCATGGGCTTCATCGAACGGCGCAAGGAGATGAAGCGGGCCGATGAGCTGGGACGTCGGCTGAAATTGCGGGCGAACAGTGTTGGCGATGCGGTGTCGACCTTGAGCGGCGGCAACCAGCAGAAGGTAGCGCTGGCGAAGATGCTGTCGGTAGAGCCGGAGGTCATCTTTCTGGATGAGCCGACACGCGGGGTGGATGTGGGTGCGAAAGCCGAAATCCACCGCCAGATCCGGGAACTGGCGCGTGAGGGGGTCGGCGTGGTCGTCATTTCTTCGGAACTGCCGGAACTTATCGGCGTCAGCGATCGCGTGCTGGTGGTGCGCGAGGGACGGATCACGGGTGAGGTCGAGGGCGAAGACATGACGGAGGAAAAGATCATGCAGCTTGCATCGATCAATATTGTGCATAGCCCGGAAAGGGCCTGAGGGAGCGGGAAAATGGCAACATCGGAAACACCTTCAAGCCTTGCCGAAACGGCGGTTCGCCGCACCGCCTGGTGGGAGCCGGCGCTCAAGGCGCGGGAAACCGGGCTGATCGTCATCATCCTTGCGCTTTTTGCAGTGATGTCCTTCATATCTCCCTATTTCCTGACCGTGGACAATCTGCGGGCCATGGCCATGGTCTTCGCCATTGAAAGCATTGTCGTGGTTGGCATGACGATCCTCTTGATCTCGGGCGGCATCGATCTTTCGGTCGGCTCCGTCACCGCACTGGCGATGGTGGCGGCCGGCTGGCTTTTCCTTAATGGCGTCGATCCCTGGGTGGCGGCGGGGCTGGCGATCTGCCTGACGACATTGGTCGGCATGGCCATGGGATTTCTGACCACTGTCATCGGCCTGCATCATTTCATCGTGTCGCTGGGCGTCATGGTGATTGCGCGCGGTGTTTGCCTGCTGGCAACCGGCGGGCGGCCACTGGGGCTCTATTCCCTGCCGCCCGAATTCAAGTTCATCGGCCAGGGTGTGATTGGCGGCATTCCGCTGGTGCTGATCATATTTGCGGTGGTGGTCGTCTCTTTCGATCTGCTGCTGCGGCGCACGACTGCCTTCCGCAAGGTGTTCTATACCGGCAGCAATCCCAAGGCCGCAGCCTATTCCGGCATCCGCGTCGGCCGGGTCGTGTTTGCCACCACCACGCTTTGTTCGATGCTGTGCGGTGTTGCAGGCGTTATCTACATGGCCCGCTTCGGTTCTGCCCAGCCGAGCTTCGGCGTCGGCATGGAACTCAACGTTATTGCGGCGGCGGTTATCGGCGGCGCGAGCCTTTCGGGCGGCTCGGGCACCATTCTCGGTGCAATCCTTGGGGCGATCCTTCTCTCGGTCGTTTCCAGTTCGCTTGCCTTGCTCAATGTGTCTGTCTACTGGCAGGACATCATCAGGGGAAGCATATTGCTGACTGCGGTTCTGTTCGACCACTATCTGGTCAGGCGTCGCCGCTGAGCGCCCATTGAACGCCCATGGGTAACTGGAGAAAGACGATCATGCTGGATATCAAGGACGATTTCGATCAACAGAGACAGATGTATTCCGTCCTGGTGCTGCATTTCATCGAGGGGGTGAAGCAGTCAGAGATCGCCGAGCGGCTCAATCTTTCCCATACCAAGGTGAACCGCATGATTGCGGCCGGCCGCAAGGCGGGCATGGTGAAGATCACCATCGCTAGCCCCTATCAGAGGCTGGTGGATCTCGAAAGCGAGATCACCCGTCGTTTCGGCCTCAGGCAGTCGGTGGTCACACCAACGGTATCCGATAATCCGGAAACCGCCTTGCAGATGGTGGGTCGGGTGGCCGCCAACCATTTGCTGGAGACGATCCGTGACGGTGACGTGATCGCGATTACGGGCGGCAAGGCGGTGAGCGCGGTTGTCGACAATCTGCAGGCGGAGCGTCGTTTCGATGTGCGGGTGGTGCCTTTGACGGGCGGCGTGCAGGGCAAGCACTATACGGATGTCAATCATCTCGCCACGCAGCTGGCGGAGAAACTCGGCGGCAGCGCCTCGCTCGTGCATGCGCCGCTGTTTGCCGAGGATGAGGAACAGCGCGATTTGCTGATGAACGTCGCATCGATCCGCGAGGTCTTCGATCTGGCGCGGCAGGCGCAGGTGGCGCTGGTCGGCATCGGTTCGGTGGAGGCGCCGGGCTCCGGCTACTACGATCTTCTGCCGGATGCCGCCCGTGGCGGGCAGGCGCTGGTGGATGCGGGCATTGCCGGGGAATTTCTTGCCCACCTCACCATGGCGGACGGGCAGCTGGCGCGGATCGATCTCAACTCGCGCGTGGTGGCGCTGGACCCCGGGCAGCTTGCCCGGTGCCCGAATATCATTGGCGTGGCGGCAGGCGCCATCAAGGCTGGACCGGTGGCTGCCACGCTTGCCGGCCGTTATCTGACCTCGCTCGTCGTGGACGAGGCAATAGCCGGCTATTTACTGGATCATGAAGGAGGGGAAACCTCGTGACAGACAATGCAATATTGACCCGGACGATCGGCGGCAGCGCCATCAGCGCATCCGCCGTGGGGCTTGGCACCTGGGCCATCGGTGGCTGGATGTGGGGTGGCACCGACGAGCGGCAATCCATCGCCGCCATCCAGGCCTCCATCGATGCGGGCATTTCCCTCATTGACACCGCGCCGGCCTATGGCATGGGGCTTGCGGAAACCATCGTCGGCAAGGCAATTGCCGGCAGGCGTGACAAGGTGGTGCTGGTTACCAAATGCGGGCTTGTCTGGCATGTGAATGAGGGTGCCTATTTCTTCCATCAGGATGGCAAGCCGGTTCACCGTTATCTCGGCGCCGCGTCCATCCGGCATGAGGTCGAAGAGAGCCTGAAACGGCTCGGAACCGACTATATCGACCATTACGTCACCCATTGGCAGGACGCCACGACGCCGATTGCCGAGACGGTCGGGGCTTTGGTGCGGCTGAAGGAGGAGGGAAAGATCCGTTCCATCGGGGCAAGCAACGTTTCGCCGGACGATCTCGAAGCCTATATCGCAACCGGCGCGCTGGATGCCATTCAGGAAGAATATTCTATGGTGAAGCGCGGTATCGAGACGACGCTCCTGCCGCTTTGCCTAGAGAATGCCGTCTCGGTTCTCAGCTATTCGTCGCTGGCGCTCGGTCTCCTCTCGGGCAAGGTTGGGCCGGAGCGGGTTTTTGCGGAAGACGACCAGCGTCACGGCAACCCGCGCTTCAGTCAGGCGAACCGCCAGAAAATCGCGCGGTTGATCGACGTGCTGAAACCGGTGGCGGCCACCCATGGAGCTTCGGTCGCCCAGGTGGTGATTGCCTGGACGATTGCGCAGCCGGGCATAACATTTTCGCTGTGCGGCGCGCGTGATCCGGCTCAGGCGGTTGAAAATGCCGCGGCGGCGCGTCTTCGCCTCACGGAGAGTGAGCTGGCGCTCATCAGTGCCGGCGTCGCGGAGCATCTTGTGGGGCTCGATACCTGATTATGTAAGCTGAGACGGGACTTCAGGCGAACAGCGTATCATTTTCGTCCCGTCTCTCACGTCGCTTTAAACGGTCAACAACATTGGGACGCTGGTCGTCAGCCAGCGAACGGTATTTCTATGCCCAGTTTTCGCGAGGACGCTCTGCGCCGCATCCGGCACGATGGTGATTTTGATGCCGTCGTTATCGGCGGCGGCATCAACGGAATTGCCGCCTATCGCGATCTCGCCTTGCAGGGGCTGCGGGTGCTGCTGGTCGAGCGCAACGATTTCTCCTCAGGCTGCAGCGCCGCACCCTCGCGCATGATCCATGGCGGCCTGCGTTATCTCGAAAATGGTGAATTCAGCCTCGTGGCAGAGTCTTTGCGGGAGCGGGACGCACTTCTGAGACTCGCCCCGCATATGGTTCGTCCGCTGCCGACCACGATCCCGATTTTCTCGACTTTCAGCGGCCTTTTCAACGCGGCAGCAACCTTTGCCGGCTCAGGCGGAAAACCCGCAAGCCGGGGCGCTCTCGCCATCAAGGCGGGTCTCATGCTCTATGATTTTGTCACCCGAAAAAACCGTATTCTGCCCCGTCACGCGTTTCGAGGCGCGCCCGGGACTTTGCAGCATTGGCCGGATCTGACGCCGGAAATCAGATACTCCGCCACTTACTACGATGCGTGGATAAGCCAGCCTGAACGGCTTGCGCTGGAGCTTCTGATCGACACCCGTACCGATGCGCCGCAAAGCATTGCGCTCAACTATGCCGAACTTGTCCGTCTTGGCGATGAGTACCGTCTTCGGCTGGAGGGCGCGGATGAAACTCTGCCCATCCGCCCAAGGATCATCGTCAATGCGACCGGCGCATGGATCGACGAGACGATTGGCACGCTGACCGCCGGACCAGTGGCGGAGAAAGCAAAACCGACCGTCTCCGGAACCAAGGGATCACATCTGATTATCGCCAACGACGCGCTTCTCAAGGCCCTGAACGGCCATATGATCTTTTTCGAGAATGCCGATAATCGCGTCTGTATCCTCTTTCCCTATCTCGGCCGTGTTCTCGCTGGCTCGACCGATATCAAGGTGGATCGGCCCGAGCGGGTGCGCTGCGAGCCCGAGGAGCGGGATTATATTATCGAGGCGATCCGGCAGGTCTTTCCGCAGATTGCCATCGACCATTCCGACATTGTCTTCAGTTTCAGCGGCATACGCCCGCTGCCGCGCAGCGATGCCGCCTTTACCGGAAAAATATCCCGCAGCCATTTCATCCACCGCGTTGCGGGCGATCCGCCACAGCTCTGCATGATCGGCGGCAAGTGGACCACCTTCAGAGCCTTTGGTGAGCAGGTGACCGACGAGGTTCTGGCCTTTCTTGGACGCAGACGACTGACCGGTACCATGGATCGCCCAATTGGCGGCGGCAGGAATTTTCCCGCCGGCGTAGGCAGCCTGCCGGCCCTGCTGTCGGAGGAGTTTTCGATCGCCGGAGACCGGGCGGAGCATCTGGCTCTGGCTTACGGCTCCCGCGCCTTCGATCTGATGGGCTTTTGCCGGGACCGTGCGGATGATGCGCGGCTTTCAGAAAAATCGCCGATAACGGCCGCGGAGATGATCTGGCTGATCCGCTGTGAACACGTGCGACACCTGACCGATCTCGTGTTGCGGCGTACGACGCTCGCCATCACCGGCGTCATCGATGCCGAACTGATCGACGCGATCTTGAACGTCGCGGCACGCGAGCTGGGCTGGCCGACCACCCAGGCGGCAGCGGAACGGCAGCGGCTTACCCATGAGCTGGAGACTTTTTACGGCGTCACGCCGGCAATGCTTCAACACAGATGCAAGGAGAATGCATGATGATGCGGATTTCGAAAAAGGCGCGCATGAACCGGCTGTTTCGCAATGGCGGCTGCCTCGATGTGGCCATTGATCACGGGGTTTGCAACGAGCCGAGCTTCCTTGTCGGGCTGGAGGATATGGCGCAGACCGTGGGCAGGCTGGTCGAGGCCGGTCCCGATGCCATTCAGATGGCCTATGGGCAGGCCGATCTGCTGCAGCAGCGGCCGGAGCGCGACAAGCCGGCTCTCGTCATGCGTATCGATATGGGCAATCCCTATAATTCCACGCGCCACAGAACGATGTGGTCGCAGCTACAGAACCATCACGATCCGATCATCGGTGCGCTGGAAATGGATGCCGCCTGCGTCGTCGTGAACCTGTTCATGCTGCCGGACGAGCCGGACCTGTTTCGTCAATGCGTCGAAAACATCAGCCGCGTGCGGGCAGATTGCCATCGTTTCGGCATGCCGCTGATGATCGAACCTCTGGTGATGCTGCCCAATGATATCAGGGGCGGTTATCAGGTGGATGGCGATGCCGAAAAGATCGTCACGCTGGTGCGTCTTGCCTCGGAAATGGGAGCCGATATCATCAAGGCCGATCCGACCAGCGATCCGCGCGATTTTCACAAGGTGATCGAAGCCGCGCGGTGCCCGGTGCTGGTGCGGGGCGGGGGGCGTGAGGACTTGCGCAATGTACTGGCAAAATCGGCGGCTCTGGTGGCCGAAGGCGCGAACGGCATGGTCTATGGGCGCAATATCTATCAGCACGACAATCCCAAGGCCGTCGTTGCGGCGTTGATGGCCATCATCCATCAGGGTGCAGGTGGTGAGGAAGCATGGGATATCTATAATCGTGGCTGACAAAAATTACATATTGGGTCTCGATGTCGGCAACACGGTCATCAAGGCCGTGCTGTTCGACACGGCGGGCCGGCAGATCGCGCAACACGCCATCGATGGACATTCGACATTCCCCCAGCCCGGCTATGTCGAGCGCGATCTCGAGGAATTATGGCGGAACGGCTGCGAGGCGATCCGCCAGCTTCTGGTGAAATCCTCTGTCGATCCCCGCAGTATTCTGGCGGTGGGCTGCGCCGGCCACGGCAATGGTCTTTACCTCCTGGACAAGAACCAGCAGCCCCTGATCGGCATCCAGTCGCTCGACAGCCGCGCCGCCGATGTGGCGGCCGAGCTTGACCGGAAAAGCGGAGCGCAGTTGCAGGCTCGTTGCCTGCAGCGGCCATGGCCTGCGCAAACACCCAGCCTGCTTGCCTGGGTCAAACGGCATGCGCCCAATCTATACGGGCAGATCGGCACGGTCCTGTTCTGCAAGGATTTCGTCAATTTCCGCCTGACGGGTTGCCTTGCCAATGATATTTCCGACCTCAGCGGCGCGGGGCTGCTGGCCTTGCCGGAAGCGCACCTCGACCGCGAGCTTCTGTCCCTTTACGATCTTGAGGACGCGTTCGCGTTTTTCCCTCGTCTCGTGGAATCGGCCGACATCGTCGGCCATGTGACAAGCGAGGCTGCTGACATCACGGGGCTGCCCGAAGGCACACCCGTCATTGGCGGTTTCTTCGATGTGGTCTCCAGCGCCATGGGGTCGGGCGTCATTAATGCCGGGGAAGCTTCCATCATCGCTGGCACCTGGAGCATCAACCAGGTTTTCGCAGACAAGCCGGTCATCAGCCCCGATGTCTTCATGGTCACGACCTTTGGCCGTGACCGCTATGTCAATATCGAATCCAGCGCCACTTCCGCCGCCAATCTCGAATGGTACGTGCATCGTGTTCGCGGCGACCACGGCGACCGTGCCTTCGAGCGCTGCAACGAACTGGTCGGCTCCGTCACACCGCGCGCCGACGATCCGTTTTTTCATCCGTTCATTTTCGGATCGCGGCTGGGGGCGGAATTTCGGGGCGGCTTTTATGGCCTCGCCGGATGGCATGGCGAGGGCCATATGTTGCGTGCCCTGTTCGAAGGCGTGTGTTTCGAACATCGCCGCCATATCGGTGTCCTGCGCGAAGCGGGATTGCCGGTGGAAACCGCCGTGATGTCCGGCGGCGGTTCCCGCAGCCAGCATTGGCCGCAGATCATGGCTGATGTTCTGGAAATTCCGCTGCGTGTCGCGGAGGCGCGCGAGACGGGCGCACTCGGCGCGGCCATTGGCGCGGCCGTGGCGATTAGGCTTTATCCTGATTATGAGGAGGCGGTTGCGGCGATGACACGGGTTGCGAATGCTTATCAGCCGGATGCTGCGCAAGTCTCGCACTATGGGCGGCGCTATCGTCTCTATGCGGAATTGACCGCACAGTTGCGTGGCTTCTGGAGCGCCTTGAGGTTACCACAATAATCTCCGGCTTCGGCAGAGCGCAATCCCGCGCTGCATCAAGCAGAGCCCCTGCGCAGTGAAGTATCTGTGCAGGGGATAAAATATCGCGTAATAGTTTGTATATACTTAAATATTGCAACTTGATAAAGTATTGATGTTTTTTAATTGCGCGTGAAAAATAGAATTGAAAGTAAATCTTAAACTTAACTTCTTAAGCTCACTCTCTAGCCCGGTCGCCAACAGTTGCGCACGCACCCGTAACTCCCGCTACCGTCGCAGCATAGTTTTGAGGGATGGGACATGCTTTTTAAATCGACAACGGGCCGGAATATTTTTGCGGTCGCCGCATGTGGTGTCTTTGCGACGATCGCGGCTTCGGCCGTGCTGTTTTATCGGTCCATGGAGGATACCAGGGCCAACAATCTCGAGCGTATGCGGCAGATCGCCCATGCCGAAGCGCTAGTGACCGAAAAGAATATCAGCGGTACCATTCACATCGTCAACAGCCTCGCCTCGGTTCTGGAATCGATGAAACAGTCAGGTGATGCCGACCGGGGCAAGGCCGATCAGATCATTCACCAGATGCTGGCCAATAACCCCGATATCCTTGGCCTCTGGACCGGATGGGAGCCCAATGCGTTTGACGGTAAGGACGCGGATTTCGCCAACAGGGAAGGCCATGACGCGACCGGCCGGTACATACCCTATTGGGTACGCAGCGGCGGCAAAATAAGCAATACCGCTTTGACCGACTATGCCACCGCAGGCCCGGGCGATTATTATCAATTGCCCTTCACCCTGAAGAAAACGGTCGTCATCGAACCCTATTCTTATGCAATCGACGGCAAGGAGGTTCTGATCACCTCTATCGCCAAGCCGGTTATGGTCGATGGCAAACCTCTGGGCGTTGCTGGCCTCGACCTGTCGCTTGATGAAACAGGCAAGGCGCTTTCGACCGTGCGGCCCATGGGAACGGGTTTCGTCAGTCTCGTCAGCGGCGGCGGCAAGATCATCAGCCATCCGGATGCGGCGATCATGGGAAAAAGCCTTGCGGATGGCGGTGCGCAGACCGCTGGCTGGGATCAGCTGATTGCAAATCCCGGTGCGGAGCGGGAGATTACCACACAGGACGGAACGAAGTCCTTCGCCATCGCCTTGCCCGTCATGCTTACCCAGGACATGAAATGGTACGCAATCATCTCGGTGCCGGAAGAAACAGTGCTTGCGCAGCTGCATGCCATGATGCGTGACGCCGCTGTGACGATCGTGACGGCCACCGTGCTGCTGGCGCTGGCGGGATGGTTCATCGCGCGGCGGTTCATCGGGCGCATCGCCAACATCATCGATGAGACCGCCCAGATTGCGCAGGGAAATCTTCAGCTGACACTGAAGGATATCGAGACAAGGGACGAGATCGGCGATCTTGCCCGCTCACTTGACGTTTTGCGCGAAAACAATCGACAAAAGGCCTCGCTGGAACAGCAGGCGGAGAGCAACCGCGCGCTTGGCGAAGAAGAGCGCACGGTCCGGGAACGCAGGGCCGCCGATGAGGCGAGCAGCATCCGCTTTGCCGTTGACAGCCTGGCCTATGCGCTGGCAAAGCTCGCCGACGGCGATGTGTCCTGTCGAATAGACGATCCCTTTGTCGAGCAGCTCGATGCGGTGCGGAGCGACTTCAACGGCTCGGCCGGGAAATTGCAGGACGCGCTTCTGCGGGTATCGGAAAATGCCTCTGGCATCGATGCCGGCGCCAATGAAATCAAGGCGGCGTCCGATGATCTGGCGCGGCGAACGGAGCAGCAGGCGGCGGCCGTTGAAGAAACCGCCGCCGCCCTTGAGGAGATCACGATAACGGTAAAGGACGCCGCGAACCGTGCACATGAGGCGGGCCGGCTCGTTTCCCGCACGCGCATCGGCGCGGAACGGTCGGGTGAGGTCGTACGGCAGGCCGTGCTGGCGATGGAGCGGATAGAGAAATCGTCAAACGAGATTTCCAGCATCATCGGCGTGATCGATGAGATCGCGTTCCAGACGAATTTGCTGGCGTTGAATGCCGGGGTGGAAGCGGCGCGTGCCGGCGAGGCGGGCAAGGGTTTTGCCGTGGTGGCGCAGGAAGTGCGTGAGCTTGCCCAACGCTCCGCCGCCGCGGCGAAGGAAATCAAGTCGCTGATCAAAAAGTCGAACCAGCAGGTCGAAGACGGCGTGCATCTTGTCGGCGACACCGGCAAGGCGCTCGATGTCATCGTTGCCGAAGTGCAGGAGATCAACCAGCACGTCGCCGCGATCGTGGAATCCGCGCAGGAACAGTCGTCCGGCCTCCAACAGATCAACGTTGCCGTCAACCAGATGGATCAGGACACGCAGAAAAATGCGGCAATGGTCGAGGAGATGACTGCCGCAAGCCACACCCTGGCAACAGAGGTCGATGCGCTGAACCGGCTGCTCGGCCAGTTCGAACTCGGTCAGGGAACGGGTGTCCATCGGGGTTCTCTCAGGGCGGCCTGATTGGACGCCTTCGCCATCGGCGCTGTTGGGGCCGGCGGGGAAATGGAAGATGGACTTTGTCTGCAAATTGAGCATCTTATTCCTGCAAGCAGTAATGGGATGATCAACAGCAGATGGATATCAGGCGCCTGAAATCGTTTATCACGATTGTCGACATGGGTAGCATAACCAGGGCGGCCGATGTGCTGCATATCGCCCAGCCGGCGCTTAGCCAGCAACTGGCAAGCATCGAGGAGCATTTCCGCCAGAAACTGCTGACCCGAAGCCAGCAGGGCGTGGTCATGACCGATGCCGGCAAGGTCGTCTACAGGCATGCGCAGGTCATTTTGCGGCAGATGGAGCAGGCGCAGGCGGAGGCTCTGGAAGCGGGCGCGGTGCTTTCCGGCAAGGTATCGGTGGGACTTGCGCCCTTCAGCAGCGCCGCGACGCTCTCGCTGCGTCTGATGGAAGAAACCAAGCGGCTTCATCCCGGCATTCTGCTGCACATCACGGAAAGCGTCAGCCAGCCCTATAGCCAGATGATCATGAATGGCCGTTTGGAAATGGGCCTCATTCACGGAACCGGGCCGATCCGGGGCGTCAAGTTCACGCCGCTATTGCGTGAGGAATTCGTGCTGGTCGTGCATCGCAGCTTCGGCGTGGAACCGGGCGATGCGCCGATCACGGTTGCTGATCTGGCGTTTCTCCCTTTCCTTCTACCGCCGACCTATAATTTCGTACGCCGCGCCATCAATCTCGCTTTCACCCGCAGCCGCAAGGATCTGATCGTCATGGCGGAGCTGGAATCGGTAAGGACCATCGCGCGCGGCGTGGATGCCGGGCTTGGCGCGACCATAACGCCCAAGGCCATCGCTGACCGTATCGTGGCGGAATCCAATGAAGAAATCGTCGTCAGGCAGATCGCCAGCCCGATGATCGAGGAAACGCTGTCCTTCTGCGTATCGGACAATACGCCGCTCTCCGAGCCTGCGCTGGCCGTCAAGGAGATATTGCTGCAACTGGCGGAGACCCTGAAATAAAAGGATCAGGCCGGTTTTAAAACTACGCGCGGCATGGTCTTTCCGTACCGCGCGCAAAAAAGCTTAAAGCATTGATTCCTTGCGGCAATTCACCAGCAATTCGGCCACCGAAAGGTTGTTCGGCAGGCAAAGCAGGGTTTCTACCATTTCAGCGAGATCCTCCGGCTGGGTCATATCCTCGCGGCTGACTTCCGTTTCGCCTGTTGTCATGTCGGTCGCGATGTAACCTGGGCAGAGGGCAGTGGCGCGCACGCCGTTGTCCCACAACTCCTGTCGGATACCGTGGGTGAGGGCGACGACGGCGAATTTCGTCATTGCATAACCGACATTGGAGCCAACGCGGCGTCCCGCCAGCGAGGCGACATTGATGACCCTGCCCTGTCCGGACTTGACGAGATGAGGGATGGCGGCGCGTGTTACCCTCAGGGGGCCCTTGACGTTGATGCGCCACATCTGGTCGAGGCTTTCTTCGCCCGCATCCATGACCCGTACCTTGGGGTTGATGCCGGCGCAATTTACCAGACCATCGATCCGGCCATATCTTGTTGCGACGGCTTCAACCCAGGCCTCGGCCGAGCCCGTCTCTTCCGCATCGTATCGATCAGCTGAAAGCCGGTCCTTTACCGCAACAGCGGCCGGATTTCGCGCTCCCGCCGCGACGGTGAAACCGGCTTCGTGAAGCCTCTTGGCGATCGCAAGGCCAAGGCCTCGCGATGCGCCGGAAACCATGATGACACGGCCACTTCCTCCCAACATGCTGCTCTCCCTATTTCATTCCATTGCAGAATTCGGCGATGCGGGCGCAGCCTTCGGCCAGGTTCTCCATGCTGGTGGCATAAGAAAGCCGGAAGAAGGGGCTCAAGCCATAGGCCGCACCCTGCACAGTCGCAACGTGATGTTCGGCGAGAAGCGCCATGACGAAATCGGTGTCGTTCTCGATCTTCTTGCCGCCCTTCGTCGTCTTGCCGATCAGCGCCCCAATGTTCGGGAAGATATAGAAGGCGCCTTCCGGCTTGTGGCAGCGGATGCCGTCGATTTCGGCGAGCTTGTCGAGCACGAAATCGCGGCGCGTCTTGTAGATATCGGCGCGTTCCTTCAGCAGATCCTGCGGGCCGTCGAGAACCGCGACGGCGGCAGCCTGTACGATGGTTGCGACACCGCCGCTGTTCTGGGTGTTGACGTTGCTGATGGCCTTGATGAGGTCCTTCGGGCCGCCGCAGAAGCCGAGACGCCAGCCGGTCATGGCATAGGCTTTCGATGCGCCGTTGACGGTCAGAACCCGATCATAGAGCCGCGGTTCGACTTCGGCGATGGTGCAGAATTCGAAGTCGTCATAGATCAGATGCTCATACATGTCGTCGGTCATGATCCAGACATGCGGATGCCGCAGCATGACTTCGGCGATCTCTTTCATTTCCGCTCGCGAGCAGGCGGCGCCGGTGGGGTTGTTTGGGAAGTTGAAAAGCAGCCATTTGGTTTTCGGGGTGATGGCGGCTTCGAGATCTTCGGCCCGCAGGCGGAAACCGTTATTTTCGGGGCAAACCACCGGCACCGGCACGGCGCCCGAAAACTTGACGATATCGGCATAGCTGATCCAGGACGGCGCGGGGATGACGACTTCGTCGCCTGGGTCGCAGGTGGCCATGATGGCGTTGAAGATGATCTGCTTGCCGCCGCCCGCCACCAGAATCTGGCTTGGATCGTAGTCGAGATTGTTATCACGCTTGAACTTCCGCTGGATGGCGGCGCGCAGGGCAGGCGTTCCGTCGGCGGGCGGATATTTCGTATCGCCGGCAACGGCGGCCGCGTGCGCCGCTTCAACCGCGTGGGCAGGGGTCGGGAAATCCGGCTCGCCGGACGACAGGCTGATGACCTTGATGCCCTGAGCCGCGAGGTCGCGGGCTTTCTGGGTCATGGCAAGCGAGGCTGAAACGGTGACGTTGTTGAGGCGTTGGGCGATAGCGGGCATGGATCATTTCCGATTGTAACGGTGAAGGCAGGCATCTTCGTGGTGCCAGTGCATGACAAAGAGGTTACGGGAAATTTCCGCCGTTTCCCCAATACGACTTCGATGTGAGGTCATACGGGATTTTGATGCATCGCTCTGAGAGGGCGCAGGTCCATACTCGTATGCGATGACCTAAGAGCAATAAACTATTATGCAGCGCGTCGGCTTAGCCCCTAAGCTCCTGACAACAACAAGGGAACGACGCATCGGACAATATTACCCAAAGAGGTAACCGGCGCGAAAATGCAGAAACATGCGACAGGGGCCGGCAAAAGACCGGATACCTCGACAGGGAGCACACCCAGCAAATTCTAGTCATAGGGCCTGGACGATTTCGTTCGGCTCAACGCGATGCCTCGTGCCGTATTCAACGCGACGGGAGTATAGATGTCGGATATTGCGATCATGGAACCACATGCCCCGCCACGCCGTGGAGTTTCCGGCTGGAAAGCCATCGAGCGCCGGCTGTTTTCGCCCGGCATACTCATCCTGCCGCTTCTGATCTTTCTCACGATCTTTTTCTTCTGGCCGGCAATTCGGTTGATGACCTTCAGCGTCATGACGCAGAACTCGCAGGGGTTGATCGGTGCCCCCTTCACGTTTGCACACTATGTGAGGTTTTTCGAGGTCGATCTTTACCAGAAAGTGCTCTGGGCGACGATCCGCATCAGCCTGATCACTTCGGCTCTCGCGGCTATACTCGCCTATCCGGTCGCGACCGTTCTCGTGCGCGGCAATATCGTCACGACCCGCATCATCACGCTGATCGTCATCGCACCGCTGGCCGTCAGCGTCGTGGTTCGCGCTTACGGCTGGCAGCTCATTCTGGGCAATGGTCCGACCGGTCTCTTGAACTACATCCTGATGAATCTGGGCATCATAGATAGCCCGTTGACGCTGCTTTTTTCGGACGCCGCCGTCATCATCGGCTCTCTGCACATCTTCTTCCCGATGATGGTGCTGCCGCTGTCGTCCGCGCTTGGCAAGATTGATCCGAATCTGCAGCAGGCCGCCCGCACGCTCGGTGCGCCCGCGTGGAAAGTTTTCCTGCGGATCACTTTCCCGCTCAGCCTTCCCGGCCTCGTGGCGGGTTTCACGCTGGTGTTCTCGCTCGCCTCCGCATCCTATGTCATTCCCGCTTTGATCGGCGGTCCCGGCTCGCAAATGCTCGGCAACATGGTCGAACAGCAGGTTCTCGCGGTCTATGACTGGCCGTTCGGCGCCACCATCGCCACCATCCTCGTCTTCATCGTCATTCTGATCAACGCCGTCTCGATGAGGTTGCTCGGCGGGCGTCGTATCAAGGCAAGTGCATCATGAACAACAAGCTGACCGGCACACCCGCCATCGTCCTTTATGCGATCACCGCTGCCATGATGGTCTTCATTCTGGCTCCGATCGTCCTTGTCGTCGCCATCTCGTTTTCCGACAGCTATTTCGTCACCTTCCCGCCGCAGGGTTTCACCTTCCGCTGGTATGCGGCGGTAATGCAGAACGAGGAATTCACCGCCGGCCTCACCTTCAGTGCGGCGCTTGCGGTGGCGACCACCATTCTGTCGCTGGCACTTGGCGTTCCCGCAGCCTTCGCGCTCTCCCGGGGTAAATTCATCGGCCGCTCGCTGATGAAGGGGCTACTGCTTTCGCCGCTGATCTTTCCCGTGCTGGTGACCGGCCTTGCGCTGCTGCAGCTCTTTTCCGGCTACGGCTGGATGGATACCAAGCTGAAGCTTCTCATCGCCCATACCGTGGTGACGTCGCCCTATGTGATCCGCACGGTGCTGACCAGCCTCCAGCTCGTCAATGTCAGCCTCGAGGAAGCGGCGCGCACGCTTGGCGCCACCCGCTGGAAAACCTTCACGCGGGTGATCTTTCCGCAGATCGCGCCCGGTGTCGCCTCCGGCTCGATCTTCTGCTTCATGGTTTCTTTTGACAATTATCCCGTTTCGATGTGGCTGGCCGATTCCGCGAACCTGCCCGTGCCCATCGTTCTCTATCGCCAGATCGGTACGGTCTTTGATCCTTCGGTCGCGACCATGTCCACCATCATCATCGTTCTGGCGGTTACCGTCGTGCTCGTCCTCGACAGGCTGGTTGGTCTGCGCCGGGCAATGGCAATGTAAATCAACAACAAGAGGGGTACCGGAAATGACAGACAAGACCATCATCATGAAACGGCGCAGTTTCCTCACAGTCACCGCAGGCGCGCTCGCCACACCCTATTTTTATACCGCGGCTTCCGCGCAGGACCGCACCATGTATGTCGGCGTCTATAATTCGGCACAGGGCGGGCTGATCAAGAAGGAAGTGATCCCGGCCTTCGAAAAGGAATATAAGTGCCGGGTCCTGACGACTGAAGGCGCAACGCTTGCCAATATCGCCACGCTGCGCGCCACCCGCGAAAATCCGCAATATAGCGTGATGTCGATGGACGATGTCGGCGTTCCCCAGGCCAAGGAGGAAGGCCTGATCGAGCAATTGCCGATCGATGAAATCCCCAACCTCAAGAACGTCTATTCCCGTTATCTTTTCGAAGACAATTTCGGCGTCGGTTTTGCAATTTCGATTGCCGGCCTGTTCTACAATCCGACAACGGGCAAGCCGTTCGAAAGTTACGAACAGATGTTCGACAAGAAATATGCCCGCCGGATGCTTCTGAATACGCCGAAGAATACCCAGAGCGTTCTGATGCTGATGGTGGCGGCCGCACTTGCGACCGGCAAACCGCTGAAAGAAGCGCAATATGCCACCGATGCAGGCTGGGCGAAACTTGCCGACCTGAAGCCGAACGTCCTTTCCATCTATGATGCGGAAGCGCAGACCATGATGGTTGCGCAGGGCCAGGCGGATTTCGGCGGCATCGAATATTCCAAGGCCGTTTATCCACACACCAAAAAGGGCGTGCCGCTGGACATGACCTTCCCGAAGGAAGGCGCTTTCACCGGCATCAACTCCATCGCGCTGGTCAAGGGCGGGCCGCACCGCGATCTCGCTCTCGCCTATATCAACCGCATCCTCGACCCCGGCGTGCAGAAGATGCTGTCTGAAGCCACGCTCAGCGCCCCCTCCGTCAAGGGCATCGAGTTCGGCGCGGATACGGCGAAATTCCTTGCCTATCCGGAAGCGAAGATGGAATCGCTGAACCTCTTCACGCCGGACTGGAAATACATCATTCCGCGCCGCGCGCAGTGGCTCGAAAAATACAACCAGACCTTTAACGGCTGAGGAACGCAGATGAAATCCGTAGAAGTCCGCCTGGAAAGACTGACCAAGCATTACAGCGGTCAGGTCGTTGCCGTCGATGATGTTTCGCTTACCGTCAAGGCAGGGGAAATCCTGGCGCTTCTCGGTCCGAGCGGATGCGGGAAAACGACCTGCCTTCGCATGATTGCGGGGCTCGTCGATCCCACCTCGGGTGAAATCGTGGTCGGCGGCAAGCCGACCACGCGCACCCCGGTTCATCGCCGCAATGTCGGTATGCTGTTTCAGAACTACGCCCTGTTTCCCCATATGACCGTTGCCGAAAACGTCGCCTTCGGTCTCGAGATGCGGGGCGTTTCCAAGGCCGATCGGGAAGGGCGTGTGAAGCAGGCGCTCGATCTCGTTCAGCTGCACGCCTTCGGCGACCGGCTGCCGGCGCAGCTTTCCGGCGGCCAGCAGCAGCGTGTCGCACTGGCGCGCGCTCTGGTGATCGAGCCTTCGATGCTGCTGCTGGACGAGCCGCTTGGCGCACTCGACAAGGGCCTTCGGGAAAGCATGCAGGTTGAAATCCGCAGCCTGCAGCAGCGGCTTGGCCTCACCACCATCATGGTGACGCATGATCAGGACGAGGCCCTGACCATGGCGGACCAGATCGCCGTGATGCGGGACGGCAATCTCGAGCAGATCGCGCCGGCAGGTGAAATCTACCAGAAGCCGCTGACGCGCTTCGTCGCTGGTTTCATCGGCGCCTCGAACTTCTTCGAGGCGAGTGTGGTGGAACGCAACGGCCGCGCCGCACGGCTTGTGACCGGTGCCGGGGTGCGGCTGGATGTGGATGACATGGGTACGGTCCAGGGCGACAAGGTTGTTGTCACGGTTCGCCCGGAGGCGATCTCGGTTTCGCCGCTTGCGGCCGACGCGGGTGAAAACGCCAGCAATTCCACGACGGCAAAAGTGGAGCAGGTCGTCTATCGCGGTTTTATGCTGCACTACTACCTGCGGCTGGATAGTGGCGAGCCGATGATCGCCTACAGGCAGACCCAGACGGAAGGGTTCACCAATGCCGTCAGCGTGGCCGGCGACCGGGTGAAACTGAGCTGGACAAACGACAGCAATCACGTGATCCAGCTGAATTGATACTTCCTCTGCCGGATCGGTTCACCGGTTCGGCCGACGAAAAATACCTGAAAATGTAATGGCACCGTGCTCCAGAAATGATGCACGGTGCCGTAATTGTTTGATTGTCAATGATAAGAGGAAAGCGGGCCGCCCTCAGACGACTACTTCGCGGGCCGGAACGACGCTGCCCCCGCAGGCTTCCACTTCGCTGCGCACCGTGCGAGCAAGCTCCAGCGAACCGGGTGTATCGCTGTGAACGAGGATCGATCTGGCGCGAACGGGGATGATCTCGCCCTCGATTGTCGTGACGGTGCCTTTTTCCAGAAACTGGCGCACGCGCGCGCGCACTTTCGTCTCTTCCTTGATGACGGAATTGGGCAGCTTGCGCGGCACGAGCTGCCCCTTCACATCATAGGCCCGGTCGGCGAGGAAAAGATTGAGCACCTTCAGCCCGCAATCCAGCGCGGCCTTTTCGATCAGCATGTCCGGCATCGAAAAGACGATGAGATTGGGATCGACCGCTTTGATCTTTTTCATGATCCGTTCGGCAAGGGCCGCGTCGCGGTTGATCATGTTGCCCATGGCAGCATGGAAGCTGATGTGAGAAAGCGCGACATCCTGCGCCCTCGCAATCGCCGATAGCGCGCCGAGCTGGTAGAGAACCTGCTGTTCCATTTCTTCCGCGTCGACGGGAATTTCGCGGCGGCCAAAGCCGAGACGGTCGGCAAGGCCCGGATGAGCGCCGACGCCGACGCCGTTCTGTTTGGCCAGACGCACCATGCGCGCCATCATTTCCGGATCGCCCGCATGGAATCCGCAGGCGATATTTGCCGAAGAGACGACTTCCATAAGTTTCCCGTCGTCGCAGACCTTATAGACGCCGAAACCTTCGCCCATATCGGAATTAACATCGATCTTCATGGTTCCCTCTCCTTGTTTTTCAGGATTATCGTTTTGCGAGCGTGCCGAGTGCGGCGGTAATCAGCGGCAGGGTCTTGCGGATATCTGCGAAATAGGCGTCGATCGCCTGTTCGACTTCCAGCGCTTCGCGCACCGTTGCTTGCACGAAGCGGATGCGGCTGCCGATGCGCGCCTGTCCGAGCCGCCACAGATCGCTGTCGATGATGCCGGCCATCTTGGGATAACCGCCGGCCGTATTGGCGTCGCTCATCTGGATGATCGGCTCGCCGCTTGGCGGCACCTGAACCACACCGGGAATGACGCCGTAAGAACGCAGCTCCACCGGGGCCGAAAGTGTCATCGGCGTTCCGGCAAGCCGGTAACCGGTGCGGTCGCTCTGTGAGGTGATTTTCCAGGCCTCCGACCAGAAACGTTCGGCGCCTTCGCCGAAAAGATCGTGTTCGGCGGCCGGAATGGCTCTCAGCAGCAATTCGCCATTGTCGGACACCGGAAACATGTCCGGCATCGCAACGGCAAGCGCCATGACACCAAGACCGTTTGAGGGCAGCGGCGAGGCCTCGGATGGCAGAACGGCAAGCCTGTCGCCGGTGGCGAGATGGCGTCCTTCGTGGCCGCCGAAGGAACCGCGAAGCGAGGTGCTGCGCGATCCCATGACCACCGGAACGTCGATGCCGCCCTGAAGGCAGAGATAGGCACGAGCAGTCTTCTGCGGTGTCGAAAGCTCGAGTATTTGACCTTTTGCAGCCCGAGTGCACCAGTAGGGTAGCAGGTCCGCACCATCAAGCCGTGCCGTACAATCTGCGCCGGTCACGGCGAAGGTCAGTGCCTCTTCGAACTCGATGCGGAAAGGGAAGGTCTGGATTTCAATCGCGGCGGCGTCTTCGCCGTTGCCGACGAGGATATTGCCGACCCTGAGCGCGATGGGGTCCATCGCGCCCGTGGCGGTGATGCCGATATTGCGGTAACCCGCACGGCCGAGATCCTGGACGGTGTTCAGCGGTCCGCAGGCAAGAATATGGATCATAGTTCGATCCTTTCAGGAAGGAAACGAACCCGGTCGCCGGGCGCAAGCACCGCCGGCTGCTCAGCCGTGGCGTCGAACATGGTGATTTCGGTGAAACCCAGCGAATTCCAGCCATTAGGCCCGGTCAGGACCGAGATGCCAGACTGCATACCGCCGATCGTCACCATGCCTTTCAGCATGCGCAGCGACGGGACTTTCTTGCGTGGCATGAAAATGCGTGGATCGAGACCGCCGAGATAACCAAAGCCCGGCGCGCTGCCGACGGCGAAAACCGTATAGGTCTGCTCGAAGTGCAGGCGCACGACTTCCTTGTCCGGCAGACCCGAATAATCGCAGATCGCGGCAAGGTCGATGGCGTGCTCGCCGCCATAGGTCGTCGGCACCTCGATGGTCTTGCCCAGAAGATCGAGTTCGGTCGTGCGTTGCCAGATGTCGAGAAGCTCGTCCTGCAAACGCCCGGCATCATCGGGCGTGCCGCGCAGCACGATCAGGAGGTTGGTCATGCCGGGTATGAGTTCCAACACATCGGGGCGGTCCTTCAGCGCGCGTGTCAGCGCCCAGATGCGCCGCTGTGCAGGCAGGTCCAGCTCGCCGGGCGCTTCGATCAGAAAGGTCTTGTTGCCGATCATCGAGATTTTCGGCAGGCCCAGATGGGCGGGGGAAAGGTGGGGCGTTTTCAGCGGGAGGTTGCTCATTGACGTCACCATCATGCTTCGGTCTTGAGAAGGGTGGAGCCATATCCGACAAGCGCACCGGCTTCTGCCACCACTTCGGTGACGGTGCCGGCTTTGTCGGCGATCACCGGAACGATCACGGGTCCGACTGTCACGAATGCAACGATTTCGCCCTTCACTACGGATTTTCCTATCTGGATCGGGCGGTCGGGGCGCTGCGGATGCGCTGGGGTGAAGATGCCGGCAATCGGTGCGCGGGCAAGGATGTCTCCGGTCTTTGCCGGCGCCTTGGCCGTCTCGGCGGGGCGCGGTGCGGCAGGAGCCTGACCCCCTGCCATGGCGACGATCTTCAGTGACCCATCCGGCGTCTCTATTTCGATGGCGGATACGTTGTTGCGCTCAAGGTAAGCGGCAAGATCGGCAATGATGCCAGGCTCGCTGTAGCGGGATATCGAAACAGACTGTCGCTTCATTTTGAACTCCGCGCTGCAAGCCAGTGTTCGAGGTAATGGATGTCAGTGCCGCCTTCGGAGAAGGCCGGGTCTTCCAATATTTCCCGATGCAGCGGCAGGTTGGTGGAGACGCCTTCTATGCGCATTTCGCCAAGCGCGCGGCGCATGCGCATGATCGCCTGCTCGCGCGTCGGCGCATGGACGATGAGCTTGGCGATCAGGGAATCGTAATGGGCGGAAACCCGATAGCCCGCTGTTACATGGGTATCGACCCGCACGCCGGGGCCGCCCGGCAAGTGGAGAGCCGTGATCAGACCGGGGCAGGGAATGAAACTGTAGGGATCTTCGGCATTGATACGGCACTCGATCGAGTGTCCCTCGCAGACAATGTCCTCCTGCGAAATTTCCAGCGGATAGCCGAGAGCGACGAGAAGCTGCTGGCGCACCAGATCCACGCCCGAGGTCATTTCCGTGACCGGATGTTCGACCTGCAGACGGGTGTTCATCTCGATAAAGTAGAATTCGCCGTTTTCATAAAGAAACTCGAAGGTGCCGACGCCGCGATAACCGATCTGGCGGCACGCTTCAACGCAGCGATTGCCGACAAAGGCCGCAACATCAGGCGGGATGCCGATGGCCGGACCTTCCTCGACGACTTTCTGGTGCCGGCGCTGCATCGAGCAATCGCGCAGGCCAACCCAGACGCCGCCGCCCTGACCATCGCAGAGAACCTGAATTTCGACATGGCGAGGATGTTCGAGGAATTTTTCGATATAGAGTTCCGGCGTTCCGAAGGCGCGGCTTGCCTCTTCGCGCGTAACGAGAACGGCGTCGTGAAGGGTGGAGGCATCATGAACGACGCGCATGCCACGTCCACCGCCGCCGCCGGCTGCCTTGACGATGACGGGATAGCCGATCTCAGTGGCGATTTTCGAAACCTCCGCCATGTCATCCGGCAGGGCGGAATCGGGGCCGGGAACGCAGGGCACGCCGGCCTCCATCATCGCCCGTTTTGCCGCGATCTTGTCGCCCATGGTGCGGATGGCGTCGGCACGTGGGCCGATGAAAACCGCACCCGCTTCCTCAACCGCTTCCGAAAACGATGCCCTTTCGGAGAGAAAACCATAACCGGGATGAACAGCGCCTGCGCCCGTCAGCTTCATGGCAAGCAGGATAGCCGGCACGTTGAGATAGCTCTGGCCGGGAGAAGCCGGGCCGATGCAGATGGCGGTATCGGCCGCCTTCAGATAATCCGCATCCTTGTCCGCTTCCGAATAGACCATGATGGTCTTCAGGCCGAGTTCACGGCAGGCGCGCTGCACGCGGAGTGCGATTTCGCCGCGATTGGCGATGAGGACGCTGTCGAATGCCCTTTGCCCGGCTCCTTCCTTTGGAAGTGTTGCATCCATCATTCGAACTCCAGCACTGGCTGTCCAAGTTCGACGTCTTCGCCGTCATTGGCGATGAATCTGGCGATCCTGCCGCTTCGTTCGGCTCTCACGGTGTTGAACACTTTCATCGCTTCGATGATGAAGAGTTCCTGCCCTTCCCTAACCTCGTCTCCGGCTTCAGCGAAGGGTGCCGAGCCCGGGCTCGGAGCGCGATGGAAAAGACCGAATGAGGGTGCCGCGACGATGCCGGAGGGCGCCGGTGCCGCTGTGGCGGATGCAGGTGCCTGTTCTTCGGCGCGGGGTGCCTCGGTGGATGCCGCTTCCGCCACCGGAACGGTGCGGGGCTGCGATGATGTCGCGTGCTGTGAAACGGCATTGTTTTCGCGAATGATCCGGACCGTGGTTCCCTCCTGGCTCACGGTCAATTCGGACACTCGCGAAGAGCCGACAAACTCGATCAGTTTCTTGATCTTTTCCAGATCCATATTGGTTTCCAACGTCTTTTTTGTCCCCACGGCGGCGGGCAAGCGGAGCGGAATCCGCACCCTGTCCATCAGCAACAGCTACCATGGAGGCGGGATTGATGGGGTCAGACGAAGTTTCTATGGACACGGGTTTGAGGTTTGATATCCCGCCGCCGCGTGGTGAAACGGTTCGAAGACGTCCGAAGGAACGAACCATGGATTCCCGCAAAGGCATTCTCCTCAAAATCTCTGCAGCGCTCGCTCTTGTGCTGATGGGCGCCTGCATCAGCGGTCTCAGGGGTGAAATACCCATCGGGCAGGTCGTTTTTTTCAGGTCGGCGGTGGCCATGCTACCGCTCTGTCTGTGGATGGCCGTGCAGGGAGGATTTCGGAAACAGGTGGCGACCAGCCACATTGGCGGGCATCTGGTGAGGAGTTTTTCCGGAACCGGCGGCATGGTCTTCAGCTATCTGGCGCTGGCTTACATTCCGCTCGCTGATGCGACGGCCATCAGCTATGCCACGCCACTTTTTACCGTCATTCTGGCGGTCTTTCTTCTGAAGGAGGTCGTGAGGATTTATCGCTGGACGGCGGTGGTCTTCGGGCTGTGCGGCATCGTGCTTATCCTGTCGCCGCATTTTTCCTTCGATGTTTCGGATGTCGCCTCCGGTTCGGGTGTCGCCATGCTCGGTGGTCTGTTCGGTCTGGCAGCGGCTTTTTTCTCTGCGATATCGATGATCCAGATCCGGCATCTGACGCAGACGGAAAATACCGGTGCGATCATTTTCTATTTCACACTGCTCACAACGGTCATCGGTTTTGCCAGTATCGGCATGGGCTGGACAATGCCGACCGCGTGGCAATGGACCCTGCTGATCGGTACCGGTCTCATTGGCGGGATCGCGCAGATACTGGTGACGCTGAGCCTGCGTTATGCCGAGGCTTCACTGCTGGCGCCGTTCGATTACACGACGATGATCTGGGCGCTATTGATTGGTTATGCCTTCATGGATCAGGTGCCCGCACTGACGACCATTCTCGGAGCCTCGATCGTGGTTGCCGCCGGCTTGTTCACGTTGTGGCGGGAAAGGCGGCTGCACAAAAAGCGCCTTACCGATGAGCTTACCTTGTCGGCTCCCTGACGGCCTGTTTCGTCAGCCGGTTTTCGCGCCACATGGCGAACAGCCCGGCGGCGATGACCGTCAAAGCGCCTATGATAGTCGCACCTGTCGGCACTTCGGCCATGAAGAGATAACCGAGGGCGATCGCCCAGATCATCGTCGTGTAATCGAACGGCGCCAGCAGGGAGGCCTGGGCATGGCGCAGGCTGAGCGTCATGGTGATCTGGCCGATGCCGCCGGCAAGCCCGCCGCCGGCGAGCAGCAGAAACTGGTTGAAATCCGGCATCTTCCATCCAAATCCAAGCGTGGCGAAGCCGGCGACGACACCCGTCAGCGTATAGATGAGCACGATGCGCGACGGCTTTTCGATGCTGTTCAGGTGGCGGACGGCGATGGAGGAAAAGGCCGCGCAAAGCGCACCGGTCAGCGCCAGCGCCGTTCCGATCATCGCAATGCTGTCGATCTGGGTAGGGCCTGACACGGCGTCAAACACCGGGTTGGGTGAGAGCGTGATGAAGACGCCGATGAAGCCCGTCAGCACGGCGGACCAGCGATATATCCGCACTTTTTCGCGCAAAAGCAGCGCGGCCAGCATGATGGTGAAAAGCGGTGTCGTGTAGCTCAGCACCGTGACATTCACCAGCGGCAGATAGGCGAGCGCCAGAAAGCCGAAGAACATGCCGCCCAATCCAGCCGAGCTGCCCGCAAGCAGGCGGCCTATATTCTTGGCGGCCGGCACGGTTATCCGCTCGGATGAGGCGATGAACCAGAGACAGAGGGGAATGAGGGCAAAAAATCCCCGGCAGAAGACGACTTCGCCGACCGGGATCGCTCCGCCCAAACCCTTCACGCAGGCGGACATGACTGTGAATGCCAGCATGGCCACCAGCTTGAGCAAAATACCTGTCTTAGGATCCATCCCGCTCCCCATCGCAGCAAAGACCGTGTCATGGGGAAGAGGCGGAGAATAGCCATGGTTGCTGGCCATAAGAATCTTGTCTTACCCCATCATGCGCAGCTTGCCCCTTTGAAAAGCGGTGGAACCACTCGATGGTGCTTTTGCCCTAGGCTCCGGCGGCGATTTGGTGTCATGATCGCATCTCGAACCGGTGGGAGGTTTAAGCCGACATGTTGGATTTGCGCAGGCTGCGATATCTGGTCGCGATTGCTGATTGCGGCTCCATGTCGGCGGCGGCGCGGCAATTGGGGATCGCCCAGCCGGCGCTCAGTCACCACATCACGGAACTGGAGCGGCTGGTGGGTTTCCCCGTGCTGCACAGGCTGGCGCGCGGCGTGAAGGCGACGGAGAAGGGTGAAATACTCCTTATTCATGCCCGGGAGATTACCGAGAAGGTCCGGCAGGCGGAGGCGGAAATCCGGGCCATGGCCTATCTGGATGAGCGGGTGATCCGGCTGAGCCTTATTCCTTCCTGGGCCACGGCCTTTGCACCGAACATCATCAGTGAGGTTGCCGCTTCTATGCCAAAGGTTTCGCTGCGGCTGATAGAGGCGCGCAATGACGAATCTCTGCGCCTCATTCGTCTCGGCAAGGTGGATATGGCTGTCGCGCTGGTCGGCGCGGAGGACAAGGCCGATGATCTTATCATCAAGGAGAGCCTTTTTGCGGTGTCTTCCCGACCCATCGGTCGGTCGATGCCGCTCGAGGCTGTGGCGGGGCTCAACCTTATCCTGCCGCCGAAGGACAACCCGCTGCGCGTATCGATCGACGAGGCCGCCGCCCGCGCCGGCATCACGCTGAACGTGACCATGGAGATCGACGGGCAGGATACAATCAAACGCGCCGTCAGCGCCGGTATTGGCGCGACGATTCTGTCATGGAATTCGGTGCAGCAGGAACAGGAGGCCGGTCAGCTTCAGGCCGCTCATATTACCGATCCCGTCATTTATCGCTCCATCCATTTGCTGAGGAACAGGGAGGTGGACGAGCGGACGTTCAGGCTGTTCCGAGACCTGTTGCGGGCCGTCGCAAGACGCGAGTCGGCATTCAACCCATAAACGATTTGTATGGGTAAGTTGAAAACTCGGTATTTGTATTGTTGATGGCTTCTTCCTAGCCTCCCCGGTGAAAGTATATCGGGGAGGAAAAGATATGCGTTTGAAGACATCTCTGTTCGGCATGCTGGCGGCTGCGGGAGTTCTGGCTGCCGGAGGGGCGGCGGCGGAATATCCGGAGCGGCCGGTGACGCTCGTCATCGGTTATCCGGCCGGCGGCGGCACCGATATACAGTCGCGGGCGCTGGTGCCCTATCTCGAAAAATATCTCGGCACATCGGTCGTGGTGGAAAACCGCGAAGGTGCTGGCGGGCTGATCGGCGCGACCTATATCGCCAATGCGAAACCAGACGGATACACGATCGGGGCGTTGAATTTCCCCTCCATGTATTCGCCGATCGTGCAGGGCAATGCCAGCTATAAGCAGGACGCCTTCACGCCGCTCGCCAACCAGATCGGCGGCGATCTGGCGTTGACGGTCAACAAGGTATCGCCGATCAAGACAGCCAAGGAATTCGTTGAAGCGGCCAAGGCGAACCCGGTCGTCGTTGGCGTGACGGGTATCGGTCATCCAAGCCAGATCACCGCCCTGCTGTTCGAGGAAGCGGCGGGCGTGAAGCTCAATTTCGTCCCCTTTAATGGGGGCGGACCGGCACGGCTCGCCATGCTCGGTAACCACGTCACACTCGGTTTCATGAACTTGAACGAGGTTTTTGCAGACAATCGTTCGGGTGCACTTCGTGTTCTGGCGACATCAGGCACTGAGCGTTCGCCGCTCTCGCCAGATGTGCCGACCTTCAAGGAAGCCGGTTACGACGTTCAGTTCAGCCTTCTTGCAGGTTTTGGTGCACCGAAAGGCCTGCCGGCGGATGTCGAGGCCAAGCTGGTCGATGCATTCCAGAAGGCGCTGAAGGACCCGGATTATCTTGCCGAGGCCAAAAAGCGCGAACTGACCATGCTGCCGCTGACCCAGGCGGAATTTGCCGAGGCACTCAAGAAGGGCAACGCCAATCTGGTCGAGCTCTGGAAAAGCAAGCCCTGGACGAAATAAGCGGCGCTTCTCTCACCACTAACCGAAATGACGCTTGGGCCTGTGCGTGGCCCGGGCATGACCCACTGTTGAAAGGAATCCGGCCAATGGCCCATGTCATCCGCAATTTCCAGCGCCCCTCAAGGGCTGATATTGAGGCGATCAGCAAATTCAGCCCCGCAACCATTCACGAGGCGCAGGGCAAGCTTGGCGCTCTCGATTATCGCATCAAGCCGATCAAGCCCGGCCTGAAAATCTGCGGCCCGGCAATCACGGCAAAATGCCATATCGGCGATAATCTGATGATTTTCGAAGCCATTAATCTCGCAAAGCCCGGCGACGTGCTGGTCATCGATGGCGGTGACAATCCAAATCAGGGCGGCTTTGGCGATGTGCTGGCCGCCGCCTGTATCGGCAAGGGCATTGTCGGCTTCGTGGTCAGCGCCGCGGTGCGTGACGGCAAGGGGCTGCGCGAAATCGGTTTTCCGGTTTTCTCGCTCGGGCTTTGCATGAAGGGCACGTCCAAGGACACGCTCGGCACCATCAACCATCCGGTCGTGGTGGGCGGTGAACTGATCAGCCCCGGCGATATCGTCTGCGGCGACGATGACGGCGTTGTCGTCGTGCGTGAGAAGGATATCGCGAAACTCGTCAAGGCCTGCCAGGAGCGCGACGACCACGAGAACCACATGATGGGACTGCACCGCCAGGGCAAGATGGATATCGAGGATCGTTACGACATGATGCGCTCGAAGGGGTGCGTCTGGGCGGATTGAGCCGGATATTCGATATTTGGATACGCCGTGTCGGGAGGCACGGCGTATTCCTCAATGAGGAGGGGAGAAAAACATGGCCGAACACAAAAACGGCTCGAAACTGACGGCGAATATTCTGTCCGGGGTCTTCTTTCTGGTGGCCGCCGCCGGGCTTTATTACGGCGCGCGGCCGCTGAGCATGGGCACCAATTTCCAGCCCGGGCCGGGCTACATGCCAACGGTCATCGCGGCATTGATGTTCGCGCTCGGTATCGCACTGCTCTTGCAGGATCTGTTGGGAAAGACACCGTCCGAAGCCTGGGTGACCCCGAAGATGCGTCCGTTTCTGGCAGTGGCCGGCATTGCCGGTTTTGCGCTGCTGATCGAGCCATTGGGCTTCATCGCCGCCGCTTTTGTGCTGATCCTGCTCGCCTGCATCGCCTATGGCAGAATCCGGCCGGTTGAGGTGCTGCTGCTTTCCGCGGTGCTCATCCTCGCCTGCATCCTCATTTTCGTCGTCGGCCTCGGACAGAGGATACCCCTGCTGCCATGACCGATCTTCTTGCCAATATCGCCCTCGGTTTCGGTGTTGCTGTCACGCCGGTCAACCTTTTCTATTGTCTGCTGGGCGTCACGCTCGGCACGATGATCGGCATCCTGCCGGGCATCGGCCCTTCCGCGACCGTCGCGCTGCTTTTGCCCATCACCTATACGATGCCGGACACGGCGGCGTTGATCATGCTTGCGGGCATTTTCTATGGTGCACAATATGGCGGTTCGACTACGGCGATCCTCGTCAATCTGCCGGGCGAATCCTCATCCGTCGTCACCTGCATCGATGGTTATGCCATGGCCCGGCAGGGCAGGGCGGGGGTGGCGCTGGCCACTGCGGCGCTCGGGTCGTTTTTTGCCGGCACGGTGGCGACCATTCTGATCGTCGTGGTCGCAAAGCCACTCTCCGCCATTGCGCTTGCCTTCGGGCCGGCTGACTATTTCAGTCTGGTGATCTTCGGGCTTCTGTTTGCCGTGTTCCTGTCCAGCGGATCGCCGGTCAAGGCGGTCGGCATGGTCGCCTTCGGCATTGCGCTGAGCCTCGTCGGCATCGATCCGACATCGGGTGAGCAGCGTTTCACCTTCGGCATGGCGGAACTGTTCGACGGCATCGATTTCGTCGTGCTGGCCATCGGGCTGCTAGGTGTCAGCGAAATCCTTTTTAACCTGCAGCAGGGTGTGGAGCGTGATGCAGGAACGACAAAGACCGGATCGCTGATGCCGACCCGACAGGATTTCAAACAGGCATTTCCGGCCGTCCTGCGCGGCACGGCGCTCGGCTCCTTCCTCGGCGTACTGCCCGGCGGCGGTGCGATCATGAGTTCTTTCGCCAGCTACGCGCTGGAGCGCAAGATCGCCAAGGATCCATCCCGGTTCGGCAAGGGTGCGATCGAAGGGCTGGCGGGGCCGGAAAGCGCCAATAATGCCGGCGCGCAGACCTCTTTCATTCCGCTCCTGACGCTTGGCATTCCCGCCAACGGCCTGATGGCGCTGATGGTCGGGGCGATGATGATCCAGGGCATCACCCCGGGACCGGAGGTCATGCAGTCGCGGCCCGATCTCTTCTGGGGGCTGATCGCCAGCATGTGGGTGGGCAATCTGCTGCTCCTGGTCCTGAACCTGCCGCTGATCGGCATCTGGGTTCGGCTTCTCGGCATTCCATACCGCTTCTTGTGCCCCGCCATTCTGATGTTTTGCGCCATCGGGGCCTATGGGCTTTCCTACAGCGTTGTGGACGTTCTGTTCTGCGCGGTCTTCGGCATTGTCGGCTTCTTTCTGCGCAAGATCGGCTGCGAGCCGGCGCCTCTGGTTTTGGGCTTCGTTCTCGGTCCGCTTCTGGAACAGAACATGCGCCTCGGGCTGCTGATTTCGCAGGGCAGTTTCTCAACATTCGTCACCCATCCGATCAGCGCAACGCTGCTCGCGCTGTCCGGCATGGTCGTCATCATGATGGCGATGCCCGCGATCATGCGTCGCCGCGAGGTCGTGTTTCAGGGTGATGACGATTGACAATCAATCGAGCCGGTCTCACCGGCCAAGCAAAGGTGAAATAATGCATATTCTGATAATCGGCGCGGCCGGAATGATCGGCCGCAAATTGACACAACGTCTCGCTTCCGACGGAACGCTTGATGGTGCGAAGATTACCGAAATGACGCTGACGGATGTTTTCGAACCGGCCGCGCCGAAAGGCTTCGGCGGTGCACTGACCATCGAGCGCAGTGATCTGTCGAATGCCGGCGTGGCCGAAAAGCTGATCGCAAAACGGCCGGATGTGATCTTCAACCTCGCCGCCGTGGTTTCGGGCGAGGCGGAAGCGGATTTCGAGAAAGGTTATCGCATCAATCTCGATGGCGGGCGCTCGCTGTTCGAAGCCATTCGTCTGGAGCACGAAAAGGATGGATATCGGCCGCGCATGGTCTTCTGCTCATCGCTTGCCGTGTTCGGTTCGCCATTCCCCAAGGTGATCGGCGACGAGTTCCTGACGGCGCCATTGACCAGCTATGGCACGCAGAAGGCGATCGTGGAGCTGTTGCTTTCGGACTATAGTCGCCGCGGTTTCTTTGATGGCGTCAGCATCCGTCTCCCCACCATCTGCATCCGCCCCGGCAAACCGAATGCGGCCGCCTCCGGCTTCTTCTCCAATATCCTGCGCGAACCGCTGGTGGGTCAGGAAGCGGTGCTGCCAGTTGCCGATACCGTGCGTCACTGGTTCGCCAGCCCGCGCTCGGCGGTCGCCTTCCTGCTGCGCGCCGCGACGGTGGATCTCTCCGGGCTTGGCGTTCGCCGCAATCTCATCATGCCGGGGCTGTCGGCCACGGTTGGGGATGAAATCGAGGCGCTGCGCGCCTTTGCCGGGCAAAAGGCTGTAGCGCTTATCAAACGCGTTCCCGACGAGCGGATCATCCGGATCGTCGACGGCTGGGCCGAGGATTACGATCCGCAACTAGCGCTGTCGCTCGGCTTCAGGGCGGAAACCTCCTTTGCCGAAATCATTCAAGCGCATGTGGAAGATGAGCTGGAGGGGAAAGCAGCATGAGTGATGGAAAGATCGCGCTCGTCACGGGTGGAGGAACAGGGGTCGGCAAGGCGATTGCCAAAGCGCTTCTGGAAGATGGTTACAAGGTCGCGATAACGGGCCGGCGGCGGGAGGTTCTCGACACTGCCGCCGCCGAATGGAGCGAACATAAAGACTGTGTTCTGGCCGTCGCGGCTGATATTTCCGCTCCGGCCGATGTCGAGCGGCTGTTTGCGGAAATCATCGGGCGTTTCGGTCGCCTCGATCTTCTGGTCAATAATGCCGGCATGTCCGCACCGGCGGTGCATATCGAAGATGTGCCGTTCGAAACCTGGAATGCCGTGGTCGGGGCTAACCTCACAGGGGCTTTTCTCTGCACCCAGGCGGCGTTTCGCCAGATGAAGACGCAGTCGCCGCAGGGTGGCCGCATCATCAACAATGGCTCGATTTCCGCCACCACGCCGCGGCCGCGGTCTGCGCCATATACCGCGACCAAACATGCGATCACCGGACTTACAAAATCGGCCGCGCTGGATGGCCGGCGGTTCAACATCGCCTGCGGACAGATCGATATCGGCAATGCCAGCACCGAAATGACGCGCGCCATGGCAACCGGCGTGCTGCAGGCGGATGGCAGCACCGCCATCGAACCGACCATCGATGCCGGCATCGTTGCCAAGGCCGTGGTGCATATGGCCTCGCTGCCGCTCGAGGCGAACGTGCTGACCATGACGGTGATGGCGAGCGGCATGCCTTTCGTCGGTCGCGGGTAAGGAGCGCGCATGAAGCCCGATCTTCTGCAAACCTATCCGCTTCAGCCGCAGATCGAAGCCGAACTGCAAAAGCGCTTCAGGGTCCATCGCTGGCACGAAATATCCGACAAGCAGGCGTTTCTCCAGGCGGAGGCAGCGTCGATAAAGGCTGTCGTCACCGGCGGCCATATCGGCCTCACCCTTGAGCTTGCCGCCTGTCTGCCCGCTCTCGAAATCGTTGCCATCAATGGCGTCGGCTTCGACAAGGTCGATCTCGACCAGGCCCGCGCGCGCGGTTTCAGGGTGACGAACACGCCTGACGTGCTGACGGAGGATGTGGCCGATCTTGCCATCGGTCTCTCCGTCATGCTGCTGCGCCAGCTTGTGCGCGCCGATCATCATGTCCGCTCCGGGGAGTGGAAAAGAGGCGAAATGCCGCTGGGTAACAAGGCCTCGCGGCGGCGTTACGGCATTTACGGGCTTGGCCGCATAGGCCGCGCCATTGCGGTGCGGCTGGAAGCTTTCAATGCGGAGATTTCCTATTTCAGCCGGCAGAAACAGGACGTGGCCTATGAGTATCATTCGACGGCCATGTCGCTCGCGAGGGACTGCGACGTCCTGATTGTCGCGGCGGCGGCAACGCCGGAGACAAAACACGCGATCAACCGCGAGGTGCTGGAGGCGCTGGGACCGGACGGTGTTCTCGTCAACGTCGCCAGAGGGTCTCTGGTGGATGAAAAGGCGCTGGTTGATGTTCTTGTGGCAGGCGGGCTGAAGGGTGCAGCGCTCGATGTCTTCGAGAACGAACCGCATGTTCCCGAGGCGCTGATCGGCATGCGCAATGTCGTTCTCGCTCCGCATATCGGCGCTGCGACGCATGAGACGCGGCTTGAGATGGGCGCTCTGGTTCTCGCCAATCTGGATGCACATTTCGCGGGACGGGACCTGCCGACCGCAGTGGTCTAGAATGTGCTGGTGGCTGGCATCGGCAACGTACGCCCCATCGGCCGGGTTGCCGCATCGCCGAATGTGGCGCATTCGCCATCCATACAAGTTGCTTATTACTCCAAAAAAAATCGGTCTTAGGCAAGCGATGAAAGCTTCACTACTGTTTGCTCAACGATAGGGGACAAACATGCCATTCTCAGACTACAAGACCGCACTCGTAACCGGCGCATCTTCCGGAATTGGCGCCGCTGTCGTCGAGCGACTTTGCCGTGAAGGGCTGGAAGTGCATGCGGTTGCCAGAAGTGTGGACGCTCTCAACCAGCTGGCGAAGCGCACGGGCTGTTTCGCACATGCCATAGATGTGACAGACCGGGCGGCGCTCGCGAAGCTCACCAGTGAGGTGGCGTTCGATGTCCTCGTGAACAATGCCGGTGTCGACCGCCCGAAGAAATTTCTGGAAGCGGATGAGAGTGACATCGATCTCCTGATCGACGTCAACCTGCGCGCCGTGCTGCATCTCTGCCGCATGGTGGTGCCGGGCATGGTGGCGCGCGATCGCGGCCATGTCATCAACATCTCCTCCATTGCCGGCAATTATAATTTCGGTGGCAATTCCACCTATCACGCCAGCAAGGCAGGCGTGGCGATGCTGTCCAACCAGCTGCGCATCGATGCTTTCGGCAAACGCGTGCGGGTAACGGAAATCTGCCCCGGCCGCGTCGCAACCGACATCTTCAACCATGTTCATGGTGATGATCCGAGCATTCGCGAACGTTTCATCGATGGTTTCGAGCTGCCGCAGGCCTACGATATCGCCGCTGCGATCGCGTTTGCCATCGCAGCGCCCGTGGCCATGAATATTGGCCACATGGAAATTACCCCGACGCTTCAGGTCATGGGCGGTCTGCAGACAGCCAAGCCCCAAACGGTTGAAAATCGGCCGGCTGAAAATATGGCTGCGGCGGGTGGAGCCGGAGGAAGAGTCGCGTGAGCGGTTTTGACCTCTGGGCAATTCTGAACAATGCGGACTACGTCTCGATGTTTTTGCATGGCATCCAGATGACGTTCATCATCTATGCCGGCTCATGGCTGCTTGCCATGTCGCTCGCCATCGTGCTGCTTGCCATCCGCCTGTCGCCTTTCCGCTTCGGTGATCCGCTGGTGGCGGCATATGTGTCCTATCACCGCAACGTGCCGACGCTGGTGCAGCTGATGCTGTGGTATTTCGGCGTGTTCACGCTGCTGCCGAGCGGACTGGCCAGCTGGCTTTCGAGCCATAATGCCGAAGCGATCTTCGCCATTATCGGTCTCGGTCTTTGTCAGGCGGCATATTTCAGCGAGGATCTGCGCTCCGGCGTTCGTTCGATCAATCCCGGCCAGATGGAGGCCGCACGTGCGCTCGGGCATAGCTATGTCTCGGCCATGCGTTTCGTCATCATGCCGCAGGGCGTGCGTAATGCGCTGCCGCCGCTGATCAATCACAGCACGTCCCTCTTCAAGAACAGCAGTCTCGGCGTTCTGATCGGTGCACCGGAACTGACCCATGCCGTCAAGGAAGTCGAGAATCTGAGTTTCCGGACGTTTGAGGTCTATCTGGTCGCCACCGTGCTTTATCTGTTCTTCTCGCTGCTGATCATGGGTCTTGGAGCCTATATCTCCATGCGCGCCGATCCTCTCCGGAGGGCACGGGCATGATCCACGACATGATCGCAATCATCCAGGATTACTGGCTGCTGCTCCTCATCGGCCAATATCCCAACGGGCCGCTCGGCGGGCTTGCCAACACGCTCATCCTGTCGGCGCTCAGCATCGCGCTCGCCTTTCCCGTCAGCATCCTGATGGCGCTGGCGCGGCTGTCGAAATGGCGGCTCCTGCGCTGGCCGGTCACCGCCTTGGTCTATTTCACCCGCGGCGTGCCGCTGCTGATGCTCATTCTCTGGAGCTATTTTCTCGTTCCGCTCTGGACCGGCGCCGACGTGCCGAGCTTTGTCACCATGCTGACCACGCTCGTCATCTATCAGGGCGCTTTCATGAGCGAAGTCGTGCGCGCCGGCATCGTATCGCTGGGCACGGGGCAGATGGATGCGGCGCGGGCGCTCGGCCACGGCTATTTCAGCGCGATGCGTTACATCATCCTGCCGCAGGCGCTCTACAACATGATTCCGAGCCTGATATCGACCTTCGTATCCACCATCAAGGACACGACCCTCGGCTACGTCATCAATGTGCCTGACCTGACCTTTGCGGCGAACCAGGTGAACAACCAGCTCCTGACCCAGCCCTTCCAGGTCTTCCTCATTCTGGCGCTGGTCTATTACATCATCTGCTGGTCGCTCACCCAAGTCGCCAATCTTCTCGAGCGCCGCATCGCCCGCCGGCGCGCCGGCCCGCGCGGCAAGCTTGCCGTTGACACCGCACCGGCCCCCGCCAATATCGTTACGGAGCAGCTATGACCGCGCCAGTTTCCGCCACTCAGGACTACACCATCACGCTTTCGCAGGTCTGCAAAAGCTATGGCGATTATCAGGTGCTCAAGGATGTCAACGAAAACGTCACCCGTGGCGAGGTCGTGGTCATCTGTGGGCCGTCGGGTTCCGGCAAGTCCACCCTTATCCGCACGATCAACCGTCTGGAGGAGATCAGCAGCGGTTCGATCATGCTGGATGGCAGGAACATCCATGCCCAGATGCGCGCCAAGGAGCTGAATGCGCTGCGCAGCCGGGTGGGTTTCGTCTTCCAGAGCTTCAACCTCTTCCCGCATCTTTCGGTGGTGGAAAATGTCTCCATGTCGCCGATCCGGGTGAAGGGTGTTTCACCGGCGGTAGCGCATGAAAAGGCGCTGAAGCTTCTCGATCGCGTCGGCCTTGCCGACAAGGCCGGTTCCTATCCCGCCCAGCTTTCCGGCGGCCAGCAGCAGCGCGTCGCCATTGCGCGGGCGCTCGCCATGGAGCCGCCGGTCATGCTGTTCGACGAGCCGACCTCAGCGCTCGATCCGGAAATGGTCGGTGAGGTGCTCGCCGTCATGAAGAGCCTCGCAGCCGAAGGCATGACCATGCTCTGCGTTACCCATGAAATGGGCTTTGCCCGCGAAGTGGCCGATCGCATCTGGTTCATAGATGCCGGGCGCATTCTCGAAACCGCGAAACCGGACGAGTTTTTCAAAAATCCGCAACATCCGCGTGCCCAGCGGTTTCTTGCCGATCTGAGACACTAGGACCCAACCTCTATAATAACAGGGAGAACTGAAATGAACTGGAAGTGCATTACTCTTACCGCCGTATTGGCGACCTCGGCTGCGGTCATTCCGGCCAAGGCGGATCAACTCGATACGATCATTGCAAACAAGACGCTGCGTTGCGCGACATTCGCCGACGTCCCGCCTTTCGCCTCGCCGGACCCGAAGACGCGTGAAATGGCAGGCTTCGACGTCGATTTGTGCGGCGCTATCGCCAAGGAACTGGGCGTCAAGGCTGAGATCAAGCCGGTGTCGGTCGAAGCGCGCGTTCCCGAAGTCAAGCTCGGCCGCGTCGATCTCTCGGTAGCGAACCTTGCCTATACCCAGAGCCGCGCCGAACAGATCCAGTTCAGCGATCCATATTATCTGGCTAAGGAAATGCTGATCGTTCCGGTCGACGACCCCGGCACCAAGAAGTCCGATTTCGTCGGCCAGCGCATCGCTTCCAGCAAGGGCTCGACGTCGGAACTCTCCGTCAAGCTCAACAAGTCCGAGCCGCTGACGTTCCAGGATACGGCGTCCGCCTATCTCGCCGTGCAGCAGGGCAAGGCGCGCGGCATCGTTGGCAACACCATGACGATGACCAAGTTCGTCAACGAATCCAAGACCAAGGGCAAGCAGATGCGCATGATCGAAGAGCCGATGCTCTTCCAGCCCATCGGCATTGGCATGGCCAAGGACAATCCGGCATTGACCGCCAAGATCAACGAGATTCTCCGCAAGCTCGATGCGGATGGCGAGATCAACCGCATCTGGGACAAGTGGCTTGGCCCGAACACCGAATACAAGATGACGCGCACCGACAAGGTCGTGCCTCTTTCCGAATTGAAGTTCGATCCGATCCCCTGAGCTTCGGCTCAGCCTCGGCCATCATTCCATCCATTCAACACCATCATCGGTCGGCGAGACGTTCTCGCCGACGGTTTCAACGTGGGAGGTTTTCATGATCCACATTAAAGATATCGCGCAGCGTCCGGCCAAGGCGGATGTCGAAGCCCTAGCCAAATTCTCTCCCGCCACGATTCATGAGGCGCAGGGACGTCGCGGCGCATTGTCATCCCGGCTGAAGCCGGTCGATTATCGCATGAAGCTCTGCGGTCCGGCCTTCACGGTCAAATGTGCGCCGCGCGACAACATCATGCTGCAGCTTGCCATCAACTATGCCAAGCCGGGCGACATCATCGTCGTTTCCGCCGGCGAATATGAAGAAGCCGGTTCGTTCGGCGACGTTCTCGCCAATGCCTGCCTCGCAAAGGGTATTGGCGGCCTGGTGACCGATACCGGCGTGCGCGACACGCTGCAGCTGCGAGACCTCGGTT
Source organism: Agrobacterium sp. (assembly GCF_059499945.1). Taxonomy (NCBI): domain Bacteria; kingdom Pseudomonadati; phylum Pseudomonadota; class Alphaproteobacteria; order Hyphomicrobiales; family Rhizobiaceae; genus Agrobacterium; species Agrobacterium sp. Next base: position 303,395 of record NZ_JCABZP010000015.1, on the reverse strand, counting down.
TCCCGGTCTTCTCGCTCAGCGTCTGCATCAAGGGCACGGTTAAGGAGACCATTGCCGCGGTCAATGATCAGGTGATCGTCGGCGGTGAGATCATCAATCCGGGCGATATTATCGTCGGTGATGCCGATGGTCTCGTCGTTGTCAGACGCGATGAAGCGCAGGAAGCGGCCAAGCTTTCGCAGGCCCGCGAAGATGCCGAGGCCGGTTACATCGAAGCCTACAAGCAGGGCAAGTCGGTGATCGAGGTCAGCAAGCTCGAGGCTGTGCTGAAAGCCAAGGGCCTCGTGGTCGATATCTGAGAAATCCGGGGAATGGCCTGGCGGCATTAGCCGCCATGCCGAACCCTCATGGGAGGAGAGACTATGAAAGCGGTTGTCATCCACGCGGCGAAGGATCTGCGGATCGAGGAACGGCCGGACGAACAGCCCGGCCCGGGACAGGTCGAGGTCGCCATCGAGGCGGGCGGCATCTGCGGCTCCGACCTGCATTATTACAATCACGGCGGTTTCGGCACCGTGCGCGTGCGTGAGCCGATGATCCTTGGCCATGAGGTGGCCGGTACCATCAAGGCTTTGGGAGAGGGGGTTTCCGGTCTGGCTGTTGGCGACCGTGTTGCCGTATCGCCGAGCCGGCCCTGCAACCATTGCGAATTCTGCCTGAAGGGTCAGCAGAACCAGTGCCTGAACATGCGCTTTTATGGCTCCGCCATGCCCATGCCGCATATTCAGGGTGCATTCCGCCAGCGCCTCGTCGCCGAAGCATACCAGTGCCACAAGGTGCGGGATGGCGTCTCCATCCATGAAGCGGCCATGGCCGAACCCTTCGCGGTAACGCTGCACGGCGTCAACCGCGCTGGCGCATTGACCGACAAACGTGTTCTGGTCACCGGCTGTGGGCCGATCGGTGCGTTGGCGATCATTGCCGCCCGTGCTCATGGCGCCCGGGAAATCGTCGCGACCGACATCATGGATGCGGTTCTGCAAAAGGCGCTCGCCATCGGCGCCGACCGCGTCATCAATGTCGCCAGCGATCCGGATGGGCTCTCCGCCTATTCGGCGAACAAGGGTTATTTCGACGTTCAGTTCGAGGCGTCCGGAAATGAAAGAGCCGTCCGTTCGGGTCTCGAAGCGCTGAAACCCCGCTCTACCGTGGTTCAGCTTGGCCTCGGCGGCGATGTGTCCATTCCGCAGAATATGGTGGTTGCCAAGGAAATCGAGATGAAGGGCACGTTCCGGTTCCATGAGGAATTCGGACTTGCCGTCGATTTCATCAATCAGCGCCGTGTCGACCTGAAGCCCCTGCTGACCGGAACCTTTCCACTAGAAGAAGCGGTTGCGGCATTTGAAGCCGCCGGTGACAGAAGCAGGTCGATGAAGGTTCAACTCGCCTTTTAACGGGCGCCGTTCCCTGGTTTCGAAACGGTCGCAGGAAGATTTCGATTGCGGCCGTTTACGCGCGGTTGAAAGATCATTCGGGCCGTGGCCGGACGAAGCGCTGTTCTAGCACCTCGCTTCCCCATTGGCTGCCCGGATGTTCCTCAACACATGCGAAACCATGGGCTTCGTAAAGGTGTCGCGCGGCCAAAAGGCCGTTGAATGTCCAGAGGTGGGTCTCGGCAAACCCTCTTTCATCAACGAAGGCCAACGCAGTCTCCAGCAGCCTGCGTCCCACACCGCCACCGCGTACGCCGTCATCAACGATGAACCAGCGCAGATGCGCAATATCCGCTCCGAGATCTTCACCATCGATAGCGACGGAGCCGATGACCTCCTGTCCACGCATTGCGACCCAGATCGCATCCTTCGGGCTTTCGAGCCGGTTGCAGAAAGCCGCGAGGCCTTCGGCCACGACGGATTCGAAACGCTGGCCGAAACCGGATGTCCGGGCGTAATAAAGCGCATGCATCTGCGTGATACGGGCAATGATACCCGGCCTGTACCCCTCCTGGATCTCTATGGAGGGAGCAACGGTATCGGTCCGGTCTCCCAGCGCATCGGCGTAAAGACGGAGCCCTTGGAGGATCGTGTGGGCATCCGCCGACGTAAGCTGCGTCAGGGCGTCAGAGACCTGCCGGTTCGCAAAGCCGTGAATGGCGCCCACCTTCTCCTGCCCTTTCCCCGTCAGACGCAACCGCTTGATACGGCTATCCTCCTCATCCGTTTCTTCGCGAACATCGCCGGAAAGCACGAGCTTGCGCAGCATGCGGCTGACACTCGATTTTTCAAGCCGCAGCAGCTTTCCCAGATCCCGCGCCGTGATGTTGGGGCATGTCTCGATCTCGATCAGTGCATGCACGGCGGAGGGCGGCAGATCGGTGCCGGCAAAATCTCCGCCCATGAAGCCGAGTTCGCGGACGAGCCGGCGCGAGGTGGAGCGGATATCGCTTACGGGGACAGGTTGCTGGGACACGGTTGATCCATTATGGTTGCATCATGCAACCATAATCACATTCTGCTTCGCTTGCCAAGATTGCTGCCAACGTAAAAGGCTGGCTTTCTCAGCAAAAGCGGGCAATCTGCTCTCCCGGTCGCCGACAATGGTGGCTAAACCGATATCATCGGCAAGATGGATGGTCGCTGAGACCGTACGGTGGAATTTCCCGGCCGCGTTCGCGGCAGTTGATTATCCGGCTATGGAGCAGGCATGCCCGACACGCCCCGATTTTTCCGTTATGCGGTTTTAGCCGCCATGTTTCCCGTGGCCGTCCTCGGCCTGGTGGCGACTCCGAACGAATATCGCGCCATCGGCATGAAGGCTGTCGATTGCGATGGCCCCATATCCGTTCTGATTGCCGCCGTGCCGGCGCTTGCGGTCTATGCAATTATCGGCTGGATGTTTCTCTCCGGAGCCAAACGCCATCGGTCGCTGATTTCAGCCTGTTTTTGTGGACTTGTGTGCCTGGCGCTCGTCTGGAATATCGGCATGGCGCTTCAGGAGCAGCGACGAAACGCGGCTGAAATGGCATGCGGTTTCAGTGGTCGATAGTGACCGCGCTCCGCGCAAGTCCTTCTGTAACCGTCCTGCCTGCTCAACGGAACCGAAGGTTTCGGCGTGTAAGCTGATCGACGGAGGTGCAGCCCATCAGCTTCATGCCGCGCTCGATTTCGATACGCATCAGCTCAAGCGCCCGTTCCACGCCCGGTTGCCCGGCGGCGGCAAGGGGGAAAAGGTAATAGCGGCCGAGCCCCACGGCTTTCGCGCCGAGAGACAGTGCTTTCAGAACATGGGTGCCGCGCTGCACGCCGCCATCCATCATCACGTCGATCTGGTCGCCGACCGCATCGACGATCTCGGCCAGTTGATCGAAGGCGCTGCGGGAGCCATCGAGCTGGCGCCCGCCGTGATTGGAAAGCACAATGCCGCTGCAGCCGATTTCCACGGCGCGTCTGGCGTCATCCACCGACATGATGCCTTTAAGGCAGAACGGCCCGCCCCATTCGCGCACCATCTGCGCCACATCGTCCCAGTTCATCGAAGGGTCGAGCATGTCGGTGAAATAGCGGCTGATGGAAAGAGCGCCGCCGTCCATTTTGATGTGGTCATCGAGCTGCGGCAGGCTGAAGCGCTCATGTGTAAGGTAATTGATGCCCCAGGCCGGCTTGATGGCGAATTGCGCGATGCCGGAAAGATTGAGCTTGAACGGAATGGCAAAGCCGGTACGCTTGTCGCGCTCGCGGTTGCCGCCCGTGATGCTGTCGACGGTCAGCATCATCGTCTCGACACCGGCGCTCTTGGCACGCGCCATCATATCGCGGTTGAGGCCTCGGTCCTTGTGGAAATAGAACTGATAGACCTGTGGGCCGCCGCTGATCCGGCGCGCTTCTTCCAGGCTCGTGGTGCCGAGCGAAGAGACGCCGAACATCGTGCCGTATTTCCCCGCCGCTGCCGCAACCGCCCGTTCCCCTTGATGATGGAAAAGGCGTTGCAGCGCCGTCGGGGAACAATAGACCGGCATGGACAGCTTCTGCCCCATGACGGTGACCGACATATCCACATCGGCCACGCCCCGCAGCACATCGGGAACGAGATCGCATTTTTCGAAGGCGGCCGTGTTTCGCCGATACGTCACCTCGTCATCGGCAGCGCCGTCTATGTAGTTGAAGATCGGTCCGGGAAGACGCTGTTTGGCCATGCGGCGAAAATCGTGGAAATTATAGCAGTCGCTGAGTTGCATCTGTTACCCGACCGGTCCGGTTTGAAAGCTTTCAAAAGAGTATCGGAAACCTATACCGGAGATTTAGGGCGGGCAATCATGCCATGGACGATTTCCGCAGGCTCAAAGCGATGGATGCCGCGAGGTCGGAACGGCAAGAGCTGTTCTGCACCGAGAAGCTTCGCTGAAAGCCAGAGAACCGACATCCACATTTCCGTGCCCTGCAGCCCGGCCGGGTGCCCCTCGGCGAAGGCAAAGCCCTTGCCTCTTTGCCAGCGCCCCTCATTTCGGCGCAGAATTTCCCGGGCTATCTCCTTTGCCTCATCTTGCCGGTGATCCGTCTGTTTCAGGCAGAGAAGAAGGGGATGGATCGTATCGAGCAGGTTGCAGGCATTAAAATTCTCGCCATGAAAACCGCCATAGGCATGATAATTGGCGATGACGGAGTCTATTGCTGCTGCCGGATAGGGAACGGGCAGGCCGAACTGGGCATGGGAGCCGCGGGTAAGCCGGTAAAAGCCGTTGACCGGTTGCAGTAGGCCCTGTGTGGAGGTCGGCTCACCCCAAAGCCCGGTGGTTTTCTCCACGTTCATGGCCAGCCAGCCGAAGAGAACGGTGAGATTGTCGCCGGATGTGAAATAGCGCCTGTTGACATAAAGCGCGGTGGCGATGGCGTCTATGGTGGCGCCGCAATGCCATGCCCGGCTTTGCCACGGCAGTTTTTCCAGCAACAGGATGAGTTCGTCGGCGCGAAGATGCTCCACGAAAGCGACCGGCTGTTTCGGCGCGGCGCCGAAACATTCAAGCGCATATCCGACCGCCAGAATATTGTAGAGGACGGCAGGGTCCTTCTCGGGCGGCGTTAAGGGGCGGCGGTCACCGGCGAAAAATAGTCCGGTTTCCTGATCCTGCAGGGCCTGAAGGCTGGCCACGGTTTTTCCGGCATCGAAAGCGATATCCTCCTGTCCGAAGGCCGCCGCGATCTCGATCGCATCGCACAGATGCCTGACGCTTTCGACCTCATGTCCGGATGCATCGGCGGAACGATAGATGCCATCTTCGCCATAGGAGCGGATGGCGGCAAGCCAGTCGCCGGCAATCTCCTTGCCGAGTTCCTGCAGCAGATGATCGGGCAGCTTCGGTGCGGCCGCTTTTCCTCCGCGGTATCGCAGAACCCGGGCGGGAACGCCGCCTGCAATGGCCATGGCGGGAATGTTTTTCGCCACCACCGCGCCTGCGGCGATAACAGCGCCGCGTCCTATCTTCACGCCATCAAGCACAACCGCATTGGCGCCGATCCAGACGTCGTCACCAATCTCTATCCCGAGCGAGGTCAGCGGTTGGCGATAGATCGGAGTTTCAATGTCGTCGAAACCATGGTTGAAGCCGACGATGCTGACATGTGAGGCGATACGCACGCCGTTGCCGATCGTCACCTTGCCGGAAAGACAGGCATAGGGATTGATCGATACATTTTCACCCAGTTCGATATTGCCGCGCACGATTGCATAACCGGCGACCCACGACTGCGCACCCATCAATAACCTGTCCGTATGCACCTCGGCCTTGTCGGCAATGTAAACGCCCTGCCCGAAAACGGCGTTGGCGGAGCGCTCAAGGCCGCGCAGCCGCGCCTGATGGTCGGGGCTGTCGATATCCTCCTGCTTCCGCTCCCAGGTCAGGATGTTCAGCCGATCCGGCCTCTGGGAGACACCCGGTGTGTCGTGGGTCATCTCCGTCAGCCTGCGCGGTTTTCATCGAGAGCATGGGCGGGAACGCGCCGTCCTTTCCGCTTGAACATCTTTTCCAGCCCTGCGAGATCAGGAATATCGGGAAGGGCAGCCAATGCGGCCTCGGCCTCTTTGCCAGCCGGCAGTGCCATGGCCGCCGTCACCAGCAGCGTTTCGCCGGAGGCGATGGTGCCGCGCAATTGCGGAACAAGGGTTCTGGCGTGGATAAGGTTGGTATTGGCGATTGCCTGATGGCATAGGCCTTCGCGCCGAATACCGGCCGAAAGATCGGCGATGATGCTGGTGTCAGTCTGTCCGTAACAGACGGCGCGACCTTCGCCCGCCTCGGTGCGGTCGCTATTGAAATCGGCCCGCTCTATGGCAAATCCGCCTTCTGATGTTTGCAAGGGGCGTGGGGTGCGGATGCGGTGCAGCCTTATGTGCCAGGGGTTTTGCGGCACGAGCCAGGTCTCGATCTCGACATCCGCCCATGGCCGCCAGCGGGAATAGAGGCAGTCTTTGGCAATCAACGCCTCTTCCATCGTCTCGCGGGTGCGGAAGTGCACCCCATCGTCGGAAAGGCCGAGCATGCCGTCGAAACTCGCGGCGGCAAAATGCCGGTCATCCGCTTCGATATTGAAGGCATAACGGGTGGAATAGACGAATTTCGAGTATTTTTCCTGCGCGCCGCGCATCCTCTCGTGCTGTTGCCCGGAGGACAGGACCACGATGTTGCCCGGCGTATGAAAGGCCACCATGCCGGGCTCTGCTAGGGGAACCGGTTCGGCAAACTCCTGCGGTTCGGCCTCTTCCGCGGCCCAGAAGGGGTGATCGGCGGGCAGCGCCAGCGGCAGGAAAAATTTAAGCGCCCAATAGGGCGAACAGGGAGAATTATAGCTCTCGCTCATCAGAAGGTTCGGATAGGCGTATCCAACTGACAGGACGCCATCGCGATCGGCGATAGGCCGCTTCGACCACCAGCGGATATGGCGCATGTAGTAGCCCTTGATCTCCGGCCACGGCAGCGCTTCCAAACCTGAAAAGGCGAGAGCACCCCAGAAGCCGCCTGCAGCAAAACGATAGGTCTGGCTGCGCCCGAAGGCGAGCGAGGCTCCGTCCGGCCCGAACCAGTGGCGCATGTCGCGGGCGAAGATGTGCGAGCGTTCCAGCAACCGTGTTTTTCGCGCGTCGTCCCCTTTCGCCAGCACGGTATAGATCAGACCGTAAAAATGCATGGCGAAGGGAATATAATGATCGACCCGACGCACCGGCCCGTCTCGATACCAGCCATTGCCGATATCGAAAGCCTCGAGTTCATCGAGATAGGCCTGGGTTTTGGTCCGGTCGAAATCCACACCCACTCTTTCCAGTCCGAGATCGATCAGGACGCGGAAGAATTTCCAGTTATTGTCGACGAATTCCCGCTCGCGGGCGGCCAGCAGATAGGCGGCGACAGCCTGCTTGTCCGTTTCGGAGAGCGGCTCCCAGATATGTTCGGGAACCATGGCGAGCGCAAATCCTATGGCCGCCAGTTCGACCAGTCGCTGATGACGGTCGGCGGTGTCGCCCCAATATTCGGGGTGAGCCGGGTTGGTACCATTGGCCAGTCCACGCCTGTAGAGATCCCAGTGCGAAAAATCGTAACCACCGGCGGCAAGCGGGACGATGCCCCACAGTGGCCGGGCAAAACCCTCCAGTTCCGCCGCAGGAAAATCGAAAATCGCCCCCGTTGCTCCGAGCCGGACACGCGCGCCGCCGGGTGAAAAACAGCCAAGCAGCGGGTTGAAGAGATCGATCACCGCCTTTGCGAGATCGTCCCTGCTGAGCAGCGGATTGTGAAAGAGCGGATTGGCTGTGGCGGTCTCGTGAGGCACGGTTATGAATGTCCGGAATTCATGATCAAAGGAAGGGCCGCGGGCTTATCGCCCACGGCCCCCGTGGTAATTATTTGATGGCTTTGACGCCGTCATTCATGTCCTTGATGCCGTCATCGATGGAGATATTGTCGGTCATCAGCGCATCATGCACGCGGTTCAAAACGACCTCGATCTTGGCCGCATTCGGGTTGACCGCCATTTCCAGATAGGCCTTGCCCGCCTGCAACGCGTCCTTGCTGCCCTGATCCTGCGGGAAGCCCGGCAGCGCTGCGATCTTCTCGGCAACATCGTCGGTTCTGAGCGCAGGGAAAGTGCCGGTGGAGGCAATGATCGCCGCACCCTCAGGTCCGGTGACGAAGTGGATGAAATCCAGCGCCGCTTCCTTGTGGCCGGAATTGGCATTCACCGACAATCCGGCAATCTGCGCGGCCGTCGCGCCTGCCGCGACCCCATCCGGATGGGGGAATTTCACGATGCCCCAGTTGGCGCTTTTCGACTCGCCGGATTTTACCTTGGCGATCTGGGTTCCGACGAACCATGTGCCCATGGGCAACATGCCGATCGTTCCGTTGAAGAACAGGGCGGAATAGTGGGTGTTGGATGTTTTCAGCGAGGCATAGGACGGTATCGCGCCGCTTTTCTGCAGGGCAAGCGCACGCTCATACCAGGGTTTCAGGAATTCATAATTGCCGTCCACCAGCGTGTGTTTGCCATCCTGAATGCCCGGCAGCTGCACCGTCGAACGCCAGGTGTGCAGCAGCGCGCCATAGGTGCGGTTGGCACCCATGCCGCTCTTCAGCTTGCCGGCGATTTCATCGAATTGCGCCCAGCTCATGTCATTGCTGGGGTAAGGCACGCCCGCCTTGTCGAAAATATCCTTGTTGTAATAGACCACCCAGAAATCCGAGCGGAACGGCAAAGCATAAATCTTGCCATCGATGGTCAGTTCCTCGATCAGGCCGCCATAGGGGGCCGTCTCGATCTTCTGGTCCTTGATGAAGCCGCTGAGATCGGTGATGTTGCCGGCGCGCACCAGATTGGCGTAGCCGGGCACATCCTTGATGGTGACGACATCAATATCCTTGGAGCCGCCGGTCAGCTGCGTGGATATCATCTGCGTATAGTCCTGCGAGCCGAGGTCCACCACCTCGAACGTCACATTCGGATGCTTCTGCTTGTAGGCCTCCATCAAGGGCTTGAAATAAGCGCCCTTATCCAGATCCCACAACGCCCATTTAAGCGTGACGGGTGCATCACCCGCAGCAAGCGCGGTTCCTCCCATGCCGATCGCAATGCCGAGACCGGCGGTTGCGAGAGCAAATGCACGTCTGGTTGTCGTAAACTCCATAGCCCGTTTCTCCTTCCCTGACTGATGTCGTTTTGATTTTGGTCTGCCTTAAGTGCCGCTCCCCGCCGGTTCGGGCATCCGCACACGCGTTTTCGCGGCGGCGTTTCTCGCCGCGAAACACAGGGCGAACATGCCGAGCGAAAAATTGATGGTTGCCGGCATGAACACGGACACCGGATAAAAAAGGATATGTGCGAGCCAGAGCGCTGCGACGAACCCGAGCGCCGCCAACATCGGCAACGGTTTCGTGAGTGCAAGAAATGCCGCCTGCCGCAGGGTTTCCGAAAGTGGCAGGTCCTGCTGCCTGGCCAGAACAACACTGGCATAGGCACTGAGGAGGATGAGGAATAGCGTTACCGCCAGGCTGATCGCAAAAGGCAGGCTGTAAGCGAGCTGAAGCCGGGCGGCCCCGGCATAACTGACAGTCGCATAAGTACCGGCGCTCACCAGCAATGCGCTTAACACCACAAGCGCGGTGCCGCGCAGGGCGAGTTTTCGCAGGGCTTCGAGAAAGTCACGTAGCAGATAGGTATTTTTATCGTCCGCGAAGGACACACAGATGCGGGCCATGGCGAACATCGCCGCCGGCATCGTCACCACCGGCAGACTGGCGATGATGAAGAGGATGTTGAGCTTCACCATCTCCCACCATTCGCGTTTGAGGATATCCAGGAAGAGCGCAAGGCCGGTCAGTGGCGGGGCGTTCTTGTCGATCCCGGCTCCTTCCTTCGTCCATAACCCTTCCAGCCATTGCATCGCGTTTCTCCCGGCCGCGTCAGTAAAGGATCGATCGTTCGGTGACAGGATCGAAAAGCTGCGCATTCGTCAGATCGGCCACCAGTTCGACGGGATCGCCGATCTTTGCCCTGAAACGTGGTGAGACGCGCGCAACAAGGTTTCTGCCGCCGGAGACGAGGTTGAGATGCACTTCCGATCCCATTGGCTCCGCCAGTTCCACGGCGGCCGCGAAGGGAGAAACATTGCCGGCATCGATATCCGCGGGGGCGAATTCGTGGAAATTTTCCGGTCGGATGCCGAGAATGATGTCCTTTTCCTCGTAAGGTCGCAGACGCCCGGCATCGATTTCGGCTGGCAGCGGCAGGGAAGTGCCGTCGAACAGGGCGGTGAAACGGTCCCCGTCACGGCGTAGCGTCACGGGGAGCATGTTCATCTGCGGCGCGCCGATGAAGCCCGCGACGAACATGTTGATCGGCCGGTCGTAGAGGTTTTGCGGCGTATCCACCTGCTGGATATGGCCGTCCTTCATCACCACGATGCGATCGGCCATGGTCATGGCTTCTACCTGATCGTGAGTCACGTAGATGAAGGTGGCGTCCAGCCGCTTGTGCAGCTTGGAAATTTCCGACCGCATGGTGCCGCGCAGCTTGGCGTCCAGATTGGAAAGCGGTTCGTCGAGCAGGAAAACTTCCGGATTGCGCACCATCGCCCGGCCGAGAGCGACACGCTGGCGCTGGCCGCCGGACAGCGCCTTGGGCTTGCGGTTCAGCAGATGGGTGATGTCGAGAATTTTCGCCGCTTCCTTGACCTTGGTATCGATGATCTCGCGCGGCGCTTTCCTAAGTTCCAGGCCGAAGGCCATGTTCTTGTAGACGGTCATATGCGGATAAAGCGCATAATTCTGGAACACCATGGCGATATCGCGATCCTTGGATGGCACGTCATTCATCACGTCTTCGCCGATGCGCAACTCGCCGCCGGAAATTTCCTCCAGCCCGGCGATCATCCTGAGCGTGGTGGATTTTCCACATCCGGAAGGGCCGACCAGAATAATGAATTCCTTGTCGGCAATATCCAGATCGATATCGTGAACGACCTTGAGTGCGCCGAAGGTTTTGTTGAGTTTTTTCAGGGAAATGCTAGCCATCTGTTCCTCGCGCTCACCAATAGGAAGACCAGTTGCGCGAAAGCCGGATCAGCGCTTCCAGATAATAATAATCGCCCCATGAGACGCACTCATCGACGCCTTCGCCCCGGCAGGTATTATGGGGCGTCTTCTTGGAATAGGTGCCGTGCAGAAGCTGCCCGTTGGAGATCGCGGGATCGCGAACCGAATAGATATCGGCAAGGCTTTTCACCATGCGCCTCGCCAGATTGCGGTATTCTTCTGCCTTTTCCGGCGTCTCCAGCTCCGCCATTTCCAGGAGGCCGCAGGCGACGATGGCCGCTGCCGAACTGTCGCGCGGCTCTCCATCGCCATCGCCATCGGCAAAGATCAGGTCCCAATAGGGCACGAGATCGTCGGGCAGGCGTTTGAGATAGAAAGCGAGAAGCCGCTCGAACGTGTCGCGATACGCGGGCAGCCGCTCGTAACGATAGGAGATGGCCATGCCGGCGATGCCCCAGGCCTGTCCACGGGCCCAGTAGCTCTCGTCGCTATAACCCTGCTTCGTGACGCCGCGCACCGGCGCGCCGGTTTCCGGGTCCATGTAAAATGTATGATAGGTGGAATCGTCAGGCCGGACGGAATGGGCAAGTGTGGTGCGGGCATGGGCGAGTGCGACGGTCCGGTAGTCTTCCCGGCCCGTTTCGCGGCTAGCCCAATAAAGCAGCGGCAGGTTCAAAAGGCAGTCGATGATGTAGCGATATTCGTTGGGGTTGTCCCTGCGGCCCCAGGCCTGAATGAATTGCCCGACGGGCTGGAACCGCTCCATCAGCTGATCGGCCGCCATAAGTGCCGCGCGCCTGCCGTCTTCGTCTCCCACCAGTTTCCATGCGGCGATGCAGGAGGGCGAATAGAGAAAACCCATATCGTGATGGTCGGTCTCGATGCGGTTTTCGATACGGTGCAGGAAGCTCTGCACCTGTATTTGCGCCGCATGCTGAAAGGTCCTGTCGCCGGTATGTTCGAAGGCGAGCCATATCTGGCCCGGCCAGAAACCGGCGGTCCATTGGTCGTTGGCGACTGCCGGGTAAAAATTCTTCACGCTCGAATGGTTCTGCGCCGCGTAGGTGAATTGCGGCAGATTGCGCCTGACCTGCGCGATGGCGGCCGTCAGCGCAGCATCGATTTCAGCTGTGGTGATCGGGGTTGGAAGGGACGTGGTCAAATCGAGCATGAAATCAACCCTTGAGGCCAGTGGAAGCGACGCCTTCGACGAAGAAGCGCTGCAATGCCAGGAAAACGACGAGAACCGGGATAAGCGCCACGACCGACGCGGCCATGATCAACCCGTATTCGGCCGAATATTGCGAAATGAACATGCGAAGACCGATCTGAATGGTCTTCAGCTCGGTCTTGGTGAGATAGATCATCGGCCCGAGAAAATCGTTCCAGGTTGTGACGAAGGTGAAGATCGTCAATGTGGAAAGCGCCGGTTTGGAAAGCGGCAGCATGATCTTCGCCCAGATCTGGTACTCGTTCATGCCGTCGATGCGGGCCGCTTCGCATAGCTCGTTCGGGATCGACATGTAGAACTGCCGCATCAGGAAAACGCCGAAGGCGGTGAAGGCTTGCAGGAAAATCAGGGCGAGATGGGTGTTGTTGAGCCCGAATTCTCGCATCAGCAGGAATTGCGGCACCATATAGACCTGCCAGGGCATGGCGATGGTGGCGATATAGCCGAGAAACAACGTGTTCTTGTAGGGAAAATGCAGCTTGGCAAAGGCATAGGCCGCAAAGCTCGATGTCAGCAATTGCAGCAGCGTGACGATGATCGTCAGCTTCGACGTGTTGTAGATGAACAGCGCCAGCGGGATCTTCGTCCAGATTTCCACGTAGTTCTCCCAGCGCGGCTGAGAGGGTATCCATTCGATCGGGAAGGCGAAGACATCACGGCTGAGCTTCAGCGATGCCGACAGCATCCATGCGAAGGGCAAAAGCATGACGATGGTGACGACGATGACGGTCAGATAGATACCGATCGTCGCGGTGGGGATTTTACGGCCCATGATGCGCATGGATCAATCCTCCCGCTGCCGTTTGAACTGGACGATGGTGACGACAAGGACCAGGAAAAACAGGACGAGCGCGATCATGCTGGAATAGCCGAGATCCCAAGAAATGAAGGCCTCATTGTATATGTGATAGACGAGAACCAGCGTCGAGGTGCCCGGCCCGCCCTGCGTGATCATATAGACCTGATCGAAAACCTTGAAGGACTGGATCGTCAGCATGACGGTGACGAAGAAGGTGGTCGGTGCAAGCTGCGGCAGGGTGACGTGGATGAATTTCTGCCAGGCATTGGCGCCATCCAGCCCCGCCGCTTCGTAAAGCTCCGAATTGATGCCCTGCAGCCCGGCGAGATAGATGACCATGTAATAGCCCATGCTCTTCCACACGCCGAAGAGAATGACCGTGACCATGGCCCAGTGCCGGTCCGCCGCCCATCCCGGCATATCGGCGGGATCAAGGCCGAGCGTATAAAGCAGCATGTTGACCGGACCCATTTCCGGATTGAAAATCATGTTCCAGACGACGGCCACGGCGACCAGCGATGCGACATAGGGAAAGAACATCGCGGTACGAAAGAAATTGCGGCCGCGGATTTTCTGGTTGAGCAGGATCGCAAGCCCCAGCGCGCAGGCGAGCGTCGCCGGCACCGATGCGACCGTGTAGATGACCGTGTTCCAGAAGGCAGCGATGAAGGCCCTGTCTTCGAAAAGCCGCCAGAAGTTATCGAGGCCGGCGAAACGCATTGCATTGGAGCCATCCCAATGCATGAAGGCCAGCGCAAAGGCGAAGAGGATCGGCCCGAGCGTGAAAATCGCAAAGCCGATAAAATTGGGTGCAATGAAGGAATAGGCGACGAGCGCATTTTCGATCCTGCGCCGCCGTTTGGAGACGACCCGGACTTTCTTCTTCCCATACGGAACCGCCTGCTTGTCGGACATGGTCGCGGTTGCGATTGCCACAGCCTACCTCCCATTGCTGCCGTTTCACCGCGTCATCGGTGTCGGCTGCTGCGTTTTCCATTACGACCGGGGTCTTCACCCTGCCGCCTCCCGCGCTCTGGATAACACAATATCAATATTGGTCAAACAACTTTGCATAAAGTCAGACAAATTTTCTGGTTTTCTAGAAATACGTATGATAGGAGCCGCATATCGGATTGCGGAACGCGCGGGAGGTTTGAGGGCGTGTTTGTCGAAATGATGCGGCTCCTGCCCGAACGGTTCGCCGATTTCGGTGTGGAACTGACGGTGGAAAAAATACGGTCTTCAGCGCCGGATACGGTTTGCCGCAGCCTCGTCGAGGCGGCGGAAAAGGCGCTTGGCGAGCCGTGGTCCGTCATTTTGGCGGGCGATTACCGGGAATATAGCCGTACTGGCAATCGCGATCGTTTCGAGGCGCTTTATTTTTCCCGGCGACTGAAGCTGAACGCGCTGGTTCTGGGGGAATGCGCCGAAGGGCAGGGCCGTTTTCTCGATGCCATCATCGATGGTCTCTGGCTGATATGCGAAGAGAGCGGCTGGCAATTGCCCGCCCATAACTCCCATATTCGCGGCGGCCCACGAGATCCTCTGCCCGATCCGCAAAATCCGGTGATAGACCTGTTTGCTGCTGAAACGGGCGCCAACCTCGCTGTGTGCCTGCATTTGCTCGCACCGGAGCTGGAGCGGGCAAATACAAATCTCGTTTCGCGGGTCCGCGCCGGGATCGATCAGCGTATAACAAAACCCTATCTAGCCCGGCATTTCTGGTGGATGGGGAATGGCGACGAGCGAATGAACAACTGGACGGCCTGGATCACCCAGAATGTTCTTCTCTCGACCATGCTATCTCCCACTGACCAGCCGACGAGACGTTCGGTCGTCGAAAAGGCGCTCAAGAGTCTAGATGCCTTTCAGAAGGATTATGCAGAAGACGGCGCCTGCGAAGAGGGTGTTCTTTATTACGGTCATGCGGCACTTTGTATGTTCGGGGCGATGAGCATTCTCGAAACCTCCGCGCCCGGCTCCATGGCACCGCTCTTTCATGCGCCGAAGCTTCGCAACATGGCCGAATTCATCGTCAACATGCATGTGGCGGGGGACAAGTTTTTCAACTTCGCCGATGCGCCGGCGAAGATCGAGACATCCGGCGTGCGGGAATATCTTTTCGGCAAGGCCGTTTCTTCGCCGTCACTCCAGACTTTCGCTACCGCCTGCTGGAACCGCTCGCCGGACCGGCTTATGCACAAGGAGTGGAACCTCTGGTATCGTGTCCAGGCGGTTCTGGCCACACAGGAATTGTCTGCGCTCACTGCCGCCGACCCCGCAAAGACCGACATCATCTATCCCGGCATCGGTCTGGCGATTGCCCGCGACGGAGTTTTCGATCTTGCCGTGAAGGCGGACAATAATGGCGAGAGCCATAACCACAACGATGTCGGCAGCTTCACGCTTTATAAGAACGGCAGGCCGTTCATCATCGATGTCGGGGTGGAAACCTACACTGCAAAAACCTTCTCGCCGCAGCGCTATGACATCTGGACGATGCAGTCGGCCTTTCACAATCTGCCGACTTTCGGCGGCGTCATGCAGGTCGCCGGGGCAGAGTTTGCAGCTGCAGATTTTGTGACCAGGTTTTCTGAAGAAGAGGCGGAATTTTCTCTCGATATGGCCGGGGCTTATCCCAGCGTCGCGGGTGTTGAACACTATCGTCGCCGCGTCCGACTGCTGCGTGGCAGCCATGTGGAGGTCGTTGACGACTATCTGGGCGGCCGGGAGGCGGTTCTGTCGCTCATGGTCGCCGAAAAACCTGCCCTCATGCCGGGTGGCCTGGTCTTTGCGGGGCTGGGAGAGATAGCCTGCGAAGGCGCAGGAGAGCCTGTCATCGAAGCCATAACAATCAACGATGCCCGCCTTCGCCAGTCCTGGCCGCCGGAAATCTATCGCGTTCTCATTCCCATCAAAGCCGGACGTCTGTGCCTGACGATCAGTTAAGGAAGTGCCGATGAAGCTCACACTCAAGGTCGTCAATGCGGCGGGAGATGTTCTGGCGGAAGCCGGAGCGGAGGATGAAGCTTTGCTAGTCTATCGCGCAGAATATTGCGAGGGAGACAGGCTTGTCGTCGCGGTTTCGCAGCCAGGCCACATCTGGCTCGCGCTCGATGCCGGCATGCCGCCGACGCTGGTTTTCTTGCACGGGAACGAGTTCATCCTGCCTGTTCCTTCCGCTGCAAAGCGCAAATCCTATCCGCCGCAGGCCTTCAGCGGTAACCTTCACCGGATCGCTGCCCGCCGCACACTTGCCGGCGAGATTGGAGTTCGCAGGAATCTGGCCCTGAACCCGTTTGATGATCATGAAAACACCTCGCTGTTTCCGCATGTCTATGCGAGCACCGAAACGCGCGGGGAGGCGGCCTTTGCGGCCCGCAATGTCATTGATGGCGAAAAGGCAAGCGCTGGTCATGGTTTCTGGCCCTATACCAGCTGGGGCATCAACCGCGATCCCGAAGCCTCGTTGACGCTCGTATTCGGCCGCGCAGTCCTCATCGACCAGTTGACCTTTTATCTGAGGGCGGATTTCCCCCATGATGCCTGGTGGGAAAAAGCGAGCGTCACTTTTTCTGACGGTGAAAGCGCGAGCTTTTCCCTGCAAAAAACCGGGGCTGCCCAGAGTTTTCCGGTCGTGCCGCGCCGGGTGGAGTGGATCCGTCTGCACGATCTCAAGAAAGCGGACGATCCTTCGCCCTTTCCCGCACTGACGCAGATCGAGGTCTGGGGTGCGGATCTGCGGGAAGCGCCGTAGTTCCTGATCGCGCCCTTCAGAGCATAGAGCGACGACGCAGTTTACCGGAAATCCCTTAGCTGTGCGCGATGCCGCGCAGGTCTCGCATCATGTCGCGGTAGCGGTGCTGGCTGCCCCGCAGATGCGCCTGCATCGCCAGCTTCGCGGCCTGTTCGTTTCGGTCGGATATGGCGATGACGATGGCTTCATGCTCCTTGTGGATCAATCGCCGGTAAGCTGTCTGGTCGTTCTCCGCGGTTTCGGAAACCACGCGCGATTGTGGAATCACGGCCTGGCCGTGCAGTTCGAGAAACTGTGTGAAGAGCGGATTGTTGGTGGCGGCCGCAATGGCCAGATGCAGCGCGAGATCGGCTTCGCGAATGGAGCGGTTTTCTTCGATACATTGCAGAAGCCGGGCGTGACAGTCGAAAATCGCCTCCTCCTGCGATGGCGAGCGGCGAAGGGCGGCGAGCCCCGCCGCTTCGATTTCGAGCGGCGTCCTGATTTCCAGCACTTCCAGATCGGAAGAGAGGCGGGCGCGGTCGATACCGGGCGTGGGTGACGCTTCCTTTTCACGCTTCAGCACGAAAATGCCTGCCCCCTGGCGAACTTCTACCAGCCCGTCGCAGCGTAGCGCCGTGACCGCCTCGCGCACGACGGTGCGGCTGACACCATGGGTTTCCGTCATCTCGATTTCGCTGGGCAAGCGGTCACCGGGTCCGTATTGCCCTGAGGCAATCGCGTTTCTCAGGCTGAGGCTAACTCTGCTGACCAGAGAACCGGAGGATTTGCTGCGCTGTTTTTGCTGTTCAGGCACGTCGGTCACCATGCATTAAAATCGAGGCAGGCGTGGAGCCTGTCAAATATGTATGATGAATTTCAATAAAACTCAATGATCATACCAATTTTACCCGCTTTCCTGCAGAAGTCGGGCAGGATGGCATTAAAATCTTCCCGACTCTGGCAGGAGATACTAGGCTGGGCCGGCAAACTGTTCCGTGGAAACGGCATGCAACGCCCTGCCGGTTCTGAAAAAGCTCTCGATATTGCCGATCGTGGTGTCCGCGATGTTCGTGAGGGCTTCCTGCGTGAAGAAGCCCTGATGGCCGGTCACCAGGACATTGGGGAAGGTCAGCAATCGGGCGAAAACGTCATCGCGCAGCACGTCATTGGAAAGGTCCTCGAAAAAGAGATCGGCTTCTTCTTCATAGACATCGATGCCGAGGCTGCCGATCGTGCCGTCTTTCAGACCCGCAATCGCGGCCTGCGTGTTGATGATGGCGCCGCGGCTGGTATTGACGAGCATCACGCCCTTTTTTAGCAGCGGCAGTGTCTCCCTGCGAATGAGGTGACGGGTCTCCGGTGTGAGTGGGCACATCAGCGCCAGAATGTCCGATGTCTGGAACAGTTCCTCGCGCGTGACATATTCCATGCCCAGCGCCTCGCAATCGGGATTTGGCCGGAGATCGTGGCCGACGAGACGGCAGCCGAAACCGGCCACAATGCGCGCGAAAATCGCCCCAATCTTCCCCGTACCCACAATGCCGACGGTCTTGCCGTGAAGATCGAAGCCAAGCAGCCCATCAAGGGCGAAGTTTCCTTCACGGACACGGTTATAGGCGCGGTGAATCTTGCGGTTGAGCGACAGGATGAGCGCCATGGTGTGTTCGGCAACCGCATAGGGCGAATAGGCCGGGACGCGCGCAACGGTCAGGCCGAGCTTTTCGGCAGTGGCGAGGTCGACCTGATTGAAACCGGCGCAACGTAGAGCAATGAGCCGAACACCCATTTCCGCCAGCTTCTCAAGCACCGGTCGCGACAGGTCGTCATTCACGAAGGCGCAGATCGCCGTCGCTCCCTCCGCCAGCGCCACGGTCTCGGGAGACAGGCGTGCTTCGCAATATTGCATCCGCATGCCAGGGCGGGCGGCGGCGTCAAGGAACTGCCTGTCATAGGGTTTGGCGCTGTAGACCACGATCCGCATCTGTTTCTCCAGTCTCCAAACGAAAGCTGCCGTTACAGGGCGGTGGGTCCGGCAGGTGGCTTAGCTGCGAAGGCCCGGCGCTTCCTGTCCCGTGCTTTCGACATATTCGGTATAGCCGCCGCCATATTGGTGGATACCATCAGGCGTCAGTTCTAGCACCCTGTTCGAGAGCGCAGCCAGGAAATGGCGATCGTGCGAAACGAAGAGCATCGTGCCTTCATAACCCGACAGGGCCTTGATCAGCATTTCCTTGGTGTCGAGATCAAGGTGGTTCGTCGGCTCGTCCAGCACGAGGAAGTTCGGCGGATCGAACAGCATGGCGGCCATGACGAGACGGGCTTTTTCACCGCCGGAAAGAACACGGCAGCGTTTTTCCACGTCGTCGCCGGAAAAGCCGAAACAGCCAGCAAGGGCGCGCAACGGCGCTTGACCCGCCTTCGGAAAACGCTCCTCCAGCCATTCGAGAATGGTGCTGTCGCCATCCAGCACATCCATGGCATGCTGGGCGAAATAGCCAAGCTTGACGCTGGCGCCGAGGGTGACATTGCCGGAATCCGGTTCCGCCGTGCCGGTCACCAGTTTCAGCAGCGTCGACTTTCCAGCGCCGTTGACGCCCATGATGCACCAGCGCTCCTTGCGCCGCACCATGAAGTCCAGCTCACCATAGATCGTGCGGCTGCCATAGGCCTTGTTGACCTTCTTCAGCGCCACGACATCCTCGCCGGAGCGAGGCGCCGGCGCGAATTCGAAAGCAACTGTCTGACGCCGTTTTGGCGGCTCGACGCGGTCGATCTTCTCGAGTTTCTTCACACGGCTCTGCACCTGCGAAGCGTGAGAAGCGCGGGCCTTGAAGCGTTCGATGAACTTGATTTCCTTGGCGAGCATGGCCTGCTGGCGTTCGAACTGCGCCTGCTGCTGCTTTTCGTTCTGCGCGCGCTGCTGTTCGTAAAAGCCGTAATCACCGGAATAGGTGGTGAGGTTGCCGGCATCGATTTCGATGATCTTGGTGACGATGCGGTTCATGAATTCGCGGTCATGCGAGGTCATCAGCAGCGCGCCGTCATAATTCTTCAGGAAGTCCTCGAGCCAGATCAGGCTTTCAAGATCGAGATGGTTCGAGGGTTCGTCGAGCAGCATCACATCCGGGCGCATCAGAAGAATGCGGGCAAGCGCCACGCGCATCTTCCAGCCGCCGGAAAGCTTGGAAACATCGCCGTCCATCATCTCCTGGCTGAAGCTCAGCCCGTCCAGCACCTCGCGGGCGCGGCCTTCCAGTGCGTAGCCGTCCAGCTCCTCATAACGCGCCTGCACTTCGCCGTAGCGTTCGATGATGGCGTCCATCTCGTCCATCCGGTCGGGATCGGACATGGCTGCTTCCAATTCGCGAAGTTCGGCTGCCACTTCACTGACCGGGCCTGCGCCTTCCATGACTTCGGCGACGGCAGAGCGGCCGGACATTTCACCGACATCCTGATCGAAATAACCGACCGTCATGCCCTTCTCGACAACGACCTGGCCCTCATCGGGCTGCTCTTCACCCGTTATCATCCGGAACAGCGTGGTCTTTCCGGCGCCGTTCGGACCGACAAGACCGATCTTCTCGCCGCGATTGAGCGCGGCGGAGGCCTCGATGTAGAGAATGCGGTGACTGTTCGACTTGCTGATATTTTCGATGCGGATCATGACAGGGCCTGTGAATGGGAGCGGCCCTCCTATGCCACGGGCCGCCGCCGCTGTCACCTGCCGTGCGTGTCTTGCCAGCCATGCAGTCTGGCAACATCAGCCCCGAAGCAATATCGCCCCGGGGATTTCCTTGTGCGCTTGTCAGTTGGTCAGCGTGGCCATGCTGCCGGCTGCCTTGCGGGCGATTTCACCAAATGCGGTGACGATCTGCTCCATGTTTTCAGGGGCGTAATAATTGTCGATGCTGGATGCGCAATATTGCAGCAGCGACTTACCCTTGTCCGGCGCCATGAAAGCGACGCTGAAAATCTTGATCCCATCTTTCTTGGCAGTCTCGCAGGTGGTGCGTACCGACTGGTCGATGCTCGAATTCCACGCGGCGCTGTTTCCCGTCATTTCACCGTCGGTCATGAGAACGATATAGCGCTCGAAGGATTCACTCCCCTTCGTTTTATGTGCTTTCGCTTCATCCGGGTTGGCTTTTTTAAGGGCGTTATATGCGGCGTTCAGGCTGCTGCGGGCGTCGGTGCCGCCGGACGGAAATTCCGGGATTTGTTTGTCGACATAGCTGGCAACGCTGCTGGTGCCCCAGCTGATGGTCTGCGCGGCATAGGTCTCATGTGTATAGACCGACGCACCCGTGCGAACGAGCTCGGAACCGCCGTTGGCGGTATAGGTCGGATCGGCCTTGTTCAACGTCGCGACCAGAAACCCGACGGCGGTTTTGAGCGACGTGGCCTTGTTGACATAGCAGGGCGATGTCTTGCCCAGATTGGGATATTTATTCCAGTTGTCAGCCGTATAGTTCTGGCATGACGTTTTTTTCGTATCGATGGTATCCGTCTTGAATGACATCGAACCGGAACGGTCAAGTGCCAGATACATGGAGATCGGTGCGCCCTTGTTGACGGTGCTCTTTGCGGTACCGGTTACCGAAAGATCGAGTGTTTTGGCGCCAATGAACCCCAGCAGTGGGTTGAGCTGTACCCGGTGGTTGATCGTCGTCTCGACGGTGTAGGTCTTGCCGCGGGCATTTTCCGTCGTCGTGATAGCGGTTGGAGAGTTCTGCTCCAGTTCCTTTTTCTCTTCCACGGTCAGGTTCTTTTCCATCTGGGCCGCAATGAAGTTCTTGGCGATTGCCCTGATCTGCTCGTCCGTCAGGTCGCCCATTTTCAAACGGGCCTCGGTCGCCGCCGCAAGGGCTGCAGAATCCGCGGTATTCTGCAGATCGGCTTTCACCTGCATCACATTCGCCAACTCCATGCCGGCGCCGGCAAAACCCAGCAGGACCGGCAGCAGAATGGCCGTCATCATGCCGAAATTGCCGCTCTTATCGGCAAGGAAACGGCGCTTCAATTTGTGAGGTGCGGAGGCGGTCATAGTGGTGCTCACCGATTAGAATATTCGATTGAGCGCAGGAAACCCGCAAACGATGTAGAATCCGCTAACGTGATCGGTTCAATTTTACGCAGCGTTCAATTTGGTGCAGTTTTCAAAGTATTTTCAAGAATTGTTTCGCGCGATGGCCGCAATAATACACATCGTATCATTACTGGACGGGGATGACGTCGACGGCCTGTTTTATCTGCTGGTTGCCATAGCTCTTCAAGACGCCGATGACCGGGGCGACATCGGAATAATCCCGGCCATAACCGACGACGATGTGGTCGCTTCCCGCGACGATATCATTGGTGGGATCGAGCTCCAGATAACCGGCTGCCTCGCCGCACCAGATGCGAACCCAGGCATGCATGGCATCGGCGCCTTCCAGCCGTTCCTTGCCCGGTGGGGGAATGGTACGCAGGAAGCCGCTGACATATCCGGCGGGAATGCCGAGGCTGCGCAGCGCCATGATCATGATATGCGAAAAATCCTGACACACGCCGCGCTTCAGCTTGAAGGCTTCCGATGGCGTCGTATCCACCGTCGTCGCCTCGCCATCATAGGTGAAATCCCTGTGGATGCGTTTGCACAGAGAGCGCGCGATTTCGCGAATGGTCATTCCGGGTTTCAGCAACTCCCGGGCATAGGCGGATATCGCCGCGTCCATTCCAATCCTCGGGCTTGCGCCAATGAAATGGTGCGGCGACTGGGAATCGAGCGACCAGACATCGGCAAGCTCCTGCGGCAGGCGGTAAAGCTCCGGAGAGAAATCCGCCGTCAGCGCCGGTGCCTCCACCATCACGCGGGCCTGCATGCGGATGTCGAGTTTTTCATGCGGCGCGCGCAGATGCACCGAGGTCGCCGGTTGATGAAAGAAATCATCGAAGGCGACACGTTCTTCCGGCGTCGGCGAAACATCGATGGAACCGGCGACAAGCCGCTGCCGGCCGGGAATGGAGAGCGGCAGAACGCGGATGATGTGGCGCGCGCCGTGGGCCGGTGTGTCGTAGGTGTAACCCATATGCAGGGAAAGGTCGTAGAGCATAGGATTATCCGAGATAGGTTCGGGCAAGAACATCGGAGAGATGTTCCATATCGGTTTCGAGCTGACGATAGATCGCGCCGTTCATGTTTTCAGGCGTCATGACCGCCAGCCCGGAATGCAGGCGCATCGCCTCGCGGTAGAAGGGCGACATCTGGCCATTGACGAAGGCGTTCGGAAGCTGCTCCACCTCGGTGCGGATCTCGTTCAGCTGGAACAGGATCGAACGGGGATTGAGCGGGTCGAGCGCCAGAAGATCGGTCACGGTCAGGCCGGCCGTGCTGACATTGTAGCGGCGGCGATGGGTCATGACGCTGTCACCGATTTCGAGCAGCATGTCATAGGAACCGTCAGGCGCATCCGGGCCGGTCATATGGCCGAGAAGACGTGTCATATGCAGGCCACGTTCGAGATAACGGCCGATCGACAGGAAACGCCAGCCGGTAAAGCGATACATGTTTTCGTGCACGAGACCGGCAAAGCCCGCAAGTTTGCGCAAGAGGATCGTCATGGCATGGGTGGCATCATCGCCGGGGGCCACTTTCGCGTGGAAGCGGCGGGCAGTCTTGGCAAGATCGTTCAGCGCCAGCCATCCGTCAGGCGAAAAGCGGTCGCGGATATTGCTGGCGGAATAAAGCGCGCTGTTGATGTTGTTCAACAGGCTTTCCGGCACGGCGTCGTTCATCTCCACGTCCAGCGCTTCGAGATAATGCGTCACATGGGCGAGCAGCGGCTGGCGTGGATCAGCGGATTCGGCATAACGTCCATGCCAGGCGCGCAGGATGCGCAAGGCGCCTTCCGAACGCTCGATATAGCGGCCAAGCCAGAAGAGATTGTCGGCCGCACGGCTCGGCAGGCTTCCGGGCATGTTGCGGGTGAAGCTCTCCTCTGCGGGCAAAAGGGTGGTGCGTTCCACCGGCTTGTCGCTGACGATCCAGACATCCGCCGCACTCCCGCCAGATTGCATGGCGATTGCGGAAACGTCGTCGCCGCTTCCAATCCGTGCGAAGCCACCCGGCATGATCTGCCAGCCATCCTGGGTGCGGGCGGCAAAAACGCGTAGGCTCATTGGGCGCGGCACGAGCTTGTTGTCGATATAGGCCGGGGTGGTTGAAAGCTTCACCACTTCCTGACCCACCAGCCTGTGGCCGTCGGAGGCAAGCCAGTCGCTGATCGATTCCTTTGCCGTTTCACGCAGCGAAGAGCCGAGTACGGATTGGCCGTTATCGTCAAAGAAAGGCATCCGCGAATAGGCCGGGCCGATGACCATGCCTTCAATATTGCCGGCAACATGGCGACGCTCGGCTTCCTGCCCGCACCACCATGTGGCGATGGAGGGCAGCTTCAGTTCTTCACCGAGAATGTGGCGGCAGATGCGCGGCATGAAGGCGAGCAGCGCCCGCGTTTCGAGAATGCCGCTGCCAAGCGCGTTGACGATGGTCAGCGCTTCATTGCGCAGCGCCTGCACCATGCCCGGCGTGCCGATATGGGATTGCTGGTTGAGTTCCAGCGGATCGGAATAGGAAGCATCCAGACGCCGCCAGAGAACACCGACGGGTTTGAGCCCGGCCACGGTTCTGACCATGACGCGGCCGTTGACGACGGTGAGGTCCTCGCCCTCCAGCAGCATGAAGCCGAGATAACGGGCGATATAGGCGTGTTCGAAATAGGTCTCGTTGGCGGGGCCGGGCGTCAGCACCGCGATGCGGTCGTCAGGGTGTTTCCGGTGCGCCTGCAGCGTATCGCGGAAAGCGCCGAAAAACGACGCCAGACGGTGCACATGGGTTTCCGCGTAGATGTCGGACAGTGCGCGGGTGGTCGCCACCCGGTTTTCAAGCGCGAAACCCGCACCGGAAGGCGCCTGCGTCCGGTCGGCCAGCACCCACCAGTTTCCATCGGGGCCGCGGCCGATTTCAAACGAGCAGAAATGCAGATAATGGCCGCTTGCCGGTTTTACGCCGACCATGGGCCGCAGATATTCCGGATTGGAAGCGATCAGTGCCGGCGGCACGTAACCTTCCTTCACCAACCGGTTTTCGCCGTAGAAATCGGCGACCATGGCTTCCAGAAGATCGGCGCGTTGTTTCAGCCCTTCGGAAAGGACGGCCCATTCCCTGTCGTCGATCAGCACGGGAATATGGGAGATCGGCCAGTTTCTTTCGCTGCTGCCCTTGCCGTAATCGCGGTAGAACACGCCGGCATCGCGCAGATAACGGTCTGTGCGGGCAAAACGCTCGTGCAGTTCCCGTTCAGACATGCGCGACAGGGCATCGAGCAGGTTTTTCCAGACCGGCCTCACCTTGCCGTTGGTATCGAGCATTTCGTCAGCGACGCCCGGCAAGGGGGAATATTCAAGCCCGCGCGGTTGCGCGCTCGTTTCCGTTTTGCGTTCCGTTGCCGGGGCTTTGGACAATTTACACTCCGTAAGGCCGACGCAGATCGAGCGTCAGCGGAAATTCTGGCGACACGGTTTCCGCCTGTAGCGGATATTGCCCTGCCGTATGCCCCCATGGTTCGAAACGGGCGAGGCGGCGTGCCTCGGCCTCATTGCCGTTGACGGGAAAGGTCTCGTAATTGCGCCCGCCCGGATGAGCAACATGGTAGATGCATCCGCCGATCGATCGCCTCGACCATGTATCATAAATGTCAAAGGTCAAGGGTGAATTGACGGGCAGAACGGGATGCAGGCCGGAGGCGGGCTGCCATGCCTTGAAGCGGACGCCGGCCACCGCAACGCTGCGGTTTTCCGTCGGCGTCAGCGGAACGGCGCGGCCGTTGCACGCCACGGTGTAGCGGGCGGGATTGGAGGTCTCCAGCCGCACCTGCAGGCGCTCGACGGAGCTGTCGACAAAACGCACGGTGCCGCCAATGGCGCCCTGTTCGCCCATCACATGCCAGGGTTCCAGCGCCTGGCGCAGTTCCAGCTTCGCGCCCTCATATTCCACCTCGCCGAAGAAGGGGAAACGGAACTCCTGCTGGGCGGTGAACCATTCCGGTTTCACGTCGAAGCCGTTTTCCCTGAGATCGGCGAGCACATCCAGAAAATCCGCCCAGATATGATGCGGCAGCATGAAACGATCGGCGAGCGCTGTGCCCCAGCGCACGAATTTGCCGGCGACCGGGTTTTTCCAGAAGCGGGCAATGAGGGCACGCACCAGCAATTGCTGGGCAAGCGACATGCGTGCGTTCGGCGGCATTTCAAAGCCGCGGAATTCCACAAGGCCGAGGCGGCCGGTCGGCCCGTCAGGCGAAAACAGCTTGTCGATGCAGATTTCGGCGCGGTGAGTATTGCCCGTCACGTCTGTCAGCAGGTTGCGGAACAGGCGGTCGACCAGCCACGGCAGCGGCGGCACGCCCTCGCCGGGTGCGGGCACCTGCGCAATCGCGATTTCCAGCTCGTAGAGACTGTCATGGCGCGCCTCGTCGATGCGCGGTGCCTGGCTTGTCGGGCCGATGAACAGGCCGGAAAAGAGGTAGGAGAGCGACGGATGTCGCTGCCAGTGCAGGACGAGACTCTTCAGAAGGTCAGGACGGCGCAGGAAAGGGCTGTCATTGGGGTTAGCGCCGCCCACGACCACATGGTTGCCACCGCCGGTGCCGGTGTGGCGGCCGTCGATCATGAATTTGTCGGCGCCGAGACGCGACTGGCGCGCTTCTTCATAAACGGCGGTGGTGATATCGACACAGTCCTTCCAGCCCGCGGCGGGGTGGATGTTGACTTCGATGACACCGGGATCGGGCGCGACGCGGATGACATTGATACGCTCGTCATGGGGCGGCGCATAACCTTCGATATGGACGGGTAAGCCAAGATTGGCTGCTGCCGCTTCCGCAGCGGCGATCAGTTCCAGATAATCCTCGATGCGCTCGACGGGTGGCATGAAGACGCACAGCCGGCCATCGCGCGGCTCGACGGACAGGGCAGTGCGCACCGCGCCGCCGATTTCGCCGAGCGTCTGCTCTATGCGCTCCTGTCCCGCCCCCTCGCTCGCCTGGAAGGAAGCCTCAGGCATGGCGCGGCCCGATGGTGTCAGGACATCGGGAAGCGGACCTCTCGGGATCGAAGGGTCGGCCTCATGAATATAGGGATAGGCGGATGGCGGCACATGAGGCAGGGTGCCGAGCGGCAGGCGGTAACCCACCGGGCTGTCACCGGGAACGAGGAATATTTTACCGCGTCGCGTTTTCCATTTTTCGCTGATCCAGCGCTTGCCGGCGGCGCGTGCATTCCACGCCTGAACGGGAAGAATATAGCCGGTCGGTGTCGTCAGTCCCCGCTCGAAGACGCGGGCAATGCGGTTTCGCTCTTCCGGGTCTTTCAGTCTGGAATTGGACGGGTCGACATTGTCGGGAAGGCTGCCTTCCTTGATGATCCATTCGGCCGGATCCTCATAGGCCGGCAGCACCAGCTCCGGCTCGATGCCGAGGTGGCTGGCTATGCCGTCCAGCAGTTTCTGCGCATCCTCCGCCCTGACGCCCGTATTGGCGCCCTCTTCGGCGATCAGCGCCGGGTTCTGCCAGATCGGCAGGCCGTCCTTTCGCCAATAGAGCGAGAAGGTCCAGCGGGGCAGACTTTCGCCCGGATACCATTTTCCCTGTCCGTAATGCAAAAAGCCGCCCGGTGCGAAACGCTCACGCAGGCGGCGGATCAGGGCGTCGGCCTTTTCACGCTTTGTCGGCCCGACCGCGCCGGTGTTCCACTCTTCGGATTCGAAATCGTCGATGGAAACAAAGGTCGGCTCGCCGCCCATCGTCAGCCGGACATCATGGCTATTCAGAACCTCGTCGACCTCCTGGCCGAGCGCATTGAGTTCCTCCCAGCTTTCATCCGAAAAAGGTTTGGTGATGCGCGGCGTTTCGGCAACCCGGCGGACCTGCATGTCGAAGGCGAATTCCGTGTTGGCATGGCCGTAATAGCCGCCGGAAATCGGTGCGGCATTGCGATAATGTGGCGTTGCCGCCAGCGGAATATGGCTTTCGCCGGTCAGAAGACCTGAGGTGGGGTCGAGGCCGATCCAGCCTGCGCCGGGCATATAGACTTCCGCCCAGGCGTGAAGATCGGTGAAATCCACCTCGGTGCCGGATGGGCCGTCCAGCGCCTTGAGGTCTGGCGTCAGCTGGATGAGGTATCCCGACACGAAGCGGGCGGCGAGGCCAAGGTGCCTCAGAACCTGCACGAGCAGCCAGCTGGTATCGCGGCACGACCCCTTGCCGGAGGCAAGCGTTTCCTCAGGCGTCTGCACGCCTGGTTCCATGCGGATGACGTAGCCGATCTCCTGTTGCAGGCGGGCATTGAGGCCAACGACCATGTCCACAGTCGGTTGCCCCGGTGTGCGGTCGACGGTGGCCATGAAGGCGGCGAGCAGCGGGCCGGTCGGTTCCGGCTTCATGTAGATGGAGAGATCGTCACGCAATTCCTGCGGATAATCGAAGGGCCACTTTGTCGCTTCTTCCTCCACGAAGAAATCAAACGGATTGTAAACCGTCATATCGGCGACAAGATCGACCTCGATCTTAAACTCCGTGGCCGGTTCGGGAAAAACGAAACGGGCGAGGTAATTGCCGTAGGGGTCCTGCTGAAGGTTCACGAAGTGATTGGAGGGTGAAACCTTGAGCGAATGGCTGATGACGCGGGTTCTGGAGTGCGAGGCGGGCTTTAGTCTTATGATCTGTGGTCCAAGGCGAACCGGGTTGTCGTATTTATAATGCGTCAGATGATAAATGCTCGCTTTGATCGCCATTAATCTGCCTTGCCCGGTTTTTCCGGTTTATGCGGTTTGTCCGCCCCTCTGAAATTATTCGGATTTTGTGCAATGCAGGAAAAGAAAGCAAGGATCATTTCCGGGGGCAATCGCATTGTTGGTTGAGACCACGATGTTTGCCCGAACGAAGAATTGCCCGGGCTTTTCAATCACCGTCGCGGAGATTTCGCCGGGATTGTGGACAAGGTTAAACAGCATGTTATTGCTTGGCATCGCAAGGCGCAGAATCGCGATCCGCTTTCTTTGCCGACTGACGTTTCGGAATGGAATGAATGGCAACAACCGTGACCGACGATCAGCGCAAGAGCGCGGCTAATCTTTCGGGTTTCGATCTCGATTTTCCCGCCCAGCTGCGGATGATGGGGCGCGCCTTCTGGACATCGCCGGTGCGCACCCGGCTGATATTGCTGTCGATCGCGCTGCTCACGGTGATATTGCTTACCGCCTATGGGCAGATCAGGCTCAATGAATGGAATGCGCCGTTTTACAATGCCCTGGAACGGCGCGATCTTGATGCATTCATTCATCAGCTCGAGGTCTTCGCCATCATCGCGGGACTGCTGCTGCTGCTCAACGTCATCCAGACCTGGCTGAACCAGATGACGGCGCTGAACATGCGCGAAGGTCTTGCCAAGGATATGGTGGATCAATGGCTGAAACCGGGTCGCGCCGCCCGTCTTGCAGGTTTCGGCACGATCGCCATCAACCCCGACCAGCGCCTGCATGACGATGTCCGCAACCTTGCGGAAAGCAGTACGGCGCTTTCTATCGGTCTCGTGAACGCGACGATCCTGCTCGTCAGCTTTATCGGCGTCCTCTGGTCGCTCTCGGCCGGTTTTACCATCACCATCAGCGGCGATACCTATGCTATCCCCGGCTATATGGTCTGGGCGGCGATCTTTTATGCCGGTTCCGCCTCGCTTCTCAGCAATCTCGTCGGTTATCGGCTGGTCGGGCTGAATGCCGAACGTTATTCCAAAGAAGCGGAACTGCGTTTTTCATTGATGCGGGCGAGCGAAAATCTTGCCGCCATTGCCCTTGCGCGCGGTGAGAAGAACGAAAGGCGTCGGATCGGTATCGATATTGACGCGGTGCTCGGCGTCATCCGGGGCCTTGCCATGGCGCTGACGCATCTCACATGGGTCTCGGCAGGGTATGGCTGGCTGGCGGTGGTGGCGCCGATCCTGATCGCGGCGCCGGTTTATTTTTCCGGCAACCTCACCTTCGGTGGGCTGATGATGGCCGTCGGCGCCTTCAACCAGGTCAATACGGCGCTGCGCTGGTATATCGACAATTTCGGCCCTATCGCCAGCTGGAAGGCGACATTGCAGCGCGTTTCCGTCTTCCGGAATGCCCTTATCCAGATGGACAGCGTTGAACAGCACGGCCTGACGATTGATCTGCAACGCAGCGCGGAGAATGAGAGGGTTCGTTTGCAGTCGGTCACGATCTGCCGTGATGCGGGCGGACAGGATATGGAGCGTGGGTTCAGGTTGCGCGAGGCCGAGATCGAGGTCGGGCCGGGCGGACGGCTGATGATAAACGGCGAGCAGGGCGTGAACAGGCGGCTGCTGTTTGCGGCCATGGCGGGGCTCTGGCCCTGGGGGCAGGGCAGGATCGAGATGCCCGAACAATCCGACACGCTTTTCATCGCCCAGCACGGCTATCTGCCGTCGGGTTCACTGCGCGAAATCCTCGCCTATCCGCGCGCGCCGCACCGGTTTACGGATGCGGATTATCTCGCGGTGCTCACCGCATGCGGGCTTGGAGAAATGGCCTCGCGTCTCGATGAGAATATCCGTTGGGACAAGAAACTCGATTCGGATGAGCAGGCCAGCATCCGTGTTGCCAATGCCCTGCTTTTGAAGCCGAAATTCCTCGTGATCGACGATTTGCTGGAAGGGCTGGAAAAACAGACGCAGGATACGCTGGCGGAGGTTTTGAACGGGATCGGCGGCGCGGCGATCATCTATATCGGCCGGTCGGAAACATTCCTGTCGATCCTAACGCCTCAAGTGGCCCATCTCGACCACACCTTTCCGAAGGAAAATACTTCCAGGCCCGATAGTGCTCCGCAGTAGATCGTCGGGCCCTGAGCCTGATGGGAGCGGATCAGAGCCGCAAATGCCAGCTGTCTGAAGCGAGCCGTTGCTGTTTGACGAGGCTTATCGCGGATTCCGGCTCCACCTGTGAGCGCAGGGCAAGTGTGCCTGTTGCCAGGCTGATGGCCACGACGCTTGCGACCGCCAGGACGATACGGTCGTAGCGCTGCTGTATTGTGTTGTTTCCACTCCAGTCATAGGCCATTCGCACGCCCTCGCGTTTTTTGGAATCGTGCCCCATCATGGTTAACCGAAGCTTACGATGGCCCTGTGATTCCTTGCTGTTTTGGAAGGGCTGCCGCGAAAAATCGGCTATTGGCGGATAGGGCGCCGTTGTTTAAGTCCGGCAGCGGGAGGTTTGTGAAAGGATTTTGAGACATGGACCAGCAACCGCCCGCCGACATGGAACTCACGCTCAGAACGCTTGCAATGCCCGCCGACGCCAACCCGGCCGGTGATATTTTCGGCGGCTGGGTCATGTCGCAGATGGACCTTGCCGCTTTCGTTCGCGCCAATGATGTGGCCGGCGGCCGCACCGTCACCGTGGCAGTCAATGAGATCGTCTTCAAGAAGCCGGTCAAGATCGGCGATACATTGTGCGTCTATACCAGGATCGAAAAGATCGGCCGCACCTCCGTCACGCTCAAGATCGAAGCCTGGACCCGCAGGCATTATCAGGATTCACGCGAAAAGGTGACGGAGGCCGTCTTCATCATGGTCGCGGTGGATGACAATGGTGAGCCGCGCCCCGTCCGCAAAGAGGCTTGAAGGTCGCCGTCTTTTCAAAGCAACGACAAAGCGCCTGCCAAAGGAATAAAGAGCACAGGCGCTTTGGCCTTCCGCGCCATTCGATATCTCTCCGCTCAATACTTTCGAAATATCGAATTTATTTATCAATTTTTGCGATCAAGATATGGAATAGGACGGGGATCAGGCTTTGACCATTCCAGGTGTTGTTATTGTCGGCGGCGCTCACGGCACGCTTGCCCTTGCGCGCAGCCTCGGCGTCCTGAATGTGCCCGTCTATTATCTCACCCACGATTCCCCCTTGCCGGGCTGGTCGCGCTTCGTGCGGGAAACAATTCGCTGGGCTGGCCCGCATGATGCCGGGGCGATCGCGTTCCTGCGTCAAATGGCCGAGAAGCACGGTTTGAAGGGCTGTCTGCTGGTGCCGTCCGGCGATGGTGAGGTCCAGCTCATTTCGCAGCACCGTGAGGAGCTTTCCGCTCTTTACAAAATCGTTCTGCCGGATTGGGCGGCTCTGCAATGGCTGTGTGAAAAACCGCTGCTTTACAAGCGTGCGGCGGAGCTTGGTGTCAGCATTCCCCGGACCTATGCATTGACATCGGACGCCGACATCGATGCGCTGGATGTGATGTTTCCCGTCATTCTCAAGCCCAACATGGGGGGCGGTGATACCACGATTGCCCGGGCGAAAGTGATCCGGGCGGATGATCGCCAGGCGCTGAAGACTGCTTTCGCCGATGCGAGTGGAGAGATCGGCGCTGGCAACGTCGTTGTGCAGGAACTCATTCCCGGCGGCGGAGAAAGTCAGTTTTCCTACGCGGCACTGTGGCTCAATGGAGAGCCGATGGCCGAATTCACGGCTCGGCGCGCCCGGCAATATCCCGTCGATTTCGGTTATACCAGCACCCGTGTCGAGGTTGTCGATAATGGGCAAGCGATCGATGCGGCTCGAAAAATGCTGAAATCCGCAGGCCATAGCGGGCTTGTCGAGGTCGAGTTCAAGCTCGACGGCCGGGATGGCGAGTTGAAACTTCTCGATGTCAATCCGCGCCCATGGTCGTGGTTCGGCCTCTGTTCGGCCGCGGGCGTCGATCTTGGTGCTTTGCTGTGGCGGGTCGCGAATGACGAGCAGACTGGCCAGCCCGTCAGCGCGCGGCAGGGCGTTTCCTGGTCTTATCTTGTCCGCGATACCGTTGCGGCTTTCACTCTGGCCCGGAGGGGTGAGACGAGGATTGGAGACTATTTCGCCTCTTTGGGCAAAATCCGCAGCTGGGCCTCTTTTGCGCTGAACGATCCCTTGCCGGGCCTGATCGATCTGCCATTGACGGTCTTGCGGGTCATAAAAAAACGCATCCTTCCCGGTCTGGCGTCAGGGCAATCGAAAACGGGATTTTTACCGCCGCTCAAACGCCTCGGAAAATATGGGGCCATAAGGGCGGGGCTGGAAGTGAGTTCTTTCCCGCCTGTCCGGTCGGCGTTTCCGTCCTTGGCGGGGCGTGGTGTGATTTTTACACTTCACCATGTGCGCCCGGGCAGGGCTGTTTCGGCCTTTGCACCGAACGTTCAATTGTCAGTTACGCCGCAATTTCTGGAAGAGGCGATACAGGCCGCGCTCGAATGTGGCCTCGTTCCGGTCCATCTGCACGATCTGCCGGCTCTGCTTGCCGATAACCACGAAGGTCGGTCGTTCTGCGCCTTCACGCTTGATGATGGCTATCGCAACAATGCCGATCATGCAGCGCCGATCTTCCGCAAATATGCCGTGCCTTACACGATTTTCATCACGCCGGGTTTTGTCGAGCGAACACGCAGCCTTTGGTGGGAAACCGCCGCTGCCCTGACGCAGAAGGCCGCGTCTTTCGAATTCGATTTCGGGGCGGGGCCGGAGCAGGTGGCATGCGCCAACCCTTCGCAGAAAGCGGAGGCATTCACGCGGCTTGAAGATTTCGTCCAGAACTTTTCGGAAGACGAGGCGGTGGAAAGAATTGACCGTGCGGCGAGGCAACATGGCGTCGATCCCATCGCGATCGTGGACGAACTCGTCATGGATACGGATGAGCTCAGGACGCTGTCGGAAGATCCTCTGGTTCATTTTGGTGCCCATACCATGACGCATGTGAATATGCGCAAGGTCGATGCGGCGCGCCTGGCTTATGAGATCGCAGAATCGGCACGTCGGGTGGAAGCCTATATCGGCCATCGGCCACGGTCCTTTTCCTATCCCTATGGCTGGGTAAGGGCGGTGGGAGAACGCGAAGCGAAAGCTGTTCAAGACGCGGGATTTTCCGCGGCCGTGACCACGCAGGCCGGCGTTATTGGTCCCCACAGCCTCGAAAAGCCGACGCAGCTGCCACGGGTATCGCTGAACGGACGCTTTCAGAAAAAACGTTTTGTCAAAGCGCTCATCTCGGGCCTGCCCTTCCGGTTCATCTAGCAACCTCGGCGGTTTGTCATCTTTGCCCCGTCCAGCCATGTGTGGCTGCGGTCCGCATTTGACATCCCCTGCCACTATTTCCGAATTCTGCCGTCGCTCTGCGGGTCTCTTCGCAGCCGTTTGGTCAATTCGAAATAGCGTGTTACAATTTTTGTTATTCACATCCCATTATCTATTGATTATAAATCAATTTATCGACGTAAAACATTACAACTTTTATGAAGGCTTCGTTCGTGCTGCTGATTTTTGCCGATGATCTGACCGGAGCGCTCGACGCCGCCGCCCCCTTTGCCGGGCGCGGGCTGGCGACCGAGGTTGCGATCGGGCTTGACGGTGTGCGTGCAGCGCTTGCGGATGCGCCTGCCGTCCTCAGCGTTAATCTCGGCTGTCGTGATGGCAAGGCGGATGAAGCCCGCCGCCGCACGCAGGAACTGTTGGCGCTGGTTCCGGCCGGTACAATTTTGTTCAAGAAGATCGATTCCCGCCTGAAGGGGCATATTGCAGCGGAAATGGATGCGATTTCCTATCGCCACGCGCTTGTCGCGCCCGCCATTCCGGACTTTGACCGTGTCGTTGTTGACGGAGCTGTTTCCGGCTTTGGCGTCGAAATTGCCATTCCTGTTTATGACAGACTGGGCGGACACGCCGGCCGCTGCACGGTACCCGATACGCGATCGAAGGGCGATATCAGGGAAGCTCTCGCCGCCGCGCAGGCGGAGGGGGCCGATCTTCTGGTCGGCGCGCGTGGGCTTGCCGAGGCGCTGGCTGAGGCGATGACGGGCCAGACTGTCCCTGAGGCGGCGGCCGTTCCAGCCGGCAAGGGGCTTTTTGTCATCGGGTCCCGCGATCCGATCACGGTGGAGCAGATTGACGTACTTGGGAGTGTTGGGCCTGTCTCGATCGTTGAGGCGCCGAATGGTGTCGTGCCCAGTCATGCAGATGGGGGTGCCGGCCTGACGCTGGTTCAAGCAACGCAGGGTGCGGAAAATCTGTCGCCGCTTGCGGTTTCAGACCGGCTGGCGGAAGGCGTCGTGCCGCATTTTACCGCCAGGGCGGCAAGACTGCTGTTATCGGGTGGAGCCACGGCCGAAGCCGTGCTGCGGGCCATGGGCATTTCGCGCTTGCGTCTTGCCGGCGAATGCCTGCCGGGTCTCGGCGTCGGCTGGTCCGGAGACCAATGCATCATTGCGAAGTCCGGCGGTTTTGGGCAAGCTGACACGCTGAAACGGATCGCGAAAATGATGCTTGGCGACAATGACGCTGGAGAGAGCTGACCAGATGGGGCTGATGAAAGAAACGGCGCGCAAGGCACTTCCGGACATTATTTTCGAGAGAATGCACCGGGCGATCAAATCCGGCGCCTACAAGCCGGATGAGCGGCTGCCGACCGAACACGAACTCGCCATGGAATTCGAAGTATCGCGGCCGGTGGTGCGTGAAGCACTCCGGCGGCTGCGCGAGCAGGGTTTCATCTATTCCCGCAGAGGCTCCGGCAGCTATGTCAGGGCCTTTGGTCTGCGTGAACCGCTCGGCTTCGGGCAGCTCGAAAACGTTGCTGATCTTCTCAACTGTTACGAATTCAGGCTGACGCTGGAGCCGGCGGCGGCCGCAGCAGCGGCATTGCGGCACGATGGCGAAAGGCTTGCGGCGATCAGGAAGGCGCTCGAACTGATGCGGGACGCGACCAATCGCCAGTCTCACCGCGAGGATGCCGATTATCAGTTCCACCTTGCCATCGCGCGGGCGGCGCGAAACAGTTATTTCTCCACCGCGATGGAAGCGCTGAAAGACCATATTGCAGTGGGAATGAAGTTCCACGGCATGTCGGTGAAGCGGGAGGCATCCGGTCTGACGCGTGTTTTTGCCGAGCATGAGGCAATCGCTAAGGCGATCGCCGATGGGGATGCAGAGGCGGCACGCCAGCTTATGCTCCAGCACCTGACCGGATCGCGCGACCGCCTGTTTGAGTCTTCGCATACGGATTAAGCGGAAGGCCGATGCGCGTGTCCGCGTACCGGATTTTTGCTCAGAAGGCGTGGCGGTAAATCCCGAGCACGTCTTCGACGCTCATATCGACGGGGTTATTGTCCATCAGCCGGCGGATGGCGTGCGCATCCTCAGCGTAGCGGGGAAGATCGGCTTCAGTCGCGCCGTGCCGTGCGAGCGACATTTCGATGCCGAGCCCGGCACAGAAATCCGTCGCCGCCTTGCGCAGATCATCAGGCGAAAGGTGTTCGCGGAGCCCGAGCGCTCCCGCTACTTCTGCGGTTTTCGCCGAAACCGCAGGCTGGTTGAAGGCCAGAACATGCGGGAAGACGATGGCGTTCGCCAGCCCGTGCGGCAGGTTGAGAAGCGTGCCGAGCGGATAGGCAATGGCGTGACCGGCCGCCGTATTGACCGGGCCGAGACAGATGCCGCCATAATAGGAAGCGAGCATCATGCCTTCTCGCGCTTCGGTATCCGCGCCATCGCGGACGGCGCGCGCCAGATATTTGCCCACCAGCGCAAAGCCCATGCGGGCGAAACCGTCGATCATCGGATGGGCCTTGCGGTTGGTGAAGGCTTCAACGCAATGGGCCATGGCATCCACCCCCGTTGCCGCCGTAACGGCTGAAGGCACGGAATAGGTGAGTTCCGGATCGAGTACGGCGAAATCCGCAATCAGATAAGGGCTTTCGACCGCGATCTTGTTGCCTTTGACGGGATCTGTGATGAGCGAACGGATGCCAGCCTCCGAACCGGTGCCGGCGGTGGTGGCGATCTGCACCAACCGCGTGTCGCGCCCGACAACCCTGTTCGGCCCCGCCACATCCTCAAGCGTCTGACCGGAATTCCAGAGCGCCGCGACCAGTTTTGCCACATCCATCACCGAACCGCCGCCGAGGCCGATGACCAGATCCGGTTTGGCGGCGCGGGCCGCGGCAAGGGCGGCATCGAGCGTTGTGGTGTCCGGCTCGCCGGGAATGGCATCGAATATGGTGAAAGGACCTTGCAATTGCAGCCGGTCGGCAAATTTCGCCGTCAGCGGTGTGGCGATAATAAGGGTCGAGGTGGTTTTTCCCGCCCAGGCGCCGACCTGTGAAATGGTGCCTGCGCCAACGGCGAGCCGGCGTGGCTGGTGGATGAGAATGGGAGCTGTAGACATGGTACTCATCCCTTCGGTTCTTTGCCCGCCACGAGCTTGCGCGCATAGGCAATGGCCGCATTCATGTTGCCGTGATTGGCGATGCCTTTGCCGGCGATATCGAAAGCCGTGCCGTGATCGACGGAGGTGCGGTCTATCGGCAGATCGACGGAAACGTTGACGGCGGTATCGAAAGCAACAAGCTTGATCGGGATATGGCCCTGATCGTGATATTGGGCGACGACAAGATCGAAAGCGCCGGAATAAGCCCGGTGGAATACGGTGTCGGCGGAAATAGGCCCCTGCACCTCGATGCCTTCGGCGCGGGCGGCGGCGACCGCCGGTGCGATCTGGTCGTCATCCTCAGTGCCGAACAGCCCGTTTTCACCACAATGCGGATTGATGCCGGCAACCGCGATGCGCGGCCGCTCGTAACCGATGCGCTTCAGATGCGCGTTGCCGGCGCGGATGGTCGCCAGTACCCGCTCCGTCGTTGCCCGGCGAATGGCCTCCTGCAGGGAAACATGGGTCGAGACGTGAATGACTTTCAGCCGTTCCGAGGCGAGGAGCATATAGGCGGCCGAGGAACCGGTGAGGCTGCGCAACATGCCGGTGTGCCCATCATAATGGTGGCCGGCGAGATTCAAGGCTTCCTTGTTGATCGGCGCGGTGACGATGCAGCCGATTGCGCCCGCTTCGGCATCGCGAACCGCCTTTTCGATGAAACGGAAAGCGGCGTCTCCAGCCACCGGCGACAATGTACCCCAGGGCAGCGGCGCGCCTTCCACGGGCAGGTCGACGACATGCTGAGAGAGATCGATATCAACGCCAAGCGCATCCCGCGCCGCTTCCAGCGTGGCGAGATTTCCGTAAATCCGCGTCGCCGCGCGATCCGGCGCGGACATGTCCGCCAGCGACCGCACCGTGATTTCTGGGCCGACGCCGCAGGGGTCGCCCATGGTGATGCCAATGATATTGCTCATCTTTGTCTCCCGTCGTTCTCGTCAGCCCAGCCGGGCGCCAGCCGGACATATTTGATTGCGCGGCGATGATAGGTGTAGCTCGCATGCAGCGTACCGTCCGGCGCTTCCAGAAGCCATGGATAGGACATTTCCTGATTGCGGCCATCCGTCGAATCGTTCGACAGGCAGGTGCCCGGCCCGTCTTCGATCAGAATCCGGGTGGCAAAACTGCGCCCGTCATCATTGGAGAGGCAGATCGAAACCGGCGCGCGCGGCACGCCCCAGACCGGCACACAGCCACCGCTCGGATCGGCATCCGGCCTGTCGTCTTCCTCTCCCAGCTCGTCATAAAGCGAGGCGCGGCGATCGCTCGACTGCGCGGCGTTGATGGGGTTGCAGATCATTGCCAGCCTGCCATCGCCGAGCCTGATCACGGCAATGGAGGAATTATTGTTTGGCACATCGGTCGGCTGCGGCTTTGACCATGAGCGGCCGCCATCGGCGCTTTCCGTGCGGTAAACGAAATCGGCCTGACGACGGCGGAAGAAGGCGGCGTAGTGGCCATTCGTCACCGCGACCGGGCTCATATGCACGCAGCCGGTCGATTTCTGTAATTCCTGCAATTGCCAAGTCGCGCCATTGTCTGTGGATATGCCGAGCGCCGCCGTATCGTGGCTGCCGTTCCATTTCTGGCCGGGACGCTGGACGCAGCGGAAGATCGGCAGCAGCCAAGCGCCGTCATCGCGGATGCGCAGCGGCGCGCGGATGAAGCAGCCCTGCGGGAGATCGAGAAACCGTCCTTCCTCG
Organism: Agrobacterium sp.; assembly: GCF_059499945.1. Taxonomy (NCBI): domain Bacteria; kingdom Pseudomonadati; phylum Pseudomonadota; class Alphaproteobacteria; order Hyphomicrobiales; family Rhizobiaceae; genus Agrobacterium; species Agrobacterium sp. The sequence continues at coordinate 264,585 of NZ_JCABZP010000015.1, read as the reverse complement.
GAGACGAGCTTTTCCGGTGCTGTCGGGTCGCGTGTGACCCGCGCCATGCGAATGCGGCACTCATCTTGGTTGCCGGAGGGCTGGGCTGTGTGAAACAGCCAGAGAACGCCATCCGGCGCGGTGAAGAGAACCGGGTTCTGTTCGGAGTGGGCGGGGTCATGGCTCAGGCGCTGCGGCGGCCCCCAGCGGGTTGAACCATGTGTCAGCACGGATGCGAAGATCGAAATATCCGATTTTCCCTCCAATGTGCCGCCAAACCAGACGCAGATCAGGGTGCCGTCATCCAGAAGGTGCAGGAAGCTCGCATGGTTCTGGATCATGGGTGATGGCAGGAATGCTTCCTGCCGGTTTTCCGACACGGCATGCATGGCTCCGGTCATGGCGTGAGCGATGTCATCAGGGGTCATCGTGGTCTCCTCTTGTCCTGATGAAAATGGCATATTCAAAAAGTTGTCAAGTTTATTTGATGGAAAAAAAGGATCTAATATTTTTGATTTTCTGAATTAAATATTTGTTTTTAAATAATAAAATTAATAGATTTGGCTTGAATAAAAATTGCATTCGAAAAATAATTTGACAAAAAATGCGATAACGTCGATGCTCTGCTTACGGGTGGAGGAGACGATCATCCGCACGCCATGCTCCTCAATGCAGGAGATGGGGCTTTTAGAACGTCCCTTGCGGTGCGCCGCCATGTTGCTGAATTTCTGATCTGGGAGGAGAACGGAATGAAGAAGTCATTGATTGCGGGCGCCCTTGTCTTGGGTTCCCTCAGTGCCGCGGTTTCGCCGGCGCTTGCGGCATCGGGGCCGATCAAGATCGTGCTGGCGGAAGAAGCTGATCTGCTTGAGCCCTGCATGGCGACCCGCTCCAATATCGGCCGCATCATCATGGAAAATGTCAGCGAGACGCTGACCGAGCTCGATGTGCGCGGCAAGAAGGGTGTTCAGCCGCGCCTTGCCGAGAAGTGGGAGCAGAATGCCGATGGCAGCTGGCGTTTCCACCTGCGTGAAGGCGTGAAGTTTTCCGACGGCACGGCATTCGATGCCAAGGACGTCAAGCACAGCTTCGAACGCATCATGAGCGACAAGAACGCCTGCGAGTCCCGCCGATATTTCGGTGGCATGACCGTGACCCCGTCGATCGTCGACGACCACACGATCGACTTCAAGACCGAACCGGCACAGCCCATTCTGCCGTTGTTGATGTCGCTCGTCACCATCGTTCCCGAAGAAACCAAGATGGAATTCATTCGCGAACCTGTGGGCACCGGGCCCTACAAGCTGACCAACTGGACGCCGGGCCAGCAGATCGTTCTCACCGCGCGCGACGATTATTGGGGCTCCAAGCCGCAGGTGACGGAAGCGACCTATCTTTTCCGCGCCGATCCTTCGGTTCGCGCCGCCATGGTGCAAACCGGCGAAGCCGATCTTTCGCCTTCCATTTCCCAGCTCGACGCCACCAATGCAAAGACCGACTTTTCCTATCTCGACAGCGAGACGGTCTATATGCGTCTCGATCACAATATAGCGCCGCTGAACGATGTGCGGGTGCGCCGCGCGCTCAACCTTGCCATCGACCGGCAGGCCTTCCTCGGTACACTGGTTCCGGAAGGTGCCGTGCTGGCCACCGCGCTCGTTCCGCCGACCACGCTTGGCTGGAACCCTGACGTCAAGGTCTTCCCTTATGACCCCGATGGCGCAAAGAAGCTGCTCGAGGAAGCCAAGGCTGCCGGCGTTAAGGTGGATACGCCGATCACCATCATCGCGCGCACGGCGAATTTCCCTAATGTCACCGAGATCATGGAAGCAATCCAGCAGCAATTGCAGGAAGTCGGCTTCAAGATAGACCTGAAATTCGTGGAAGTGGCAGAGCACGAAAGCTATTATTCCAAGCCCTTCAAGGAAGGCCGCGGTCCGCAGATTGTCGCCGCCATGCACGACAATTCAAAGGGCGACCCGTCCTTCACCATGTTCTTCAAATATGCCACCAAGGGCACGCAGTCTGGCTTCTCGGACAAGAAGGTGGATGATCTGATCGAACGTGCATCCGCAGCCGTGGGTGACGAACGCGCCAAGCTCTGGTCGGAACTCATCGCTTATCTGCACGACGACGTGGTGGCTGATGTGCTGCTGTTCCACATGGTCGGCTTCTCCCGCGTCTCGGAACGGCTGGACTTCAAGCCCACCATTGCAACGAACTCGATGCTGCAGCTTTCGGAAATTGGCATCAAATAAGACCCCGCGTCTTGTCAATTGAGAAGCGGCGGCGCAGCGAAAGCTACGCTGCCGCATTGAAAAACCGGAGGCAACCATGCTGAGCTTCATCCGAAAACGTTCCGTTGCGAGCCTGATCTCCCTGATCGGCCTCATCGTTATGGTTTTCTTCCTGTCCCGCCTGACGGGGGACCCGGCCGCGCTGTTTCTGCCGGTGGAGGCTTCGGAGGAGTTGAAGCAGCAGTTTCGGGCGCTGCACGGGCTGAATGATCCGCTGATGGTGCAGTTTCTGCGTTATGCGGGCGATGTGATGACGGGGGATCTGGGAGAATCGCTCAGAAAAGCCCGCCCGGCACTGGATGTTGTGCTGGAGGCTTTCGTCTGGACGCTGTGGCTTGCGGTCATCACCATGTCGCTGGTCACAACCGCCGCAATCGTCGTGGGTTCGCTTGCGGCTTTCCGCTCCGGCGGCTTTTTCGACCGCATGGCCTCAAGCATCTCGCTCATCGGTGCATCCGTGCCGGATTTCTGGCTGGCGATCGTTGCCATCGTCGTCTTCTCCGTTAATCTTGCCTGGCTGCCCACGTCAGGCACGGGCTCCGTGCTGCACTGGATATTGCCGATCGCGGTCCTGTTCGTGCGCCCCTTCGGTATTATCGTGCAGGTGGTGCGCGGCTCGATGATCGGCGCTTTGTCCTCGGCCTATGTCAAAACGGCGCGCGCCAAGGGCGTGAAGTCGGGTCCGATCATTTTCATCCATGCCTTGCGAAACGCCATGCTGCCGGTCATCACCGTCATTGGCGACCAGGCGGCAAGCCTTCTCAACGGTGCGGTCATCGTCGAAACCATCTTCGGCTTTCCCGGTGTCGGCAAGCTGATGATCGATTCCATTCTTCAACGCGATTTCAACGTCGTTTTGGCCGCCATTCTCGTGACCGCGCTGGCGATCTTCCTGATGAATCTTCTGATCGATATCGCCTATGCGCTCCTCGATCCGCGTATCCGGCACTGAGGAGGCCCTTCAGCCATGAGCCTTTCCAACGCCGACACCGAGATCATAGCCGAACCCTCCTTCGCAACGCGCATGCTGCGCATGTTGTGGGCGGATAAATTCGCGCTCTGTGCCGCGGTCTTCCTTATCATCGTCGTTATCCTCGCTTTTGTCGGCCCGGCATGGCTCGGTGATCTCGCGACGAAACAGAACCTGCGCGGACGCAATCTCGCCCCGTTCGACTGGCAGCGCGAGTGGTATTTCTGGCTGGGGGCGGATGCGCTCGGCCGTTCGCTTCTCGCGCGCATCGTCGCCGCCACGCAAAATACGATGATGATTGCGGCCGGCGCAGTGCTTCTTTCCGCCATAACCGGCACCGTGCTCGGCCTGATTGCCGGTTTTTCCTCAAACCGTGTCGGCCAGATCATCATGCGGCTCGCGGATGTGATCATGTCGTTCCCGTCGCTCTTGATCGCGGTCATCGTGCTTTATCTGCTCGGCTCCTCCATCCTCAATCTGATGCTGGTTCTCGCCATCACCCGCATTCCCGTTTACATCCGCACCACAAGGGCCGAGGTGCTGGAGGTGCGCGAACGCATGTTCGTGCAGGCAGCGCGCGTGATGGGCGCATCCGGCAAACGCATTCTGTTCCGCCACATCCTGCCCGTCGTGCTGCCAACACTGACGACGCTCGCAACGCTGGATTTCGCCTATGTGATGCTGGCGGAAAGTGCTCTCTCCTTCCTCGGAATTGGCATTCAGCCGCCGGAAATCACCTGGGGCCTGATGATTTCGCAGGGGCGGCAATATCTCACCAATGCCTGGTGGCTGTCGTTCTGGCCGGGGCTCGCCATCATCCTCACCACCCTGTCGCTCAACCTGCTTTCCAACTGGCTGCGTATCGCGCTTGATCCCGTGCAGCGCTGGCGGCTGGAAATGAAAGGCCGCAAGCATGGCTGACCATCTTCTCGACGTGCGCAACCTTTCCGTGGAGTTCCACACCGCAAGCGGTATCGTCCATGCGGTGAAGGATGTCTCCTACCATATCGACCGCGGCGAAACGCTGGCTATCCTCGGCGAAAGCGGTTCGGGCAAGTCGGTATCATCGTCAGCCATCATGAACCTCATCGACATGCCGCCCGGGCATATCAGCAGCGGCCAGATACTGCTCGACGGTCAGGACCTTCTGACAATGCCGGTTGAAGCGCGCCGCGAGATTAACGGCCGGCGTATCGCCATGATCTTTCAGGACCCGCTCAGCCATCTCAATCCCGTCTATACCGTCGGCTGGCAGATCCGCGAGGCGATGACCACCCATGGCATGGACAAGGCAAAGGCCGAAGCGGAGGCGAGGCGGCTGGTCGCGCGCGTCGGCATTCCCGATCCCGACCGGGCGCTCAAGAAATATCCGCACGAATTTTCCGGCGGCCAGCGCCAGCGCGTGATGATCGCCATGGCGCTGGCGCTCCGGCCCGATCTCCTGATCGCCGACGAACCGACCACGGCGCTCGATGTGACCGTGCAGGCTGAAGTGCTTTCCCTGCTCAAGGAGTTGCAGCGGGAAACCGGCATGGCTGTGCTCATCATCACCCACGATCTCGGTGTCGTCGCCGAAATCGCCGACCGGGTGGTGGTGATGGAAAAGGGCGTTCTGGTTGAGGCCGGCACGGTTCGTGAGGTCTATCGTAATCCGCAGCACCCCTATACCCGCAAGCTCATCAGCGCCGCACCCGGCAGAGGCGAAATGCACGAGCCGCAGGCGGCGGGCGAAGCGCTGCTCAGCGTGCGCGACGTGCGCAAGCGTTACGGCGCCTTCGAGGCGCTGAAGGGTGTTTCCTTCGATCTCATGGCCGGGGAAACCATTGCCGTTGTCGGCGAAAGCGGCTCCGGCAAATCGACGCTCGCGCGCATTCTCCTTCGGCTCGACGAGCCGGATGCGGGCAGCGCCTCGTGGAAAGGTCGCGATCTCTTCAAGCTTTCGCCTGCGGAACTCTTTGCGCTCCGGCGTGATCTGCAGATGGTGTTTCAGGACCCCACCCAGTCGCTCAATCCCCGAATGACGGTGTTCCAGCTTATTTCCGAAGCCTGGGTCATCCATCCCGATATATTGCCCAAAGCGAAATGGCGCGAACGGGTCGCGGAATTGCTGCATCAGGTCGGCCTTTCGCCGGAACATATGCGCCGCTATCCGCATCAGTTCTCCGGCGGCCAGCGGCAGAGGATTGCCATTGCCCGTGCGCTGGCGCTGGAGCCGAAGCTCATCATCTGCGACGAGGCGGTCTCGGCGCTCGACGTTTCGGTTCAGGCGCAGGTTATTGCGCTTCTGGACAAGCTTCGCCGCGAGATGGGCCTTTCTTTCATCTTCATCGCTCATGACCTGCCCGTGGTCCGGGATTTTGCCGATCACGTCATGGTCATGCAGCGGGGAGAGGTGGTGGAGTTCGGCACGGTTCGGCAGGTTTTCGAGGCGCCGCGCGAGGCCTATACGCGTGCGCTCCTTTCGGCCAGCCTCGATCCGGACCCCGATATGCAGTCCACGCATCGACCGGCCGATGCCGGCCACACTATTGGAAATCCAAGCGGAGTTCTTTCATGACCAAACAAGCCTTCGTCGCGCTCGTCACCTGTTTCAACGAAGACGAAACCATCAATTACGAGGCGACACGCGCGCAGGTGCGCCGCCAGGTGGCGGCCGGCAACAACATCATGTGCGCCGGTACCAATGGCGATTTCACCGCGCTGACGCATGAGGAGAAGATCCGGCTGACCGAAGAGGTGGTGGACGAAGTAGCAGGCCGCGCCCGGGTTATTGTCAATGCCGGCATGCCCGCCACTTACGAAACCCTGCAGCTCGCCGAGGCCTTCGACCGCATCGGCGTCGACGGTATCGCCGTCATCACACCCTTCTTCATCGCCTGTACGCAGGACGGGCTGATCCGCCATTTTTCGACGGTGGCCGACGCCGTTGAAACGCCGATCTATCTCTACGACATTCCCGCCCGAACCCAAAACCACATAGAGCCGGAAACCGCCCGCAAACTCGCGGCCCATGGCAATATCGCCGGTATCAAGGATTCCGGCGGTGCACAGCAGACGCTGGAGGCCTATCTTCAGGTGGCAAAGGAGATGCCCGGTTTCGAGGTCTATTCCGGCCCGGACCACCTCGTTCTCTGGTCGTTGCAGAACGGTGCCGCAGGCTGCATTTCCGGCCTCGGCAACGCATTGCCGGATGTGCTCGCCGGCATTCTCAGTGCTTTCAACGCCGGTGACATCGCTGAGGCCGAACGCCAGCAGGCAATCTACGCGGACTTCCGCACTGATCTCTACGCACTCGGTTTCGCACCGGCCATGGTCAAACGCTCGCTTTATCTTCAGGACTCTTCTGTCGGTGCCAGCCGCCAACCGGCCCTTCTGCCGGATAAAGAGCAGGATGACAGAATCGTGGAAATCTTGCGGCGTTATCAACGGCTCTAACGCCGCTGCCGAATATGACGCGCACCGTCGCGGTTCGTGCGCGTCACGTCAAAATATCCGCCAAAAACAGCCAGAAGCCGAAGCATTTCCCCAGCCTCATCCATGACGAATAATTTGTGACACAAACACGAAATTTCCCTTGTCAGTCACGCCATTGATGTTTAAGAGGAGCGCGCAACGCAAGCGTTCGCGCATGCGGAGAGGTGGCAGAGTGGTCGAATGCACCGCACTCGAAATGCGGCATACCTGCAAGGGTATCGTGGGTTCGAATCCCACCCTCTCCGCCATAAATCAAAAAAGCCATTGAAAACGCTCAAGACATTGAGTTTTAAGGGATTTGCAACCGTCGCTTTGGTACACAAAGGCGGTCCACATGGTCCTGAGAATGTCACGCCCCACAAAGCACCCCACTACAGGTATTTATCAATTCCGAAAGCGCGTTCCGGAACATCTGATTCCCCTTGTCGGAAAGAAAGAGGAAAAGGTAAGCCTCGGCACACGCGATCCCCGAGAGGCCAAAATTGCGCATGCACGGATACTTGGGGAAACTGAGGCGCGATGGCGGCAACTATCTGTCGGCCAAATTTCCCTTTCCCAGAAGCAAGCGGTCGCCATGTCCGGGGAAATCTATCGAGCGATGATCGCCGAAAATGAGGATGATCCAGGAGCGCCTCACCTTCGAGAGGCATCGCTGATTGCCGATCATCTGCATCTTCGCCCGGAGAAAGTGAAGGTCTTCCAGTTGACCAAGGACGACGCGCTTTTCGAGCGAGTCATGGAAACATACAAGGTTCGCCGCAATGACCGAGCGATCAATGACTATCTTAATCGTCACGGCTAACCATGATCAACTACTGAGGTTGAAACCCTTCCATTTTTACACCAAGTTCAGAGCACGAACGATCTGCCCCGGTGTGTGAGAGCACCAATGGGGATCGGAAGGTTGTCCGTCGTAGAGCCAACTCGGGACTCAACACGCTCTCAGTGTTCCCGTTAAGAGCCAACTAGGCCACCCCCCAAACATTGTTGCAAACACGATCTAGGAAGGGCTCTCTGATGGAGTCACTGAACACTGTGGCCGATGTAGTTGGCACCATGGGCCACCACGCTGCGCCAACCTCTCACCCCGTATCAGGGAGCGACCAAACGGTCGTAACTTCCCAGGTACGCCTCGAAACCCCCGATCCCGATGAAGCGGTTACCGAGGTCCAGCAAGGCTCCTTGCAGCGGACAAAGGACGAATCCATCAAACTGTGGGAAATGGCGGACTATTACCGCGCCGACGTTAAAGCTGGTCGCCGCCGGAAAACGCGGAGAAAGCCGCGCATTCCGGACACAATCCTAGATGCCATCCGCAATAAGGAGCTAGACATCAACCGTGCAATCTCGATGCTCGGCGTTTCCCGGGCGCATTTGCACACAGCGCTCAAACGCAGGGCACCAAGTGATGAAAACGCTAACTCTGGTTTGGCTCTGCATTCGCCACAAGCGAATGAAACTCCGTCCAGCATGACTTCGAACGAAATTCCCAAAGGATCAAATAAAATGAAAGCCGTGCAGACCAGCAATGGCAGCGATCTTCGCGGCCGTCGCGGACCCGAGGCTGAGAAGATCGTCCGCGAAGCTGTGGCTAACTACTATCACGAACACAATGAGCTTCCCACGAGGAACTATCTGAAAATGCATCACCAGATCGGGCATGTCACGGCGGCGAAGTATTGGCCGAAATTGGAGGACCTCGGCATCACGACATCCAAAATGACGGTTTCAACAGCTTCTCATGAAGCTGTGCGCGACGGGCAGTCTACCCCCGACCCAGAACTCGTTCGAATGGTCTCTGAGCTGGTCTTCGGTGACGAACTTGTCGCTGGTACCTATCTGGACGAACGCGGTGATGTGTTGTGCGATCACGTTGAGCATGGTGACAGTGGATATCGTCTCTTTATTCGGGCTTGGAGAAAGCGAGAAGCCGACGTTGCACGTATCATTACTCTTGCTCAAGAACTACGGACGGCTTTGTAAAAATAGTTCCTAAATCGGGCGGAGATGTCACGTAGGTATACGTGACATCTCCGCCGGAATGCTCACGAACGAAGCTTGTCCAGCCACGTCCGCAATGTCCTTCTGTCGGCTGCCTCAACTGGATAGTTTCGAGCGGTGCGTACGGCCTCCGCGCCGGGGGACAGTGTTGACGTCGTGACAATCAGACCCGTTTCCGCATTCTCGTCGAGAACATCCGCATAGACCGCCTTAACCAGCGTTTTATCGATCTTTGCTTTCTGACGCTTACATTGCACCAAGATCATGGGCGGGCGTTCTGAGGAAGCATCGACAGGGTAGATTCGCAAGTCAACTCCTCCATCATTGCTACCCGGTCCCAGATGAACGCGAAAACCTTCACGTTCAAAAAACTCAGCGGTCAAGCCTTCAAATTTGCGCCAGTGCATTTGGTCGATCTTTTCGAAGTTCTGACTGAGGTAGTCGATATAGCGTTGGTCGAAGAACTTGCTGTGCTGCGTCTCCAGTCCAGCATTTTGAAACAACCCGTCTAGTTCCACGGTATCACGCCAATCGATGCTGCGTATCGAACCCCAAGCACTGCGGTGAAGGTCGCGCTGATAGCCAACGATAAACTCCATTGCCATCGTAGCGCCGTCGTTGCCGTGACGCTCGAACAATTCAAGCATAACCGGCGTCGGATCGATGAGGCCGCCATCTGCTTGCGTGTGTGCCAATTTAAGAAACCTTGTAAAGGTTTCCATCAGATCATCATAGATCGCCTTTTGTTGCGTGTTCTTCCGATACTTGTGGAACATCTCGATAGTGATAGAAATATTGCTGTCCGAGGGCGTATTCCCAAGGCGGTAGAGAAGTGTAACCACAGCCTCCTCCAGCGAACTAGAATGAATGCGACCACCGCCTGGGCCATTCGGATCGAGGATAATGCCGACATCGCCTTCGTCGCGCATAATCTCATAGAGTTCTTCTTCAGTGAGAACTATACCAGCTTTGTATCCAGCAATTTCCGTCAAGACGTCGATGAAAAACTCACGCGATCCCCAAATTTTGCCCAATGTATTTCCCCACTGTACTGATGGCTTTGCCCGCAAGCGCCTTGAATGGAAATCAATTTAATGACGAAGGTCTTCTCTAAGCCGAGTCCGCAAAATTCCCTAAGCGTTTTGTTTTAAAGGCGGCCTCCGTCCCATCCATCGACTAAGTTGACCATTAGCAATAGACAGGATACGACTGGCCACAAGATTGGTACACACAGCGCAAAGTTGACGGCTCGAAACCCCTTGTTTTCTGGGCTTTTTGGGATGAGAGGCGAGAGTCCCACCCTCTCCGCCATTTACGAATAATTCCCATGTCGTCTCGATTAGAAGGTCTTCGAGGAGGCGGCTATCGGGGCGGCAATGCCCGCGTTTTTTGCGCCGAGGCTTCCTGCTAAGCGAATGACGCATTTTCCTGCAATGCATCCACATTTGAAAGAATAGTAGCGGTTAGCGGCGGTGATTTCAGTAGATCCCGCGAGATGTCCGGATCAGGAATGGCTGCTGTGACCAAAGCGTTTAGTCGATCGAACCAGACACCTTCGTTTGCGGAAAATAAGCTATAAATGGCCTCGTTCTTTGTTTTGCAACCAAGATTTTTATAGTTCTCAGAGCAATATTTTGCAGCGGCACACATCAAATGCCAACGCAACTTAGAGTATCTGCCATCAAATTTCTTATTGGAAATAAGCATCTTTAGGCGATAGTGAGCAAAGCAAGCGGTGTAATAGGTTTCTTCTGGTGATCCCGGCTTGAAGACGTCGTTTAACAGTTCGCCCGTCAATCGATTTGGATAACGGCTTGCCAAATCCGGGCGCATCATTGTGATCGCAGCGTAGCACCTCGCCGTCTCTCGCACGTCAAATACCCTAACAGGCACAACATTTTCCGGTGCGTATTGCCCCTTTCTGCGCTCAAAATATAAGCGGTTCGTTTCAGAAGCACCTCGAGCATTAAAATATTGCTCAAGTTTTCTCAGTACATCAAGAGTCGATATAAATTGCGCATCTTCGACTTTTGACTGTCTGTTTGTTGCTCTTACTATGTCATCGATTACAGAGGGCTCATCTGCTTCAATAAGCTTCACCATGAGGCTAACACTCGCGTCGACCTTTTCATCTAGCGAGATCAAAACGTTAGAAGTCTGGCAGCCATTGACGATTTGAAAATCGCGTATGAAGATTTCCTGGCCTGCTGGTCGTACGCTGGACGCGACGATCGTTATTCCGTTATTCATCAAGCCAAAGCGCGACTTTTTGTCTGCTTCATCAAGGGTACTGGCAATTTCAGAATTGACGTCTGCATCAACCCCAAGGAAGTCTCTAACATTTTCTTCGAAGAGTTTTTTTCTCGGTGTTCCGTCTGCGCTTTTTAAGACGGTGTCTATGAAGTTTCGGGCCTGAACTGTCGCAACATAGGCGTTGTTTATATTTGGTGCAGCAGGAAAGGGTGCGTATCCGATAGTTGGGAGCCGCGCTTCGACTGGTCCATCAGCAGAGAGCCAAAGATCGTGAATAAAGTCTCTGTGACCTTTGACATATCGCGTGTCATGGGCATAGCCCAGCTTCTTTAGTGAGTTTTCTCCTATCGAAAATGCCGCATTTATCTCAGGAGCATCCGTATCCGGTGCCGCTGTCAAAAAATAGACGTGTAGATCAGGGAGGCCATTTTTTATTCGGCCTATGTTATCGAACACAGTTTTGAACATCGATCGAAATTCTGCAAGATGCGGTGCATGTGGCTGTGCAGGTTCATCCGAGAGAAGATCAACCACGGCGGCTATAAAGGAGTCTACCTCCATCTTGCTCCAAGAGGTTGATGATTTTACCTGTGTAAACACAACCGATACAGAATACTCGCGCCTTGAGCCGTCAAATATCTCGCTTAATTCGTCAAGAGACATTACGGCACGATCGTCAAGGTAAAGAAAAGCTCCGTCGATGCCCGGATCAGCGCCATCGTAGACAAGATCAGAAATTTCAACACTATCGCCAGTATATTTTGAGAAAATGCAATAATTTGCAAATGCTTCGAAATTCTTGCTGTCCGAATATGGCGCGCCGAAGTTCTGACAAAAGGTGTTGAAATATGATTTTGTTACCAAATGCAGAGTGCAGTGTCCTCATTGCGCAACGATTCAATTTAAGTTTATGCAGCATATGATTTTAGCGCAAGGGTTGTAAATATCGGGAGTGAGTAAAAATCTTGCCGTTTTGCGGGGAATCGCGTTGTCCCCGGAAGACAGAATGGACGTAACAAAGGCTATTTGCGGCTTGATATTAGAACCTACACTTGGCGAGAAACGCCCTGCTGGCCGCCAGATCATCCAGAATGCCGCCGGCATTGCGCGGATCGCGCTCCTGTTCGATGGTGATATAGCCGCCATAGCCGAGTTCCGTCAAAAGGCTGCGGATGGCCGGATAATCGATTGAGCCGCGACCGATCGGGCACATGACGCCTTTGGCGCAGGCGTCGAAGAAGCGGATACGTTCTCCCATAACCGCATCAAAAACCGTGGCGTCGATATCCTTGAAATGAATATAGTCGACACGATCCCAATAGCGGCGAAGCGTGGCGACGGGATCCATGCCGGAATAGGCCATATGGCCGGTATCGAGGCAGAGGCCGGCCAGATCTGCGGGAATGTCCTCAACGATCTGCTGCAACTCATCGGCAAATTCGATGTAGCCGCCGGCATGGGGATGGATGGTGGCGCGCACGCCGTATTTTTCACGGGCGAGCGTTGCGATGGCGCGGATGTTTTCCACCATGCCGTTCCAGGCGTTTCCATCGAGGCGCGGCGCGCGGTCGGAATGGCCGGCGGCATAGTCCCGCTCGTCATGTCCCCAGTCCATCACCGTCAGATAGGGGGCGGGAAAACGCTGGCCGGCATGGGTTTCGGGTTTTGGCAGGCGGGTGATCAACGCACAGATCTCGTCGGTCTGGCGCAACAGGTTGCGGCGGTTTTCCGGTGAGACCAGATCGTCGAAGATCGTACCGGCGACGATCTTCAGGTCGCGCTCATTGAGCGCCTGTGAAACCCGCTTGAGATCGAGCGGCAGATACCCGTAGGGGCCGAGTTCCAGACCGCCGAAACCGGCGGCCTTCGCCTCGCCCAGCACCTTTTCCCAATGGGGTAGATGGGGATTTTTGACGTCGTCGACGCCCCAGCAGCAGGGAGCGGTGGTGATGGTGATCTGGTTGGTCATGGCATCCTCGTGGCGCAATTGACGCCGGGCCGCCTTCTGCGGCCCGGAGCAGGTTTCAGCGGCTGATGGTGGCTTGCAGGGCGTCGATGGAGGACTGGATGCCTGCCTCGGTGGACATGGTGAAATCTTCCATTTCGAGGCTCACCCAGCCATTGTAACCGGCCATGCGCACGACGGAGAAGAACTCCTTCCACCATTGCAGGTCGCGGCCGGCGCCTACCGCCACATAGTTCCAGCTGCGGTTGGCGACGTCAGTCACCTCCTTCAGCTCCAGCAGACCGTTCACATCCGCCAGGCCGCGTTCGATGCGGGTGTCCTTGCCATGGCAATGGTGGATTACACCGCCCAGCGCACGGGCCGACGCGATGGGATCAGCCCCCATCCACATCAGATGCGACGGATCGAGATTCATGCCCACCGTCGGGCCGACTTCGTTGCGCAGGCGGAACAGGGTTTCCGGGTTCCAGACAAGCATGGCCGAGAAATTCTCGAGCGCATATTTTTCGACGCCAGCTTCTTTCGCGAGCTTCACGAGCCCATGCCAGAGGGGGAAAGCGCGATCTTCCCACTGGTAACGGTCGCGCTCTGGCATCTCGTTCGGCCAGCTCTTGGTGTAGACGAGCCAGTTCGGCACGGTATCGCCGGGCGCCGCCTCCGGCAGGCCGGACATGGTGACGATCTTTGTCACGCCGATTTCACCGGCGAGCCGAACGGTGTCCTGCATTTCCTTCAGGTGGCGCTTGCCCATATCGCCGGGATCGAGCGGGTTGGCGGAGCAATTGAGGGCGGCGATTTCGAGGCCGCGGGCCTCGATTTCCTTGAGCTTGGATTTGAGAAGCCCCTTGTTCGCCAGAAGTTCGTCCGCCCGGAAATGCGGGCCACTGGACCATCCGCCTCCGGTCATCTCGATGCCTTCGACGCCAAGCGCGACGCATTTGTCGAGCATATCTGTGAAGGACAGGTTCGCCATGACATCAGTACAAATCGCGAGTTTCATTGTGTTGTCTTTCCGAAAAATATGGGGACGCGCGTGAGGAGGAGGACGGGAGAGTGGTCCGGCGCGCCCCCGAACTGGTTATGCGAAGTCGACCCAGGCGGCGCCGGCATCGGCCGAGCGGACGCAGTTTTCCAGCCAGCGAACGCCTTCGGTGCCGGCCGTGATGCCGGGATAATGGTGGGTTTTCAGAAAGGCCCTGTCACCGCGATTTGCTGCGTCGATCGCCTGGGCGATCCAGAGGTAGATGTTCGACCAGCTGTCACCGAGGCCTTCGGTATGCAGCGCCCCCATACGATCGATGGCGAGGCTTTCCTGTTCCAGATAAGGCATGCCGTGGTGCAGGATGCGGCCGGGTTCGCCCTGAACCTCGTAGATCAGTTGGTCGGGGTGGGAATCAGACCATTCAAGCGAGGCCTTGGAGCCAACGAAGCGGTAACGCTGCGATCCCATATTGCCGGCATTGACGGAGGAGACCCAGAGGCGGCCGCGTGCGCCATTGTCATAGTGCATCAGAACGGTGGCGTGGTCTTCCAGCGGGGCGCGGGTGGGGATGAAGGCCTTACGGTCGCAGAGCAGCCGTTCCACCTTCATATGCGGCAGCACGACTTCCGAGAGATAATAAAGATGCGTGCCGATATCGCCCAGCACGAAGGTCGGGCCGGCGGTACGGGGATTGGTGCGCCATTTGACGGCCTCGCCCGCGCCCACATCGTCACCGGCATTGAAGCCGTGGGTATATTGCAGGTCAACGATACGGATGTCGCCCAGCATTCCCTTTTTGACCATGGCCGCCATCTGGTGGACGAGTGGATGGCCGGTAAAGCCATAGGTGACGCCGACAATCAGCCCCTTCTGTTCGGCGAGCCGCGCGACCTCGTCGCATTCGGTCACGGTGAAGAATAGCGGCTTTTCGCAGATGACATGCAGCCCGGCTTCAAGGCAGGCCTTGGTGATCTCGTAGTGGGTGAAATTGGGGGTGGCGATGGAGACGACATCAACACCGTCTTCACGCGCAGTCTCGCCGGCAATCAGCGCCTTGTAATCCGCATAGCAGCGTTCCGCCGCTACGCCGAGATTGACGCCGAAGTCTCTGCCCCTTTCGGCATCGAGGTCGAAGGCGCCCGCGACGAGCTGGTAGTTGCCGTCGCGCAGGGCGCCGGTGCGGTGTTTGTAACCTACCTGTCCCGTGCGTCCGCCGCCCACCATGGCCCAGCGCAGCGGGCGTGAAATCAGTCTTTCTCCGTTGATCATGTCAATCGCCTTTCAATTTGATGTTCCGAATGGTCTGTCGCTTGAGGCAAGGCCTGCCTCGTCATCAGCGCCGGTATGCCGCGTTATTTCTTGAAATAGAGGTCGATATAGTCCTGCATCTTGGCTCGCATGAACTTGCTCGATTCATCCGCCCTGTCCTCCCAGGCGAAGACGCAGGAGGTCATGATGCCGTCGAAACCGATTTCGGAGAGCGTGCCGAAGAAGTCGTCCCACGGCACTTCGCCCTGGCCGATATTCAGATGCTGATGCACTCGCGCCTGCGTGCCGGGCGGGTTGAGAATGTAGCGAAGCCCGGAACTGGCCTTGTGGTTGAAGGTATCGCCAACATGCACATGCGCCAGCACATCCTTGGCTTCCCGCAGCATCGCCTTGGTGTCGTCACCGAAATAGAAGGTATGCGGCGCGCAATAGAGGAATTTGACGTTTTTCGAATTGACGGTGCGGATGATGTCGAGCGCCGGCTGCAGCGTCTCGCACCAGTCTTCCGGATGCGGTTCGACATGCAGGCTGATGCCTTCGCGTTCGAAGATCGGCACCAGCTCTTCCATCGAGCGCCACCAGGCGTCCTCGCAGGCCTCGATCATCGAGCCGGTATGGCAGCAATAACAGGAGCCCTTGTCGGGATGCGGTCCACGGCCGAATTCGGAGTTCATCGTGTCGACCTCCAGTTCGATGGCGATCTCGATGGCGCGTTTCCAGTGTTTGACCGCCGCCTGCCGTTCGGTCTCGTCATTGGAGGCCCAGCGATACATTGGCAGCAGCGAGGCGATGCCGACATCGGCCTCCTTCAAAGCCTTCTTGAAGGACCGGATGCGCTCGGGAAACACACGCGGCGTCTTGAACCATTCGAGGAAATCGGCGCGCGGGCTGAGCTCGATCCAGTCGAAGCCGAGTTCCTTTACTTTGGCCGGGAGGGCTTCGAGGCTGCTAAAACGGTGCATGTGGGGGTCGATGGCGATTTTCATCGGTCTTGATCCTTCTCAATGTTTCAATTGGATAGCGGCGGCGGATGGTCGTCATGACCGGCCATGTAATTTTCCACCTCTGCGCTTAGATCGGCGAGCGCTTCACCACCGGCCATCAGATCAGTGATTTCCTCGCGGGATTTCTCGCCCTTGCGGAAGTTGGCGGCGACCGCGCCACGGATGAGCACGGCGAAATGGTCGCCGACTGCGATTGCGTGGGTGACCTGATGGGTGATGAAGATCACCGCGACCCCCCGCTTACGTGCTTCCAGCACGATGCGCAGAACGTGGGACGCCTGTTTCACGCCCAGCGCCGCCGTCGGCTCGTCAAGGATGAGAACACGTGCGCCAAAATGCACCGCGCGGGCGATGGCGAGCGATTGCCGTTCGCCGCCGGAGAGCCCGCCGATCAGGCGGTCGCCGTCATCGATGCGGGTGATACCGAATTCCTGCACGGCCTTGACGGCGATTTCATTGGCTTTCTTGCGGTCGTAAACCCGGAAGGGCCAGAAACCCTTGGTCGGTTCGGCGCCAACGAAGAAGGAGCGGCCGATGCTCATCAACGGAAAGGTTCCGCCGAACTGATGAACAGTGGAAATCCCCATGCGCTGTGCATCGCGCGGCCCGTCGAAATTGATCGGCTTTCCATCCATCAACAATTCGCCTGAGCTGGGCTGGTATACGCCAGCCAGCGTCTTGATCAGCGTGGATTTTCCAGCGCCATTGTCTCCCAGCAGGCAGAGCACTTCGCCCGCCCGCACCTTCAGCGAGATATCGTGCAGAACATCGATGGGGCCGAAGGATTTATTGACACTCTTAAGTTCGAGAATGGGTGTCGTCATCGTCCGTCCTCACTTCTTCTTCGGTGAATAGGTGAGCGCCATGACGCGGAAGGTGTTATTCATCAGCACCGCCAAGAGCAGCATGACGCCGATGATGAGGCTTGACCAGTTGCGGTCGAAGGCGGTGAAATAAATGCCCTGATTGACGATGGCGAAGGTGATGGTGCCGAGAAAAATGCCAATCACCGAACCGAAGCCGCCGGTCAGCAACACCCCGCCCACGACGACCGCGATGATGGAGTTGAAGATGAAGGTCATGCCCGCCGAGACTTGGGCGACATTGAACAATATGGCCTGACAGACGCCGACGAAGGAGGCGCTGACAGAGGAAAGGACGAAAAGCGTCACCGTCAACTTGTCGGTGGGAATGCCGGCGTTGCGAGCGCTCACGCGGTCGCCGCCCATGGCGAAGATCCAGTTTCCGAAGGGCGAATAATGGACATAGAAGACATAGATCGCCGTCAGCAGCAGCCACCAGATGATACTGACCTGAAAACTGCCGCCGATGAACTGTCCGAACAGGAATTTGGCGATTGGGCCGGATTGGGCCGGACTTAGCGCCACACTGGTCGTTCCAGTCAGCAGCACCGAAAAACCGAGGATCAGACCCTGCACGGCAAAGAGCGTGCCGAGCGTCACGATCAAGGATGGCACCACGGTTCTTATGACCAGAAAGCCATTGATCAGCCCGACAAGTACACCAAGGCAAAGCGCGCCGATGATGCCGAGCCAGATCGGCATGCCGTAATAACCGGAGATAATGGCGACCGTCAGCGCGCCGGCCGGGATCATTGCGCCGATGGAAATATCCAGCTCGCCGGAAATCATCAGCAACCCGACGGGAATGGCGACGATACCAAGATTGGCAGCGACATTCAGCCAGCTTGCGGCGCCGGCGGGTTTCAGAAATTCGATGCTGCCGAAGACAACAAAAAAGGCAAGAACAAAAACAAGGCCGAGAAAGGCGCCCGATTCCGGACGGCGCAAAAGGTCGCCCAACGAGAGATTTTTCACGTCGTTCACTCCACTATTAGTCAAAGGTTTCGAGGCGGTGTCCTTTGCCCGCCAGGTCCCGATCCCCGGTACGGCGGGGGTCGGGGCAGGGCGTGTCTCACCGCTCAGCGCGCACCCTTGGCGACGCCGGCAAGCGTGGCTTCGATGTTGGATTTGTCGACAATGCTCGGTCCGGTCAGCAGCGGGGCGGTCGGCAGATCGGTGCCGAAATCGATGGCCGAGGCCAGAAGCGTCACCGCCAGCAGCGATTGCAGATAGGGCTGCTGGTCAATTGCGAAACCCTGCGTTCCGTCCTTGATGCGGTCGAGGCCGGACTGGTTGAGATCGAAAGTGCCGAGCAGGGCGGTTTCGGTTTTGCCGGCCTGCATGACGCCGATGGCGGCCGAATCCGCGTCACCTGCCGAAATGGTAAGGACGCCGTCGATCTTGCCGTCCTGAAGCAGCGTGGCCTTAATCGCTTCGGCGACGGCGGTGGCATCGCCGAAGCTGGTGGCGGGAAGCGGCAGCTGCTTGCCGGTGCCGCCGGCCTTGGTGATGCCGTCAAGGACCCCTTTGCATCGTGCTTCGAGATTGGCGGCGCCAGGAACGGTGTTGACACAGATAACGTTCTTTTTGCCCTGCCTGGCGAAATATTCGCCGCCGGCCACACCGGCCAGATATTCATCGGAGCCGACATAATTGATCGCGCCAAGTTCCCTGGCCTTCTCGTGCCCCCCGGCATTCATGAGAATGACCTTGATGCCGGCATTCATGGCTTCCCGGATCGCTGGGTCCTCGCCTTCCGGAACCCAGTTCGGAATGACGAGGCCGTCGACCTTCTGACTGATGGCGGTCTGGATCAGCTGCACCACATCGGGTGCAAAGTTGTCGTAGGTTTGCAGGCGGAGATAGTTGACCTTGCCACCATTCGCCTCGACCACGAGGCGTGCGTCGTCGACACCTTTTTTGATGAGGTTCCAGAACGCATCGTCATTCTTGCCGCCGACAACGGCGATATTGGCCGCAAACGCACCGGATGCCATCACAAGCGACGCAGCGCCCGCGACCAGAAATTTCCTGAAAAATGCCATTGTTTCCTCCCTGCCCATTCTCCCAACGGGCCCTCATGATGGGATGATTTATATCTTTCATTTTCATAAGAATGGAATTTATATTTCATTTAATGTTGCATTTCGTATCATTATATGTCATTCAGGAATGATAGGATTGTGAGGCGCCATGAACCGACCGACCATCACCGATCTTGCGAAGGCCGCGGGCGTCAGCATCTCCACTGTGAACCGGCTGCTGCACGGTTCGACCGCCGTGCGACAGGATACGATCGACCAGATTCTCAAGGCGGCGGAGGAAATCGGTTTTTATGGTCTCGGCACCATCAAGGACCGTCGTCGCGAGGCTATGCCTCACCACAGGCTCGGCTTTCTGATGCAGCAATCCCACCGGCCGCTCTATCGGCTTTGGGCGGAAGGGATCATTGCCGCCGCACGCCAGCGGCCGGATAGCATTATCGAGCCGGACGTTGTTTTCGAGGACGATCTTTCGCCGGAGGCCGTCTCCGCCAATCTCCTGAAGATGGGGCAATCCTGCAGCGCAATCGCGGTGGTGACGGCCGACCACCCGCTTGTCAGCCAGGCGATCGACGAACTGCGGGGCAGGGGCGTTCCCGTGGTGACTTATGTGTCCGATCTGTCCGCGGCGAGCCGGGCGGGCTTTGTCGGGACCGATAGCTGGAAACGCGGCCGCACGGCGGCGTGGTTCCTTAGCCAGACGGTGAAGGGCGAGGGAACGGTCGTGCCGCTGATTGGCAGCAATCGTTACCAGTGTCAGGATGTTTCTGATGCGAGTTTTCGCTCCTATATGCGGGAGAACACCCCCGAACTTCAGGTCGCGGAAACGCTGCTGACCCACGAGGAGCCGGAAAATGCCTATGTCATCGTTCGGGACATGATTGCTGCCGAACACGGGCTCAGGGGGATTTATGTCAATGGCGGCGGCATATCTGGTGTTCTGCGCGCACTTCGAGAACTGCCTGTCGAGCGGCAGCGCGGCATAAAAATCATCTGTAACGATATCGGTCCGGAAACGCGCAAGGGCCTCAACGAAGGGCTGATCACCGCATCGCTGCCGCTTCCCCTCGACAGGATGCCGCAGCAGTTGATCGACGTAATGTTACGGCGCATCGAAAACGGTGGTTCGTCCTCCGTCGAACAGCGGATTGTGCCCTTCGAAATCCTGACACCCGAAAGCATCTGGACCTAGCTCGGCATGCTCACCGGAATTTGGAGGCTCATCCGGGCAAGATCGTCCACGGGCTTTCGGCAAAAGCGCACAGCATGATGACTGGACGGAGCGTCGCCTCGAGGCGGCTCCGCACCATGTCGCCAGCGCGATTGCGGAAACCGTTCTCATCGCCCACAAGACCGGCAGAGAGTAACCTCTTTCACATCCTGTTCAGCCAGATTTCTACCGCAGCAGTCAACCCGCGTCGGCGCGTATCCCTGCATGCGTGGTCTGCAGTATTTCCCGCGCAGCAGCCACCAAGTTGTTGAGCGGCCGGTCGTCACGGTAAAAGGGCACTGTCGTCCGGATACGCTGGTGGAGCGTATCGGTGCCGGGTGCACGGCCGGCTTTGTCTGGTTGCATGTCGTAAGCCTGCGCCGCGCTCATGATCTCGATCGCCAGAATGGTTTCCAGATTGCCGATAATCGAAAGTGTCTTGTCGGCAGCGGCGGTGGCATGAGTGAGTATGTCCTCCTGCAGAGCGGAGGTGATGCCGCCATCGAGGCTGGCGGGAACGGCAAGGCGGCGATTTTCTGCGGCAAGCGCTGCGGCCGTGTACTGGATGATCATGAAACCGGAACAGACACCGTCACTTTCTGCCAGAAAGGCAGGCAGCCCGCTGACAAGCGGGTTGACGAGCCGGTCGATACGGCGCTCGGAAATCGCGGCAAGTTCGGCTGCGGCCGTTGCCAGCCCATCCATGGCAAGCCCGAGTGCCGCGCCAACTGCATGGGCCTGGGAATGGACCTCGGGCGCCTGCGGCGTGCCGGTGACAACAGGATTATCCGTGACGCTCGCAAGCTCGCGGTTCACGACGTCGGCGATCTGCGCGACGCTATCCCGAACGGCGCCGTGCACCTGCGGCACGGCGCGCAGGCTGAGCGGATCCTGCGTGCGCGATCCGGCCGACCGGGCAAGAAGCGGGCTTCCGGCCAGGAGTTGGCGCAGGTTCGCGCCGACGGTCTGGATGCCGGGCGAGGCGCGTAGCGCAAGCGGCTCTGCGGCGAAGGGGTCCGCCTGTGCGCCAAGATTTTCATAGCTCATAGCAGCTGCCGCATCGGCCCAGTCGATAAGGGAAGTGGTGCGGGCAAGTGCGAGGCTGGCGAGACCGGTGGCGCAGGGTGTGCCGTTGACGAGACTCAGCCCTTCCTTTGCCTGCAGGACCATGGGTTCGAGGCCGAGCTTTTCCAGCCCTTGTCTGCCGCTGATCAATTCGCTCCCGTGGCGGGCCTGGCCCTCGCCGATCAGCAGGAGGCCTATGGCCGCGGCATGGGTGAGGTAACCCACCGACCCCTTCGAGGGAATGACGGGAAGAATATCGCCATTCAGCAGGGCCAGCAGCGCTTCAACCGTTTTGACCTGCACGCCGGAGTAACCATGCGCGAAGTTGTTGATCTGGGCAGCCATGATGGCGCGCGTTTCTTCGCGCCCGAGCGGTTCTCCGACGCCGCAGGAATGGCTGAGCAGGATGTTTCGGGAGAGGGCCTGCTGTTGCGGAATATCCACGATCACATCGCAGAGCGCACCGACACCCGTATTGATGCCATAACCGCGCACGCGTTTTTCAACGAGCGCATCGACGATGGCGCGGGCCTTGGCGATGCGCCGCCACGCCGTATCCGACAGGGAAAGCGTCGCACCCTTTGCGACGGCGGCGATCTCTTGCCAGGTAAGGGGACGATCAATGGTGACCGTATCAGCCATGCTGGGCTTCCCCCGCACCTGCGCGGCGCTCCACGAAACGGGCGACATAGTCGTTTGCGGGGCTGTTGAGGATCTGGTCCGGTGTTCCCACCTGCACCAGTTTTCCGTCCTTCAGGATCGCGATCTGCGCCCCGATGCGGAGCGCCTCGTCAAGATCGTGGGTGATGAAGACGATGGTCTTGTGCAGGTTCTTTTCGAGCTGCAGCAACTGGTCCTGCATGTCGGCGCGGATCAGCGGATCGAGCGCCGAAAAGGCCTCGTCCATCAGGATGACGTCGGTATCGGCCGCCAGCGCGCGGGCGAGACCCACGCGCTGTTTCATGCCGCCGGAAAGCTGGTGGGGAAACTTGTCCTCGTAGCCTGAAAGGCCGACAGTCTCGATCCACTTCATGCCGATGGGCCGTGCGTCGGCCTTGGTCAGCCCGCGCACGCGCTGGCCATAAACGACGTTCTGCAAGACGGTGCGGTGCGGCATCAGGCCGAAATTCTGGAACACCATGCTGACGCGCCGGTTGCGGAAATCCCGCAGCTCCTTCGCCTTGAGGGCGAGAACATTGTCGTCTCCGACGAGAATCTCGCCGCTCGTCGGCTCGATAAGACGGTTGATGTGGCGCACCAGCGTCGACTTGCCGGAGCCGGAGAGGCCCATGATCACGAAAATGCGGCCGCCCGCTATATCGAGGCTGACATTGTCGAGGCCGACGCTGCATCCCGTCTTCGCCAGGATTTCGCTCTTTTCCGCGCCCTGCTGCGCCATGGCGAGCGCAGCCTTCCAGTTGCCGCCGAAAATCTTGGACACGTTACGGATATGGATATCAGTCATTGCCCATTTCCTTCCGGCTGGATCGGCCAAAACCCTGGGTGATACGATCGAGCACGATTGCGAGAATAACGATGCCGAGACCCGCTTCGAGGCCCTTGCCGACATCAAGCGTCTGGATGCCGTTCAGCACCTGTTCGCCAAGACCGCGCGCACCGATCATCGAGGCGACGACGACCATGGAGAGCGCCATCATGATCGTCTGGTTGAGACCGGCCATGATCGTAGGTGTGGCAAGCGGCAATTCGACGCCGAAAAGGATCTGTCTCGGGCTGCCGCCAAAAGCGGTCGCCGCTTCCACCACTTCCCGGTCCACCTGCCGGATGCCGAGATCGGTCAGGCGGATCAACGGCGGCACGGCATAAACGATGGTGGCAAGTACGGCCGGAACCTTGCCGAGGCCGAACAGCATGATGGCGGGGATGAGATACACGAAGCTTGGCATGGTCTGCATCACATCGAGGATCGGCAGGGTGATACGCCGGGCCCATTCGCTTTTGGCAAGCAGGATACCCATGGGCACGCCGATGACGATGGAGATGAGGCTGGCAATCAGCATCAGCGCCAGCGTCTGCATCGTCAGATCCCAGAGGCCGAGCGCACCGACGATGAAAAGCATCACCGCCACCATGATGACGAGCGAAATCTTTTTCGCCGCGAACCAGGCGAGCACCAGGAAGACCAGAAAAATGACCCACCACGGCAGACCGCGCAGCGCCCATTCCACGAAGAGGATCGCCTGCAGGATCGTCTGTGAGATCGCCTTGAAAAGGTAGCCGTAGTTTACCACCAGCGAGCGCACGATCTCATTGATCGGGCCGCGGATGGAAATATGGAAAACTTCAGGAAACATTGGTGTCGTCCTCGCGCCTGCCGACCCCATTTCCGGGAGCCGGCCCCTGTCCTGACGGGAAAATGCGCGCCGGAAGTCCGGCGCGCCTGCGATGTTTACTTAACGGCGGCTTCGATACGCGCCTTGGCATCCGCAGAAACCCAGCTGCT
This sequence comes from Agrobacterium sp., assembly GCF_059499945.1. Lineage (NCBI taxonomy): Bacteria > Pseudomonadati > Pseudomonadota > Alphaproteobacteria > Hyphomicrobiales > Rhizobiaceae > Agrobacterium > Agrobacterium sp. Next base: position 240,746 of record NZ_JCABZP010000015.1, on the reverse strand, counting down.
CCAGATATCGGCCTTGGTCTGAAGGAAGGTCTTGGCGGCGGCTGTCGCATCGACCTGCTTGTCCGTCATGTAGGCGAGGCTGGCGTTGATTTCCGTCAGCGGGAAGGTCGCTTTTTCAAGGATCGCGATGATCTCAGGCGCTTCCTTGGCAAAGGTGCTGTTCACGCCATAGGCCACCTCGACGGAGGGGAAGGCGCAACCGGCGTCGCGCTTTCCATCCGCGCTTGTCAGTTCCTTCCAGCAGGCGTCGCTATAGGCCGGCTCCTGCAGCTGGACGAGCTTGTATTTGCCCATGATTGCCGTGGGGCTCCAGTAGTAGAACAGCATCGGCTCGCCCTGGAGATAAGCGGCGGCAATTGCGGCGTCGAGCGCAGTGCCGGTGCCGGGGCGGAAGTTCACATAGTTTGCTTCCAGCTTGTATGCCTGCAGCTTGGCGGTGTTGACGCCTTCGCAGGTCCAGCCCGACGGGCAATTGAGGAAGCGGCCCTTGGTAGGCTCTTCCGGGTCCTTGAACAATTCGACGATCTTCGGATCGGAAAGCTGGTCGACGCTCTTCAGGTCCGGAGCCTTGGCTTCGATGCCTTTTGCGGGGTCGCCCTTGATCAGATATTCCGGCACGAACCAGCCTTCGGCGGCGCCGACGAAGGTCTTGCCAACTGACGTGACCTGGCCTGCTTCCGCAGCCTTGTTCCAGACGTCGGAGCGGCCGATCCATTCTTCAGCGAAGATCTGCACGTCATTATTGGCGGTTGCCCGTTCCAGCGTCACGGAGTTGCCGGGAATGGAATCGACCTTGCAATCATAGCCCTTGGAAAGGATTTCCTTCATGACTTCGGTGATGAAAGCGCCGCTTTCCCAGTCGATGCCGGCGAAGGTGATGGTCTTTCCTGCGCTGCAATAGCCCTCCGCCTTGGCCGCGCCTGCGGACGCTCCCACGATGAGCGCGGTGGTGGCCAGCGCGATTTTCAGTTTTGAATTCAGCATTGCATTCCCCTTTTGGTTTGATGATTGGCAATTTGCTGGCATGCGTGAGACGGGCGTGCCCTGGGCAGGTGTTTGCCCCTGAGCCCGGCGGTCATTGGTGCATTTCATATCCCGTCGAAATCGGCGGCCGGGCGCTCATCGAATCAATATGGAATTCGATGTCCACCTCGAAGCGGTGTGTCGGAAGTTCACTATACAACTTTGGGAAATTCGTATGGGGTGCGCGTATCGGCGACTTTGGGTCGAACGCGCCTGCGGCTGGCCGGTTCTGAAAAGGATGAGCTTTCAGCGCATATTGCCCAAGCGAGCCTTCAAATACAGCTTTAGCTCCGGCATGGCAGCTGCTGCCCTTGCGCTGAGCGGGCATTTGAATATCGCTCCGACCGTCGGCGGGAGACTTGCGGCTGCCAGAGATCGAGTCTTCGCTCGCCATTATTTTCCCCTCAAGTTGTATATGTAACTTCACATATTTGCGAAAGACAAGCAAGATAGGATGTGATAATTTTGTGCTTGCGCGGATTCTGGCTGCGTTTTGTGCAGTCGCCCGATTTTTAGGAGTTTTAATGCTGCCCGTCATCGAAAGCGAGTTTTCTGTCTCGGGCGATCGCTCCTCCCTGCCGCTGTATGAGCGGGTGAAGGAACAGATCAAGGAAAAGATCGCCAGCGGAGAGTGGTTGACGAACCACAGGATACCCTCAGAAAACGAGATGGTCGACATGCTGGGTGTCAGCCGCATGACGGCAAACCGCGCCTTGCGGGAGCTGGCAACCGAGGGGGTGATTGTTCGCGTGCAGGGGCGCGGGTCTTTCGTCGCTCCTAAAAAGCGCAGCGCCGGCATGATGGGCGTGCGCAACATCGCCGACGAGATCAAGGAGCGCGGTTCAACCCATCGGCCAAGCCTGATCCTCGCCCAGACGGAAGTTTGCGGTCCGGATCTCGCAACGGCGCTCGAGATCACCGTGGGAGCGAAAGTTTTCCACTCCATCATCGTGCACCATGAAGATGACGTGCCGATCCAGCTCGAAGATCGCTTCGTCAATGCGGAGATCGCTCCGGATTATCTGATGCAGGATTTCAATACGCTCACGCCGAATGCCTATCTGACGGCGGCGGCACCTATTTCCCGGACCGAGCAGTTCATCGAGGCGGCGTCGCCCCAGCCCTGGGAATGCAAGCTGATGGCCATCAGCCGAAACGAGCCCTGCCTTCTCGTGCGCCGCAGAACCTGGTCGTCGAGCCGTGCCGTCACGTCCGTGCGGCTGCTCTATCCCGGTTCCCGATACCGGCTTGAAAGTCAGGAATAGAGGTCTGCAGCCGCGTGCAGTGATGCCTATGCCAGCAGCCCGCGCATGATCAGTTCGAGATGAATCTTCAGAACGGCCTGCCTGTCTAAAATGCGCCGGTCGTTGAAAATCAGCCGAAACACCAATGTTCCGACCATGGGCGACATCACGACCTTGGCGAGTTCGGGGGGATTGGCCCTGAACCTTTTTTTCGCCACGCCTTCCTCGAGGATCGTATTGATGCGCTCGAAGACCGGCGCCATCAACGTGTCATGATGCTGGTCGATGAGATCGGGGAATTTTGCGCCTTCCGCAAGGATGAGGCGGAACAGTTCCCGCATTTTCTTGTTGTCGACGAGTGCGTCGAACATGAATTCCAGTAACAGGCGCAGCTCCTCGACGGGGTCGTCGGATGTATGCGCATAGGCCTTGAACGCTTCCTGGAATGGCTGGGAGGCGTGCTTGACCATTGCCTCGAAGAGCGCCTCCTTGGTTTCGAAATAGACGTAGACCGTTCCTTTCGTCACACCCACCCGTTCCGCGATGTCTTCTACCCGTGTCGCGGTAAATCCCCTTTTGGTGAATTCCTCGAATGCGGCATCGAGAATTTGCAACGGACGTTGTATCTTCTGTTCAGCACGTGTCAGTTTTGCTTTCGCCATGGCCCCGGATTCCTTTGTTTTTTCGGCGCGTGCCCTTCTGTCCGTCGCGATAGGCGGAAATGAGAGATGGTTTGCCTATAGCACCGGCGCAAAAACCGGAATGGATTTTTGTGAAGGCGCGCGCATGCTTCAATATGCCGGAACATTGCCGATGCGCCCGCAAGGATATGCCGGACGAAGTGGAATGATCATTCGGGAGGCTGGCCCGATGTTCCGGAAAGATCCCGATCGGCGGCATAAGAATTTCATTGACTATTCAGTCAGTCAAATATTATAGGATGAGGCGAAGATCAAGAGGTCACCATGAAAACCATCCTTATCGCGGCGGCGCTTGGCGGCATTTTCGCCCTGTCGTCCTGCAGCAATGAAGAGCCGCCTGCCGAAAAGCCGCTGCGCACCGTCGGCGTGGTCGCGGCTGAGAAGAAGCCCGTCGATCGCGGCAGCGTCATAACGGGTGAAGTGAGGGCAAGGGTCCAGACGGACCTGTCTTTCCGGGTCAGCGGCAAGATCACCGAGCGGCTGGTGGATGTGGGTACACGGGTCAAGACCGGGCAATTGCTTGCCCGCATGGATCCTGAAGAGCAAAAGGCCGATCTCGATGTTGCGCTCGCCAACCTGCAATCCGCAGAAGCGCAGCAGACGCAGGCGCAATTGACGTTCGACCGTCAGCAAAGCCTGTTCAGGACGCAGGTGACCTCGCGTTCAGCGGTCGACAAGGCCCAGGAAACCCTGCTGACGACGCAGGGCGCGGTGAGATCGGCGCAGGCGCAGCTCGACACGGCACGGGATGCCTTGTCCTACACTGAACTCAGGGCCGATGCGGACGGCGTGATCACGGCGCGCAACGTCGAAGTCGGCCAGGTGGCGCAGGCCGCCCAGCTTATCTTCACGCTGGCGCATGACGGACCGCGCGATGCGGTCTTCGATGTCTATGAATCCCTGTTTCTCGAGCGCGACATCGACAATCTCGTCAATGTCAGCCTCCTGTCGGATCCCACCCGCAGCGTTGCGGCGCCAGTGCGGGAGATTTCTCCGACGATCGACCCCGACAATGGAACGATCAGGGTCAAGGTGGGTCTGAACGGTGATCTGACCATGCCGCTCGGGGCGCCTGTATCCGGCCATTTCCGCTTCAAGCAGGTCGATGCGATTGAGCTTCCGTGGTCGGCGATGACGTCGCAGGACGGCTTTCCCGCCGTCTGGGTGGTCGATCCGCAATCCTCGGAAATCGCCATGCGGCGCGTCGAGGTCGCTGACTACGAGACCGGTCAATTCGTCATCGCGCAAGGACTTAATCCCGGCGATCTCGTTGTCACCGTCGGGACCAAATTTCTCCGCACCGGTGAAAAAGTCGCCTATGAAAAGGGGCAGGCACAATAATGTCCAGTATATACAGAAGCTTGTTTTTGTTGGCTGTGGCGATTGCGGTCTCCTCCTGCGAGGAGAAGCAGGAAGCCGCCGCCGAGGCGCCGCGTCCGGTGCTTTCCGTCGTCGTGGAAGAGAAGCCCGCCGATGCGCTGCGGCTGACCGGCACGGTGGAATCGCGTATTCAGACCGATCTCGGTTTTCGTGTTCTCGGTCGGATCATCGCCCGCAATGTCGATGTGGCCGATCTGGTCAAGAAAGGCGACGTGGTCGCGTCGATCGATCCGCTGGCGCTCGAGCTTGCGGTGAAGAGTGCGCAATCCGATCTTTCCAATGCGGAAGCGCAGCTGGCCAACGCGGTCACGACGGAACAGCGTCAGCGCGTGCTGGCTGAAGCCCGCAGCGGCACGGAAGCCGCACTGGAAGAAGCCGAACAGGCAACACGCACCGCCAACGCCGCCGTCGCCAAGGCCCGCGCCAATCTGGACAAGGCCGAGGAGCAGCTGGGTTATGCGCAGCTGCATGCGGAATTTGACGGCGTGGTGACGGCAACCTCAGGCGAAATCGGTCAGGTTGTTTCGGCCGGCCAAACGGTCGTGACGATTGCCCGGCCGGAAGTGCGCGATGTGGTGGTCGATGTTCCGCAATTTGCGGCGCAGCGGCTCGAGATCGGTTCCGCCTTCGAGATCGCCCTGCAGCTTGACCCGAAAATCCGCACCACCGGCGTGGTGCGCGAGATCGCTCCGGAAGCCGAAACGGCAACGCGCACGCGCCGCACGAAGATCAGCCTGCAGGATGCGCCGCCGGCATTCAGGCTGGGTTCCGTCGTCACGGCCTCGGTGCTTGCCGCATCCGAACCGCAGATCATGCTTCCCGCATCAGCCCTGCTGAAAACAGATAGTGGGTGGGGTGTCTGGATCGTCAATGCCGACAAGGCAACGGTGACGTTGCGCCCTGTCACGATAGAAGGTGAGCCGACTGAGGGCGGCAGCGTGCGTATCACCGACGGCGTCAAGCCCGGCGAGCGCGTCGCTAGCGCCGGTGTTCACAAGCTCAAGGATGGACAGGCCATCAGGATCGATCAGGAGGTCCGTCAGTGAAGAAATTCAATCTCTCCGACTGGGCGCTCGAACACCGTTCGCTCGTCTGGTACTTCATGCTGGTCTTCGTTCTCGCCGGCGTTTTCTCCTATCTCAACCTCGGCCGTGAGGAAGATCCGAACTTCACCATCAAGACGATGGTGATCAGCGCGCAATGGCCCGGCGCTTCCGCGGAGGAAGTGGCCCGGCAGGTGACCGACCGGATCGAGAAGAAGCTCGAGGAGCTCGACAATCTCGACCATCTGCGCAGCCAGACGGTGGCTGGCCGCACCACAATCTTCGTGGAACTGGTGCCGGAAACCAAGGCACGCAATGTCGAACCGACCTGGGTGCGGGTGCGCAACATGATCGGCGACATCAAGGGGGAGTTTCCCTCCGGCGTGGTCGGCCCCTTCTTCAATGACCGTTTCGGAGATGTCTATGGCAATATCTACGCCTTCACCAGCGATGGTCTCAGCCAGCGGCAATTGCGCGACCTGGTGGAGGATGCCCGTGCAAAGGTGCTGACCGTCGACAATATCGGCAAGGTCGATGTCATCGGCGCGCAGGACGAGACGATCTATCTGGAGTTCTCCACGCGGCAGATCGCAGCCCTCGGCATCGATCAACAGTCGATCATCAAGACGCTGCAATCCCAGAACGCCGTCACGCAATCCGGCTTCGTTAATGCCGGGCCTGAGCGTGTGGCGCTGCGCGTCAGCGGCCAGTTCACCTCTGAAGACAGCCTGCGGTCCATCAATCTGCGGGTCAACAACCGGTTCTTCCCGCTGACGGAAGTGGCGACGATCAGGCGCGGTTATGTCGATCCGCCGTCATCGCTGTTCCGTTTTAACGGCCAGCCGGCTATCGGCCTTGCGATCGGCATGAAAACCGGCGCGAACCTGCTGCATTTCGGCGAGGCGCTGGATGCACAGATGAAGCGTGTGGTGGCGGATCTGCCTGTTGGTGTCGATGTGCATCGTGTGTCCGATCAGCCGGCCGTGGTCGATGAAGCGGTCTCCGGCTTCACCTCGGCGCTGTTCGAGGCGATTGCAATCGTTCTCGTCATAAGCTTCATCAGCCTTGGCCTCAGAGCTGGCATGGTGGTTGCCGTTTCCATTCCGCTCGTGCTGGCGATCACCTTCGTCTACATGGAATACACAGGCATTTCGCTGCAACGTATCTCGCTCGGCGCCCTTATCATTGCGCTCGGGCTTCTCGTCGACGATGCGATGATTGCCGTCGAGATGATGGTCGCGCGGCTCGAGGTCGGAGACGATCTCAGAAAAGCGGCGACCTATGTTTACACCTCCACCGCTTTCCCGATGCTGACGGGCACGCTGGTCACCGTGGCAGGCTTCATTCCGGTCGGTCTCAACAACTCCGCGGCGGGTGAATTCACCTTCACGCTTTTTGTGGTGATCGCCGTTTCGCTCATCGTATCGTGGATCGTCGCCGTCCTGTTCACGCCGCTTCTCGGCGTCACGATCCTGCCGAAGACGATGAAATCGCACCATGAAAAGAAGGGCCGGTTCGCCTCCGCCTTTTCCTGGCTCCTCGGGCGGGCGCTGCGCTGGCGCTGGGTGACGATCATCCTCACCATTGCCCTCTTCGGCCTTTCCGTCGGCGGCATGAGCCTCGTGCAGCAGCAGTTCTTCCCGTCATCCGACCGTGTGGAGTTGATCGTCGACTGGAACCTGCCGCAGAACAGCTCGATTGCCGAAACCAACCGGCAGATGGCGCAGTTCGAGCAGGAAATGCTGGCGAAAAATACGGATATCGACCATTGGACGACCTATGTCGGCGAAGGCGCACCGCGTTTCATCCTGTCCTTCGACGTGCAGACACCTGACGTCACCTTCGGCCAGACGGTCATCGTCACCAAGGGGCTGGATGTGCGCGACAAGGTGCGTGCCGAGCTGCAGGATTATCTGGACCGGACATTCATCGGCACCGACGCCTTCGTGAAATTGCTCGATATCGGTCCTCCCGTCGGGAAACCGGTCCAATATCGCCTGAGCGGTCCTGATATCCAGAAGGTCCGCGAACTCGGTCAGCAATTGTCCGGTATCGTCGGTGAACATCAGCTGCTCTCGAACCTCGTGATGGACTGGAACGAGCCGACGCGCGTGGTGAAGGTCGATGTCATCCAGGACAAGGCCCGGCAGCTCGGCGTCTCCTCGGAAGATATCGCCAATGCCATGAACAGCATTGTCGAGGGTTCTACCGTGACCCAGGTCAGGGACGATATTTACCTCGTCAACGTGGTGGCGCGCGCGCAACTGGCAGAGCGGGGGTCCATCGAGACGTTGCAGAACCTGCAATTGCCGGCGACGAACGGCAAGGCCGTGCCGCTCTCGGCGATTGCCAATTTCCGCTACGAACTGGAGCAGCCGACCATCTGGCGTCGTGACAGGATCCCGACAGTCACCGTCAAGGCCGCGATTATCGGCCCAACACAGCCAGCCACGATCGTGGAGCAGCTGAAGCCGAAACTCGAGGCTTTCGAGAAGACGCTTCCCGTCGGTTACAAGATGGAAGTCGGTGGCTCCGTGGAATCCAGCGCGGATTCGCAGGCTCCGATCGTTGCCGTGGTGCCCTTGATGCTGTTTGCGATGGCGACGATCCTGATGGTTCAGCTGCAAAGCTTCAGCCGGCTGTTCCTGGTCTTCGCCGTTGCGCCGACGGCCTTGATCGGCGTCGTGGTGGCGCTGCTCTTCTCCAATGCGCCGATGGGCTTTGTCGCCATTCTCGGCGTGCTGGCGCTGATCGGTATCCTGATCCGCAACTCGGTCATTCTGGTGGTGCAGATCGAGCATCTGAGAAGCGAAGGGGTCTCGGCATGGCATGCCGTCATCGAGGCGACCGAGCACCGCATGCGGCCGATCATGCTGACGGCGGCGGCCGCCACCCTTGCCCTCATCCCCATCTCCCGGGAGATATTCTGGGGTCCGATGGCCTATGCGATGATGGGCGGCATCGTGGTGGGTACGGCGCTCACGCTGCTTTTCCTCCCCGCGCTCTATGTCGCTTGGTTCCGCATTCCGCGTGAGGATGACAAGCCGGAGGGAACAGAAATCAAGGCGTGACATCGGTGCGGGGCGAGGGTACGGCGTCGTTGTCCCCTCGCTCCAACAAAAATATCCACCGTCGTTGTTCCCGCGGTCAGGATAATGTTAGGAAGGTCGGCTTAGCTGCGAGAGCGGCGGCCGTCCTTTTGCGTTTGGACGGTTGTCTGGTTTTGCGTTGATATTGCGGACATATTGAGAGTGCGGAGGGTTTAAAGATGGGCGGGTTGTCGGATTGGCTTGCGGATGGGCAGCCGATCAATCGCAAGAATGCCGCAGAAGCGGTGTTCGATGATATCCGTTCCGCCATCACCTCGGGGCAGCTTGCGGTCGGCATCCGGCTGCCTTCGGAAGCCCATCTGGCAGCGCGATATGGCGTCAGCCGGCCGATCATTCGCGAGGCGCTGCGCTCGCTCCAGACCCTGGGGTTGACGCAGACCCGCACTGGAAGCGGCACCTATGTGATGACGCCGACGCCACCTTCCGAATTAAATTACGGCGCCTATTCCGCCCGCGATCTGATCGAGGCCCGCCCCTTCATCGAGGTGCCGGCGGCCGGTTGGGCGGCGTTGAGGCGGACCGATGCCCAGCTGGAGGTCTTGCTTGACCTCTGTGATCGGATGGAAGCCGAAGAAAGGCCGCATCCCTGGGTGCTGCTGGATGGGCAGTTTCATTGCGCCATTGCGGAAGCTTCGGACAACAGGCTGTTCGCCAAGGTGGTGGCCGATGCCCGTGAGGCCCTATCCCAGCAATCCGAGATGGTGAACCTGATGGCCGGCCGCCGCGTCGCGTCGAATTTCGAGCACCGCCGGATCGTCGAGGCGATCCGACGGGGTTCAGCGCCAGAGGCGCGGGAGGCGATGGAGCTTCACCTTGGGCAGGTGAAGCAGGTGGTGACGACGATCATTGGCGAAGATCGGCTTCGCCAGCCGTGACGGCAGGCAGGTTGGCAAGGTGTCGCGGGCTCAGCGCCTGCTGCAATTGCGCATCGGTGAGATAACCGCGCTCCAGAACCACCTGTGGCACCGTGCGGCCGCTGGCAAGCGCTTCCTTGGCTACTTCCGTTGCCGCATAATAACCGATCAGCGGGTTGAGCGCGGTGGCGAGACCGATCGATTCTTCCACACGCTGCGCCATGATGGCGGGATTGGCCACGATGCCGTCGACGCAGCGTTCCGCCAAGGTGCGGCAGGCAGCGCTGAGCTGGCTGATGCTCTGTGAAAGCGCGCGCACGATGATCGGCTCGAAGGCGTTCAGCTGCAGCTGCCCGGCTTCGGCGGCCATGGTGATGGTGATGTCGTTGCCGATCACCGCATAGGCCACCTGATTGACCACTTCGGGAATGACCGGATTGATCTTGCCCGGCATGATGCTGGAACCGGCCTGAACGGAGGGCAGGGTGATTTCGCCAATTCCGGCGCGCGGGCCGGAAGAGAGCAGCCGAAGATCGTTGCAGGTTTTCGACAGCTTGACGGCAACGCGTTTCAGCACGCCGGAGAGATGCACGAAGGCGCCGGGGTCCTGCGTGGCCTCGATCAGGTCGGCGGCCGTCACCAGCGGTCGCCCCGTCAGTTCCGCCAGATGCTGGCAGGCAAGCTCGGCATAACCGCGCGGCGCATTGAGCCCGGTGCCGATGGCGGTGGCGCCAAGGTTGATCTCGTGTAGTAGTGCCACGGATTCGATCAGGCGCGCCTGATCTTCGCCAAGCATCACCACGAAAGTACGGAACTCCTGGCCGAGCGTCATCGGCACGGCGTCCTGCAATTGCGTGCGGCCGATCTTGATGAAGCCGGCAAATTCCTGCGCCTTGCGGTCGAAAGCGTCCTTCACAACGCCCATGGAAGCCGCCAGATCATCGATCGCCTCGATCAGCCCGACATTGATTGCGGTCGGATAGGCGTCGTTGGTCGATTGGCTGAGATTGACATGATCATTCGGGTGAAGGCGGGCATAATCGCCTTTTTCGTGGCCAAGCAGTTCCAACGCGCGGTTGGCGATGACCTCATTGGCATTCATGTTGGTAGAGGTGCCGGCTCCGCCCTGAATTTCATCCACCACGAATTGCTCATGCAACGCGCCGGCGCGGATTTCGCGGCAGGCCTCGGCGATGGCTTCCATTCGTTCGGTGTCGAGCAGGCCGAGCTCGTGATTTGCGCGTGCCGCCGCCTCCTTCACATAGGCCAGTCCCCGGACGAGATAGGGGTTGTGGCCAATGGTCACCCCGGTGATCTTGAAGTTTTCCACAGCGCGCGCGGTGTGCACGCCCCAATAGACATCCGCGGGAATTTCCTTCGTTCCGAGCAAATCATGCTCCCTGCGCGTCACGCTCACTGTGTCCTCCACTGGCTTTAAGCGTTGCAAAATCTGTAAAGCTGTCTTACAGATTTGATGACCATATTCCCAAGGAGGGGGAAGGTCAATATTGCCCGGTGGCTCTTGACGAAAGCCAGTCTCTGCAATTAAGAGGGCAAAAATCTGTCATGCAGCTTTACAGCATGCGCGCATTCGCTGGCCATATTTCCAGCCTTGGGGACGACGCCAGTTCCACTTTGATTTCCGGCTTATTGCCGATTACAAGCGTTTTATCGGGAGGATAAATCCATGCATTCTGGAAAAACGGCACCCGCCGAACGTGAGGTCTTCATCGAAGAGGACCTCGGTTACCATAAGGCCTTGAAGCCGCGCCAGATCCAGATGATCGCCATCGGCGGCGCTATCGGCACGGGCCTCTTTCTGGGTGCGGGCGGGCGTCTAGCGCAGGCCGGTCCGGCGCTGGTTTTCGTTTACGCGCTCTGCGGTTTCTTTGCATTTCTGGTGCTGCGCGCGCTAGGCGAGCTTATCATGCATCGCCCGAGTTCCGGTTCCTTCGTCTCCTACGCCCGCGAGTTCTACGGCGAGAAGATGGCCTTCGCGGCCGGCTGGATGTATTGGCTGAACTGGGCGATGACCTCTGTGGCCGATGTGACCGCCGTCGCCCTCTACATGAATTTCTTCAAGCAATACGTGCCGTGGCTGGCGGGTATCGATCAGTGGGTGTTCGCGATGACGGCACTGGTCGTCGTGCTGGCGATGAACATGCTGTCGGTGAAGGTCTTCGGCGAGCTGGAATTCTGGTTCAGCCTGATCAAGGTGCTTGCGCTCGCCATTTTCCTCGTCGTTGGCGTCTATTTCGTCATTTTCGGCACGCCCATCGAAGGCCACGTTACCGGCTTCAGCCTCATTACGGATAATGGCGGCTTCTTCCCGAATGGCATTCTTCCAGCCTTCGTCATCATACAGGGCGTGGTGTTCGCCTATGCCTCGATTGAGCTGATCGGCACGGCGGCGGGCGAAACTGAAGACCCGCGCAAGGTCATGCCGCGCGCCATCCGCGCCGTGGTCCTGCGTCTCGTCGTGTTTTATGTCGGCTCGGTACTGCTGTTCACGCTGCTTTTGCCCTACACCGCTTACAAGGCCGGCGAGAGCCCGTTCGTCACCTTCTTCGGTTCCATCGGCGTTGAGGGTGCCGATGTGATCATGAACCTCGTCGTTCTGACCGCCGTGCTGTCCTCGCTCAATGCCGGTCTTTATTCCACCGGCCGCATTCTTCATTCCATGGCGGTTTCCGGCTCGGCTCCGGCAGCGCTGGCGAAGATGAACAAGAATGGCGTGCCTTATGGCGGCATTGCGGTCACGGCCGTCGTCACCGTTCTCGGCGTGGCCCTGAATGCGGTCGTTCCCTCCGCCGCTTTCGAAATCGCGCTCAACCTTTCGGCGCTCGGCATCATCTGCGCATGGGCGGTCATCGTGCTTTGCCAGCTGAAGCTCTGGCAGCTTTCCAGGCGTGGCGAGCTTGCACGTCCGGATTTCCGCATGTTCGGCGCGCCCTACACCGGCATTCTCACGCTCATCTTCCTGTTCGGCGTGCTGGTTCTGATGGCCTTCGACTATCCCGTCGGCTCCTGGACCATCGCCTCGCTGCTCCTCATCATCCCGGCGCTCGTCATTGGCTGGTATCTCTTGCGTGAGCGCATCCACCGTCTGGCGGCCGAGCGTGCCGGTGCAGGAGCGTCGCATTGAGCGGGCAGGGCGCAACGCCTCTGGTGGCGGTCATCGCCACCGGCGGCACCATCGCCAGCCGGCGTAGCGCCGATGGCGTCAGCACGCCCAGCCTTTCGGGTGAGGACCTGCTGACGCTGGTTCCGCAAATCAGCGCCCGGCTGAAGCCGGTCGATCTGATGGCGAAGGATTCCTCCAGCCTGACATTGGCAGACATGCAGCGCATCAGCGATGCGGTGGGGGCAGAGCTTGATGATCCCGCCGTTGCCGGCATCGTGGTTCTGCATGGCACCGACGCCATGGAAGAATCCTCGCTGCTCGTGCATTTGCAGCAGGCCATCACAAAGCCGGTGGTCTTCACCGGCGCGCAGTTTACGGCAGACCATAAGGACGCGGACGGGCCGGCCAATCTGGCCCGGGCCATAGAAACAGCGCTCGATCAGGCGAATGCCGGGAAGGGCGTGCTTCTCTCCTTCGGCGGCCGCTGTCTGCCTGCCTGGGGGCTTTACAAGCTGAGCGCGGACGAGGCGGACGCCTTCCGCTCGGCCCGGCCGCTGGCTGCTGCCGCAACGCTGCGGCTTGCCGCCCCGGTAACCGATCAGCGCGTCGATATCGTCGCCATTCATCCCGGCTGTGATGCCACCCATATTGATGCAAGCCTGCAGGCGGGCGCGAAAGGTATCGTTCTTGCGGCGCTTGGTTCCGGCAACGCCAATCCGCGTATCGCCGAAGCCGTGAAGCGCTGCGCCGAACGCAACGTTCCCGTCATCGTTTCCAGCCGCGTGCCCGAAGGGCGGCTCGTGGCAAGTTACGGCGGCGGCGGCGGCGGGCATGATCTTGTCGCGGCGGGCGCCGTACATTCATCCACGCTTCGTCCGGGACAGGCCCGCATTTTGCTGGCCGCGCTGCTGGCCGATAAAAGTCCGGCGGAAACCATCATGTCCGCTTTCAGCGACAGCCCGCTCTCTTAAGTAGCGGCAGCGATGTCCTCGACCGGCGGGCGTCGAAATTCCTATAGGATTCCTATTTTATTGCCTCTGTGGCCGTCTCGAACCTTTATGCGGTTCGGGTGCATTCTTCTGTGCGGGAAGGGATGGTGTTCCCTTCTCAGCCAGAAAGATTGAAAAGCGACGTCCCACATGACGGCGCTTTTCTTCCTGTCCGGCTCCTCGAATAAAAAGGAGTCCCATCGATGATGGATGTTGTTCTGATCGGTGCAGCCACGGTGTTTTTCGCCCTCTGCTTTGCCTATACGCGCGCCTGCGACCGGCTTTAGACGGGAGGCTGCGATGACATTCGACTATATCTTGAGCGGCGCCGTCACGGTCTTTATCGCCGCCTATCTCACCTATGCTCTCATTCGCCCCGAACGTTTCTGATCGGGAAACGACGGCTATTGAAAGTTCAATACCATGACCCTCAATGGATGGTTTCAGGTCCTGCTTTTCTGCGGGATCATTTTTGCGCTGGTGAAGCCGCTCGGCTTCTATATGGCGCGTGTCTTTAATGGCGAACGCACCCTGCTGTCGCCGGTTCTCGCACCCGTCGAGCGCGGCCTTTATGCCCTTGCCGGGACAAGCGAGCGCGAGGAGCAGCACTGGACGACCTATGCCTTCTCCATGCTTCTCTTCAACCTCCTCGGTTTTGCCCTGCTCTATGCCCTGATGCGTTTTCAGGCCGTGCTGCCCTATAATCCGCAGGGAATGGCGGCGGTTGGGCCGGAACTCTCCTTCAATACGGCGGTCAGCTTCGTCACCAACACCAACTGGCAGAATTATGGCGGCGAAAGCACGCTGTCCTATCTGACCCAGATGGCCGGTCTCACCGTGCAGAACTTCGTTTCCGCGGCGACAGGCATGGCAATCGCCATCGGCCTCATCCGCGCTTTTTCACGCGCCTCCGGCAAGGCGATCGGCAATTTCTGGGTGGATATGGTCCGCTCAACGCTCTACGTGCTTTTGCCCCTCTGCATCGTGCTGACCCTCATCTATGTGGGGCTCGGCGTGCCGCAGACCCTTGGCGCCTATGTGAATGCGCAGACGCTGGAAGGCGTGCAGCAGACGATTGCCGTCGGTCCCGTGGCGTCGCAGCTGGCGATCAAGATGCTGGGCACCAATGGCGGTGGTTTCTTCAACGCCAATTCCGCGCATCCCTTTGAAAACCCCGACGCCATTTCCAACATGATCCAGATGGTGTCGATCTTCGCGATCGGCGCCGCCTTCACCAATGTTTTCGGCCGCATGGTTGGCAACCAGCGCCAGGGCTGGGCGATCCTCGCCGCCATGGGCGTGCTGTTCATCGCCGGCGTCGCCGTTACCTATTGGGCGGAAGCGGCCGGAAATCCGCTGATGCACAGCTTCGGCCTTGCCGGCGGCAATATGGAAGGCAAGGAAGTCCGTTTCGGCGTGGCGCTCTCGTCGCTCTTCGCAGTCATCACCACCGCTGCGTCCTGCGGCGCGGTCAATGCCATGCATGGCAGCTTCACGGCGCTGGGCGGTCTTGTTCCCCTCATCAACATGCAGTTGGGCGAGGTGATCGTCGGCGGTGTCGGCGCGGGCTTCTACGGCATCCTGCTCTTCATCGTCATCGCCATCTTCGTGGCGGGTCTGATGGTCGGACGCACGCCGGAATATCTCGGCAAGAAGATCGAGGCCAAGGAAATGAAAATGGCGGTTCTGGCCATTCTCTGCCTGCCGCTCGCCATGCTGGCTTTCACGGCAACGGCCACCGTCCTTCCCTCGGCCGTGGCGTCGATCGGTACGGCGGGACCGCACGGCTTCTCCGAAATCCTCTATGCCTATACCTCCGCCGCCGCCAATAACGGCTCCGCTTTCGGCGGGCTGACGGGTAATACCACCTGGTACAACATCACGCTTGGCCTTGGCATGCTGATGGGTCGTTTTCTGGTGATCATTCCGGCGCTCGCCATTGCCGGTTCGCTGGTCGCCAAGAAGACCGTTCCGGCCTCAGCCGGCACCTTCCCGACGGATGGTCCGCTCTTCGTCGGCCTGCTTGCCGGCACGATCCTGATTGTCGGTGGTCTCACCTTCCTGCCAGCGCTCGCACTCGGCCCCGTTGCCGAACATCTTGTCATGGCGGCGGGCCAGCTCTTCTGAGGTGATGCCATGAATGACGAAAAGTCTCGAAGTAACCGCATCGTCTCCGCCCGCAAGGTCGCTCCCAGCAAGGGGAGCGCCACGCCCGGCGGCTGGTGCGCCTCCAATCTCATTCTTGCGATGATGGCGGCTCTGTTCGCCGCCGTCGTCGCTCTCGAAGTTATCACGGGCTGATCGACCCTTATCGGTCGCCCCGTTTCAAACGCTGGAGCCTCTTCATGAGCCAGTCCAAACAAGCGAGCATCCTTGATTCTCGCATTCTCGTGCCGGCCATTGCCGCCGCATTCAAAAAGCTCAACCCGCGCACATTGGCGCGCAACCCGGTCATGTTCGTGGTGGCGACAGTGTCGGTGCTGACGACAGTGCTGTTCATCCGCGATCTCATCACCGGTGGCGCCAATCTCGGCTTTTCCTTCCAGATCAATCTCTGGCTCTGGTTTACCGTGTTGTTCGCCAATTTCGCGGAAGCCGTCGCCGAAGGGCGCGGCAAGGCGCAGGCGGATTCGTTGCGCCGGACCCGCACGGAGACCCAGGCGAAACTGCTGACCGGCGATGACCGCAGCCAATATAAAATGGTGGCGGGCACCAGCCTGAAGGTGAACGATGTCGTTCTCGTCGAGGCGGGCGATATCATCCCCTCCGACGGTGAGGTCATCGAAGGTGTCGCCTCCGTCAACGAGGCGGCCATCACTGGCGAATCCGCCCCCGTCATCCGCGAATCCGGTGGCGACCGCTCGGCGGTCACCGGCGGCACGCAGGTGCTGTCGGACTGGATCAGGGTCCGTATCACCGCCGCTGCCGGCTCCACCTTTCTCGACCGGATGATTTCGCTCGTCGAAGGTGCTGAACGCCAGAAGACGCCGAACGAGATCGCGCTCAATATCCTGCTGGCCGGCATGACGCTGATCTTCGTTCTGGCCACAGCCACCATTCCGAGTTTCGCGGCTTATGCCGGCGGTTCGATCCCGATCATCGTGCTGGTGGCATTGTTCGTGACGCTCATCCCGACCACCATCGGTGCGCTTCTATCCGCCATCGGCATTGCCGGCATGGACAGGCTGGTGCGTTTCAATGTGCTGGCCATGTCCGGCCGCGCCGTCGAGGCTGCGGGCGACGTGGATACGCTGCTGCTCGACAAGACCGGCACCATCACCCTTGGCAACCGTCAGGCGACCGAGTTTCGTCCCGTTGCCGGCGTTTCCGAGCAGGAACTGGCCGATGCGGCGCAGCTTGCCTCCCTTGCCGACGAAACGCCGGAAGGCCGCTCGATCGTGGTTCTGGCCAAGGAAAAATACGGTATCCGCGCCCGCGACATGCAGAAACTCCATGCGAATTTCGTACCTTTCACCGCCCAGACCCGAATGAGCGGTGTCGATTTCGAAGGTGCTTCCATTCGCAAGGGCGCGGTCGACGCCGTTCTTGCCTATGTTGATGGCGGCGCTCCGCAACAGGGCAATGTGGCGCTTGCCGTCAAAACCGAAACGGACGCCACGCGCGGCATCCGGGCAATTGCGGAAGAGATCGCCAAGACCGGCGGCACGCCGCTCGCCGTTGTGCGCGATGGAAAATTGCTCGGCGTTGTGCAGCTGAAGGACATCGTCAAGGGTGGCATTCGCGAGCGTTTTGCGGAGCTTCGCCGCATGGGCATCCGCACGGTGATGATCACCGGCGACAATCCCATGACGGCCGCGGCAATAGCGGCGGAAGCAGGGGTGGATGATTTCCTCGCCCAGGCGACGCCGGAAAACAAGCTGGAGCTTATCCGCGAGGAACAGGCTAAGGGCAAGCTTGTCGCGATGTGCGGCGACGGCACCAATGACGCTCCCGCGCTGGCCCAGGCCGATGTCGGCGTTGCCATGAACACCGGCACGGTTGCGGCCCGTGAGGCCGGCAATATGGTCGATCTCGACAGCGATCCGACCAAGCTCATAGAGATCGTCGAAATCGGCAAGCAATTGCTGATGACGCGCGGTGCGCTGACGACGTTCTCCATTGCCAACGACATCGCCAAATATTTCGCCATCATCCCGGCAATGTTCCTGGCGCTCTATCCGCAGCTTGGCGTTCTGAACGTGATGGGGCTTTCGACACCCCAGAGCGCCATCCTGTCAGCCATCATCTTCAACGCGCTCATCATCATCGCGCTGATCCCCCTGTCGCTGAAGGGCGTTAAATATCGTCCGATTGGCGCCGGCGCGCTGCTGTCGCGCAATCTGGTCATCTATGGCCTCGGCGGCATCATCGTTCCCTTCATCGGCATCAAGGCCATTGACCTCGCTATTACGGCGCTCGGTCTCGCCTGAGGAGTAAAGACAATGTTTAAACAGCTTCGTCCCGCACTGGTGCTCATCCTCGCCACCACCGCCATCACCGGCCTTGCCTATCCCTTGGGCATGACAGGTCTCGCGCAGGCGATCTTCCCCTTTCAGGCAAATGGCAGCCTGGTAGAAAAAGGTGGTGCCGTGGTGGGTTCGCAATTGATCGGGCAGGCCTTCACCGGTGAGAAATATTTCCACGGAAGGCCGTCCGCTGCCGGCGATGGTTATAATGCCGCTTCGTCTTCCGGCTCCAATCTCGGGCCGACGAGCGCCAAGCTCATCGACCGGGTGAAACAGGATTACGAGGCCGCAAAAGCCGAAAATCCGGAGGCCGAGGTTCCCGCCGATCTGGTAACGGCTTCGGGCAGCGGCCTTGATCCACATGTTTCGCCTGAATCCGCCTATTTTCAGGTTCCCCGCGTGGCCAAGGCGAGGGGCATGGATGAGGCGTCCCTGCGTAGCATCATCGAGCGCCATGTCGAAGGACCGGAACTCGGCTTCATGGGAGAGCCTGTCGTGAATGTGCTGGCACTCAACATGGCCCTTGACGCAGCCGGCTCATGAATTGAAATGGCTATGGCTTGTTCGCAAGCCATAGCCTCGACCACTGGTGGGTTAAATGCCTGACGACAATCGTGATATGCCGAGCCGACCATCGCCCGATGCGCTGCTGGAAAACGCCCGGCGCGAGGCGCGGGGCCGGTTGAAGATTTTTCTGGGCGCAGCGCCCGGCGTCGGCAAGACCTATGAAATGCTGATGTCCGGCCGGGCGAAGCTGGCGGATGGTGTGGATGCCGTCATCGGCGTCGTTGAAACCCATGGCCGGCGGGAAACCGAAACGCTGGTGCAGGGTTTCGAGATCATCCACCGCCGTCGCATCGATTATCGCGGTCAGGTGCTGGAGGAGATGGATCTCGATGCCATTCTGGCCCGTCGTCCCGCTCTGGTTCTGGTCGATGAACTGGCTCACACCAATGCCACTGGCAGCCGCCATCCCAAGCGTTATATGGATGTTCAGGAGATTCTGGCGCAGGGCATTAACGTCTATACGACGCTGAATATCCAGCATGTCGAAAGCCTGAATGACATCGTTGCGCAGATCACCCGCATCCGTGTTCGTGAAACGGTGCCTGACAGCATCATCGACCGGGCCGACGATGTCGAAATCATCGATATTACTCCGGACGATCTGATCAAGCGTCTTCAGGATGGCAAGGTTTACCTGCCCCGCACCGCCCGGCGCGCCATCGAGAATTATTTTTCGCGCGGTAACCTCACGGCCCTGCGAGAGCTTGCGCTCCGGCGCACTGCCCAACGGGTGGATGAGCAATTGCTCAACCACATGCAGTCCCATGCCATTTCCGGGCCCTGGGCGGCGGGAGACAGGGTTCTGGTCTGTCTCGATCATGGCGGCAATGGTCCGGGGCTGGTGCGTTACGCCCGCCGACAGGCGGATCGCCTGCGTGCACCCTGGACGGCGCTGCATCTCGATACCCCGCGTTCGCAGCAATTATCGGAGGCGGAAAAAGACCGGCTGGCGGGCACCATGCGGCTCGCGCAGCAGCTTGGCGGCGAGACGGTGACCCTGCCGGCACTGGACCTGACCCGTGAGATCATCTCCTACGCCAATGCCAATAATTTCACCCACATCATCATCGGCCGCCCGCGAAAATCCTGGTGGCAGCGAATTTTCCAGCGTTCGCTGACGCATGATCTGATCGACCACGCGGGCGATATCAGCGTGCATGTCATTTCCGGCGACAAGAGGGAAGAAAAGCAGGGTCAAGCCGTAAAGCCCGCACCGGCGCGGTCACGCCAGTCCTTCCGGTCCTATCTCAACAGCACCCTGTTTGTTGGGCTGGCGATCGTGGTCGGCATCGTGCTCGATCAGACGCTCGATGTGCAGAACCTCGCGCTTGTTTTCCTGATGGCCGTTCTGGCGGCCGCCGTGCGCGGCGGTTTGGGCCCGGCGCTTTATGCTTCGCTGCTTGGCGCGGTCGCCTTCAACTTCTTCTTTCTGGAGCCCCGTTACACGCTGACGGTCAGTTCTCCGGACAGCCTTGTCGCTCTTTTGTTTTATTTTGGCGTGGCGCTCGTCGCCTCCAACCTCACCGTCGCGGTGCAGCGGCAGGCGGCCTCCGCGCGGGCAAGGGCACGAACGACGGAAGATTTGTATCTGTTCTCCAAGAAGCTTTCGGTGACCGGAACGCTGGACGACGTGTTGTGGGCAGCCGCTTTCCAGATGGCCTCGATGCTGAAGGTTCGGATCGTTCTGCTTCTGCCGGAAAACAATACGATAGCGGTCAAGGCGGGATATCCGCCTGATGATACGCTTGTCGATGCCGATATTGCTGCAGCCCAGTGGGCCTGGGAACACAACAAGGCTGCGGGCAGGGGCGCAGATACGCTTCCCGGCGCCAAACGTCTTTATCTGCCCTTGCGCACTGGCAGTGGCGCCGTCGGCGTGGTGGGGCTGGACGATGACCGGCTCGGCCCGCTTCTGACACCGGAGCAGCAACGGCTGTTTGACGCATTGGCGGATCAGGCGGCACTCGCCATCGAGCGGATTCAACTCGTCTCTGACGTCGACCGGGCAAGGCTTGCTGCGGAAACCGACCGGCTGCGCACCGCGCTGCTGACATCCATTTCACATGATCTCAAGACGCCGCTTGCGGCCATCCTGGGTTCGGCCGGAACACTGAAGGATTTCGGCGAGGACATCCCGCCGGATGCGCGCGGCGAACTGCTTTCGACGATCATCGAGGAATCCGAGCGGCTGAACCGGTTCATCTCCAATCTTCTCGATATGACGCGGATCGGTTCGGGCGCCATGGAGCCGAATTATGGTCTGCATTTCCTGGGCGATATGGTCGGAACCGCGCTGTCGCGCGCGGCAAAAATCGTCGTCAGGCATGAGATCGTTCTGGATATTCCATCCGACCTGCCGATGCTGAAGGTCGACCCCGTGCTTTTCGAACAGGTCCTGTTCAATCTCATCGACAATGCCGCCAAATACGCTCCCGAACATACGACCATCGAGATTCGCGGCTGGCGACATGGCAAGAATATCTTCCTGTCTGTAGCCGATGCGGGGCCGGGTATTCCACCCGATGATACCGAGCGGGTGTTTGACAGTTTCTACCGGGTGCGCAAGGCGGACCATGTGCAGGCCGGAACGGGTCTCGGACTGTCCATCTGCAAGGGGTTTATCGAGGCCATGGGCGGGTCGATCCGCGCGGAAAACAGGCCGGGTCGCACCGGTGCGCAGTTTACCGTCAGTCTGCCGGTTCCTGCCGATGCGCCTGTAATAGATCATGATTAAGGCACGATTGCCGGCGACAAGCGGCTATGCCGCTGAAGGAGATCGGGAATGACCAATTCCGCCGTTCGTATTCTGATCATCGACGACGAACCGCCGATCCGCAAGCTTTTGCGCGTGGGGCTGTCGACTCAGGGATATTCGGTGAGCGAAGCGATGAATGCGAAGGTCGCCATGGAGCTGGTCAGTGAGGACAAGCCGGATCTCGTCGTTCTCGATCTCGGCCTGCCGGACATGTCGGGGCATGATCTCTTGGCGAAATGGCGCGGCGAGGGCCTGGCGCTGCCGGTTATCATTCTCTCCAGCCGCACGGATGAGGCGGGTATCGTCAAGGCGCTGGAACTGGGGGCGGATGACTATATCACCAAGCCTTTCGGCATGAACGAACTCGTCGCCCGCATCCGTGTTGCTCTGCGCCATCGTCTGCAAAGCCAGGGGGAGAGGCCGGTGTTTCAGACCGGCGACCTCTCCGTCGATCTGGTCAGACGCATCGTCCGGGTGGAGGACCGGGAGGTGAAGCTCTCGCCGAAGGAATATGACATCCTGCGGGTTCTCGTGCAGCATGCCGGCAAGGTTCTGACCCACCGTTTCCTGCTGGAGCATGTGTGGGACGAACTGACCGACGTGCAATATTTGCGGGTTTATGTGCGCCAGCTTCGCCAGAAGATCGAAAAAATTCCGGATCAGCCCCGTTATATCCTGACGGAAACCGGTGTGGGTTATCGGCTGCAGGAGGTGTGAGGGCGTCGCGATGCGACGCCCTGATATTTCAGACGGCAGCGCAGATCGACAGGAATTCGTCCACATCGGCCTCGGTTGTCGCGAAGCTGGTGACCATGCGGATCAGCATCTCGTCCTTGCCGACTTCTTGCGGCATATCGCGCGGTTCCAGCCAATCATAGAACTTCGCACCCTTTGCCGTAGCAGCTTCGGCGGCAGCCTTCGGCAGAATAGCGAAAACCTCGTTCGCCGTGGTCGGCCAGGCAAGGCGGGCGCTGTTTAGCGAAGCGAAACCGGCGCGGAGCCGGTTGGCCATGGCATTGGCGTGGCCGGCGAGACCGAGCCACAGGTCGTCCTGCAGATAGGCCTCGAACTGTGCGGCAATGAAGCGTGATTTCGAAAAAAGCTGGGCGGTGCGTTTGCGCAGAAAGGAAAAGTCCCGGGCGAGCGAGGGATCGAAGAAGACGATTGCCTCCGCGCACCAGCAGCCGTTTTTCGTGCCGCCGAAAGACAGGACGTCGACGCCGCGTTTCCACGTCATTTCGGCGGGCGTGGTGCCGAGTGCGGAAAGCGCATTGGCGAAACGCGCGCCGTCCATGTGTAGCGGCAGGCCGTTGTCTTTTGCGATTTTGGCGATGGCGTCGATTTCATCGAGCGTATAGACGGTGCCGGCTTCGGTTGCCTGCGTCATGGTGATGGCCGCGGCGCGGCCGTGGTGCACGGCATCCTGCGGATAACGGGCAATGCGTTCGATCAGGTTTTCCGGCAGCATCTTGCCGTTCGGTCCCTCGACTGCCACCATGCGCATGCCGGAAAAGAAATCTGGCGCGCCGCACTCGTCCTCGATCACATGCGCTTCGGAATGACAGAAGGTCAGGCCGCCAGCGCGGGCAATGCTGGCCAGCGAAAGCGAATTGGCCGCCGTGCCGGTCGCGACGAAAAATACCGCGACTTCGCGTTCGAAAATCTCGTTGAAGCGTTTTTCGATGGAGAGATCGAGTTCGCTGGTGCCATAAGCTGCGGCAAAGCGTGTGGATTCCCGCGAAAGCCGTTCGTTGACGGCCGGATGGGCGCCAGCCCAATTGTCTGAAGCAAAAAACATCTCTGAAGGCTTTCCGATAGCTGAGGTTCTGTTCGGGCTGTTCGAAGCGATAACGGGAAAGTTCTAGGTCGGAACATTGAGATTGGCAAATCCGGTAATGAAAGCAACGGGTCGGGCTGCTTTGCGACAAGAAAGTTTCGCACAATAGGTCAGTATCGAAACTTCGCTGCAAAATGGGGCTTTCACTAATTGGATTCGCACCCTTGCAAAATTCGCCCGTTTCTGTCAAAATCCTCGTGAATTGAGACAGCTTTGCTGTCCTAAATTTGATCGAGCCGGGTTGAATACGGGTTTTGCGGGAAGCGAAAATTCGTGTCGAGCCGGATCTTCGCATGAAACCATGCAAGTAATTTTGCAGGAGGGACAAAAATGACGAACAAGCCGCAGGCCGACATCGCCGCCGCAACCCTGACCACAGACTGTCCCACCGCGGCTGCGGCCGCACCCGTTTCTGCGAAAGCGCGTTTCGCGGGCGGCTTGCCGGAAAGGCAGGGTCTTTACGATCCCGCCAATGAACATGATGCCTGCGGCGTCGGCTTCGTTGCCCATATGAAGGGCGTCAAGTCGCACCAGATCGTCAAGGACGGCCTGTTCATTCTCGAAAACCTGACGCATCGTGGTGCCGTCGGTGCCGACCCGCTGATGGGCGATGGTGCGGGCATTCTAGTGCAGATTCCCGATCGTTTCTTCCGCGAGGAAATGGCCGGGCAGGGCGTGACGTTGCCAAAGGCTGGCGAATATGCTGTCGGTCACATCTTCATGCCGCGCGATCCTTCCCGCATCGAGCACTACAAGAAGGTGATCGTTGACGTCATCGGTGAGGAGGAGCAGCAGTTCCTTGGCTTCCGTGATGTGCCTGTCGATAATTCCTCGCTCTCCAAGGCGCCGGATATCGCAGCGACCGAACCGCACCATGTTCAGGTCTTCATTGGTGCCGGGCGCGACGCTGCCACCAATGCTGATTTCGAGCGCAAGCTGTTCCTGATCCGCAAGGTTCTCTCCAACCGCATCTACGACGAGGGCGGCGGTAAGGAAACGCAGGATTTCTATCCCGTCTCGCTGTCCTCCTCCACCATCGTCTACAAGGGCATGTTCCTCGCCTATCAGGTTGGAGCCTATTACAAGGATCTGGCGGACCCGCGTTTCGAATCCGCGGTTGCGCTGGTGCACCAGCGTTTCTCCACCAACACCTTCCCGTCCTGGAAGCTCGCGCATCCCTATCGCATGGTCGCCCATAACGGCGAGATCAACACGCTGCGCGGCAACGTCAACTGGATGGCGGCGCGTCAGGCGTCTGTTTCGTCGGCGCTGTTCGGTGACGATATCTCCAAGCTCTGGCCGATTTCCTATGAAGGCCAGTCGGACACCGCCTGCTTCGACAACGCGCTCGAATTCCTCGTGCGCGGCGGTTACTCCATGGCCCACGCCGTGATGATGCTGATCCCGGAAGCCTGGTCGGGCAACCTGTCCATGTCGGCTGAACGCAAGGCTTTCTACGAATATCATGCCGCGCTTATGGAGCCGTGGGACGGCCCGGCCGCCGTTGCCTTCACCGACGGCAAGCAGATCGGCGCAACCCTCGACCGTAACGGTTTGCGCCCGGCGCGCTATCTCGTCACCGACGACGACCGCGTCATCATGGCATCCGAAGCCGGTACGCTGCCGGTGCCGGAGGAACGCATCATCAAGAAGTGGCGCTTGCAGCCGGGCAAGATGCTGCTGATCGACATGGAAAAGGGCTCGATCATTTCCGACGAGGATGTGAAGCACGAGCTTGCTGCCAAGCACCCCTATCGCACCTGGCTAGACCGTACCCAGCTCATTCTTGAGGATCTGAAGCCGGTGGAGCCCCGGGCGCTGCGGCGTGACGTGTCGT
The DNA here is from genome assembly GCF_059499945.1 of Agrobacterium sp. Classification (NCBI taxonomy): domain Bacteria; kingdom Pseudomonadati; phylum Pseudomonadota; class Alphaproteobacteria; order Hyphomicrobiales; family Rhizobiaceae; genus Agrobacterium; species Agrobacterium sp. The sequence goes on along the minus strand of NZ_JCABZP010000015.1, from coordinate 215,816 downwards.
TGCTCGATCGCCAGCAGGCCTTCGGTTACACCAGCGAAGATACCAAGCTCCTGATGTCGCCGATGGCAACAACGGGCCAGGAAGCCATCGGCTCGATGGGTACCGATACGCCGATTTCGGCCATGTCGGACAAGTCCAAGCTGATTTACACCTATTTCAAGCAGAACTTCGCGCAGGTGACCAACCCGCCGATCGATCCGATCCGCGAAGAACTGGTGATGAGCCTCGTTTCGTTCATTGGCCCACGCCCGAACCTTCTCGATCACGAGGGTGCGGCCCGTGCCAAGCGTCTGGAAGTGCGCCAGCCGATCCTCACCAATGGCGATCTGGAAAAGATCCGCTCCATCGGCCACACCGAAGACCGTTTCGATACCAAGACGCTCGACTTTACCTATGATGTGGAGCGCGGCGCCGAAGGCATGCCTGACATGCTCGACCGCCTGTGCGAGCGGGCTGAATCCGCTGTTCGCGGTGGTTACAACATCATCGTTCTGTCCGACCGCCAGCTCGGCCCGGATCGCATTGCGATCCCCGCGCTGCTGGCGACGGCTGCCGTGCATCACCACCTGATCCGCAAGGGTCTGCGTACCTCGGTCGGCCTCGTCGTTGAAACCGGTGAACCGCGCGAAATCCATCATTTCTGTCTGCTCGCTGGCTATGGCGCGGAGGCGATCAACCCCTACCTCGCCTTCGACACGCTGCTCGACATGCACAAGCACGGCGCCTTCCCGAAGGAAGTGTCGGACGACGAAGTCGTCTATCGCTACATCAAGGCGGTGGGTAAGGGCATCCTCAAGGTCATGTCCAAGATGGGCATTTCCACCTACCAGTCCTATTGCGGCGCGCAGATTTTCGACGCCATCGGCCTGTCGTCGGAATTCGTCGAGAAGTATTTCTTCGGCACCGCCACCTCCATCGAGGGCGTGGGTCTGACCGAGATCGCCGAGGAAACCGTAACGCGCCACACGGCGGCTTTCGGCAAGGATCCGATCCTTGCCAACACGCTCGATATCGGCGGCGAATATGCCTATCGCATGCGCGGCGAAAGCCACGCCTGGACGCCGGATGCCGTCGCCTCGCTGCAACACGCCGTGCGCGGCAACAGCCAGGAGCGCTACCGTGAATTTGCCGACATGGTGAATGAGACGGCGCTGCGCATGAACACCATTCGCGGCCTGTTCAAGGTCAAATCGGCGGAAGCGCTCGGCCGCAAGCCGGTTTCCATCGACGACGTCGAACCGGCGGTCGATATCGTCAAGCGGTTCTCGACGGGCGCCATGTCCTTCGGCTCGATCAGCCGCGAGGCGCATACCACGCTTGCGATTGCGATGAACCGCATCGGCGGCAAGTCCAACACCGGCGAAGGCGGCGAAGAATCCGACCGTTACATGCCGCTTCTGAATGGCAAGCCGAACCCCGAGCGTTCCGCCATCAAGCAGATCGCATCCGGCCGCTTTGGTGTGACGACGGAATATCTCGTCAATGCCGACATGTTGCAGATCAAGGTCGCGCAGGGTGCCAAGCCAGGCGAAGGCGGCCAGCTGCCCGGCCACAAGGTGGATGCGACGGTTGCAAAGACCCGTCATTCCACGCCGGGCGTCGGCCTCATTTCGCCGCCGCCACACCACGATATCTACTCCATCGAAGATCTGGCGCAGCTGATCTACGACCTGAAGAACGTCAACCCGGAAGCAGATGTTTCTGTGAAGCTGGTGTCGGAAGTGGGCGTTGGCACGGTTGCGGCGGGTGTCGCCAAGGCGCGCGCCGACCATATCACCATCGCCGGTTTCGATGGCGGCACCGGTGCTTCGCCGCTGACGTCGCTGAAGCATGCCGGTTCGCCCTGGGAAATCGGCCTTGCCGAAACCCAGCAGACGCTGGTGCTGAACGGCCTTCGTTCGCGCATCGCGCTGCAGGTGGATGGTGGTCTGAAGACCGGCCGCGACGTCATCATCGGCGCGCTGCTTGGTGCGGATGAATTCGGCTTTGCCACCGCGCCGCTGATTGCTGCGGGCTGCATCATGATGCGCAAGTGCCATCTGAACACCTGCCCCGTCGGCGTCGCAACGCAGGATCCTGTTCTGCGCAAGCGCTTCAAGGGCACGCCGGAACACGTCATCAACTACTTCTTCTTCGTGGCTGAAGAAGTGCGCGAAATCCTCGCCTCGCTTGGCGTTACCAAACTGGACGAGATCATCGGCGCTTCCGAACTCCTCGAAAAGGATGAGATGCTGGCGCACTGGAAGGCCAAAGGTCTGGATTTCAGCCGCATCTTCCACAAGGTAGAGGCTCCCAAGGAGGCAACCTTCTGGACCGAGCGTCAGAAGCACCCGATCGACGATATTCTCGATCGCAAGCTGATCGAGAAGTCGCTACCGTCGCTGGAAAACCGCGAGCCTGTCGTTTTCGAAGTCCCGATCAAGAACGTCGACCGTTCCGCCGGTGCCATGCTGTCAGGCGCGCTTGCCAAGCGCTGGGGCCATAAGGGTCTGAAGGACGATACGATCCACGTGACGCTGCGCGGCACGGCCGGTCAGTCCTTCGGCGCGTTTCTCGCTCGCGGCATCACCTTCGATCTGGTGGGTGACGGCAACGACTATGTCGGCAAGGGTCTTTCGGGTGGCCGCATCATCGTGCGCCCGCCGGAAAACACCCGTATCGTCGCGGAAAACTCGATCATTGTCGGAAACACCGTTCTTTACGGCGCCATCACCGGCGAGTGCTATTTCCGCGGTGTTGCGGGTGAGCGCTTTGCAGTGCGCAACTCCGGCGCGGTCGCGGTTGTCGAAGGTGTCGGCGACCACGGTTGCGAATATATGACGGGCGGTATTGTCGTGGTGCTCGGCGAGACGGGCCGCAACTTCGCGGCCGGCATGTCCGGTGGCGTGGCGTACGTTCTCGACGAGAAGGGCGATTTCGCCACCCGCTGCAACATGGCCATGGTCGAGCTGGAGCCGGTTCCGGAAGAGGACGACATGCTCGAGAAGCTGCACCATCACGGTGGCGACCTCATGCACAAGGGACGCGTTGACGTATCCGAGGACATGACGCGTCACGACGAGGAGCGGCTCTACCAGCTGATTTCCAATCACTTCCACTACACCAACTCTGCACGCGCCAAGGATATACTCGACCGCTGGAGCGAGTTCCGTCCGAAATTCCGAAAGGTCATGCCGGTCGAATACCGTCGTGCGCTTGAGGAAATGGAGCGCATGCGCATGGGCGTGGCGGCGGAATAATCCGCCGCGTGAGGATACTACACCAACTGGTCTCGCTGATGATCGCGGTCGCCGTTCTCATGGTGATCTATTGGACAAGCGGCGAGACCGGATTTGAATTCATCGTATTGGGGGCGGCTTTCGGTTTCGCTTACTGGTACTGGGGCCCAACAGGCGCTCCGCTTTGATGTGAGGACATAAACGTGGGCAAGGTTACAGGTTTTCTTGAGATCGACCGGCAGGTGGGCAAGTATCAGCCCGCATCGGACCGTATCCGCCATTTCCGCGAATTCACCATTCCGATGTCGGATGCCGAGGTGCAGAAGCAGGCGGCGCGCTGCATGGATTGCGGCATTCCCTACTGTCACGGCCCGACGGGCTGTCCCGTGCATAACCAGATCCCCGACTGGAACGATCTGGTTTATAACAACAATTGGGAAGAGGCGATCCGCAACCTCCATTCCACCAACAACTTCCCGGAATTCACCGGCCGCGTCTGTCCCGCACCCTGCGAGGAGGCCTGCACGCTGAACCTCGAGGATGCGCCGGTCGCCATCAAGACCGTCGAGCAGGCGATTGCCGACAAGGCTTACGAGCTGGGCTTCATCGTTCCGAAGCCGGCGACGATCCACACCGGCAAGAAGGTTGCCATCATCGGCTCCGGTCCCTCGGGCATGGCCGCTGCGCAGCAGCTTGGCCGCGCCGGTCACGAGGTTCACGTCTATGAGCGTGAATCCAAGCCCGGCGGATTGCTGCGTTACGGTATTCCGGATTTCAAGATGGAGAAGAACTTCATCGATCGCCGTGTCGAGCAGATCAAGGGCGAAGGCGTCACCTTCCATTGCGGCGTTAATGTCGGCGTGGATGTAACGGTCGAAGCGCTTCTGGCCGATCACGATGCGGTTCTTTATTGCGGCGGTTCGGAAACCCCGCGTCCGGCCGGTATCGGCGGTGCCGATTTTAATGGCGTTTATGATGCCATGCCTTATCTCGTGCAGCAGAACCGCCGTGTCGGCCGTGAAAACATCGACAGCATCGGCTGGCCGGCCGATCCGATCCTCGCCGGCGGCAAGCATGTCGTCGTTGTTGGTGGTGGTGATACGGCCTCTGACTGCGTCGGCACGGCTTTCCGTCAGGGTGCAGTGAAAGTCACGCAGCTCGACATCCGCCCGATGCCGCCGGAAAAGGAAGACAAGCTTGCGGTATGGCCCTTCTGGGCAACGAAGATGCGCACCTCGTCCTCGCAAGCCGAAGGCGCCGTTCGCGAGTTCCAGGTTGCCACGCTGGAATTCGTCGGTGAAGACGGCGTTCTGACGGGTGTGAAGTGCTGTCAGGTGGATGATCGTCGCAAGCCGATCGCCGGCACAGAATTCATCATCAAGGCTGATCTCGCCTTCATCGCCATCGGTTTCTCCGGTCCCTTCACCGATAGCGTGCTGAAGGAAATGGAAGGTCAGCTGACGCTGAATACTGACCGCCGTGGCTCCACCAACGTGGTCGCCAACGAAACAGATTACAGGACCTCGGTCGACAAGCTGTGGGCGGCGGGTGACGTACGCCGCGGCCAGTCGCTGGTGGTCTGGGCCATCCGCGAGGGCCGTCAGGCCGCACGCGCGATCGATGAGGCGCTGATGGGGGCGACCGTTCTTCCGCGCTAAGCACCGAAGATAATACGACCGGAAAAGGCCTGTTGCGTTTGCAACAGGCCTTTTCTTTTTGGCTTCGAAAATGAGGACTTCTTCGTCAGCAATAGGGAAGGGTGATACGGAAGCAGGCGCCACCGGTGGAAGCATCGCTGATGGTAATCTCTCCGCCATGATAGCGCATGATCTCCTGCACGAGGTTGAGCCCGAGCCCGGTGCCGCGATCCTTAGGCCGCAGGCGGTGGAAGGCATCGAAAATCAGCTCCCGTTCCTCTTCGGGAATGCCATTGCCTTCGTCAGCTATCTCGATCACCCGGTTCGCCGCGACCCGCATCGTGATCGTTCCGCGATTGCCGCCATGTTCGATGGCATTCTGCACGATGTTCATCAGGGCGCGCTGCAACGAGGCGTCGTCGGCAAGGGCGAGGATCGGCTCTTCCTCCGGCTCAAAGGAGAGCGCATATCCCTGTGATATGGCGAGCGGAGCCATATCGGCGACGACCGACCTGCAAAGGCCGACAAGATCAAGCGGTACCAGAGGTGCCTTCTGCCCGCCGAGACGTTGTAGATCCAGCAATTGTTCGGCCAGCACGGCAATGCGGCTGGCATCCGCCAAAATTCTGTTTCGGGCCGGGCCGTCCAGCAGCGTTTCAACGCGGGTCTGGAGAATGGCGACGGGGGTCCGCAATTCATGGGCGGCATCGAGAATGAAACGCTTGTGCCGTTCGTAGCCGTCATCCAGCCGTTTCAGCGCGCCGTTGACGGCATGCACGAGCGGTTGCACCTCTCGTGGAATATCGCCATCCGGCAATCGATATCCACGTCTGTCGATATCTATGGTTTCCGCTGTCCGGGCAATGGCGGAAAGGGCGCGAAATTCCCTGCGGATGAGCCAGGGAATGGCGACGATCGTCACAATGGACATGAGAATGAGGACCGGCATGATCAGTATGTTTGAGAACAGCAGGACGGGGAAAGTCATGCTGAACGGGCCGCCCTTGCCGATCATGACGAATTCTCCCGCTGGGCCGGAGGCGCGACGAACGACGGCGATGCGCACCACGGCAAGATAGGAATAGGAAAGCGCTGCGTCGCGTACGTCCGAGATCCTGACGTCGCTAAGCTGTTGATCCATGTTGCTGAAGGCCTCAGGCACCTGCCCGCCCTGAACGATCTCGCCTTTTTCGCTGACGGCGACAAACCAGAAATCAGAGGTGCCGTTGCGCAGGTCGATGAACTCAGGTTTTTCCCTGAGAACCAGCCGATTATCCTTATCGCGCACGATCGCATTGGCGGTTATCTGGGCCGCCTCAGGGCTGAGCAGCGCGCTGCCCGCACCGCCACTCGACATATAGGTGATGATGGCCGCGGTAACGATGAAAAGGCTGCCGATCTGGAACAGCAGCAATTGAATGGTGAGGCGGCGTTTGAGCGATTTTCTTTTGGCCGGTTTCATAAGGTGGCCCTCAGGAGATAACCGACGCCACGAATGCCGTGGACTTCGAGACCCGCATCTGCGGCCGCCAGTTTGCGGCGCAAGCGGGAAATATGGGAATCGAGCGCATTGGACTGGATCTCATCATCGAAATTATAGACAGCGTCCTCGAGCAATGAGCGCAGCACCGTTCTGCCCTGCCGCCGCAACAGGGCTTCGAGGATCAGCAGTTCCCGTCTTGTCAGTGGAAGAAATTCACCCATGATGCGCACTTCGCGGGTTTCGAAGCAGAATTCCAGCCTGCCGAGCTTTGCTGTCATCGTGACCGCACCCGCCGGCCGGCGCATCAGGGCCCGGATGCGAGCAAGCAATTCCTCGACGGCGAACGGCTTGGCCAGATAATCGTCCGCACCGAGATTGAGGCCATTGACCCGATCCGCAAGCGAACCCTGCGCCGTCAGCACGATGACGGGCGGGGTGATGGGCAGGAGGCGCAAATCTTCTATCAGCTGGATGCCATCGCCATCAGGCAATTGCCGATCAAGCACAACGAGGTCGTGAACACCATCCATGATGGCGTGACGGGCAAGATCGAGCGTGCCGACGGTATCCACGATAATATCGAACCGGTGGAGCGCGGCGGACAGGGCTGCTGCCATTTCGCGTTCGTCTTCAACAAGCAGCAGGCGCATGAATTCATCTCGGCATTGTCCGGCGTACCTTCCGGGAAGAAGGGGCGCGGGCGAAAGGCAAAAAAAGACGGCGCCGCTGACGCTACGGACGAGCGAGGCGTCGCCGTCAAATAAATATCGCCATGCAAAAGGGGGACCGGGGGTGGTGGATGGCCAACCCCGCATTCCTGCAAAGCTGTACCTACCCTGTCATGCGCGGATTGCCTAAACATTACGCCCGCTGCGGGGCGGTCAGGCCGCTGCGAAAGTGCTTATTGTTTGGCCTGTGTGGTATCCGGCGCCACACGATAATCATCGATGCGGCCTGCCGGTGCATCGGCCATCTCGCCGCGCTTGGTCAGCCTTTCGCGCGGCGATTCCACAACGGATACGCGTGTGGGGCCGGCGGTCAAAGGGGCGTCGCCAAGCAGCTTGTCGCCGCCATCGAGATTGGGATCGGTCAGGCTGATCGGCTGGGTCCGCACCTGCCCCGCATCGATGCCAAGTGCGGGCAGGGAGGTGAGCGCCGGCAGATTGCTGCCGTCCAGTTTCACGAGGTCCGGTCCGGCGCTATCAAGGTGCCGGCGCACGAATTTTTCGACGTAAAATGCAAGCTTGCGCTTGCCGGCCTGTGTCATGCCGATGCCATCAGCCTCACGCAGACGGGCCTGCTGGCCGTTCATGTCGTAGCCGGTGATGACGAATTTTCCCGCCTCATCGACGAAACCGTCCCAGACATCCACGAATTCACCGCCATATTTTTCGACATGGCTGCGATAAAGCCGGTTGAAGCCGACGAGATCGGCCGAAAGCGATGGCGACTGGAAGGCCGGAACGCCAACCCAGAGCAGCGGCACCTTCTGGCGTCCGGCAAGGGTCAAAAGTTCGTCGATCCGCCGTTCATATTCCTTGAACCAGGCCTCCGTGCCGAATTTCTCCCTGATATCGCCGATCTGCATCTGCTGGCGATCATTCGATCCCATCATGATGACGATGGTGGCCGGATTGGTCTCGCTGATGAATTGCGGCAGGTTTTTGAACCAGTCGTAATAATCGGTGCGGACGAGGCCGGAAGAGCCGTTGGCACGCACATCGACGGTGATTGCCGGCGAGCTGGCAAAGGCATTGACCAACTCTTCCCCCATGCCGCCGGCGAGAAAATCGCCGATGACCAGAACGCGCCTTGCATTTTCAAGCTTGGCTGCCGGTTCCGGTTTTGCGGTCCGCATCTGCACCACCGAGGGCGCTTTTCTGGCGGGTTGCGGGCGGGTGACCGATCGTTCACGCGGAGCAGAGGGAAAATCCCGGCGGTTGCGGGGCTGGTATTCGCGGCCGGATCCGCCATCGCGGCCCACAGGTTTGCCAAAGAGCATTTCAAACAGGGTGCGCCGTTGCTCCTGTGCGAAGCTTTCGGAAGGAACGAGCGGCAGTGTAAGCACAGCGGAAAGAAGGACGGCGCAGAAACGCCAGCCGGTTCTTCCGTTTTTCGCCGCAGGTTTCCTACTCATGACATCAACCTTTCCGGATGCATCGACGGCGCCCATGACGCCGCCGAATTCGCCGGCACATTATCAATTGCGCAGGGCTCTCAGCAACCGCTGCGACGGCTGACCGTCGGTTTCCATACCCATGCGCGACTGGATGGCGCTGATGGCGGCTTTCGAACCGGAGCCGAAGTTCCCGTCAACCTCGCCATCATAATAGCCGAGTTCCTTCATGCGGGTCTGGAGTTCGAATTTTTCACGAATATCCAGCGTCCCGTCGGGACGCGGCCATTTCTGTTGCATGCCGCCATAACCGGCAATCTCATCCGCAAGCAGGCCGACAGCCAGCGCATAGCTGTCGGAAGCGTTGTATTTCTTGATGGTGAAGAAGTTCTTCATCACCAGGAAACCGGGGCCGTTTGCGCCACCCTGCAATTTCAGCATGGCGCGATCGGAACCGCGGGTAAAGTTCTTGCCGTTCGGACGGGTGAAGCCAAGCTTTGCCCATTCCGCAATGGTCTTCGTCTGCCCTTCATAACGGGCGCCGCCACGCGGAACGGCGGTTTCGTAACCCCAGGTGCGGCCGGGCTCCCAGCCGTTCTTGGAAAGAAGATTGGCAGCGGTTGCCAGGGCGTCGGGAACGGAATGCCAGATATCGCGCTTGCCGTTGCCATCCGCATCGACGGCATAAAGCAGGTAGCTGGTGGGGATGAACTGGGTGTGACCCATCGCGCCCGCCCAGGAACCCGTCAGCTGTTTCGGTGTCACGTCGCCCGCCTGAAGAATCTTCAGAGCGGCGATCAGTTGCGTGCGCGCGAATTTGGCGCGCTTGGGATCGGAATAGGCGAGCGTTGCCAGCGCCTGCGGAATGTTGTGCAGCCGCTCCGGTTTTTCGAGAACCGCGCCGTAATTCGATTCCATCGACCAGATGGCGAGAATGATGTGCTTGTCGACATTGAAGTTACGCTCGATCCAGTTGAGCGTCGTCGCGTGCTTCATCTTCATTTCGCGGCCGATCCGCACCGTGTACGGATTGACGCGGGAATCGAGATAATCCCAGATCTGCGTGGTGAATTCCGGCTGGAAGGTGGCCTTGCGCAGCGCATCCGGATCCGGCTCGCTGACACCGGCAAAGGCCTTCTGATAGGTCGCCTTGCTAATGCCTTCTTTCGCGGCTGTTGCATAGAACTGGTTGATCCACTGACGGAATCCCTGATCGGCGCGGGCTGAAACGGGCGCCAGCGAGATTGCCAGGCCTGCAACCACCATGCAGCCGAATTTGCGGACATCTGAAAGGATCATCTTTGTCATCGTCTGTCTTTCGTTCTCTCGAATGTCATTTCGATTGCGAAAACGCATCGGGCGTCATCATGGATAACAAAAGAACGTCAACAAATTCTTTACCATTAATAGATGGTAGCGTCACCCTTTACAAAACGTTGTTATTTTTGAAATAACAACAGCGTGCGGGGATTGTGATCAAGTTTTATCTCTCAGGAGGGATATGTGGTAGAACAGAAGAAAATTCGGAAGGCTGTATTTCCGGTCGCAGGTCTCGGTACACGTTTCCTGCCCGCCACCAAGGCGGTTCCGAAAGAAATGCTCACCGTCGTCGACAAGCCGGTCATTCAATACGTCGTTGATGAGGCGGCGGAAGCGGGCATCGAGCATTTTGTATTTGTCACCGGCCGCGGCAAGGCTGTGATTGAAGATTATTTTGATATTCAATTTGAACTCGAACAGATGCTGCGCGAGCGCAACAAGAATGCCGAGCTGACATTGCTGGCCGGCCTTCTGCCCAAGGCGGGCACGGCAAGCTTCACGCGCCAGCAGGTGCCGCTTGGTCTTGGCCATGCGGTCTGGTGCGCACGTGATATCGTCGGCGACGAGCCTTTCGCCGTGCTCTTGCCCGACATGATCATGCATTCGCAGAAAAGCTGCCTTAAGGGCATGGTCGAACTTTACGACCAGACCCAGGGCAATGTCATCGCGGTGCAGGAATGCGCCCCTGATCAGACGCATAAATATGGCATCGTCGGCGTGGGCGACGCCGTCGGCGAAGGTTTCAAGATCACTGAAATGGTCGAAAAGCCTGCCAAGGGTACGGCGCCGTCGAATTTCTACATCAACGGCCGTTATATTCTTCAGCCCGAGATTTTCGACATTCTCGAAAATCAGGAGCGTGGCGCCGGCAATGAAATCCAGCTGACGGACGGCATGCTGTCGCTTGCCAAGTCGCAACAGTTCGCCGGCTATCATTTCCGTGGCCAGACCTTCGATTGCGGCGCCAAGGATGGTTTCATTCTTGCCAATGTCGCCTTCGCGCTTGAGCGTGGCGATATTCGCCCTGCGATCGAAGCGCCGATCAAGGCTCTGATCGACGGTCTGAAATAATCGACCGAGCATATAAGGAAATCCCGGCCTTTGCGCCGGGATTTTCGTTTGTGGCCATTATCGCTTCAGGACAAGTCCTGCGCCGACGCGCAGCTCGCTGCTGTCATAAACCGGCGTCCACTGGTAGCTGACGTCCGCGGTCAGGTCGAGATAGCGGTTGAGACCCCAGGTCAGGCCGGCACCCGCGGTATATTCCACGGCATTTTCTGTGTCGGAAGAGGGGAAGGTGCGGTGCACGATCTGTCCCGTCAGGCGGGCGACAAGGTTGTTGCGCAATTCGTGGGTCAGGCCGGCATCCAGCCGGTAGGAAATCCAGCCACCCTGCGGCCCGCCGGCAAAGTCCTCTATCGTCGTGCGCAGGCCGAGATTGACATTCGTGCCGCGCTGGGGTGACCAGTTGAGTTCGCCATCCAGTGTCAATGCGCCGATCGAGGCGAGGCGATCGTCATCATATTGCTTGCGCAGATAACCGATGGCGGCCTCGCCGCGTGTCTTCTCGCCAAGATCGACTTCCGCGCCGATCTTTGCCCCATAGGCATTGGAGGAACGGGCATAGCCCGAATTGTCGAGACGCCTGTCATATTTGGTCGTCCCGGCGTTCAGTTCGAGGAAGGGGATGAGCGCCGGTGACAATTCATAGCCGATGCGTCCGCGCAGGTTGGCACCGTTCTGGTCGCGGTCGCTGAGGCTGATCGGCCGTCCGTCTATGCCTTTTGCATCCGTATAGACCGTGCGCGAGAGATCGAGCGCCGCCAGGCCGCGCAGCTTGCCGAAATCCCGCTCTATCGACGCGCTCGTGGTGAAGCGGTGTTCGCCGCCCTGTACGGCAGCGCCAGTCAGAGCGTTGGGGTCCGTCGTGTCCTCACGGCTGAATTCGTAACCGGCCTTGAGATTGGCTGTCGTTTCTTCGCCGAGATCAAGGCGCAGATCGGCCTCTATTCTTGCCCGGGGCTCTTCGCCATCCTTGTCGCTGCCGAAGTTTCTCTCCCAGGCACCGTCGCCTGTCACCGTCAAAGCGTGGCGGGACCAGTCGCTGGTGAGCGTGCCGCGTATGCCCGTCGTCAGATAGTTGCGTCTGGAAGGGCCGCCGGTATTCGTTTGTTTTTCCGTATTGATCGTCTGGCTGATCGAAGGCCGCAGCAGGAATGTACCGAGCCGGATGCCGGGCGTCTGTCCGGGCTGGGTCGCTATCCGTGGATTTTCGCCGCCGTCCATCGTCGGCTCATAGGGGTTTTCGGCGTCGGCATAGGGTTGGCCCGCGTCGTCCTGCTGTTCGTAAATCGGGTCGCCGGGATTGTTGGACGGACGCCAGAGTTGTGGTGCGGGCGCCGGCGTGGCTGTGGCCTGAGCCGTGCTTGTGTTCACCCCTCCATCCGTCGCCAGCGGGGGTGAGGTTCTTCCGTCTCCGGCAGAAGCGGCGCCCGGTAATACGGGCGTGGCCGTCGTTGCAGTCTGCGCGAAAGCACTTCCCTGCGGGCAAAAAATCGTGCAGGCGAGCAGCAGGGTTGCTGCTTTCCGCGACGTCGGCAGACGTGTGGCGGTGCCCTTCACATTCATTCCTTTTCACCCGGCGAGTTTGGCCGATGCCGGATCGAAGGCCCGCCAGGGCATCTCCTCGGACCCGATGAGTGACAGGCCGATGAAATGACATGAAGAAACCAGGGACCAGACAGGCGACGCAAGTTTTAACATCGCTTTAACAATAGGTTTTTTATGGTTAACAGTTGATAAAGATCGCCGGGATTTCAGCGTTATGGCGGGCGGCGGAAAAGCAGCGGCATCCATCACCGAAACCGACGGCTCGATTTCGTCCGCTCCGATGACTGGAGAAAAATAGTCATAAATGCAAAAAAATTCTAATATGAGAAGATTAAAACGTTTCAATTTGGCACGGAATCGCCCTATGATCTAACAGGGCTGATCTTCTATTGCTCAGCAAGCCGTATTAAATTTATTTTGTGTGACAGCGTCGTTTCATGAATCCCGTTTTGAACATCAAGCAGGTTGGCTTTTATTGTTGGGATATTACCAATGACCGTTTCTATTTAGATGAAGTATGTGCTGATCTCTTCGGGATTCCACTAAGACAGGCGATGCAGGGCATCAGCATTTTTCAGATGCTCGAAAAAGTGGACCTGGATCATCGAAACCGTGTGATCGAAACGGCGTTGATCACCCTGAAGGCCGCGAGTTTTTATAATCAGGAATATGCCGTGCGCCGTAGCGACGGCTCGGTCTCATGGGTAAGGACGCTCGGGCGATATCTGGTCGATGAGGAAAACATCCCTTTCAAGCGGCTGGGAACGATCGAGGAGATTTCTCCACCGGACCGGCGTCATTAACGACATGCCGTCGTACCGAAACCGCTGAACATTTTCGGGTGGCATCTACTAAAACTCGGTGCTTGCCGGCTGAAGAGTGGACTTATTCCGGCTGAAAGAGTAACAGTCGGCCATGATTACGCGCGCCGTCAAACTGGTCGAAGACAATGCCATCGAATCCGCCGTGCGGACGATTTCGATGGAGCGGGCTGGCCTTGCCGCCCTTGAGGACGCTCTCCAGAACGGTCTTTCCGAGCCCTTCTGCAAGGCGATCGAGACCATCGGCCAGTCGAACGGCCGCCTCATCATCACCGGGGTCGGTAAAAGCGGCCACATAGGCGCGAAGCTTGCGGCCACCTTCGCCTCCACCGGCACGCCTGCCTTTTTTGTGCATGCGGCGGAAGCCAACCATGGCGATCTCGGCATGATCGGCGGCGATGACGTGGTGCTGGCGATCTCCAAAGGCGGCGAAAGCGCGGAATTGCGCAGCATCATCAATTATTCGCGCCGTTTTTCCATTCCGCTGATCGCGCTCACCTGCTCGGAAAATTCATCGCTGGCCCAGGCTTCAGATATTGTGCTGCTGGTTCCCAATGAGCAGGAAGCCTGCCCGCTCGGACTTGCACCGACGACCTCCACATTGATGCAGCTGGCGCTGGGCGATGCCCTTGCCGTTGCGCTTCTCGAGGCGCGCAATTTCACAGCGGGCGATTTCAAGGTGTTTCATCCCGGCGGCAAGCTGGGGGCTAGCCTGACACTGGTCAGCGATATCATGCATACCGGTGATCGCGTGCCGCTGGTCAATAAGGGAACGGCCATGCCGGAAGCGGTTGGTGTTCTCTCGCGCAAGCATTTCGGCTGTGTTGGCATTCTGGATGAGGATGGCCGTCTGTGCGGCATCGTCACCGAGGGTGACATGGCGCGCAACCTGTCGCGCAACCTCGCCGAAATGACGGTCGACGACATCATGACCCGCTCGCCGAAGACCGTCAAAAAATCGGTGCTGGCAACCAGCGCACTGGCGACGCTGGAAAAATTCCACATCGGCGCGCTGATTGTCATTGATGACGACAATCGACCGATCGGGTTGGTGCATTTCCACGATCTCTTGAGGATCGGCGTGGCTTGACGCTACCGCCGATCCTGAAAACCTATCGGTCAATCGGCTCGACTGTCAGCGTGCGTCCGCGCGCAGAAGCGATCCTCACGCGTGTTCCGGCCGGCATGTCTTCGCCGTTTACCGGCCACCATGTATCGTCCAGCCTGATCCGGCCACGCCCTTCGACAATCGGTTCCTGAAGGGTCGCGGTGCGGCCGACAAGGCTTGCCTCCCGCTGATTAAGGAATGGCTCGTCGCTTGCGCCGCGGTTTCGGCCGAAATATTTACGGCCGAGCAGGGCGAAGACGACGGAGAGCGCGGCAAACAGCACCAGCTGCAATTGCCAGGCCCAGATTGCGGCATCCCATAAGAACAGCGAAAAGACGCCGATGACCAGCGCAGCAATGCCGATCCAGATCAGGAAGACGCCGGGCGCGATGAGTTCTGCGGCGAGCAGCACGAAGCCGACGATCCACCAGCTCCAGGGTCCCAGCTCAGTGGCAAGCCGTTGCAACATCGTCACTTCTCCGATGAAGAACCGAAGGGATTACCCGGGATGGTAACATTGATGCTTTGGCCGGAGGGCCGGGTCGGCGGCACGGAGCGGGATGACGTGGGGGCGGCGGGCGCGCTCGGTGCATCGCCCTTGTCGCCGAATACCTCCCGTGCAATCGTGCCGATGCCACCGAGGGAGCCGATCAGCGCTGAGGCTTCCATCGGCATCAGCACGATCTTGGAATTCTTGGCCGTGCCGATTTCGGCAAGCGCTTCGGTGTATTTCTGGGCGACGAAATAGTTGATGGCGTGGACGTTGCCGGAGGCAATGGCTTCCGACACCATGCGGGTGGCGTTGGCTTCGGCCTCGGCCAGACGTTCGCGTGCTTCGGCATCGCGGAACGCCGCTTCGCGCTGGCCTTCCGCTTCCAGAATGGCGGATTGCTTGGCGCCTTCCGCGCGAAGGATCTGGGCGTTGCGGGCGCCTTCTGCTTCCAGCACCTGCGCGCGCTTTTCGCGCTCCGCCTTCATCTGCCGCGCCATGGAATCGACGAGGTCCTTCGGCGGCGCGATATCCTTGATTTCGATACGGGTGACCTTGATGCCCCAGGGGCCTACTGCCTCATCGACCACGCGCAGCAGGCGGTCATTGATGGCGTCGCGGTTTGACAGCAGCTCGTCGAGGTCCATCGAGCCCATCACCGAGCGGATATTGGTCATGGTGAGGTTTTCGATCGCCATTTCCAGATTGGCGATCTGGTAAGCCGCCTGTGCGGCGTTCAGCACCTGATAGAAGGTGACGGCATCGGCAGAAACACTTGCATTGTCGCGGGTAATGACTTCCTGCGTCGGTATGTGGAGCACCTGCTCCATCACATTCATTTTCGAGCCGATTTTCTCGAAGAACGGCACGATGAGGTTCAGGCCCGGTTCGAGCGTGCGGGTATAACGCCCGAACCGTTCAACCGTGTAACGATGCCCCTGCGGCACGGTCTTGATGCCGGCAAACAGCACCAGAATAACCAGAACAACCGCCGCTATGACGACGATGTCGAAACCGCCCAATGCAATCATCACTTTCCCTCCAAATCAGAACTATCGGGGATTTATCCCAACAACCTTATGGCAAGATTACACCCAGCCTTGCAACTCCCGTCTTACAACCGCTTCGAGAACATTCATGCCCTCGACGCTGTCGTTGAGACACGGAATATGGGTGAATTTCTCACCGCCATTATGCAGGAATATCTCACCGGCTTCACCGGCAATTTCTTCCAGTGTTTCAAGACAATCCGAAACGAAGCCGGGATTCATGACGGCGATGCGCTTCACGCCCTCGGAAGCCAGTTTTTCCACGGTCTTGTCAGTATAAGGCTGCAACCATTCTTCCGGCCCGAAACGCGACTGGAAGGTGATCATGAAGTTCTTTTCGCTCCGCCCCAGCGCTTCCCGCAGCAGGCGGGCGGTTTTCTGGCAATGACAATAATAGGGGTCGCCCTTTTTGAAATAGGATTGCGGAATGCCGTGGAAGGAGGTGATCAGCATCTCCGGCTCCCAGTCCAGTGTCGCCAGATGATTTTTGACGGAGGCCGCGAGCGCCTCGATATAGGCGGGATCGTCATGATAGGGCGGCACGGTGCGGATGGCGGGCTGCCAGCGCAGCTTCATCAGATGCTCGAAAGCCTTGTCGTTCACGGTTGCGGTGGTCGATGCGGCATATTGCGGATAAAGCGGGAAAAGCAGGATTTTTTCGCAGCCCTGTTCCTTCAGGGCGTCGATCTTCGAGGCGATTGAGGGCTGGCCGTAGCGCATGCCCCAGTCGACCACGACGTTGGGCAGATCCTTCAACGCTTCCGCCATCAACTCGCCCTGGCTGCGTGTATAGGTGCGCAGGTAGCTTTCATTGCGCTCGTGGTTCCAGATTTCCTCATAGGCCTTGCCGACCTTCTGCGGGCGCTTGTTGAGGACGATGCCATAAAGGATCGGATACCAGTAGAGGCGCGACCACTCGATCACGCGCTTGTCGCTCAGAAACTCCGCCAGATAACGGCGCATCGGCCAATAGTCAGTGCCGTCAGGTGTGCCGAGATTGACGAGCAGGACGCCCACCTTGCCAAAAGTTACACGGGGATGGTTTGTGGGGAGAGGGGATAGTTCTGTCGCCATGAATGATACCCTGAAACTCGGACTGGTTGTATAAGGAGCGGCCCGCCGCAGATAAAGGCCGGAAACGCTCCATCTTCTGTTTATCTGCCCGAACGCAAACCGATGAGGTTTGGCCGGAATGCCCGAGCTATACGCTCTGGCCGTCATTTTGTTCATCGTGTTCTAGACGAAATTCTTCAGGATTGAACCATCGGCGGCGGCAATTTCCGGGGTGAGGGGAGGCGCAGGCTCGCCCTTGGCAAAATTTTATCCGTAGCGCTTTGTTTTTAAATAGAAAATAAGAAGCCGGCCCCGATGTGCCGGGGCCGGCGTTGTGTCTGCGGCAAATTGCCCTGTTCGTTCCCGCCCGGCTTATTGGGCCGGCAGTTCCAGCTCCTCGCCGATTTCAATATGGTTCGGCTGCTTCAGCGTGTTTGCCTTGGCAATTCTGTGCCAGAGAGCGCCGTCGCCATATTTCTCCGCTGCGATCTTCCAGAGCGAATCGCCCTTTTCGACGACGTATTTGCTGACGGCGGCAGCGGCCGCAGCAGGTGCCGGGGATGCTGGCGCGGGTGCAGCGGGTACGGTGGCCGCGGGTGCTGGAGCAGCAGCCGGGGCAGGCGCGGTTGCGGCTGGTGTCGGTGCCGCAGGCTTTGCCGGAGCGACATAACCGGCAGGCGTCACTTCGCTGATGCGGCCGTCGGTATAGGGCTTATAGGGGCTGTTGGCGGTGATATAAGCCGCAACTGCCTCTTCAAGGTTAGGGCCGAAGTCATAGGCATTGATCGCCTTGGTCGCGAAGACCTTGAAGCCATCACCGCCGGTGCGCACGTAGTTATTGGCTGCGACGATATAGGTCTTGGCGGGGTCAAGAGGCACGAAAGCATCGCCTTCCTTGACGTCGACCGAAACGATGCGGCTACCGGCCGGCTTGGAACGGTCGAAGGAATATTTCATGCCGGAAACCTGCATGAAGCGGCCCGCGACGTCATCGATCTGGCTGACGCCGTTTTCGAGCGCAGCGCGAATATCCTCGCCCTTGAGCTGGAAGGTTGCAACGGTGTTCTGGAACGGCAGAACCGTCAGCACTTCACCCATCGAGACATCGCCGCCATCGATGGAGGAACGCAGGCCGCCGCTGTTTGCAAAAGCGATGGTGACACCCTGATCCTTGACGCGGGCCAGCGTCGCATCGGCCACCAGATTGCCCATGGAGCATTCCTTCACGCGGCAAACCTTGCGGTCGCCTTCGATCGGGCCTTCCGAAGTGCCGACGACCTTGGATTTCAGCGCTTCGATCGGCGCCTTCAGCTCATCAATGCGCTTCAGCGTGGCTTCATCGGGCTTGAAGGAGGAATCGATAAGGATCGGGTCGCCCTTGCTTTCCTTCACGACGCCGCCGTCGTCGAAGACCACTTTGAGGTCGCCGAGATATTTGCTGTACTGGCCGGCCTGCACCACCGGAACCTTGTAGCCGCCGGGATTGTCGACGAGGGTCGGATAAGGGCCTTCGGCCTTCTGGTCGGTGTTGGACAGCAACGTATGGGTATGGCCGCCAACCACGACGTCGACATCAGGAATTTTGGCGATGAATTCGAGATCGCGCGGATATCCGACATGCGTCAGCGCGATGATCTTGTTGACGCCGTCCTGCTTCAGCTTCTGCACCTGTTCGCTGATTTTTGCGACATCTTCGGCGATGGTGATATTGGGACCGGGTGTTGCCAGTTCCGCCGTATCGTTGGCAACGGCGCCGACGATGCCGATTTTCTGTCCGCCGACTTCGAGCACGATGGACGGCTTGACGCGGTCGCCGATTTTCGAGGCGGCAGTGGCCACCACATTGGCGGTTACGACCGGGAACTGCACCTTGTCGAGGAAGCCGGCAAGGCCGTCTTCGCTATCGTCGAATTCATGATTGCCGACGGTCATGGCGTCGAACTTCATGGCGTTCAGCACTTCCGCTTCCACCGTGCCTTTATAGGTGGTGTAGAACAGCGATCCCTGGAAATTGTCGCCGGCATTCAGCAGCAGGACATTTTTCCCTTCCGCCTTCAGCGCGTCACGGGTCTGGTTGATTGCGGTCAGCAGGCGCGCGGCGCCGCCGAAGCATTCGTTCTTGCCTTCTTCTTCCGCCGAGCAGGTCGAGTCGAATTTGTTGATCGATTCGATACGGGAGTGAAAATCGTTGATGTGAAGAATGTTGAGCTCGTAATCGGCCAGAGCCGCTCCAGCTGAAAGCGTTATTACCGAAACGCTCAGCATGCCCAGTCCCAAAATTTTCTTCATGGTCCCTCTCTCCTGTTCAAAGCGGAAGTCCAGGCCGGCTGATCATTCTCCGACCGCGCTCATTCTTTAATCCGAAAACATCTCAGTCTTTCGAAAACCGGATGTTTCCATTTAGCGGCAGCCGCCGCAAGCGAAATTATGACAGGTGCGCAATAAAGAAAAACGCACGCCGAAGGCGTGCGTTTAAGAAGGTCATCCTATTGAAAAGGCGATATTATCAGCCCTGGCGCGTTAGCGAGAACTGGCTGTTCGTGTCGGTCGTGCAGTTCAATTGTGACGGGGAGACGAGGGCGCAGTTGACGCGTGACTGCGTGTTGCGCACCAGCGACGTCATGTTGATTTCATAAAGCGTCGGCGAAATCGTCACGTAGGTGCCGGAGGCCAGAAGCGTGTTGGTGTCTGTCGAACGCGTGGAGAAAGCGCCGTTCTGGAACGTGGATACGATGCCGTTGCGGTCGATCCAGCGACCATCGACGGCCGGGCCGCGGGAAAGCGAAGGCGCCATCGAGGTCTGCTGGGAGGGGCCCGGCGCGACGCATGAAGACACCGCGATGGCGGCTGAAAGCAAAGCAGCGCTTGTCTTGAAGTTCATGAGCCTGTTCTCCTGCGATTCGATGAAACCTTCTGTGCTTCGACCATGCCGTGAAGCGTTCTTTATTTCAAGGCAACGTTGTTCGCTCTCCCCGGTTCCTGACGTCGTTCAGGAAAGCCCCGGCGTGGCAAATATGAGACTATGCCGCGTCAGCGCACAAGGATGTTGCGGAACTGCCAGGGATCGGACGTGTCGATATTGTCGGGGAACAGTCCCGGGCGGCCGTCGAGCGGCGTCCAGTCGGTATAATGTCCCTCGACGGGACCGAGATAGGGGCGTTGCACCTCGAGGCAGCGGCGGTAATCCACCTCGTCCGCCTCGACGATGCCGGCCTGCGGATTTTCAATCGCCCAGACCATGCCGGCCAATACCGCGGAACTGACCTGCAATCCGGTGGCATTCTGGCTGGGGGCAAGCGAACGCGCCTCCTGCAGGGTGAGACGCGAACCATACCAATAAGCGTTCTTGTCATGACCATAAAGCAGGACACCAAGCTCGTCGGCGCCGTCGACAAGCTCGTCTTCACCGAGCACATGCTGGATCGGCTGAGGGTTGCCGCCATTGCCGAAGAGCTCATGCAGGGACAAAATGGCGTCGTTGCAGGGGTGGTAGGCGTAATGGCAGGTGGGCCGGTAGGTCACATCGCCATCATCGTTGCGGACGGTGAAATAGTCCGAAATCGAAATCGCTTCATTATGGGTGACGAGAAATCCATATTGCGGTCCGAGCCCCGGGCACCAGGTGCGCACCCGCGTATTGGCACCGGGCTGATCGAGATAGATCGCCGACTTGCTCCCCTTTTTCTGCTTTTTCGCGTTTTTCGGCATCCAGTTTTCATGCGTTCCCCAGCCGAGTTCGGCGGGTTGGAAACCTTCGGCGATAAAACCTTCCACGGACCATGTGTTCCAGAAAGCGCCGAAGGGCTTCGGCTCTTTCGCCCGCTGGGTATCGCGCTCGGCCACATGCACGCCCTTGACGCCAAGCTGCTTCATCAGCTTTGCCCAGCCTTCCCGGTCATGTGATTGCGGCTCCTCGATGTCGAGACCGGTATCCTTGGCGAGATTGACGAGTGCCTGCTTCACGAACCAGGACACCATGCCGGGATTGGCGCCGCAGGTGGAAACCGCGGTCGTGCCGCCGGGCCTGCGCGCTCTTTCCTTCAGCATGGTTTCGCGCAGCGAATAATTGGTTCTGGCGGCATTGTCGGCATCGGCATCGAAATAAAAACCGGGCCACGGTTCCACCACGGTGTCGATGTAAAGCATGCCGTGCTTGCGACAGATCCGCATCAGGTCGACGGAGGCGGCATCAACCGAAAGATTGACGCAGAAGCCCTGGCCCTGCACACCTTTGAGAAGCGGCTTGAGAACTTCCTTATAGTTCTCCTTGGTCAGATGTTTCTGGACGTGGCGGATGTTTCTCTCGGCCAGAAAGGCGGCGATATCCTCGCGCGGGTCGATGACGACGAGCCGGGTCCTGTCGAAATTGAAATGACGTTCGATCAACGGAAGAGTGCCGCGCCCGATGGAGCCGAAGCCGATCATGATGATGGGGCCGTCAATATCGCCATAAATCGGGTGGTTTGCGTCCGTCATTCGTCAATTTTCCTTTTTCAGCCAATAAGTAAGCTAGATCATAAAAGCGTGCCACAATAAAGGGCAGGTGGATGACGGACATATGACGATAATGACGGCGAGACGGGCGAACGCATTGTTTCCACCATTTCTGCCTCTTCGCATTTTAGAGAGTGCGTTTATAATTAAATTCTTCTTTTCGTTTTGTGCGTCCAGAGGCGTGGGGGCTTTGGCCGGATGACGACAGGGGAGTTTTCCGCCATCGCAGGGGAGTTGCCTGTTGAATGATCTTTTAGAGCGTGTCGCAGCTCTTCAGAGTGCCACCCCCGTCCTTATTGCCCTTTACGATTCCGAGGACCGGTTGCGCCATGCCAATCCGTCGTTTCGGGAAAGCTTTCAGCTTGCCGCCGGTGATTTGCCAACCTGGGCGGATATCATGCGGCTGAACCATCGGCTGCGCACCGGGGTCGTCATTCGCAACAATGATTTCGAGGGATGGCTGCTCTCGGCGCAGTCCCGGCGCGGCAAGCTGCCCTATCGCGCCTTTGAGATGGACCTGTATGACGGCCGCTGGTTCTGGATGACCGAGACGGTGCAGCAGGATGGCTGGATGCTGTGCGTCGCAAGCGACGTCACTGAACTGCGCCAGGGTTATAGAACCCTGCGGCAGGACAGGGATCTGGCGGTACGCGCCTCGCAGACGGATGAATTGACGGGAACAGCAAACCGCCGTTTCGTCTTCGCCAAGCTCGCTCTGCAGGTGGAGCAGGTCGCCAAGGGGCTTGAGGCGCCCTTTTGCCTCTGCACGCTCGACATCGATTTTTTCAAGCAGATCAACGATCGCTTCGGTCACAAATGTGGTGATGCGGTATTGCGCGATTTTGTCACCATCGCCCACTCCGTCATCCGGCGGGTGGATTGTTTCGGCAGGATCGGCGGTGAGGAATTCATGCTGATTTTGCCGCGCAGTTCGGTTGCCGAAGGCCAGGAGATTGTTGAGCGGCTGCTGCAGAAAGTACGCCTTTCCAGACCTCTTTCCGAATTCCCGGATTTTTCCTATAGCTGCTCGGCGGGCATGACCGCCTATCAGGTGGCGGAAAGCGCCGACGATGTTTTCCTGCGCGCCGATCAGGCCCTTTATGCGGCCAAGGAGAGAGGACGGGACCGGCTTCTGGCGGTGACGGTTTAAACAAGCTCCGCCGCAATCAGCCCATGCAGCGAATTACCGACGAACAGCTTCCGGCCGGCGATGTCTTCCGGTTTCAGCGCCTGTCCGCGCGCCCTGCGTTCGCGGATCAGATCGGCGCGCAGCACACCCGGCAGGATGCCGCTGTCGAGCGGCGGCGTCAGCAATTGCCCATCCGGCATTTCGACGAAAATGCTGGTCGATGAGCCCTCGCACAATTCGCCACGCTCGTTGAGCAGCAGCACCTCGTCTGCCTCCCCGGCTGAAAATTCGGCTCGGGCGGCATCATAGGGCTCCCGGCGGGAGGACTTGTGGCGATAGAAGGTGTCGGAGGAATCGAGCCTGGTCTGCCGGGCGATGCGAACCCGCCAGACCGCATCCTGCTGCAAGGGCTGGAAATCGGCCGTTTCGATATCGAGTTCGCCCTTGTAGTTCATCACCAGCCTGACGCAGAGCGGATTTTCGCCGCCCACCTTCTTTTCCAGCACCTGCACTGCGTTGACCGGCGCGCGAAAACCGAGCGCGTCGGCGGAGCGCAACAATCGGCGCATATGCTGGTCGATGCGCTGAAAGCCGGTCTGCGGCTCCCAGCGCAGGGTTTCCCTCAAGGTCAGATCGGCGGGTTTGCGTTTCATTGCCTTTGCTCGTCGCCTGAATTGTCAACCGGTGTCTTCTGCCGGCAATATCAACCGGCAAAGCTTGTCCGAAATAGGATAGCCCTGCCGGCGGAAGAGATTAAGCCTGTTTGTTATCCAGCGCTTCCAACTCGTCGATCAGTCCTTCGATCATCGAAAGTCCCTTGTCCCAGAATGAGGGATCGGTCGCATCGAGGCCGAAGGGTTTGAGAAGCTCCGAATGGTGCTTGGTGCCGCCCGCCTTCAGAAGCTCGAAATATTTCTCCTGAAAGCCGGTCTCGGCCTTCTGGTAGACCGCATAAAGCGAGTTCACCAGGCAATCGCCGAAGGCATAGGCATACACGTAGAAGGGCGAATGGATGAAATGGGGGATATAGGTCCACCAGGTCTCATAGCCCTCGGAAATCCGGATCGCCGGACCGAGGCTCTCGGCCTGAACGGAAAGCCACAATTCGCCGATCTGTTCGGAGGTCAGTTCTCCCTGTTTGCGGGCGGTGTGCAGCTTTCGCTCGAATTCGTAAAAAGCGATCTGGCGCACGACCGTATTGATCATATCCTCGACCTTGCGGGCGAGCATGGCCTTGCGTTCCCTGATATCCTTGGTGTCATCAAGCAGCTTGCGGAAGGTCAACATTTCCCCGAAAACGGAGGCTGTCTCGGCCAGCGTCAGCGGCGTGGCGCACATCAGGGCGCCCTGTTCGCCAGCCAGAACCTGATGAACGCCATGACCAAGCTCATGAGCAAGTGTCATCACGTCGCGCGGTTTGCCGAGATAGTTGACGAGCACATAAGGATGAGCCGAGGGTACGGTTGGATGCGCGAATGCGCCCGGCGCCTTGCCGGGACGGGCCGGCGCGTCGATCCACTCTTCATCGAAGAAACGGCGGGCAATATCGGCCATCTCGGGGGCAAAATTGCCATAGGCGGAAAGCACGGTATCCTTGGCCTCAACCCAGGGGATGATCGTGTTCGACGTATCGGGAAGCGGCGCATTGCGGTCCCAATAATTCATCTGCTCCATGCCAAGCCATTTCGCCTTCATGGCGTAATATCGGTGCGAAAGGCGCGGATAGGCCTTTTTGACCGCTGCCGCCAAGGCATCGACCACTTCCCGCTCGACGCGGTTCGCCAGATGGCGGCTATCGGCAATATCCTCGAACTTGCGCCAGCGGTCGGAAATATCCTTGTCCTTGGCAAGCGTGTTGGTGATGAGGGTGAAGACCCGCAGATTGTCCTTGAAAGTGGCGCTCAGCGCTTCCGCCGCTTTCTTTCGGGTTTCCGGCTCCGGCTCCTGCAGCATGTTTAGCGTCACTTCCAGCGGAAGGCTCGCACCGTCTATATCGAAACGCAGGTCGGCCATCGTCTCATCGAACAGGCGGTTGAAGGCCGCCGCGCTGGTCATGGATTTTTCGAGGAACAGCTGCTCCAGCTGGTCGTCGAGCTGGTGCGGCTTGTCCTTGCGCAAATCCACCAGCCAGGGACGGTAATGGCCCGCCGCGGCGTCATTGGCCATGCAGGCGTCCATCGTGGCGTCGTCGATGCGATTGAGTTCAAGCGTGAAAAACAGGAGATGCGCCGAAATATCTGTCAGCTTTGCCTGGGCGTCGCCGTAAAGCTTGCCGTTTGCCGGGTTGGAGGTGTCGGAAAAATAAGTGAGCCCGGCAAAGGAACCGATGCGGCCGATGAGATCGTCCAGCGCTTCATATTCCTTCAGCGCGGCCCCAATGCCCTTTTCGCCCGTGGCCTTCGCGGCGCCTTCGAGCTTTCCCTTCCACTTCTCCTCGAAAGCCGCCGCCATCGATGCCGCCTTCTCCAGATCACCCTTATATTCCGGCGAATCCCCCGACGGATAGAGATCCGAGAGCTTCCAGCCGGGCAGATCGCCAAGCGCCGGGCCGGAGGTTTCGGCAAGGGAGAATACGGGTTGCGGGGTAGCGCGGTTGAGGGTCATCCAACGTGTCCTTCTGATTATGCGTGCGAAGCATATGGGGACCTTGTTTCCCGCGGCAATGGATAAAATGCAAGCAATTCTCAAAACTGGATGTTCAAGTCTCCCATGCCAGAGTGCGGAATAAGGGACCGCATGAAGCAGGTCCATAAACCGGAAACCGGAGCTAAAAATGACCGCGCATGTTCTCGTGATAGACGATGATCCCGTCCAGCGCCGCCTGCTCAAAAATGCGGTGGAACGTTATGGGCATCTCGCCTTGCTTGCCGAAAACGGCAAAGCGGGGCTGGAACTGCTCAAGCAATATAGTGGCGAGATCAATGTCGTCGTCCTTGATCTGATGATGCCGGAAATGGACGGGCTTACCTTTCTGAAGGCCGTCGGCGAACTCGGCACCGATGTTCCCGTCATTGTACAGACGGGGCAGGGCGGCATCGATACCGTCGTGCAGGCCATGCGCGCCGGCGCCTTCGATTTCGTTGTGAAGCCGGTCTCGCCGGAAAGGATCGGCGCCGCCATCTCCAATGCGCTCAAGCTCGACAGGAGAGAGGCAAAAGCCCGCACGGGAAGGCGCGGACGGAGCAATGCAGTGAATTTTACCGATATCGTTTCCGCAAGCCCCGCAATGCTGAGGGTCATTGAGCTCGCGCAGCGTGCCGCCCAGTCGAGCATCCCCGTGGTGCTGGAAGGTGAATCCGGCGTGGGCAAGGAAATGGTCGCCCGGGCCATCCAGTCGGCCGGCGACAGGGCGAACAAGCCCTTCATAACAGTCAATTGCGGCGCCATTCCCCATAATCTGGTGGAAAGCATTCTCTTCGGCCATGAGAAGGGAGCCTTCACGGGTGCTACGGAAAAACATGTAGGCAAGTTCATGGAGGCGGATGGCGGCACGCTGTTCCTCGATGAAATCGGCGATCTGCCGCTAGACGTGCAGGTAAAGCTGCTCCGCGCGGTCCAGCAGGGCGAAATCGAAACCGTCGGCTCCGCACGGGTGCAGAAGGTGAATGTCCGGCTGATCTCCGCCACCAACAAGAACCTCATCGAGGAGGTGAAGGAAGGCCGCTTCCGCGAAGACCTTTATTATCGCCTCAACGTCTTTCCGATCACCATTCCGGCGCTGCGCCGCCGCAAGGAAGACATTCCCCATCTGGCGCGGGTTTTCGCCGAGCGCTTTTCGGCGGAGCAGAAATTGCCCAATCCCGTCGGCCTCAACGCCAGCGCGCTGGCACTGCTGACGGCCTATGACTGGCCGGGCAATATCCGCCAGCTTGAAAACGCCGTTTTCCGCGCCGTGGTGTTGTCGCAGGGTGAGGAACTGTCAGATTCCGATTTTCCGCAGATCGCGCTGCAGCTGCCGGAATTTTCGACCGGCGATGATGCGGATGATCTCATCCGTGCGCCTTCAGGGGCGTCGCTGAAGCTTGCTACCTATTCACCGCCCCCGCCGGCGGCTGCCGAAAGCCATGCCGTCATCGAGGAGCCGTCGGATATTTCCACCACCATCTACCGGGGCGGAAATCTGATCTCCAGCATGGATGAGTCGGGCAATATCCGCAAACTGGCGGAAATCGAGGAAGAACTCATCCGTTTCGCCCTGCGCTTTTATCGCGGGCAGATGAGCCAGGTCGCCAGAAAGCTCGGCATCGGCCGCTCGACGCTTTATCGCAAGCTGAAGGATTATGGCATTGATCCCGATGATCCCCTTCGAGATGCAGCCTGAAGGCAGAGACCGCGTATTCGAAGGCAGATCGCAAATTCGTTAACTTCTGAGCAAGGATATCCGCTTACCGTCTATAAACCTCTTGTTAGTGGCTGATTCACTATGTAGAGGAAGGTTGTATGTGTGTGGCAATTTTGCCATCGTGTCACCGTATTTGACGTTCATTTGAGGCAATGTGACAGAAATTGTCTTCCAGGCGGGGATCGAATTGCCATATCTGCATCGGAATAACGCGCTTTCGACCAGGATCGCGCGCGGCTTGATCAAGGATATATGCACGAAGCTGTCGGCGCGCGCTGTCACCTTTGCCTGCCTGATGCTTGCCGCAATGCCCTTCGTAGGTGTTTCGGCGACGGAAGCCGCCGCCGAGACGCGCAGCCTCAAACTGTATTATATCCATACACGCGAGAAGGCGGTCATCACCTTCAAGCGCAATGGAAAATATGACCAGAAGGGCCTGCAGGAGCTGAACCGATTCCTGCGCGACTGGCGTCGCAACCAGCCGACACGCATGGACCCGCGCCTTTTCGATCTCGTCTGGGAAGTTTATCGCCGCAGTGGCGCGACCGATTACATCAACGTCGTTTCGGCCTTCCGCTCGCCGGAGACCAACGGTCTCCTGCGGACGCGCACCAAAGGCGTCGCCGAAAAAAGCCAGCATATGCTCGGCAAGGCCATGGATTTTTATATCCCCGGTGTGAAGCTTGCCCGCCTTCGTGAAATCGGCATGCAGATGCAGATCGGCGGCGTCGGCTTCTATCCGACCTCGGGATCTCCCTTCGTGCACATGGATGTCGGTGGCGTTCGCGCCTGGCCGCGCATGAGCCGCCAGGAACTCGTCCGCATCTTCCCGAACGGCAATACGCTGCACCTTCCGTCCGACGGCAAGCCGCTTCCCGGTTATGAGCAGGCGCTCGCCGATTACAAGAAGCGCGTCAACTCCTCCTCCGTTCAGGTTGCTTCCAGCGCCGGTGCCGGCCCTGCCTCTTCCGGCGGCGGCAAGCGCAAGACCCTGTTGCAGGCCCTCTTTGGCGGTGGCGACGAGGATGAAGATCCCGATAGCATCGCAGCGCCGGAGCCCGCAGAACGCCCGGCTGTCGCTCGCCCGGCGGCTCCGCAGCAGGCTGCTCCCGAGCCTGAACCCACCATTGCAGTTGCTTCGGCACAGGCACTTCCCGGCGTGAATGATGCGCCGCTGCCGACGGCTCGTCCTGCATTCGGCAACCAGCCGCCTGCCAATACCGGCCTTGCGACGGCCCTTTATTCTCCGGCCCGCAATGCTGCGCAGGATGCTCTGCAGGCAGCGACCACGCCGACGCCGACGTCAGCTCCGGCCGAGCGCCAGCAATTTGCCGATCTCGCTGAGGTTTCCGTGCCCGTGCCCACACTTCTCGGCCCGCGTGGCATGAAGGGTGATGCGGAAGGGTCTATCCTGACGGCTTCCGCCGACGGTGCGACACCGGCTGCGACCGGCGAGCTTGCTTCCGTTCCGGTTCCCGCCAACCGTCCGGCCGTGGCAGAAGCCCTGCTTGCGGCTGCAAATGCCGATCCGGAAGGTGAAGACGATCTCGCCGAGGCGCAGCAGGATACGCTTTCGCCGACGGTGGTTGCCGCTCTTGAACAGAGCGGTCAGGCTGCCCGGTCGCAGGTCCAGTCGGCTGCCATGCCGACAGCCGCGCCATTCCCGGCTGCCGTCAACCACAAGGTTACCGTCGCACCCGCCGAAACGGCCAAGGCCGAACCGCAGGCTGGCTTCGGTGATGCTTTTGACCTGAAGCCCGCCATCAATGGCGGCCTCAGCGCCGGCATGCCGACCAAGGGTTCGCGTCCAAGCAGGCAGGATGCCGCCGTTTCCCAGCAGGCCATGGTGGGTGGTGGACGCCTGACGCAGGACCTTATTTCGGACTGGGCGCTCAACCAGAACAAGGGCGCGACCGGACGCTCGGTAAAGGCACCGCGTGTTGTCGCCAACCGTATGCTCAGCAACGACATGTCGGCTTCCGCCACTTCGGCGAGCTTCAAGCCGGGTGCCGTGGCCATCGAATCCAGCCGCTTCAGCACGCCGGTGAAGATGCACTGAGCCAGTTCTATCAGATGGCCGAAAGGCCAATAAAAAACCCGCCGGCGACGGCGGGTTTTTTCATGCTGTATATTGCGCGGCGTCAGACGCCGCTCTGGCCGTCCGAGCCGATATAGGCAATGCGCACCATATTGGTCGCGCCGGGGGTGCCGAGCGGCACACCTGCGGAGATGATGATGCGATCGCCCGGCTTGCCGAAGCCTTCGGAAACCACGATGCGACAAGCGCGGTTCACCATGTCGTCGAGATCGCTGGCATCACCGGTGACGACGCAGTGCAGGCCCCAGACGACCGACAGGCGGCGTGCGGTCTGGATGATCGGCGACAGCGCAATGATCGGAACCTGCGGCCGTTCGCGCGCGGCGCGCAGGCCGGTCGTGCCCGAGGACGTATAGGTGACGATCGCCGCAAGCTTCAGCGTTTCGGCGATCTGGCGGGCGGCAAGCGAAATGGCGTCGGCACCTGTCGGTTCCGGCTGGGCGCGCTGCGCATAGATGATATTGGAATAATAGGGGTCTTGCTCCACCGTGCTGGCGATGGAGGCCATGGTGGAAACCGCTTCGACCGGGTAGTCGCCGGAGGCGGATTCAGCCGACAGCATGATGGCATCAGCGCCTTCGAAGACGGCGGTCGCGACGTCGGAGACTTCGGCGCGTGTCGGTACAGGCGCGGTGATCATCGATTCCAGCATCTGTGTGGCGACCACGACCGGCTTGCCGGCGCGGCGGCAGGCGCGGGTCAACTGCTTCTGGATGCCGGGAACGGCTTCCAGCGGCATTTCGACACCCAGATCGCCACGGGCAACCATCAATGCATCGGAAAGCTCGATGATTTCTTCGATACGCTCGACAGCCTGGGGCTTTTCGATCTTGGACATCAGGCCGACGCGGCCACGTGCGATCTTACGCACTTCGGCCAGGTCTTCCGGACGCTGGACGAAGGAAAGCGCCACCCAGTCGACTTCACCGGTTTCGAGGACTGCATCAAGGTCGACGCGGTCCTTGTCGGTCAGAACGCCAACGCCGAGCAGCGTATCCGGCAGGCTGATGCCCTTGCGGTCGGAAATGCGGGTGCCGGAAATGACTGTCGTGACGATGCTCTTGCCGTCGCTCTTTTCAGCGCGCAGATGCAGCTTGCCATCATCGATCAGCAGGCGGTGGCCGGGCTTGACCGCTTCAAGAATTTCAGGGTGCGGCAGGAAAACACGGGTGTTGTCGCCGGGGGTGTCGTTGTTATCAAGCGTGAAGGTCTGGCCCGGAACCAGATCGACCTTCGTCTCGGCGAATTTTCCGACGCGCAGCTTGGGACCCTGCAGGTCGGCCAGAATGCCGATGGGACGACCGGTACGGCTCTCGACGGAGCGGATGCGCTGAATGAGCGTCCGCATCACGTCGTGGCTCGCATGGCTCATGTTGATCCGGAAAAGATCAGCGCCAGCAAGATGCAGCTTCTCGATCATGGCCTCTTCGGAAGAGGCCGGGCCGAGAGTTGCAAGAATTTTGACTTTGCGGTTACGCTTCATCAGTTTTGATTTCCCTGTGTGCCTGGCGTATCGGAAAGCTGGACCATCCAGCTGCCCTGTCTGCCCGTGTCATATTCCTTGAAACCCATTCTCTGGAAGCTGCGGGCAAAACAATCGTCCACGCCGTTGATCTTGAACTCGTTCTCCGCCACGCACATGTTGACGTCACCGGTCCAGCGGCCGCCATGAGCGGCATCTTCGGCATAGAGATAATAATAACGTGACTGCAGCTCGCCCTCGATCAGCGTCGCGCAGGTCGAAGAGGGGACCTGCCACCAGCCTTCGCTGACCCAGCCCTCCTGTGCCCGGTAGCCGATTGCGACCCCCACGAGGTTCTGCGTGCTGTTGCACACGCGAAAATCCGCATGCGCGGGTGCCGCGATCATGAACGGGGTCAAAAACAATGCCGCTGCGGAAAAAAGACGGGCGATATGCCTGAAGTGGCGAGGAAGAGCGAGAGATGACTGAGTCACGGCTTCCATCCGGATTCCATGGTTATAATGAACACACTTCTTGGCGTGGCCGCCCAAGAAAGTCAACGCGAGTTTAATCGATTATATTGTTCGTGGGATCATGAGTGCGATAAGGTAGATGGCTGTTCTTTCGCCGTAACTTGCGCCCGGCCTCAAGCCATGCCATCAAGCTTCTCTCCTCAATCCTGCCCCAGAAAATCATCGATGAACGACTTCATACCCTATGAAATCATAGAAGGCGAATATGACAAAGGCATGGTTCTTCTGGCGGACCATGCCATGAACCTCCTGCCGGCACACTACGGCAAACTTGGCCTTCCGCAAACCGCTTTTCATCGCCACATCGCATTTGATATCGGTATAGAGGGGCTAACGCGCTCGCTTGCCGCGCGCCTGGGCGTACCGGCGGTGCTCGGGCGGTTTTCGCGGCTCCTGATCGATCCGAATCGCGGCGAGGATGATCCCACGCTCATCATGAAGATCTCGGACGGGGCGATCATCCCCGGTAACCATCCGATTTCGGACGAGGAATGGCAAAGGCGAATCGAGATTTTTCACCGGCCCTATCACAATGCCGTGGACCGTGTGCTGACCGGCGTGGCCGAGGCCTCGGAAGAAGCGCCGCTCGTCCTGTCGCTGCATTCCTACACGCCGTTCTGGAAGGAAACGCCGCGGCCATGGCATGCGGCGGTTCTGTGGGATACCGATCATCGTGCGGTCGATCCGCTTCTGGCGCATCTGCGTGCCACCGGCGATATCCTTGTGGGTGACAACGAACCCTATGACGGGGCGCTGAAGGGCGACACCATGTATCGTCATTGCATGATGAAGGGCCTGCCGCATGCGCTTCTCGAGGTTCGGCAGGACCTGATCGCGGATGAGAAGGGGATCGCCGAATGGTCGGATCGGCTCGCTCCCATTTTCGCCGCAATGAATGACGATCCCGTCTTGCATGAATATCAGCTTTTCGCCTCCCGTACCGGCCCCTATTGAGCCTGGAGTTTCGCCATGACGAAAGAGAACGACAACAGGCAGATCGAGTTTGAAGCGGCGGCCTTCCGCCGCCTCGTGAAGCACCTTCGCGAACGTCACGACGTGCAGAATATCGACCTGATGAATCTCGCGGGCTTTTGCCGCAACTGCCTTTCCAACTGGTATCGGGAAGCGGCCGAAGAGGCTGGCGTTCCGCTCAGCAAGGATGAATCCCGCGAAATCGTCTACGGCATGCCATATGAGGATTGGAAAGAGAAATATCAGGCGGAGGCGAGTGATACCCAGAAAGCCGCCTTTGAACAGAACCGGTCGAGGGAATAACCTCTGATCGACGGAAACGACTTGACGGGACGCCTTTCAGTGGGCAGTTCACAGGCCTGAATTTTGCTGCCCACTGGCAGCGGCCGGCGAAGGCTTCGCCCGGAATGATGAACAAGGCTCGCATGCGGGCCGCCAATAAAGGATGATATGATGGACGATACCAGCACCACCGAAACCGTCGCCGCCGCAGAACTGCGTCAGTTCATCGAGCGCGTTGAGCGCCTCGAAGAGGAAAAGGCCGCCATTCAGGGCGATATCAAGGATGTCATGGGCGAGGCCAAGGGTCGTGGTTACGACACCAAGGCGATCCGCACCATCATCCGTCTGCGCAAGAAGGATGCCAATGAGCGCATCGAAGAAGAAACGATTCTCCAGACCTATATGGCCGCGCTCGGTATGGAATGATCGGTTGAGAACGTCTCAATGAAAAATCGCCGCTTCTGCGGCGATTTTTGTTTGGGCCTCTGCCCAATTCAGCCGCGCGTGCCGGCGAGCTTTTCCGAAAGGTCGGCAGCTTCCTTGCGGGCGTCCTTGTCCGCAGGATAAAGCGCCAGATAACGCTCCCAGGCCTTCAGCGCCAACTCGTCGCGGCCCGAGGCTTCGAGGATGTTGGCAAGGCTTGCGAGTGCCGGGAAATAGCGCGGCTCCCTTTCCAGCGTCAGATTGATATCCGCCATCGCCTTGCGGGTATCACCATCGGCGAAATGGACCATGGCGCGGCGATACGGCGCCTGCACATAGTCAGGATCGAGCAAAACAATCTGGTCGAGAAAATCGTAAGCGGCGGCGTTGCGCTTTTCGTCGGCGGCTTCGCCCGCCCATTGCATCAGGAGATTGATTGTCGCGCTGCCGGAATCATTCCATTCGGAGGCGATCTGGTTGGCAATGCTACGTGCCTTGACCGCATTCCGTTCTTTTTTCAGCGATGCAAAAAGAGTGTCGATGGTTTTGGCGGGTGAAGGCGCGGATTCCGCAACAGCAGGTGCCTGCCCGTCCGCCGCATGGGCAATCGCAGCCATTCCCGGAAACGGGAGGCTTGAAAACAGGAAGCCCTGAGCGAGAATGATAGCCGTGCTAAAACGATTTGGGCGCATGGGTTAAAGCTTAACCCGGCTGCGCCCAATATCAAATGCAAACTTCTGCACTGTCAACAAAGTGATCCGCGAAACCATCGCGAACCGCAGTCAATCAGCCCTGACGAGCCTTGAAGCGCGGGTTCTGCTTGTTGATGATGTAGACGCGGCCCTTGCGGCGAACCAGGCGGTTATCGCGATGACGGGCCTTAAGCGCTTTAAGCGAATTCTTGATCTTCATTTTACTGGTCCGCAGTTTTGCACGGATTTTGCCGTGCTATTCAAACAATCAAAAGCGCGCAACGGGGCGCGCTCTTTTCGGTTGGCAGGCAGATACCCGTTTGAGCCCTGCCTGTCAACACTTGGCCGTGCCTTTGCCTTAAAAGACTAGGCTTTTCCTGTGTGCAGAAGCTCGGTCACATGGCCCATCTTGCGGCCCGGCCGTGCTTCCGTCTTGCCGTAGAGATGCACGAGACAGTCTTTTTTCGACAGCCATGCCGGCACATCGTCGATGTCGTCGCCGATCAGGTTGGTCATGACGCAATCGGAGTGGCGCTCCGTGCTGCCGGGGGCGAGGCCCGACACGGCCCGGATATGCTGTTCAAACTGCGAGATTACGCAGGCCGCTTCCGTCCAGTGGCCGGTATTGTGAACGCGTGGCGCCATTTCATTGGCAACCAGCGAACCATCCGGCAGGACGAAGAATTCGATGCCGATGACGCCGACATATTCGAGCGCGGCCAGAAGCTTCTCTGCTGACTCCACGGCAACCGCCTTCGCGGCATCGGAGAGCGCTGCCGGAACAGTGGACGTGTGCAGAATGCCGTTCAGATGGACATTCTCGGCGGGATCATAACAGGTGACGGTCCCGTCCTGGAAACGGGCGGCGATGATCGAAATCTCTCGCTCGAAGGCGACAAAACTCTCAAGGATGAGCGGCACGCCGCCGAGCGCTGCAAAGGCACCCGCGAGGTCTTCGCCGCCCCGGAAGAGACGCTGGCCCTTGCCGTCATAACCCATGCGACGAGTCTTCAGCACGCCCTTGCCGCCAAAGGCGACCAACGCGGCTTCCAGCTCTTCCTGGCTGTCCACGGCGCGAAAATCGGCGGTCGGGATGCCGCAACCATTGAGGAAGCGTTTTTCCGTCAACCGGTCCTGCGAGGCGCTGAGCGCCTGCGGCGGCGGATAGACGGGAACGGAGAGGCTAAGCTTTTCGGCGGCCGCGACAGGCACGTTTTCAAATTCGTAGGTCACGACATCGCAGCGGTTTGCGAGTTCCGCAAGCGCTTTTTCGTCATCATATTCCGCGACGATCTGGTCGTTGCAGACCTGCGCAGCCGGGCAATCGGCCTGCGGTTCCAGCACGATGGTTCGGTGGTTGAGACGGGCAGCGGCCATCGCCAGCATGCGCCCGAGCTGCCCGCCGCCGATGATGCCGATGGTCAGGTTGGTCGTCTTTGCCATCACTTCGGTCGTCACTGGGCGCTGTCCATGGGATATTCGGCGACGGCTGCCGACTGGCGCGCACGCCAGGCATCCAGCCGGTCAGCGAGGTCCTCGTCGCTCAGCGCCAGAACCGCAGCGGCGAGAAGGGCCGCATTGATCGCGCCGGCCTTGCCGATGGCAAGCGTGCCGACGGGGATGCCGGCGGGCATCTGCACGATGGAATAGAGGCTGTCCTGACCGGACATGGTCTTTGACTGAACCGGAACGCCGAACACCGGAAGCGGCGTCATTGAGGCCGTCATGCCGGGCAGATGGGCAGCGCCGCCGGCGCCCGCGATAATGACCTTGAAGCCTTCGTCCTTCGCGCCATTGGCGAAGTCATAAAGCCGGTCCGGGGTGCGGTGGGCGGAAATGATGCGGGCTTCGTATTCGATGTCGAGCGCATCCAGCGTATCGGCGGCGTTCTTCATGGTCTCCCAGTCGGACTGGCTGCCCATGATGATGGCGACGGGGGGCGTTTCTGCTGTCACGTAATCTCTCCGGCTCAGGCGATGATATCGGGAATGACCTGGTCTTCGAGCTGGGTCATCTTGTCCTTGACGGCCAGCTTCTTCTTTTTCATGCGCTGTATTCTCAGCGCATCGCAGCTGGTCTGGATCATCGCGTTGATCGCCGCGTCATAATCCTCATGCTCCTGGCGCAGCCGCGCCAGCGTGAGCCTGATGTCCGCCTGGTCCTGATCGGGCATCTCGTCATCCCCATTTTATGCTAGCCGGATCGGCTCCGGCGCGTCTGTGATCGTTCACGAGCCTCTATCATCAAATCGCGGTAACGGGAAGTTATCCCTTGCGACCAAATTGCCCACTTATTGCCTTCATTTCGCCTTCGACAAGACCAGCGATCCGTGTCACATTGTCGTCGCAAACCTGAAACTCCAGCGATGGAGAGCTGGAGGTAGGCTTAAAAATGGAAGGACGTGCCGCATGACCATTCAGGCTCATATTGCATCGCTCGAAAAGAAACACGGTGCTCTGGAGGAGGAGCTCGAAAGTATTCTTGCTTCCCCGTCCTCTGACGATAGAGAGATCGCCGACCTCAAACGCCGTAAACTGCGCCTGAAGGATGAACTGCAGAGGCTTAAAGCCTCCACAAGGCACTAATTGATGCCAAACCGCAGCCTTCAATGAAGGACTGACGGATTCCTTTTCGGCCCTGACGGCACCTGCGTGCTGCCAGGGCCTTTTAGTGGCTGCCTGAGCCTAGAAAGGCAACCCGTCCCAAAGCAGTTTCAGCGCGGCAATCAGCGCCATGGAATACATCAGCGGGTAAAACACTGATGGTTTCAGATATTTCACCACCCTTGCACCGGCAAGCGTCGCCAGCATCGCCACCGGCAGCAGGCTGGCCGAGGTCTTGAGGTTGGTGGCATCAAGCGCGCCGAGCGCGAAATAGGGAATGAGCTTGATCGCATTCATGATGGCGAAGAAGCGTACGCTCATGCCGGTATAGGTCTTCGGATCGAGCTTCAGCGGCAGAACATAGATCTGAAAGGGCGGTCCACCCGCATGGGCCACGAAGCTCGCATAACCGGAAAGGCTGGACCAGAGCGTCGCGGCAGCCGGTCTTTGCGGTTTGGCCGGAATTTCCTGTCCCTTACGGCTTTTGAAACTCTCCTGAAAATAACGCAGCACGAACAGGATCGTCACCGAGGCGACGACGAGACGCATGGCATCCGCGGAGATGAGGCTTGAGGTCGCCCAGCCGAGCGTGATGCCGGCGATTGCGCCGGGCAGCATGATGAGGAGCGTTTCCCGGTGGTTGTGGTGCCGCCAGGCCCAAAGCGCCACGAGATCCATCACGATCAGGATCGGCAGAAAGATCGCGGCGGCCTGCACAGGCGATACGGCAAGCGCCATCAGCGGCACGCCCATTAGGGCCAGTGCGCCGCCCAGCCCGCCCTTGGAAAGGCCGACGAGCACGACTGCGGGGATGGCGACGAGATAAAAATGAAAATCGGTCAGCATGGATGGACAGTTGATCCTTTCGCCGGTCCGGTTTATCGGATTTGTCATATGAAAACGAGTGCAGATTGCGCGGCAAGCGTCTTCTGTCTGAAATGGACGAACCGATGACCCTAGTTGAAGATCGTTGCCGCCTTGTCCTGATCGTTCCGGAATCGGACGACGCGCAAAAGCAGGCGACAGAAGTGGAAGAAGCATTGCGGGGCGGTGATGTCGCTTCCGTCATCATTCCGCAATATGGTCTGGATGACGCCGCTTTCCAGAAACGCGCCGAATTGATCGTGCCTGTCGTGCAAAAGGCCGGTGCGGCGGCGCTCATTGCCGGTGACAGCCGCGTTGCCGGTCGCGTGAAGGCGGATGGCCTTCATGTAGCTGGAAATGCCGAGGCGCTTGCCGAGGCCGTGGAAAAGTTCACGCCGAAGCTGATCGTCGGCGGC
The DNA here is from genome assembly GCF_059499945.1 of Agrobacterium sp. Lineage (NCBI taxonomy): Bacteria > Pseudomonadati > Pseudomonadota > Alphaproteobacteria > Hyphomicrobiales > Rhizobiaceae > Agrobacterium > Agrobacterium sp. The sequence continues at coordinate 178,601 of NZ_JCABZP010000015.1, read as the reverse complement.
GGTAATGCGGATGACCGTCACAAGGCTCTGGAGCAGGGCGAGTCCAATCCGGATTATGTGTTTTTCGGAAAGCTGGAAGGCGACATCAAGCCTGAGGCGCACCCCAAAAACCTGGCTCTCGGTGAGTGGTGGGCGTCGATGATCGAAATTCCGGCCATCGTCATGGGTGGCACGGATGTGTCTTCGGTTGTTGCCGTAGCTGAAACCGGCGTGGAGTTCGTGGCGATGCGCAGCGGCGTCTTTGACAATGCCGGTGGCGCTGCCCAGGCGGTTTCTGAAATCAACGCCCTGCTTGACGAAAAAGCGCCACGGTTTGGCGGTTGATACAGGCGATGATCATGCGCTCGGTTCACCTCTGCTTTTCCGTTTCGCTGCTGACGCTTGCTTTCGGCGCGCCGGCGGGTGTCGCTTTTGCTCAATCCGGGCCGCAGAGCGAAAGCAATGCGCTTTCCCGCCAGCTGGAAAATGAGGCTCAGCCGACCCGTCAGGGCAGGGTGCAATCCGAAGAGCAGAAGGACTTGCAGCCGTCCGCAGGCGTCAATGTCTATCAGCGCATGGGTGCGGAGCTGCCCGCCCTGCCGCCTGAAAAGGAATTCAAGGGCCGGGTGGACGAAGCCTATGGGCATTTCCAGCGCGGTGAATATGTGCAGGCGCTCGACAAGGCGCTGAACCGTGCGCAGAACGGTGACGCATCCGCCCAGACGCTGGTGGCGGAAATGATGTCGCGTGGTCTGGGCATTGCCCGTGACGAAAAAACCGCGGCTTTCTGGTATCAGCAGGCTGCAGAGGGTGGCGATCCCGTTGCCATGTTCAAATTCGCCCTGATCCTGATGGAAGGCAAATTCGTCACCCGCGACAAGGCGAAAGCTGACGATTTCATGCGCCGCGCCGCGGAAGCCGGTAATGCCTCTGCTCAGTTCAACTGGGGCCAGATTCTGGTTTCGGAAAATCCCGGCGCCAAGGGCCTGCTGATGGCTTTGCCTTTCTACGAAAAATCCGCTGACCAGGGCATTGCAGATGCGCAATATGCGGTGTCGCAGATTTACTGGTTGGTGAAGGACGTGCCGGCCGAAAAGAAGGCCAAGGCGCGGGACTGGCTGATGCGGGCCGCAAAGGCGGGTTACGACACCGCGCAGGTCGATCTGGGCATCTGGCTGGTGAATGGTTTCGGCGGCGAGCGCAATCTGGATGAGGGCTTCCGCTGGCTATACGGTGCGGCACAGCGTGGTAATGTCGTGGCGCAGAACAAGGTGGCGCATCTTTATATTCAGGCGCTTGGCACCCGGCCCGATGCGGTCGAAGCGGCCAAATGGTATGTGCTTTCCCGTCGCGCCGGGCTGAAGGATCCCTCCCTCGAGGACTTTTATCTCGGGATCACCGACGAGCAGCAGAAGAAGGCGATTGAGGCCGCAAATCGTTTCCGCCCGACGTGATGGCAGACGGGCCTAACCACGCCGGCGCAGCCCCATGGGCTTTTTGCCTTGAATTTCCGCGCGTTTTGTGGTCTTGAACCGCAAACTTTCAATTCAAGAAAATAATGACGTGCCTGCCCGGTGAACTTCCGGGCGGTTCGCAAGCTTTCCAGGAAACAAATTCGATGGCCCGTTCAGCCCTTCTCAATGTCATGGTTCAGGCCGCCATCAAGGCGGGTAAGTCTTTGTCGCGTGACTTCGGTGAAGTGCAGAACCTTCAGGTCTCGGTCAAGGGACCGAGCGATTTCGTCTCGCAGGCGGATCTGAAAGCCGAAAAGATCGTGCGCGATGAATTGATGAAGGCCCGCCCGACCTATGACTTCCTGGGTGAAGAAGGTGGCGAGGAAAAGGGTAGCGATGGCGCGCATCGCTGGATCGTGGATCCGCTTGATGGCACCACTAACTTCCTGCACGGCATTCCGCATTTTGCGGTTTCCATCGCGCTGGAGCGTAACGGTGAAGTCGTTGCCGGCGTGATCTTCAATCCGGCCACCGACGAACTCTACACCGCCGAGCGTGGCGGCGGCGCGTTCCTCAATGATCGCCGCATCCGTGTTGCCGCGCGCAAGGCGCTGACCGATTGCGTCATCGGCTGCGGCGTGCCGCATCTCGGTCGCGGCAATCACGGCAAGTTCCTGGTCGAGCTTCGCCATGTCATGGGTGAGGCTGCCGGCATCCGTCGCATGGGCGCGGCTTCGCTCGATCTGGCTTATGTCGCCGCGGGCCGTCTCGACGGTTACTGGGAAGCCGATCTTTCGCCATGGGATATGGCGGCCGGTCTGGTGCTGATTCGTGAAGCCGGCGGCTTCGCATCCGACATCAAGGGCGGCACGGATATCTTCGGCAGCGGCACCGTTGCTGCCGGAAATGAATATATCCACAAGGCGCTCGTTGAGGTCGCCAACCGTCCCATCCCGGGCCGCTGATCGGTTTTCGGCGGAAAACCTGTCGTTTTCTACAAGTTTTAGACGCCCGGCGAATGTTCGGCGGGTGTTTTTGTTTTCCATTGCCGGGTGCTCACACATTTTCCTAAAACGCCTGTGACGAAAGACCGGCTTTTCGCTTCAAATCGTCGCAATTTTCAAATAGCTTCCGCTGGATACCTGACCAGAGGGAATGCGAACGTTATGGCGGATTCGGAGCTGCTCGATCTTGGCGTCGAGAAACCGGTGACCACACGGCAATACAGCCACAAGCTGTCCAGCCCCACACCGTTTCTCTGGACGATGGTTCTGTTTCTGATCCTCGTCGGCTTTCTGGCGGCCATTCTCTATCGGCAGGCGCACACCGCCTTCATGACCAATCCGGGGCTCAACGGCTTCATTCTCGGCGTGTTGGCCATCGGCATCATTCTGGTGTTTACGCAGACGATGAGCCTGCGCTCGGAAGTCCGCTGGTTCAATGCCTTTCGTGCTGCCGGCAGCGTCGAAAAGGTCGGCCGTGCGCCAAAACTGCTTGCGCCGATGAGCACGCTGATCGGCAAGCGCGGCGAAGTCCGGCTTTCCACGGTCACGCAGCGGACCATCCTCGATTCCATCGCAACACGACTCGACGAATCGCGTGATACCTCGCGTTATCTCGTCGGCCTGCTGGTGTTTCTCGGTCTGCTCGGCACCTTCTGGGGCCTGATCGGCACCATCGGCGCCATCAGCAATGTCATCCAGTCGCTCGATCCGAGCGCCGGTGACAGCAACGATATTCTGAGCTCGCTCAAGGCCGGTCTCACCGCGCCGCTGGCGGGCATGGGAACGGCCTTCTCCTCGTCGCTGCTCGGTCTTTCAGGTTCGCTGATCCTCGGTTTTCTCGATCTTCAGGCCGGTCGTGCGCAGAACCGTTTTTACACCCAGCTCGAAAACTGGCTGTCATCGGTAACTGACACCTCGGCGGAAGGGCCGAGGGAGTTCAAGGCCGTTGAGCCGGGCGCCATGGTCAGCACCGAGCGTTCGCTTGCGGCCATGACCAGCCTTGCCGAGGGCATTCAGGGTCTGGTCAAGAACATGCGCAGCGAACAGCAGATGCTGCGTGACTGGATCGAGGCGCAGCAGGAAGAATCGAAATCACTCCGCCGCACGCTCGACCGGCTGTCGGCGCGGATCGATAGCGACACGAAATCATCCGGACGCACCCGGCACGATAACGGGAGCGAGTAGCCATGGCGCTTGCGCGCAACCGCCGCCGCGACAGGGGTGTGGATTATTGGCCGGGTTTCGTCGATGCGCTTTCGACGCTGCTGATGGCCATCATGTTTTTGCTGACGGTCTTCGTGCTGGCGCAATTCGTACTGTCGCGCGAAATTACCGGCAAGGACGAAGTGCTGACGCGCCTCAACAGCCAGATTGCCGAACTGACCGAACTTCTGGCCATGGAAAAAGGCAACAAGCAGGATATTGAGGACGCGCTCGCAAGCCTGCAATCGACGCTCGCAGCTTCAGAAAACGAGCGTTCGCGACTGCAGGCGCTTCTCGATGCGGGATCGGGCAACAATGCGAACGCCAATGCCCGGATTGGCAGCCTGACCGGCGAGCTGGACGACCAGCGGCAGGCCAATTCCCGCGCCTCCGCGCAGATCGAATTGCTGAACCAGCAGATTGCGGCGCTGAGAGCGCAGATCGCTTCGGTGGAAGCCGCCCTGCAGGCGTCGGAAGCCAAGGATACCTCGTCTCAGGTCAAGATCGCCGATCTCGGCCGTCGCCTCAATGTCGCGCTGGCGCAGCGGGTGCAGGAACTGAACCGCTATCGGTCTGATTTCTTCGGGCGGCTGCGCGAAATCCTGTCGGACCGCGAAAATATCCGCATCGTCGGTGACCGGTTCGTCTTCCAGTCCGAAGTGCTCTTCCCTTCCGGCGGCAATGAACTCAATCCGGAAGGACAGACGGAGATGGAGAAGCTGGCGGTCGCGCTGCTCGATCTTGCCAAGGAAATTCCGGCGGAGATCAACTGGGTCCTGCGCGTGGATGGCCACACGGATAACGTCCAGCTTTCCGGTTCCGGACGTTACCGGGACAATTGGGAACTATCCTCGGCCCGTGCCACCTCGGTGGTGAAATTCCTGATTTCCAAGGGCGTCCCGGCAAACCGGCTGGTCGCCGCTGGTTTCGGTGAGTATCAGCCGATTGCCGAAGGCGATACGCCGGAAGCACGGCAGCAGAACCGCCGTATCGAACTCAAGCTCACCGAGCGCTAAAATTGCGGACCGCATCAGCGCGGTTGCCTTCCGGCGAAAGTGAATTTACGTTCGCGTAAAAGTAATTCCGTCATATCTGGGAGGGGCTGATGGAACGCTATGATGTGATCGTTGTCGGCGCGGGGCTTGCCGGGCTGGTGGCGGCAACCGAGGCTGCTGAGCGAGGTTTCAGCGTCTGTGTCGTGGATCAGGAGGGCGAGCAGAACCTTGGCGGCCAGGCCTTCTGGTCGCTGGGTGGTCTGTTTTTCGTCGATAGTCCCGAGCAGCGCCGGATGCGGGTGCGAGACAGTCTCGATCTTGCGCGGCAAGACTGGTTCGGCTCAGCCGGTTTCGACCGTCCGGAGGATTATTGGCCGCGCCGTTGGGCGGAGGCCTATCTCGATTTCGCTGCCGGTGAAAAACGCGAATGGCTGCACCGTATGGGCATGCGCTGGTTTCCTGTGGTCGGCTGGGCCGAGCGTGGCGGCAGCCTCGCTCATGGTCATGGCAATTCCGTTCCGCGTTTCCATGTCACATGGGGCACGGGTCCGGGCGTACTCGCACCCTTCGTTAAAAAGGCGAAGGCCATGGCGGCAACCGGCCGGCTGACCTTCCGTTTTCGCCACCAGGTTGATCGTCTGGAGGTCGTCGACGGCCGGGTGACCGGCATTTCAGGCGCTGTTCTTGTAGCCGACCCCGTGCAACGCGGGCAGGAGAGCAGCCGGGAAGAGCAGGGCGATTTTACCTTCTCCGCTGCGACGGTCATCGTCAGTTCCGGCGGCATCGGCGGCAATCAGGAACTGGTGCGGCGCAACTGGCCGGTGGAACGGTTGGGCGCGCCTCCCGCAAGCATGGTCTGCGGTGTTCCCGCGCATGTGGATGGCCGCATGATCGCCATTACGGAAACGGCTGGCGGAGCCGTCATCAATCGTGACCGCATGTGGCATTATACCGAGGGCGTGAAAAACCATGATCCGATCTGGCCGGGTCACGGGATCCGCATTCTGCCCGGTCCCTCGCCCTTCTGGTGCGATGCGGATGGAAACCGCCTCGCCGCCCCCGCCATGCCGGGTTTCGATACGCTCGGCACGCTTAAAATGCTGGGCGAACGCGGCAGCGGCCATAGCTGGTTCATTCTGACCAAGGTGATCATCAAGAAGGAATTTGCGCTTTCAGGCTCGGAGCAGAATCCTGATCTGACCGGCAAGGATATACCGCTGCTGCTCAAAAGGTTGGGCAAGGAGCCGCCGGGACCAGTGCGTGCTTTCATGGAGCGCGGCGAAGATTTCGCGGTTCGAGATACGCTGGAAGAACTCGTGGCGGCGATGAATGCCATCAGTGGCGATAACCGGCTGCATATAGACCATATCCGCCGGCAGATCGAAGCGCGCGACCGCGAAATCGAAAATGGTTTCAGCAAGGATGCCCAGGTAACGGCCATCCATGGCGCACGTCGTTATCTTGGCGACCGGCTGATGCGGACGGCAAAACCGCACCGGCTGCTCGACCCGTGGATGGGACCGTTGATTGCCGTGCGGCTGCATGTGCTGACGCGCAAGACGCTTGGCGGCCTTCATACCGATCTTGAAGCCCGGGTGCTGGATGCTGCCGGTGAGCCGGTGCCGGGGCTTTATGCCGCCGGCGAAGTGGCGGGTTTCGGTGGCGGTGGCATGCATGGCTACAACGCGCTGGAGGGCACATTCCTTGGCGGCTGCCTGTTTTCGGGCCGCATTGCCGGACGCAGCGTGCTGGCGTGAGCCGTTGAGAGCGGAATGGTGAAACACCAGCGGTTTTGCCTGAAATTCCGCTCCGATCGCGTGAACTAAGCCTGGGCGCGCAATTCGTCCGGTCCGGTCTGGAATTGCAGCCGGGCAAGCCGCGCATAAAGGCCGTTCTGGCGGATGAGGCTCTGATGCGTGCCTTCTTCAATGATGCGGCCTTCATCCATCACCAGAATACGGTCGGCCTTCAGCACGGTGGCAAGACGGTGAGCGATGACGATGGTGGTGCGGGTTTTCATCAGCTCATCAAGCGCCTTTTGAACCAGCGTTTCGCTTTCCGCATCGAGTGCCGAAGTCGCTTCGTCGAGCAGCAGGATCGGCGCATTGCGCAGGATGGCGCGGGCAATGGCGATGCGCTGGCGCTGGCCGCCGGAAAGCGTCACGCCGCGTTCACCCACCTGGGTATCATATCCATCGGTGAGACGTTCGATGAAGCTGTCAGCCTGTGCGGCGATGGCGGCGGCGCGCACCTCCTCGCGTGTCGCGTCAGGTCGGCCAAAGGCGATATTGTCGTGGATGGAGGAGGCGAATATCGCCACATCCTGCGGAACGATGGACAGGCGCGCGCGCAGATCGGCGAGGGTGACGTCGCGGATATCCGTGCCATCGACGGTGATGCGGCCCTGTTGCGGATCGTAAAAGCGCATCAGCAGCGAAAAGACCGTGCTCTTGCCCGCACCTGAAGGCCCCACGATTGCGACGGTTTCGCCGGCGCTGACCTTGAAAGAGAGGCCGGAGACGATCGGCCGCCCTGTCGCGAGCGGGTAGACAAAATCGACATTTTCGAATTCGGCTTCGCCGCGCGGCGGCTGCGGCATGGCGACAGGGGTTGCGGGTTCTGCGACGGGCGAGCGTTCGTTCAGCAGTTCGGAAAGCCGTTCGGCCGCACCACCCGCCTGCGCCAGTTCACCCCAGACTTCCGAGAGCTGGCCGAGACCGCTTGCCGCGATGACCGAATAAAGCACGAACTGACCGAGCGTGCCTGCCGTCATGCCACCAGACAGGACGCTTTGCGCGCCATACCAGAGAATGCCGACGACGCTGCCGAAGACCAGCGCGATGGCGACGGCGGTGAGAATGGAGCGTGCGCCGATCGCTGCCCGAGCGCCCTGATAGGCGGCTTCCACGGAAGCGCCATAACGGGCATTTGCCAGCACCTCGGCGTTAAAGGACTGCACGGTGCGGCTCGCAGCAATCGTCTCGGAAGCATAGGCGGCGGAATTGGCCAATGTATCCTGCGTGGTGCGGGAGCGGGCGCGAACCGAGCGCCCGAAGGCGATCAACGGAAAAACGATGAAGGGAATGGCAAGCAGCGCAAGGCCCGAAAGACCGGGGCTGGTATAGATCATCATCGCCACGGCACCACAGCACATGATGATGTTGCGCAAAGCCACGGAGGCGGACGACCCGAATGCCGAGCGGATCTGCACCGTATCGGCGGTCAGTCGCGAGGTCAGTTCGCCGGATCGATTGCTATCGAAAAACTGCTGCGACAGGGTGGTGAGATGGGCGAAGACATCGCGGCGCAGATCGGCAACGACCCTTTCACCAATGGTCATGACGTAATAATAGCGCATGGCGCTGGCAAGCGCGAGGAGCACGGCAATCGCCAGAAGCACGGCGAAATAGCTGTTGATCATGCCGCCATCCGGCGTCTGGAAACCGTGGTCGATGATGCGGCGAACGGCAAGCGGCAGGGCCAATGTCGTGGCGGAGGAAAGCACAAGCGCGAAAAGAGCTGCCGCCATCAGGCCGCGATAACGGCTCAGATAGGGGAAGAGGCCAAGAAGCGGCTTCAGGCTCCTCTGTTTCGCAGCTTTCTGCTCGTCAATATCTGCCACGTCCTCTATGCTCCTTGTTCAATGCCGTTTTTGGGCCTTTTGCGGGTGAATTTCCGGCGCGCGGTAAAATTCCAGCCCCTGCGGCCATCTCCTTTCACAAGGGGATAGCAGGCTCTTGTTATCTGGGCGACCTTCATGTATAGGCTCCGCATCGAATTGGGAAGCCATAGCCCATCTGGTCTATGGCTTCATTTATTGAAATGGCTCAGTTGACGCAATTGCGGCAAATGGACCGCACGTCACTTAACCAGGAAGATTGTCATGAAGGCTGATATCCATCCCGCTTATCACACGATCAAGGTCGTCATGACCGATGGCACCGAATACGAAACCCGCTCTACCTGGGGTTCGGAAGGCGCAGTCATGAACCTTGAAATCGACCCCAAGTCCCATCCGGCATGGACGGGCGGCAACCAGCAGCTTATGGACCGCGGTGGTCGCGTTTCCAAGTTCAACAAGCGTTTCGGCGGCCTCGGCCTCTGATCCACTTGCGGACGGATTGTATAAAAAAGCCCGGTTTTTCCGGGCTTTTTTGTTGTCTGCTTTTCGCGGCCGTGCATATGGGTGTAACGACCAAAACAAAAAAGCAGGCTTTTCAGCCTGCTTTTCAAATTGTCCGGATAAGGTCGTCTTTTCTCAGTTGATCGAGAAAGCTGTGCGCAGAAGATTGAGCTGCGCCTGCACGCTGTTTTCATTGTCCGGCACCTTGGCGGCTTCGGACGGGCGATAGATTTCGCGGTCGAGCAGGGCGATGCGGTTTTGGAGACGCAGCGAGCGCTCGATGAGGTCGCGGAAGGATTCGGGCAGGTCGTTCCAGCCGGGCGCGTTACGGTCGACATTAAAGCTGTCGAGCCGCACCTTGTTCTTTTCGCTCAGAACCTGATCGCGCGTCATTTCGCCATTGTTGACGGCGCGCTGCAGAAGCAGCCAGGAGGCCATCTGCATCAGGCGGGTGGTGAGGCGCATCGATTCCGCCGCATAAAGTACCGAGGCCATGCGCGGCAGCACCTTGGAGGCGGCGCGGCCGGCACCGTCGAGATAACTTGCCGTTTCCTCAACCAAGGTCATGCCTTCGGTATAGAGGGTCTTGAACTGGTTGGAAGCAGCCGCGCGACCCGCAAAGCTTATGGTATTTAAAACCTGTTCCGACATTTTCTTTAAATCCCTGCTCACGCACCACACTGTCAGGCAACGACGACCCGGATATTTTGTTCCGGCCTTTAGTGTTTTCAGGATGGTATCTTTACCTGAAATGCGCAAGGCAATTATTAAAGAAGGGTTAATACCCACAGTTTTACGGAATCCGGCAAGCGGCAAAAAAAGAGCCGCGAAAGCGGCTCTCAAGGTAAAACAGGGAGAAAAATCAGACCAATTCGCCGTATGGAGAAGATGCCTGAGGTCCAGAAGAACTGGACATGTATAGTAATCTCTCAGAAAGCTTAATTTTTGGTTAATGGTAAACGAAAGACTGCCCCGGAATATTCACTTCCAGATACCGCCTGAGCCGCAGCTTTAGGCATTGGAAGTGCAGTCCCATGTCTATTCTCAACTGCGCGTCAGGACCGGAAGAGATTCTCCGCCGCCTGCCTGCCGGCGGATTTCCGTGTCCTCTCCTCTTCCAGCCGGGTGATTTCGGCTTGCAGAAGATCGATACGGCTGCTCAGTTCGTCCACCGAAAGAAGGCTGAGATCGCCGCCGATCTCGTGCGCTGCCGGTTTTTGCGGACGGTCATCGTCAAAGAGGCTCATATGCCTGCTCCTTTTTCCACATAGTCGCCATCGTCCCCGGGATATTGCTGCGCGCGCGGGTCAAGCGCAATACTTTCCGGCGTGACGAGCGTTGAGGGCGTCGTCGGCATCATGGTCGAGAAATTGTCTTTTTCCTCGGTCGAAAGTGCTGCGCGCTGGCGGCTTCTGATGATGGCATAGGCGGTGATGAGCAGATGCGCCACAGCCGTCACCAGAAACAGCGCATAGGGGCCGAAATGGGTCATGATCGCGCCGCCGAGCGTCGGGCCGATGATGGTGCCGATGCCGTAAAGCAGAAGCAGGCCACCCGAGACCTTGACGAAGTCTTCCGAGGCGGCGAAGTCGTTGGCATGCGCCACGGCGATGGGATAAAGCGCGTTGGCGGCGGCGCCGTAAATGGCGATCATGAAAATCAGCACATAGACGTCATGCGGTTGTACCACCGCGACAGCGAGGCCCGCGACCGCGCCAACCCCGGCAAGTCCCGCCAGCACGTAACGGCGGTCTATCCGGTCTGAAAGCCTTCCCGCCGGAAATTGCGCCAGCGCACCGACGAAAATCGTGACCGAAACCATGATGGCGATCATGGTCGGGTCCAGACCTGCGCGCGCGCCGAAGACGGCGCCGAGCGTGCCGTAAGCGCCGTTGGCAATGCCGATCATCAGGATGCCGACGAAGGAGACCGGCGAGTTGCGGTAAAGGGCCGGCAGATCCAGCTTCACCTTCTGTAACGGCTGCGGACTGGCCGCTTTCGAAAGCGTGGCCGGCAGAATGGCGATGCAATAGATGATGCCGCAGATCATGAACAGCGACGTATTGCTGATATCGCCCATCGGCACGATCATCTGCCCCGCCACGACCCCGAGCAGCGTGATGGCGATATAGAGCGAGAAGATCATGCCACGGCTTTCATTGGTGGCGCGCTCGTTCAGCCAGCTCTCAATGATCATCGAGGTGCCGGCCGTGCAGAAGCCGGTAAGCGCGCGCAGCGCGATCCACGATGTGTCATCGATGATAAGGCCGGTCATCAGCACCGTCAGGCACACCAGCGCCACGAAGGAGCCGAATGCCCGCACATGCCCCGCACGGCGCACGATCGCAGGCGCGACAAAGCAGCCGATGACGAAGCCGGCCGCCCAGGAGGTGCCCAGAAAGCCCAGAATTTCATTGGAGTAACCTTCCGCGGAACCACGGACGGGCAGGATGAGACCCTGAAGGCCGTTGCCGAGAAAAAGAAACAGAGTGCTGGATAAAAGAGCGAATACGGGTAGAAGATTTCTGCTCATGAAAACACTCTCATGCGTTCGGACGGACGGTCGGACAGGCCATAGACGGGCGTTACCCGAATGAGTTGCACTCTTCTGGTGAACGGTAAAAATGTCCAGCCTGTGACGATGCAGAAATAAAGAAAAGGCTCAATAAATGACGAAGGCGATCGGCCTTTTTTTACTGCTGGCCATGGCGATCCAGATCATCCGGCCGCTAGGTCTGCCGGGCCTGAAGAAAAGAGGCGATTGCTGGAAGATCGCGGTTGCCGCCTTTGTCATCTGGTCGGCGACGCTGCTTCTGCGTCCGTAACGAAAAAGCCGCCCCAGAGGGCGGCTTTTGTTTGACTAAATGCCTGCCGGTGAGGGCCTCAGGCTGCCTTTTCGAGTTCCTGCTTCCAGTTACCCTTGGCGGCGAGGCTGTTCATCGCGGCGCGGTGCGTGAAGGCGCGCTGGCCGGCAGCGACATTTTCCTGCTTGCCGCCCCAGGTCTTGAGGGCCGTATCCTGAAGCGCGCGGCCGTAGGAATAGGTCAGTGACCAGGGCAGGTCGTAGCCGGCATTCATGGCGGAAAGATGCGCGGTTGCCTCTTCGGAGGACTGGCCGCCGGAAAGGAAGGCAATGCCCGGAACGGCTGACGGCACGGTCGCCTTCAGAACCTTCACGGTCTTTTCCGCCACTTCCTCGACCGAAGCCTTGCGGGCATTCTTGCCGTCGATAATCATGTTCGGTTTGAGGATCATGCCTTCAAGGTTCACGCGGGCGTCGAACAGATCCGCGAAAACGGTCTGGAGAACCCATTGCGTGACTTCCGCACAGCGGTCGATGTCATGCGTGCCCGGTTCGCCGTCCATCAGCACTTCGGGTTCCACGATCGGCACGATATCCGCCTGCTGGCAGAGAGCGGCGTAACGGGCGAGCGACTGGGAGTTTGCCTTGATAGAACCCCAGCTCGGACGCTGTTCACCGATGGTGATGACGCCGCGCCACTTGGCGAAGCGGGCACCGGCGTCATGATATTTGCGCAGGCGCTCGTAAAGACCGTCGAGGCCTTCGGTGATGAATTCGTGCGGGTGGAAAGCCATCGGCTTCGCGCCGATATCCACCTTGATGCCGGGCAGGCTGCCGGCCGCCTTGATGATATCAACGAAAGGCGTGCCATCGGCTGCCTTCTGGAACAGGGTCTCTTCATAAAGGATGACGCCGGAGATGTATTTCTTCATGGCGTCGTCGGAGCGGAACAGCATTTCGCGGTAGTCGCGACGGGCGGTCTCGGTGGACTCCAGATTGATGCTGTCGAAACGCTTCTTGATCGTTCCTGTGGATTCGTCGGCTGCGAGCAGGCCCTTGCCGTCGGCAACCATTTTGATGGCGATGTCTTCGAGACGTTCGGTCATTTGCTATTCTCCCAAGGCACAATAAATTTCCGATAACAGAAGTTCCAGGGCAGGGAAATGGCACGCTAACTCATTGAAACGATTGAAATCATTTCAATCGTTTGAAACTTTTCCTCAAGGTGCCGCTTACCAAAAGACAAGGCCGGACAAGCATGGCTTGTCCGGCCTTGTGTCAGGCAAGTGGGGTAAGTTTACTTGGCGGCGGTCAGGATGGCAACGCCCGGCAATTCCTTGCCTTCCATCCATTCGAGGAAGGCGCCGCCTGCCGTCGAGATGTAGGTGAAATCGTCCGAAACGCCGGCATGGTTGAGTGCGGCCACGGTATCACCGCCGCCGGCGACGGAGACGAGCTTGCCGGCCTTCGTGCATTCCGCTGCGTGTTTTGCTGCAGCCACAGTCGCCGCGTCGAAGGGCTCGATTTCGAAAGCGCCGAGCGGGCCGTTCCAGACCAGCGTTTCCGCGCGGGAAATCCAGGCCTTGATGCTTTCAACCGATTTCGGGCCGACGTCGAGAACCATGGCGTCGGCGGGAATGGCGTTGATATCGACGGTTTCATTGGCCGCACCGGCCTTGAATTCGCGGGCGACCACGCCGTCTTCCGGCAGAACAATCGCACAGCCGGATGTCGCGGCCTCGATCATGATCTGCTTTGCGGTCTCGGCAAGATCGTGTTCGCAGAGCGATTTGCCGACTTGTGCGCCGCGTGCGGCAAGGAAGGTGTTGGCCATGCCGCCGCCGATGACGAGGGCATCGACCTTCTTGACGAGGTTCATCAAGAGATCGATCTTGCTCGAAACCTTGGCGCCGCCGACGATGGCGACCACCGGACGGACCGGCTGGCCGAGGCCCTTTTCCAGCGCCTCAAGCTCGGCCTGCATGGTGCGGCCGGCATAGGCGGGCAGGTGGCGCGCAAGACCTTCGGTGGAGGCGTGGGCGCGGTGGGCGGCGGAGAAAGCGTCATTCACATAGATATCGCCGTTGGCCGCCAGAGCCTCGACGAAGGCGGGATCGTTCTTTTCTTCGCCCTTGTGGAAGCGGGTGTTTTCCAGAAGCAGGATATCGCCGTCGTTCAGTTTCGCGACGGCATCCGCCGCAGGCGCACCGACGCAGTCGGTCGCGAAGGAAACGGCGTGATCCAGCACTTCCTCGACGGCGGGCACGATCTGGGAAAGCGACATGTCGGCGACCGGTTCGCCCTTCGGGCGGCCGAAATGTGCGAGCAGGATGACTTTCGCGCCCTTTGAGGACAATTCCAGAATGGTCGGCGCAACACGTTCGATACGGGTTGCGTCCGTCACCTTGCCATCCGCGACCGGCACGTTGAGATCAACGCGAACGAGAACGCGCTTTCCGGCAATGTCGTTGAGGTTGTCGAGGGTCTTGAAAGCGGGCATAGGTCGATCCTGATTTGTTGCGAGTTCGGCACGGACCATACTATGCCTGATTGACGACGCAAGCCGGTCAGGCCTCATTTTCTCTCACTGTATTGGCCGGGGCGGGGGCGCTTTCTTCAACGCCGGCGAGGCGTGGCTGACGCTTCTGCGCCAGATAATCTCGCACACGGTTGAGGATTTCCGAAAAGCTGATGAATATCGGCAGGCTGGTGGCCGGCTCCACCGGTTCGAGCGAGATTCCGACGCCGGTGATTTCCTCATGCTCGTCCAGTGTGCGGACGATCAGGACGATGGAGCCGAGGCGCACACGGTCGGCATAATCAGCCTTTCCGGCAAGACGCGCCTCTATCAGTTCCGCGACGCTCATCGCCTGCTCGGCGGGCGAAAGCAGGCCGGGGCCATAGGCCGCGTCCAGCTCCTTCGCCGGGCGGGCGGGCGAGATCGCGAAGGTGCCGAAGAAATCGGCGTCGTCATCGGCAACCGGCAGGGCGCTGGCGAACAGCCGGTCGATCAGGCGGGAATAGCCGGGTGCGATGAAGAGATAGACGAGATCGTTTTCACGCAGCCGCCCGGCATATTGGTAGCGGATCGACTTGCCGTCGCGCACCACCAGCGAGGGCATGGCCCAGCGGGGAATACGTTCACCCTGCATGATGGCGCTGCCCTTGGCGACCCGGTAGGAAATCAGTTCATGATTAGCGGTGCCGGGAAGGTCCACCTCGAGCTTGTCCACCTCGCCCATGCGCGGCGGCACGATCAGCCCGAGCCTTGTTGCCACAGGCTTGATGGTCCAGCCCTGCACAAGCAGCGAGACCAGCACGATGATGAAGGCGGCGTTGAAATAGATCTGCGCATTATCAAGCCCGCCGAGAATGGGCATGATGGCCAGCAGGATGGAGACCGCGCCACGCAGGCCCACCCACGCCACGAAGGATGTTTCCTGCTGGGTATAGTTGAAGGGCATGAGGCTCAGCCACACCGCGAGCGGGC
Organism: Agrobacterium sp.; assembly: GCF_059499945.1. NCBI lineage: Bacteria > Pseudomonadati > Pseudomonadota > Alphaproteobacteria > Hyphomicrobiales > Rhizobiaceae > Agrobacterium > Agrobacterium sp. The sequence goes on along the minus strand of NZ_JCABZP010000015.1, from coordinate 163,550 downwards.
GGGCGACGAAAATCAGGAACAGCGCAAGCAGGACGGCGGGAATGGCGATTGCCGGAAATTGCGACGGCGTGGCGAGCAGGCCGAGCATCAGGAACATGATGATCTGGGCAAGCCAGGTCAGCCCTTCGTGGAAGCGGCGGATGGTTTCCTTGGCGAAAATCCTGCGGTTGCCGGCAACGATGCCCGCCACATAGACCGCCAGAAAACCGCTGCCGCCAAGCGTGCCGGTGAAAGAGAAGACGAGCAGCGCCAGCGCCAGCACGAATATCGGGGCAAGCCCGCGGTCGGCGGCGAAACGGTTGACGACGGTCGCGATCATGACACCGCCGAGCAGGCCGAAAATCACGCCGAGGCCCATTTCTTCGACGAAGAGCAGCAGGAAACCGCTATCGATACCGGCCAGCCCCTGACCCTTGGCAATGATCTCGACCAGCGCGACGGTGAGGAAGATTGCCATCGGATCGTTGGTGCCGGACTCGACCTCCAGCGTCGAGCGGACCTGATCGCGGATATGAATGCCGCCGATGCGCAGCAGGAAAAAGACGGCCGCCGCATCCGTGGAGGCGACGATGGCGCCGAGCAGCAGCCCCTCCAGCCACGAGAGCCCGAGCAGCAGGGCGGCTGCGCCCGCGAAGAACACGGAGGTCAGGATGACGCCGCCGGTGGCGAGCGCCACGGCAGGTGCTGCCGAAAGCCGGAAGGATTGTATCGACGTGCCGAAACCGGAATCGAAAAGGATGACGGCGAGCACGAGCGAGCCGAGCATATAAGCGAGCGGATTATTGGTGAACTCGATGCCAAGGCCATCCACCCCCGCCGCCAGGCCGATAACAAGGAAAAGCAGCAGGAGGGGCGCGCCGAAGCGGAAGGCGATGAGGCTCGAAAAGGCTGCGACGAGAACGAGAACAGTTGCCACCAGCAACAGAAGATAAAATGATTCCACGTCCACCGCCTCATTCAAACCGCGTTGACCGCTGCAATGAATGCTCTGCGCGTCTGCAGTCAATGCGCCACGGGTTGCGGTCTGTCAGCGCTGTTTCGGGTGGCGTTGAAAGGCGACGCAAGGCGGGTGTATCGAATGATACGGCAGGGCCGAAGTGCATTGCGCACGACCGTTATCCCTGTGTCTCTTGTCCGTCTCAAAGTGGACCAGACAAAGGCAGGAAATGGGAATTTTTTCGGCTCGCGGGCGAAAAAATGGATGGCAAGGAGAGCGGCAGATACCCCCGCAGAAACAATTCATCTTCCGGCGTCTCAACGTAACATAGAGACAATGCAGCTGCGTTATTGCTCTCGTCCGAATTGCTTTTCAACATTACCGGAGCGATCGGATGACGCGGATAAATATTACTGGACTTATTATAGTATTGGCGGCGGGCTCGATTGTTTCGGGCTGCTCCAGCACGGAACAGACGGCTGAAAACATGGCCGCGCAACGCGAGCGCTGCCGCTCCTTTGGTTACCCCGAAGGCTCGCGGGATGCTGCCGACTGCATGATGAAGCTTTCCATGCAGCAAAGCGAGTTGAGGCAGCAGACTTTCGATACGATCTGGAGCAATGCCGGCTCGCGGGACCCAATCATCATCAACAACAGAAGGTGACGGTTGCGCGCCGGCGCTGGCAGCGGGTTGGCCCCTCTTGCCCAACGATGGTTTCGATCCGAAGCGCCCCGCCTTGCTTCCGGATCGATGCCGACGGGTTTCCTCGTTCCCGTCGGCATTTTTACAAATAAAAAGCCGGCAGGATTGCTCCTGCCGGCTTTTTGATCGAACTGAGTTCCGCTTAGATGGTCTTCGCGAATGCGACGGCCGTGTCCGACATGCGGTTGGAGAAGCCCCACTCGTTGTCGTACCAGGACAGGACGCGCACGAACTTGCCTTCCATGACCTTGGTCTGGTCGATCGCGAAGATCGAGGAGTGGCTGTCGTGGTTGAAGTCGCGGGAGACCAGCGGCTCTTCGGTGTAGCCGAGGATGCCCTTCAGCTTGCCATTGGCGGCGGACTTGATCGCTTCGTTGATTTCCTCAACCGTCGTGTCGCGCTTGGCGATGAACTTGAAGTCGACGACCGAAACGTTCGGGGTCGGAACGCGGATCGACGTGCCGTCCAGCTTGCCTTTGAGGTGCGGCAGAACGAGGCCAACGGCCTTGGCTGCACCCGTCGAGGTCGGGATCATGGACAGGGCTGCAGCGCGGGCGCGGTACAGATCCTTGTGCATGGTGTCCAGCGTCGGCTGGTCGCCCGTGTAGGAGTGGATCGTCGTCATGAAGCCATGATCGATGCCAACGACGTCATCGAGAACCTTCACGACCGGCACGAGGCAGTTGGTGGTGCAGGACGCGTTGGAAATGACCAGATGGTCCTTCGTCAGCTGGTCGTCATTGACGCCGAAGACGACGGTGAGGTCTGCGCCGTCAGCCGGTGCCGAAACGATGACGCGCTTGGCGCCTGCCGTCAGGTGAGCAGCGGCCTTGTCGCGGGCAGTGAAGATGCCGGTGCATTCGAGCGCGATATCGACGCCGAGTTCCTTGTGCGGCAGCGTTGCCGGATCGCGAACGGCCGTCACCTTGATCGGCTTGCCGCCGCCAACGATGATCGTGTCGCCTTCAACCTTCACGTCGGCAGGGAACTTGCCGTGGATCGAATCGTAGCGCAGCAGATGGGCGTTGGTTTCAACCGGGCCGAGGTCGTTGATGGCAACAACTTCGATATCGGTACGGCCGGATTCGACGATGGCGCGCAGGACGTTGCGGCCGATGCGGCCGAAGCCGTTAATGGCAACTTTTACAGTCATTTACAGTCTCCCGAACAAGATATGTGCTTGGTCTTTGCGGAATGTGAGAGGGCTTGGGAAGCCCTCACGCAAGTTTTGCCTCGACTGCGGCGACGACGGCTTCCGCCGTGATGCCGAAGTGCTTGAAGAGATCCTTCGCCGGGGCAGATGCTCCGAAGGAATGCATGCCGACGAAAGCGCCATCGTTACCGATGAAATAGTCCCAGCCCTGACGAATGGCGGCTTCGATCGCGATCTTGACCGGAGCCTTGCCGATGATGGCGTTACGATAGGTTTCCGGCTGTTCCTTGAAGAGCTCGAAGCAGGGAACGGAAACGACGCGGACGGAAACGCCGTTGTCCTTCAGCGTTGCAGCGGCCTTGAGCGCCACTTCGACTTCCGAACCGGATGCGAAGATCGAAACCTTGGCGTCGCTGGCGGATACGAGTTCGTAAGCGCCGTAAGCGGAAAGGTTCTTCTCTTCATATTCCTTGCGCGAGGGTGCAAGGTTCTGGCGGGTGAGTGCCAGGGCAGACGGACGATGCTTCTGCTCAAGCGCCAGCTGCCAGCATTCCGCCGTCTCGGTTTCATCCGCCGGGCGGAAAACGAGGAGGTTCGGAATGGCGCGCAGCGCTGCAATCTGCTCCACCGGCTGGTGGGTCGGGCCGTCTTCGCCGACGCCGATGGAATCATGCGTCAGAACGTGAACGACGCGGATGCCCATCAGGGCGGCAAGGCGGATCGACGGACGGCAATAGTCCGAGAAGATCAGGAAGCCGCCGGCATAGGGGATGAGACCGCCATGGAGCGCGATGCCGTTCATCGCGGCCGCCATGCCGTGCTCGCGGATGCCGTAATGCAGATAACGGCCGGAGAAATCCGTCGGGGTGATGGACTTCATCTGGCTGGTCTTGGTGTTGTTGGACGGCGTCAGGTCAGCCGAGCCGCCGACCATTTCCGGCAGGATGCCGTTGATGACTTCAAGCGAGTCTTCGGAAGCCTTGCGGGTGGCGACAGTCGGGTTGTTCTCGATGATCTTCTTCTTGAAGGCATCGATCGAACTGTCGAAATTGCCGGGCAGATCGCCGGCGAAGCGGCGCTTGAACTCGGCCTTTTTGCCGGCTTCAGCGGCCTCGAGACGGGCTTCCCAGTCCTGACGGGTCTTGGTGGAGCGCAGGCCGGCGAGACGCCATGCATCGAGCACATCTTCCGGAATGACGAAAGCTTCGGCTTCCCAGTTGAGGCTCTTGCGCGCAGCGGCGATTTCTTCGGCGCCGAGCGGGTTGCCGTGTACCTTGTGGGTGCCCTGCTTGTTGGGCGCGCCGAAACCGATGACGGTCTTGCAGGCGATGAAGGTCGGGCGGTCGGATTTCTGCGCGGCCTCGATGGCGGCAGCAATCGCATCCGGATCATGGCCATCGACGCGGATGGTGTTCCAGTGAACGGCCTGGAAGCGGGCGATCTGGTCGGTGCTGTCGGAGAGGCCAACTTCACCGTCGATGGTGATGTTGTTGTCATCCCAGAACAGAACGAGCTTGTTGAGCTTCAGGTGGCCGGCAAGCGCGATGGCTTCGTGGCTGATGCCTTCCATGAGGCAGCCGTCGCCGCACAGCACATAGGTGAAGTGGCTCTGCAGGTCGGAGCCGAATTCCTCTTCCAGCTTGCGTTCGGCAATAGCCATGCCGACGGCGTTGGCGATGCCCTGGCCGAGCGGGCCGGTGGTCGTTTCGATGCCGGTCGCATGGCCATATTCGGGATGGCCGGCGGTCTTGGAGCCGAACTGACGGAAACGCTTGATCTCGTCGATCGTCATGTCCTCGTAGCCCGTCAGATAGAGCAGCGAGTAAAGCAGCATCGAACCATGGCCTGCCGACAGCACGAAGCGGTCGCGGTCAGCCCAGAGCGGCGCCTTGGGATCGAATTTCAGGTAACGGGTGAAAAGAACGGTGGCGACATCAGCGGCGCCCATCGGCAGACCGGGGTGGCCTGAATTGGCCTTCTCCACTGCATCCATGGCAAGAAAGCGGATCGCGTTTGCCATCCGGTTGTGTTTGTCGCGAGAAATCATGGCTTTTCCGTCTGTTTCCGGGTGAAAGGAGATAGTTTTACGCAACTATCCAAAAAGCGGGTTGATCCATAGCAGGTGAGGCAGGCAAGTCAATAAATCCACGGGCGTTTGCGGTTCCCTCAGGGAGAAAAAATCGTTTAGAAAATCGGGTGTCCTGACAAAATCCGTGCGATATGTGTCGCCGCCTCTTCGTTCATCCACAGAGCAAAACGCCTCAATGCACTGGTTTGATTGACGGGATGGTAAATCGGGTAATAACCTCGTGATTGTTGAAAAGGCCTGAAACCGGACGATTCGCCCGGTGGCGTGCGAGTTGGAAAAAACGATGTCGGCTGAGAAGACCGTACAATCTGCGCTGACGGAGCTGAATGCTGCCATCACAAATCTCGAAAATGCCATCGATATGCGTATCGAGCGGCAAAGGGAGACGGGCGAGATCGATAATGAGGTCAAGCGGGTCCATGTCGACCGCGCAAGGCTCGCACATGAGCTGGATCAGGCCGAATTTCGCGCCAATCGTCTTGAAGAAGTCAACCGCGAGGTTTCCCGCCGGCTGGTAACGGCCATGGAGACGATCCGCGCGGTGCTGGATCGATAGGAGCGGGTTCATGGCGCAAGTCACAGTTATGATCGACGGCAAGGCCTATCGCATGGCGTGCGAGGCAGGGCAGGAAGACCATCTGACCGATCTCGCAACCAGGTTCGACCGGTATGTCGGGCACCTCAAGAGCCAGTTCGGTGAAATAGGCGACCTTCGCCTGACCGTCATGGCCGGCATCATGGTGATGGACGAGCTTTCCGAACTCAACCGCAAGATCGAGAAGCTGGAAGGAGAGGTCGCATCCCTTTCCCGCAACCGTGACGGCATGGCCGAGCACAGGGCGAAATCGGATGAAGTGGTGGCGCTCGCCATCGGCGATCTGGCCGACCGGTTGAACGGCATTACCGAAAAACTGCTGGCGCGGCCGAAGCCCACGGCGCATTGACTGCGCAAAGAGTTCTGAGGCGGCAAAATTTCGCTCGGTGCCCTCTGGTGGTTTCCCCCGATCCGTCCTATATCTTGGATGCGTTCTGCGCTTCCCGACAGGAACCACAATCCCTGGGGCCATACTCGATCCAAAGGGAGCTGTCCCTGGCCAGTCCCGTGGGACTGGACACACGGCGCCCACCTACTTTTGTAGGCACCCAGGATCGTAAATCTCCATCGGTCGCCGTGGATCGCGCTTGAAGTTTCGGATCAACCCCGATGCTTCACCATATCCTTGATATATTCGACAGTGATTTTTCATAACTGCCGGACGCGGCTTTTTTATATTGCCGTCATTGCAATGGCGGAACAATTCCCTATTATTCGGATTGGTATGTCTGTCATGCCCTTTAAAAAAGGGCGCTGCGGCCAAAACCGCGACGTGCCGTTCAACAGCCCAAAGAGCTAAACTTGTTTACTGAAATTATGATCGTGGTCCTGCTCACCGTATTGAACGGTGTGCTTGCCATGTCCGAGCTTGCCGTTGTCTCCTCCAGACCGGCGAGGCTCAAGGTGCTTGCCGCGCAAGGCAGCAAGGGCGCCACCATGGCGCTCGGCCTTTCCGAAAATCCCGGACGCTTTCTTTCCACAGTGCAGATCGGCATCACGCTGGTCGGCGTCCTTTCCGGCGCTTTTTCCGGTGCCACGCTCGGTGCCCGCTTTACGGCGTGGCTTCTGGAACAGGGTGTTCCCGACCGTGCCGCCGATGCGCTTGGCGTCGGCTCGGTGGTCGTCGCCATTACCTATCTGTCGCTGATCGTCGGCGAACTTGTGCCCAAGCAGATTGCGCTGCGCGATCCCGAAAAGGTCGCTGCCCGCGTCGCACCCACCATGATGCTGCTGTCCAAGGTCGGCGCGCCGCTGGTATGGCTGCTCGACAAGTCGGGCAAGACGGTTCTTGCCCTTCTCGGCCACAGCGGCGAGTCCAACGCATCGGTCACCGATGATGAAATCCGCACGGTTCTGGCCGAAGCCCATAGCGCTGGCGTGATCGAGACCGAGGAATCGGCGATGATCACCAGCGTCATGCGCCTTGCCGACCGCAATGCGCGTGGCCTGATGACGCCGCGTCGTGATGTCGAAGTGGTCGATATCGAAGACAGCGCCGAGGAAATCCGAGAGCAGCTTCGCCAGACGCAGCGTTCGCGCCTTCCGGTACGCAACGGCGCTTCTGATGAAATTCTCGGCGTGCTTTTCGCCAAGGATGCCTTCGATGCGCTGGCCTCCGGCAAGGAGCTCAACATTCGCGAGCTTCTGCGCGAAGTTCCTGTCGTGTCGGATCTGACGAGCGCTGTGGACGTCATCCAGTCGCTGCGTCGCTCCACCGTACACATGGTACTGGTCTACGACGAATATGGCCATTTCGAAGGTATCGTCAGCTCTGGCGACGTTCTGGAGGCCATCACCGGCGCCTTCCAGGAAGATAATGACGAGGAGCCGGCCATAGTCGAGCGCGAGGACGGTTCGTTCCTCGTCGCCGGCTGGATGCCCGCCGATGAGTTCGCTTATCGCATGGGCTTCAAGATCGACGAGGATGCCGAGTTCGAAACCGTTGCCGGTCTGGTTCTGGACGAGTTCCGTCGCCTGCCGGAACTGGGCGAACATGTGACCCGCAACGGCTGGCGTTTTGAAGTCATCGACCTCGACGGCCACCGCATCGACAAGGTTCTCGTGAGCCGGGCTGCCTGATGCCCGGCGATGTTGCCGAAAAAGCGAGGCTGCGCGGCGAAAGGCTCGCCGCGCGCGATGCGCTGACGCTGACGGAGCGGCAGCAGAAGAGCCAGTCTATAACGGCCCATGGCGCCTCCGACATTGCCTTTGCGCGTGGCACCGTGATTTCCGGCTTCATGCCTATCCGCTCCGAGGCCGATACACGGCCGCTGATGGAAGCATTGCGGACAAGGGGCGGGCGTCTCGTTCTTCCCGTTGTGCTGGATCGTGAAACCATCGTCTTCCGTCGCTTCGAGGCGGATACGCCGCTGGTGAAGACCGGCTTCGGCACGACTGGCCCGGGCGAGGATGCGGAGGTTGTCGATCCGGATATTCTGCTCGTGCCTCTCTCGGTCTTCGATGGGCGCGGGCAGCGGGTCGGTTATGGCGCGGGCCATTATGACCGCGCCATTGCGCGGTTACACGCGATGGGCAAACAGCCAGTTCTCATCGGCGTCGCCTTTGATTGTCAGGAAGTGCCATTCGTACCGGCGGAGCCGCATGATATGTCGCTTCACGCCATTCTGACGGAAAGCGGCCTGCGCTGGTTTTCCGCTCCGTTGTCGATCTCCGATAGTGGGCAAAAGGCGCTTTAGCACTTTTTAAAAGATGGATTACCCGCTAGAGGGGACGAAATATAGAAACATGCGCAAGATCGGGGCGGGTGAATGAGGCTTCTTTTTCTCGGAGATATGGTTGGCAAGACCGGACGCACTGCTGTCTGGGAACGATTGCCGGGGCTGATTTCCGATCTGAAGCTCGATTTTGTGATCGTCAACGGTGAAAACGCCGCCGGCGGCTTCGGCATCACCGAAGATATCTATCTCGAGACCATCAATGCCGGCGCCGATGTTGTCACGACCGGCAACCATGTCTGGGACCAGAAGGAAGCGGTTTCCTTCTGCGAGCGCCACGACCAGTTCCTGCGGCCCGCCAATTATCCTGACGGTACGCCGGGCAAGGGCTCGGGCCTTTTTTATGCCCGCAACGGCGCACGCATATTGGTCGCCAACATCATGGGGCGGGTCTTCATGCATCCGGAACTGGACGATCCCTTCAAGTCTGCGGAAAACATTCTTGCCGCCTGCCCGCTGAAGGAACAGGCCGACGCCATCATCTTCGATTTCCATGCGGAAGCGACGAGTGAAAAACAGTGTTTCGGCCATTTTGTGGATGGCCGCGCGAGCTTCGTTGTCGGCACCCACACCCATGTCCCGACGGCGGATGCGCAGATCCTTAATGGCGGCACGGCCTATATGTCGGATGCCGGCATGTGCGGCGATTATGACAGTTCGCTTGGAATGGAAAAGGAAGAGCCGATCAACCGCTTCATTTCCAAGATGCCGAAGGGCCGTTTTGAGGCTGCCAGCGGACCGGCGACGATCTGCGGCGTCGGCGTCGAAATTTCCGACCGCACCGGGCTTGCAGAAAAGATCGCGCCGCTGCGCATCGGTCCCCGGCTCTCGGAAACCCTGCCCTCCTTCTGGGCGTGATCTCTCCCTGAAGCGTTCACAATGACGAGAGTGTGAGCCTTCCGGCACTCTTGTAACTGGACGCTCCGCAAAACCTGCCTCATCCTCCCACCCTTCGCAAGTTCAGGGAGTGGCATGATGCTGCGCGTGCTAATGCTTGCAATATCGGGGCTGATCGCCTCATCGGGAGCGGCCTTCTCCCAGACGGAAAGCCGCCCGCCCGTCAGTCAATGCCAGGCGATCGCCAGCAACATTCCCGGCGTCATGTTTGCGAGCTTCAGTCCGCCGGGTGTTCAGCTGGCTCAGGCGGCGGCGAAGGAAGAGGTGAAGATCAGCTTCATCGGCCATTCCACCTATCTGATCGAAAGCCCAGGCGGGGTAACGATCGCCACGGACTATAACGGCGTCTATCGCCCGCCCGTCATGCCGACGGTCGTAACGATGAACCGGGCGCATTCGACCCACTTCACCCTTAGTCCGGACCCTGCCATTCAATATGTGCTGCATGGCTGGAGCGATACGCCGGGAGAAAAGGCCGAACACAAGGTTCTGGTAGGCGATGTCTATATTCGCAATGTCGCAACCGATATCCGCAACCGCTGGGGCGATTACGAATCCTTTCAGGAAAACGGCAATTCCATCTTCATCTTCGAAGTTGCGGGCCTGTGTATCGGTCATCTCGGCCATCTGCATCATGAGTTGACGGATACGCATTATGCAGAGATCGGCCGTCTGGATGTGCTGATGGTGCCGGTGGATGGCGGCTTGACCATGGGCGCTGACAGCATGAGCCGGGTGGTCAAGCGCCTGCGCTCGGCGCTGATCCTGCCGATGCACCGCACCGGCCCGCCGCTGGAGCAGTTTCTGACAATGTTTGGCGAAAGTTTTCGCATTGCCTATGCGACCGACCCGGTGATCCGGGTTTCGATGAGAAATCTTCCCCGCCAGCCGCAGATACTCGTGCCGAAAGGCATGTAACATGGCGGTGGGCGAGGAAAGGCCATAGGAGATGTTGATCAGGCAAAGTTGAGATGCTGGCGAACGCCTACATCTGGCGTCTTGTCATCCGACATGTTCGCCTTGGCGATTTCCCAGCCGAATTTAAGCGTGCTGTCCGTCGAAGCCCAGATATCGGCATCGTCGACATGCAACGCCAGCATTGTCAGCTGTGGATCGCTCTTGCCATGTTCATACCAGGCGGCCGTGACGGAATTCCAATATTCCTCGATCTTGGTTTTGTCGTCGCGCACTTCAAGAATGCCTGAAAGGCAGGCATGGTAGTCATGGTCCTTCCCCACCACGCAGAAATGCGCCCGGGAACCGGATTTCAGCGACTTCACCAGATCGGTGTCTTTTTTGGAGAAGAACCAGATCGTGTTGGTCTTGGGATCAGCGTGAGGTGCCATGGGCTGCATGTGATTATGCAGGCCTTCAAGACCGAGCATGCCGGCGTGGACGGAGTTGATCTCGTCCCAGAGCTGACGGGCCGGGGCTTCTCTTGCTTCAGTCAGGCTGACCATTTGTTTTCTCCTTCCGGTCTGATGCTGCGATGGAGAGAAATCATGTGCCCTTCCGTCGCGTTCATGATCAGAACGAAGAGCGGATAAATCAGTTCCTTCTGTTGTTGCGGCAAGAGAAAGCGCTTGCGGGGTTGAACGGCGGGCGTATCGCACTTATAAGGCCCGCAATCTCCAAATTAAGACAATCAGGTTTTCCATGGCTGGTCATTCACAGTTCAAGAACATCATGCACCGCAAGGGCAAGCAGGACTCCGTACGGTCCAAAATGTTTTCCAAGCTTGCGCGTGAAATCACCGTTGCGGCAAAGGCGGGCATGCCCGACCCGAACATGAACGCGCGCCTGCGTCTGGCGATCCAGAACGCCAAGGCCCAGTCCATGCCGAAGGACAATATTGAGCGCGCCATCAAAAAAGCTTCCGGTGCAGACAGCGAAAACTACGATGAGGTCCGTTACGAGGGTTACGGCCCGGGTGGCGTCGCCGTCGTCGTCGAGGCCCTGACCGACAACCGCAACCGCACCGCCTCAAACGTACGCTCCATCTTCACCAAGGCTGGTGGTGCACTCGGCGAAACCGGCTCGGTCTCCTTCTCCTTCGACCGCGTAGGCGAAATCACCTACAAGGCGGAAGTGGGCGACGCCGACAAGGTCATGGAAGCGGCCATCGAAGCGGGCGCTGACGATGTCGAATCTTCCGAAGACGGCCACACCATCATCTGCGGTTTCGAAGCGATGAACGAGGTTTCCAAGGCGCTGGAAGGCGTGCTAGGCGAAGCCGAAAGCGTCAAGGCCATCTGGAAGCCGCAGAATACGGTGCCGGTGGATGAAGAAAAGGCGCAGTCGCTGATGAAGCTCATCGACAATCTCGAAGACGATGACGACGTGCAGAGCGTCTATTCCAACTTCGAGGTTTCCGAAGAAATTCTCGCCAAGCTTTCCGCCTGACGTTTCATGTTTCAAAAAAGCCCCGGCAGCGATCCGCTCCGGGGTCTTTTGTTTACGCGGCCTTCTTTATGGAGGTTCGCACATCGGCAAAAATCTCGACCGACCGCAACCGCTTTTCGATGTCATGGATCGGCATCGAGACAATCAGCTCATCCGCCTGCGTTTCCGCCAGGAAGCCATCGAGATGGCGTTCGATCGTCTCAGGCGAACCGACGGCGGCGAAACGCAGCGTGTGTTCGACAGAGAAACGCTCCATCTCGTTCCAGTAATCGTCCATGCTGTGCACCGGTTTCGGAAACTGCGTGCGCACATTGCGGCGCAGGTTGACAAATTGCTGCTGCGACGAGGTGAAGAGATGCTGCGCCTCCTCGTCCGTATCTGCGCCGACACCCATTACACCCACCATCACATAGGGCTTGTCCAGCACTTCAGAAGGCTGGAACCGCTCGCGATAAATATGGATCGCTTCCATCAGCATATCGGGCGCGAAATGCGAAGCGAAGGAATAGGGCAGGCCAAGCGCTGCGGCGAGATGCGCGCTGTAGGTGCTGGAGCCGAGCAGCCAGAGCGGCACGTTGGAATTCATGCCCGGTACGGCAAGGATTGCTTGATCCGGCTGCGGCGGACCAAGATAACGCTGGAGTTCGACGATATCGTGCGGGAAGTTTTCCGCGCCGGCATCGAGATTGCGGCGCAGGGCTCGCGCTGTGCGCATATCAGTTCCCGGAGCGCGGCCTAGACCGAGATCAACGCGGCCGGGAAGGAGCGCTGCAAGCGTGCCGAACTGCTCGGCGATAACGAGCGGGGAATGGTTGGGCAACATGATGCCGCCCGAACCGACGCGAATATGTTTCGTGGCCGCGCCCACATGGGCGATGACGAGCGACGTTGCCGCGCTGGCAATGCCGGGCATGCCGTGGTGTTCCGCCAGCCAGATGCGGTTATAGCCGTGTTCTTCGGCCTTGATCGCCATTCGGCGGGAATTTTCGAGCGCCTCACTGACGCTCTCGCCTTCGCCGATCGGCGAAAGGTCGAGAATGGAAAAAGGTATCATCCGACGCTCCTGCGAAATTTAAATCTTTGCTGCGGATGTAAGGCGCGTGTCCCGATTTACCAGTGAAGTCGCGCAGAATTGAAGGATGGTTCAAAAAAATTGGGGCCTCCGAAGAGGCCCCGGTATTTCGCCGGCTGGCCTGTCTCAACCCACCCGCCTGAATTGCCTGTCCTCGCGATGCCCCGCGGCCTCGTTCTCCGGAGCCAATACGAACTGTCCGAGCCTGCCGTCCATTTCACCCGCTTCGGAAGCGAGATTGTGAATGGCGGCCGTCGTCTCTTCCACCATGGCGGCGTTCTGCTGGGTCATGGTGTCGAGGCTGGAGACGGTACTGTTGATTTCCGAAAGCGTGTGCGCCTCCTCGCGGGTAGACTCCATGATCTCTTCGATACGCGTGCTGATGGTCTGCACGTGTTTGCCGATGCCGGTCAGCGAAGCACCTGCCTTTTCCACCAGCACCACGCCCGAGGATACCTCGTCGGTGGAGCGCTTCAGCAGGCTGGTGATTTCCTTTGCGGCGGCGGCCGAGCGCTGCGCCAGTTCGCGCACTTCCTGGGCCACGACCGCAAAACCCTTGCCTGCGTCGCCTGCTCGCGCCGCCTCCACGCCGGCATTCAGCGCCAGAAGGTTGGTCTGGAAGGCGATTTCGTCGATGACGCCGATGATCTGGTTGATCTGGCGTGATGAGGTCTGGATCGCCTCCATGGCGGCGATTGTCTGCTCCATGACGCGGCTGGATGCCGTTGCCTCCGTGCTGGCGTCGCGGGCGATCCGCGTTGCCTGTTCGGCGCGTTCGATCTGGTCGCGGACGGCTTCGGTGATCGCCTTGATGGCGCTTGCCGTTTCGGTGATGGAGGCTGCCTGCCGTTCGGTACGTTCGGCGAGCTGGTCGGCCCCCACCCGCATTTCCTCGGAACCGCCACGAATGGCAGCGGAATTGCCGCCGATGGCCTGCATGGTTTCGCTGAGCCGGGCAAGCGCCGTGTTGAAATTATGGCGCAGGCTTTCGAGATCGTCGGGGAAAGCGGTCTCGATACGATAGGCGAGGTTGCCATTCGCCAGCCGGTCGAGCCCCTCATCCAGAGATTGCACGACCATTTGCAGGGTGCCTGCCTCGGCCTCCCGTTCCGCAAGATGCGCGCGCCGGGCTGTTTCGGCTTCTTCCCGTGTGCGTGATGCGGTCTCTTCCATGTCCCGCTGCAGGATAAGTTTTTCACGGAAACTGCCGAGCGCACGCGCCATGCGGCCGATCTCGTCCTTTCGATCCTGATTGCCGATTTCCGCATCGAGACGGCCTGCGGCCACTTCGCCGGTCAGTCCGGCAAGCTTTTCCAGCGGGGCGAAGAGACGCCGCGCGAAAAAGGCCGTCGCTGCACACATGGCGGCCAGAACGCAAAGGCCGATCACGGCAAGCGTGCCGGCAATCGAGATGGAGCCAGCGTTCAACTCGCTGCGCAGCATGCTTTCCACCGCGAGATATTTTTCGTCGGCGAAAGAGAAGGGGCGGGCATAGGCATTGGCTTCGCCATCCGCGCGGTCGATCTTGGCAATGGTCATGCCCGCCGCGTTCAGGGCCTCGCCGTGGAAATCGTAGATGGCTGGGTCAAGGCTGACCAGCCTGTCGCCCTCAACACCGATAACCTTGCCATCGGCTGATATGATTGCGGATTGTTCCGAACTGCCCGCCGCGATGCCTTTCGTCAGAATCTGGCTGAAAACGCCTTCCTTGACCTGGAAGAGGACGATGCCCTTGAACGCGCCGAATTTGACAACCGGAACGCCGAAATAAATACCAGCCTCTTTCGTAGCCGCATCGATCCGCAGGCCGGAGAAACTGGTCTGCGCCACGTCGTTGACCGCCTTTTCGGCGTTCGCCGCGCCGCGCGCGAAGGCCGTACCAAGGCCGCTTTCCGCCCAGGTGCCGCCCTTGACGGTTTCCCCGAAGGCCGGTCCCTTCAGATAGGAATAATAGACCGTACCGGCGGGGTCGATGAAGAGAACATCGCTGAACGGCGTTCCCTTGATATAAGCGCCGATATCCGTCTGGGTCTTCTCATGGGTGGAGTAATAAAAGCCGCTGGGGCTTTCCGGCTTGATCAGCTTTTCCTTTTCGCCGAAGGGGTTTTCCTTGACGAAGACGCGCTGCAGTTCCGCCTTCGCGTCGCCTGCGTTTTTCTGCACGGTGGCCCAGCCGCTGCGCATGGAGACAACAGCCATCTGCAGGGATTCGATCTTGGCAATGGAATCCGCCTGTGTTTTCAGCTGCTCAAGGCGTTCCTGAAGCATGTCGCCGCGGAAAACCAGAATGCTCTCCATGGATCTCGACGCCTGCTCCTCAAGAACGCCGCTGCTGCTTTGATAGCCGAGAAGTGTCAGAGCCCCGGTCGAGATCGCCATCAGCGCCAGGAAAATCGCGAGCACTTTGGTGGATATGGAATGAAAACGGTTCAGCATGGCCGATGCAGCCCTCAATGCCGGATCAGTTCCCGCGCCATGCATGGATGGCGCCATTGGACGGCTGATATGGCGAACATATTGTGCTGCGGATCATCATGTCCGCAGCTCCCCTTTTTTGATTTTGTGGAGAACAATGCGGTACGCGGTTTAAGCAGAGGTAAATGCTGCACTGCAAATTTGATCAATGTTGTCGTTTTGTTCACTTATCGCTGGCAGGGTCGCAGCCGGAAAGATAAGGTGCCTCATGCAAAAGACGATTCGAATCATCGGCATTGACCCCGGATTGCGGCGCACCGGATGGGGTGTCATCGAAACCCTTGGCAACAGCCTTCGGTTCGTCGCCTCCGGTACCGTGACATCGGATGGCGATATGGATCTCGCCTCCCGGCTGTGCCAGTTGCATGACGGGCTGGCTGACGTCGTGCACAGCTACCAGCCCGACGAGGCGGCGGTGGAGCAGACTTTCGTGAACAAGGATGCGGTTGCAACATTGAAACTTGGTCAGGCGCGCGGCATCGCCATGCTGGTTCCGGCGCGGGCAGGACTGCCGGTGTTTGAATATGCGCCGAATGCGGTGAAAAAAGCCGTCATCGGCGTCGGGCACGGCGAAAAGCAGCAAATTCACATGATGCTGAAAATCCTGATGCCGAAGGCCGAATTCAAGGGTAACGATGCGGCGGACGCTCTCGCCATCGCAATCTGCCACGCGCATAATCGCGGCGGCGACAGGATGGCGCGGCTTTTGGCGGCCGGTTGAATATTTAAAGTCTCATTGCAGCGGGCGGCATCATGATCGGAAAACTGAAGGGCAGCATCGAGGAAATCGGCGCGGACTATGTGCTGGTGGATGTGCACGGCGTCTGTTACGTCGCCTATTGTTCGGCGCGCACGCTGTCGAAAATCGGCTCCGTCGGGGAGGCGGTGGTGCTGTTCATCGAAACCTATGTGCGTGAAGACCAGCTGAAGCTCTTCGGTTTTCTTTCGGCACTGGAGCGGGAATGGTTCAACCTGCTGCAGAGCGTGCAGGGCGTGGGTTCGAAAGTGGCCTTGGCCGTCCTTTCCACGCTTTCGCCCTCCGAACTCGCCAATGCCATCGCGCTTCAGGACAAGGTGATGATTTCGCGTGCGCCCGGCGTTGGGCCGAAGGTGGCGGTGCGTCTTGTGACCGAACTTCGCAACAAGGCGCCTGCCTTTGCGGGAGAGGCTTCCGCCTCGATCGGGCTCAAGCAGGAGCTTGGTGAAGGCGTTGCGTCCGCGCCGGTGGCGGATGCCGTTTCCGCGCTCACCAATCTCGGCTATTCGCGCGACCAGGCCGCCAATGCGGTTGCTGCCGCGCTGAAGAATGGCGGGGAGGGCGGCGACAGCGCCAAGCTTATCCGCCTCGGGCTGAAGGAGCTTTCGCGGTAAGGACGCCTGGCATGCGGACGTGGAGCCCCGGTTATCCTGAATTTCGTGAAGCGCGTTGATGCGATAGTCGTGATATAGGGGCGGCGACCACCTGATGAATTCGGTTAGAACAATGGAATGCCCTGAATGAGCGATGCGGAGAGACTGATTACCCCGGAAAAGCGTGGCGAGGATATCGACACCACGCTGCGCCCGCAGTCGCTGGATGATTTTACCGGCCAGGCGGAGGCCCGTGCCAATCTCAAGGTGTTCATCGAGGCCGCCAAGAACCGCGGCGAGGCGCTGGATCATGTGCTGTTCGTCGGCCCGCCCGGCCTCGGCAAGACCACGCTGGCGCAGATCATGGCCAAGGAACTTGGCGTCAACTTCAAATCCACTTCCGGGCCTGTCATCGCCAAGGCGGGTGATCTCGCCGCACTTCTCACCAATCTGGAAGAGCGCGATGTGCTCTTCATCGATGAAATCCACCGCCTCAATCCGGCAGTGGAAGAAATCCTTTATCCTGCCATGGAGGATTTCCAGCTCGATCTCATCATCGGCGAGGGGCCGGCGGCGCGCTCGGTGAAGATCGATCTTTCCAAATTCACCCTCGTTGCCGCCACCACCCGCCTCGGCCTCTTGACAACGCCGCTGCGTGATCGTTTCGGCATTCCCGTCCGGTTGGCTTTCTACACCGTTGACGAGCTGGAACTGATCGTCCGGCGCGGCGCGCGGCTGATGGGGCTGAATATGACCGATGAGGGCGCGCGTGAGGTGGCAAGGCGCGCGCGCGGCACGCCGCGTATCGCCGGCCGGCTATTGCGCCGCGTGCGTGATTTCGCCGAGGTGGCGCGGGCGGAAGCCGTCACCCGTGAGATCGCCGACGAGGCTTTGACGCGGCTGCTGGTCGACAAAATGGGTCTCGACCAGCTCGACATGCGTTATCTCACCATGATCGCCGTCAATTTCGGCGGCGGCCCTGTTGGCATCGAAACCATCGCCGCCGGCCTCTCGGAGCCGCGCGATGCGATCGAGGACATCATCGAGCCCTATATGATCCAGCAGGGTTTCATCCAGCGCACACCGCGCGGGCGCATTCTGACTGCAACAGCCTGGAAACATCTGGGCATGCAGCCGCCCAAGGATATCGAGGCGGCGCAGTTCCGTCTGACGCTTGAGGATGATTGAGGGAACAATCCCGGCTTGCCGGCTTTGATCGTCTTTGGCACGGAGATGGTCATGTCTGGATATCGAAAGGGTACCAAGGTCCGGTGGAACTGGGGCAGTGGCACCGGTGAAGGTAAAATCGTCGAGACTTTCACTGACGATGTCGAACGCACCATTGCCGGCTCCAGAATAAAACGGAAAGCGAGCAGGCAGGAGCCTGCCTATCTGATCGAACAGGAAGACGGTGCGAAGGTTCTGAAAAGCAGATCGGAGCTGGAACACGTCGATTGAACGACGCCGTCCTCTGGCGTCAAGGGAGGGATGCCGATGCCTTATGATCCGCTGCGGGTCTTCCGCAAACTCGCGCGCAACAACCGGCTGGCCAATTTCCGGCTGCATCAGGCCTGTCTTCAGCTTTCGCAGGAGGCGTTTGTCGCTTCCCGTGTCAGTTTCTTTCCCACGCTCAGGGCGACGCTGAACCACATCTACACCGTCGACCGGTTTTATATCGATGCCCTCCAGGGCGGCACGCTCGGCCTTGCCGCTTTTGCCGAAGAGGAGCCCTTCGCCACCATGTCGGATCTGCGAGCCGCTCAGATGGAGCTTGACGAGGCGCTGATCGCATTTGTCGATGGTTTGGACGAAGACGGCCTTGCGGCCGACGTCAATATTCACCGCGGCAGGCGTATCCAGCGGGATCGCTGCGACGATGTTCTGTCCCATCTCTTCCAGCACCAGACGCATCATCGCGGGCAGGCGCATGCGATGTTATCAGGGACCACGGTCAAGCCGCCGCAACTGGATGAATTCATTGTGGGAGATGATGCAAAGACGAGAAAAGACGAGATGGATGCGTTAGGGTGGACGGAAACCGATTTGATGTTTCCAGCCCGCAGGCCAGCACCATGACACACGATACCAAGCAGGACACCCGCATCCGCATCAAGTTCAAGCCGAAGCGCATTTTCCAGATGCGTGTCGCGGGACTGGCGTTTCGTGATGGCCATGTGCTGGTGCACCGGGCGTCGCATGAAAAATTCTGGACCTTTCCGGGTGGCCGTGCCGAAATGGGCGAACGCTCCGAAGAAACGCTGGCGCGTGAAATGGTCGAGGAGCTTGGCGTCGAAGCCAAGGTGGGACGCCTTCTCTGGGCGGTCGAGAATTTTTTCCACTACGAGGGCAAGGACTGGCACGAACTCGGGTTTTATTACCTGATGGACCTGCCGGAAACGCTGGCCTTCCATCCGACTGACATCATTCACCGCGTTCAGGACGGAGATAACGAACTGGAGTTCCGCTGGGTTGCGGCAACCCGGCAGGCATTGACGGAGCTTGATATTCCGCCCTATTTCATCGCCGACGAAATAGAACACCTGCCGAAGACCACACGACACCTCGTCTGGCATGACGGCGATCTGGACGATAAATGACCTCTGCGCCTGAACGCCACATGATCCGGCTGGACCGGAAACCGCAGCTTTTCAGCATGCGGGTTGCGGCGCTGATCTTGCAGAACGAGCATCTTCTGGTCCAGCGCGGCACGAAGGACAGTTACTGGGCCTTGCCCGGCGGCCGTGCCGAAATCGGCGAAAGCTCGCAGGAAACCATCATCCGCGAGATCGGCGAGGAGCTTGGCCGGGATTGTTCGGTCGAGCGTCTCCTCTGGTCGGCCGAAAATTTTTTCGCCTATGACGATTATGCGGCGCATGAACTGGGATTTTATTATCTTATTTCGCTTCGCCAGCCTCTGCCGTTCCATGAAAGCGATATCGTGCATCGGGTGCTGGATGGCGTCGAGGTGGAGTTCCGCTGGCTGCCCGCGCAGCCATCAGCGCTTTTGAAGAGCGATCTGAGGCCCCGTTTCATCGCGGAGCGTATCGAGGCGCTGCCTCAACGGCATGAGCATCTTATCATTCGCGAAGGTCGTTCCGATGCTGCCGAAATTCTCAAGGAGATAGTATGAGCGAGCTTGTGGTTTCGCTTTCGGGTGAACTGATCGAACATGGCCACCGCCTGACGCAACGGGTCTATTATGAGGATACGGATTTCTCCGGCCTCGTTTATCACGCCCGTTATCTGCATTTTCTCGAGCGCGGACGCACCGATTACCTGCGGTGCCTCGGCTGCGAACAAAGCGCGCTTCTGACCGCCGATGAGGAGGGGCTGGTCTTTGTCGTGCATCGCATGGAGATCGATTTCAAAAGCCCGGCGCGGATGGATGACGTGTTGACGATCACGACCATCACCGAAAAGGCCGGCGGTGCGAAAATGGTGCTCAATCAGGAAATCCGGCGGGGCGAAACCCTGCTGGTCGCCGCCAAGGTCATCATCGCCGTCATCAACGCCAATGGCCGCCCGAGGCGTCTTCCGGAGACGGTTGCCGAAAAATTCCTGAAGTAATTGACGGCTCCGTCCAGTAAATCCATCCGGCGTGGCCCGGCTGTAACACTCCTTTAACCATAATGGTGTCTTACTTTAGCAACTGGCATTTGTGCGGCACACGCCTTCCTTTCACCAAATTTATTGGCAAGTAAGGCTTACTGGCAAGTATCGGGGTATGGCAAAGGGGTTAACGGCTGCGGCCGCACGACTTCGAGCGTTAACACGCGTTTGAATCGCCCGGTCCCGTACCGGGCGTTTGGATTCGGGGATTGGATATTTATGGAACAGGCAGGTTTGGCAGCGGCGACGCACGATGTAAGTCTCTGGGCGCTGTTTATGCAGGCGGGCCTCATCGTGAAGCTCGTGATGATCGGACTTATCGCCGCCTCGGTCTGGACGTGGGCGATCGTCTTCGACAAATATGTGAGCTTCGGCAAGGCAAAGCGCCAGTTCGACCAGTTCGAACAGGTCTTCTGGTCGGGCCAGTCGCTCGAGGAGCTTTATCGCACGCTGGCGGAACGCCAGAATGGCGGTCTCGCGGCAATTTTCGTTTCCGCCATGCGGGAATGGAAAAAATCATTCGAGCGCGGCGCGCGTTCGCCCATCGGTCTGCAGATGCGTATCGACCGGGCGATGGATGTGACGATCGCGCGTGAAGGCGAACAATACGAGGCGCGCCTTGGTTCGCTCGCCACCATCGGTTCGGCTGGTCCCTTCATCGGTCTCTTCGGTACGGTTGTTGGTATCATGACCTCGTTCCAGGCGATTGCCGGTTCGAAGTCCACCAACCTTGCGGTCGTGGCGCCGGGTATCGCTGAAGCGCTTCTGGCAACGGCCATCGGCCTTGTTGCGGCTATTCCGGCAGTTATCGCCTACAACAAGTTCACGGCCGACGCGCACAAGCTTTCCGCCCGCATGGAAGGTTTTGCCGACGAGTTCTCCGCGATCCTGTCGCGCCAGATCGATGAAAAACTTCAGACGCGGCAGGCCGCCCAGTAAGCGGCCGCACGATGTGCATGCTGTGCAGTAATTTGCCGCAAGGCAAAATGGAGTAGATGATATGGGTATGTCAGCAGGTGGCAGCGGCGGCGGTTCCGGTGGACGCCGGGGTGGGCGCGGCGGACGACGCAAAGGCGGCGCGATCAGCGAGATCAACGTCACGCCGCTGGTCGACGTCATGCTCGTGCTGCTCATCATCTTCATGGTGGCGGCGCCGATGATGACTGTCGGCGTGCCGATCGACTTGCCGCAGACCTCCGCCAATGCGTTGAACTCGGACACGCAGCCGATCACCATTTCCGTTAATGCCAATGGCCAGATCCATCTGCAGGAAACGGAAATTCAGGCGGCCGAAGTGGCCGACAAGCTGCAGGCGATCGCCACGACTGGTTATAACGAACGCATCTTCGTGCGTGCGGATTCCGTTGCCGCCTATGGCGTCGTTGCCGACGTGATGGCGCGTATCCAGGCGGCAGGCTTCAAGAATATCGGCCTCGTGACCCAGCAGAAACAGGACAATTGACGTAAAACGATGAAGGGCAGCCTTACCACATCCGCGATCGTGCACGCGTCGCTTCTGGCTTTCGCCCTCGTTTCCCTGGGCTCGCCGGAACCGCTTGACGTGTCGCAGGCCGAGGCCCTGCCTGTCGAGCTGGTGCCGATCGAGGAATTGACCCAGATCCAGCAGGGTGACAAGAAGGCACCGAAGGCCGAAAAGTCCGCTCCTGTTCCGACCACACGTCCTGACATCATCGAGAACGCCCAGAATGTCGGCAACAACACGGCCGATCTTGACGCGCCCCCGACGCCTACCACCAAGCCTAACGACAATATTAGCGCGGCAGCTCCGCCCAAGCAGGAGAAGCCGCAGCCGGTCGTCGATACCAAGGCGAACGAGGTGAAGGAAATCGTCAAGGAAGAAACCTCGGCTCCCAAGCCGCAGGAAATGGCCGCCTTGCCGCAAACCAAGCCTGAAATCGCGCCGCAGCCGAAGACGGAACCGCCGCCGCAGGAAACCAAGGCCGAAGAGCCGCCGCCGGCAACGCAGGAGCCGGCCGAAATTCCCGTGCCGCAGAACGTGCCGCGTCCGAATTCCCGCCCGGAGCCGCCGAAGCCGGAGGAGCCGAAGCAGGCCGAGACCAAGCCCGCCGAGCAGAAGCCCGCGGAAAAACCGGCCGAGACCAAGCCCGATCAGGCGAAATCCACCGATAAGCCTTCCGACAAGAAGCCGGGCGAGAAAAAGCAGGAGACTGCAAAATCCGCCTCTTCGAAGGAAAGCGATTTCAACGCTGACGATGTTGCAGCGCTTTTGAACAAGCAGGCGCCTTCCGGCGGCGGCGCCAAGCGCTCCACCCAGCAGGCAGCCCTTGGCGGCAAGAAATCGACCGGCGGCTCTACACTCAGCCAGACGGAAATGGATGCGCTGCGCGGCGCAATCCAGAAAAACTGGCAGATCATTCCCGGCATGGCGGATGCCTCGGACGTTCGCGTCCGGGTCACCATGAAGCTTGACCGTGATGGAACCATCATCGGTCGGCCCGAGATCGAGGCAACCGGCGGTTCGGAAGGAACGCGCCGTGCTCTTTCCGGCGGAGCCTATCGCGCCATCATGCGTTCTGCTCCGTTCACGAACCTTCCTGCCGACAAATATGACGCATGGAACGAAGTCGTCGTGAACTTCGATCCCAGTGAATTGCTATGAATGCTGAAAGGCCTGGCAACATGAAGATATTTTCGCCGATCCGGCTGGTGCTCGCTGTCGCGGCCCTCATGTCGGTTTTCTCCGCACCGGCTTTTGCGCGGGTGGAAATCAACATCAACAAGGGCAATGTCGAGCCGCTGCCTATCGCCATCACCGACTTCATGTCGAGCGATGGTATCGGTGCGCAGGTTTCCGCGGTCATCGCCGCCGACCTGCAGCGTTCCGGCCTCTTCGCGCCGGTCAACAAGAACGCCTTCATCGAAAAGATCAGCAATCCGGATCAGCAGCCGCGTTTCGAGGACTGGAAGGTCATCAACGCCCAGGCGCTCGTGACCGGCCGTGTCACGCGTGAAAGCGATGGCCGCCTGCGCGCCGAGTTCCGCCTGTGGGATACTTTCGCAGGCCAGCAGATGACCGGCCAGCAGTTCTTCACGCAGCCGGAAAACTGGCGCCGTGTCGCCCACATCATCGCCGACGCGATCTATGAGCGTGTCACCGGTGAAAAGGGTTACTTCGACACCCGCGTCGTTTTCGTCTCCGAAAGCGGCCCGAAAACCGCCCGCAAGCGCCAGCTCTCGATCATGGATCAGGACGGCTTCAACGTCCGTAATCTTACCAACTCGAACGACATCGTTCTGACGCCGCGTTTTTCGCCGAACCGTCAGGAAGTGACCTACATGTCCTTCGAAGGCCAGCAGCCGCGCGTTTACCTGCTGCAGCTGGAAACCGGACAGCGCGAAGTGGTCGGCAACTTCCCCGGCATGACGTTCTCGCCGCGCTTCTCTCCTGATGGCCAGAAGGTCATCATGAGCCTGCAGCAGGATGGCAATGCCAATATCTACACCATGGACCTGCGCTCGCGCACCACGACGCGGCTGACCAATACGTCGGCGATCGATACGGCGCCGTCCTATTCGCCTGATGGTCAGCGTGTTGCCTTCGAAAGCGACCGCGGCGGCCGCCAGCAGATCTACGTCATGAATGCCGATGGTTCCGGCCAGCAGCGCGTCTCCTTCGGTGATGGTTCCTATTCCACGCCGGTCTGGTCCCCGCGCGGCGATCTGATCGCCTTCACCAAGCAGTCGGGCGGCAAGTTCTCGATCGGCGTGATGAAGACCGACGGTTCGGGCGAGCGCATTCTGACCAGCGGGTTCCACAATGAAGGCCCGACCTGGGCGCCGAACGGCCGCGTGCTGATGTTCTTCCGCCAGAACGCCGGTGCCGGTGGTCCGCAGCTCTATTCGATCGACCTGACGGGCTATAACGAACAGCTCATCAAGACGCCGACCTTCGCTTCGGATCCGGCATGGTCGCCGCTTCTGGACTGATATGACTGCCATGACGGCGCCGGCATGAACCGGCACCATCATGTTTTACTTGATACCATGGGGAAGTGCGCCTCTTTCTTGCCGCAAAGTGTTGTGAGGGAGCAAAAAACTGGGACATTTTCTTTCTGTTAACCATAAGCGTTTGCCGGCTATTAACCGCGATCAGTTAGTGTCCGGAAACGTTATTGAAATCCTAAGGAGAGACCGGCGATGAGCCGTACACACATTTCGGCACTCAGCCCCATGCAGAAACTGGCCCGTAACCCGGCTGTCATCGCCATGACGCTCGCGCTTGCTCTCGCAGGCTGCGCGAACAAGAAGAACATGCCGAACAGCGCCGGTGAACTCGGCCTTGGTGGCGCGGGCTCCGCAACGCCGGGCTCCCAGCAGGACTTCACGGTCAATGTCGGCGACCGCATCTTCTTCGACACTGACTCCACCTCGATCCGCGCCGACGCCCAGCAGACCCTGCAGCGCCAGGCCCAGTGGCTCGCCCGTTATCCGAACTACGCCATCACCGTTGAAGGCCATGCCGACGAACGCGGTACGCGTGAATACAACCTTGCGCTCGGCGCCCGTCGTGCGGCTGCAACCCGCGACTTCCTGGCTTCCCAGGGCGTTCCGGCAAACCGCATGAAGACGATCTCCTACGGCAAGGAAAAGCCGGTCGCGGTTTGCGACGACATTTCCTGCTGGTCGCAGAACCGCCGCGCCGTGACGGTTCTCGGTGGCGCGGGCATGTGATTGCCTGACGTTATTGTGATCTTGAATGGGAGGCGGTCTTCGGGCCGCCTTTTGTTTTTTTCATAGTTTGGCCGAAGTTAAGTTGCTTTTTCGGTTGATATGGAAAAAATCCGGCTTGCGCCATTCCGGTGCAAATCAGTTAAGGCAGGACGAATGAGATGAAGAAACTTGTCGTGGCGGGAATGCTGGGGCTTGCAGCCTGCACCGGCTTGAGCGGCGCAGCCGTTTCGGGTCCGCTGTTCGGTGCGGGGGGTAGCTTCGGCACGATCAACTCTCAACAGCAGCTCCCGGTCGTCCGGGTTCAGGCCAATGAAGCCTATCGGGTTCAGCAGCTTGAAGAACAGATCCGGCAGCTCAATGGCCGTATCGAAGAAATGAGCTTCCAGCTTCTGCAGATGCAGGAAACGATCCGCAAGGCGCAGGAAGACAACGAGTTCCGCTTCCAGGAACTGGAAGGCGGCAATGCCGGCGGCAAGGGTGCAAGCCCGACCGCTGCACCGAAAAAGAAGGCGGAAGCCAGTCCGGTCAATCCGGCCTCGCCGCCGACCGACGACGTTGCAACGATCATCGAAACGCCACCCGAGGGTGGCGCTTCCGTTTCTCCCTCTGCTCCCTCCAGTGCTCCGACAGGCGCACCGGGAGAGACGACGCTCGGCTCGATCGAGCTTGATTCCAAGGGAATGCCGATTGGCGGCACGCTCAATTCCGGCGCCAGTAATTCCTCCGGCAACCTTCCCGGTGTGACCACCGGCAACAGCGCCCGCAAGACCGATCCTGTCAACACGGCGGCGCTGACCAGCGAAGGCGACATCTATCAGGCCGCCTACGGCCATGTCCTTTCCGGTGACTACAAGCTGGCGGAACAGGGTTTCCAGCAATATCTGCAGGGTTATCCCAAAGGCACCAAGGCCGCCGATGCGAGCTTCTGGCTGGGCGAGGCGCAATATTCCCAGGGCAAGTTCAACGAGGCCGCCAAGACCTTCCTGAACGGCCATCAGGCCTATGGCAAGTCTCCGAAAGCGCCGGAAATGCTGATGAAGCTCGGCATGTCACTCGCCGCTCTCGACAATACCGAAACAGCCTGCGCCACGCTGCGCGAGGTGCCGAAGCGCTATCCCAATGCTTCGAAGACCGTGCTGACCAAGGTCGCCAGCGAACAGAAACGGCTGAGCTGCTGATTTTCCCCTGCCATTGCGGGTATTTCCATGCCGGTTGATGCCCGCACTCCGAATGAAAAGACAGTTGCGCCGCTCGCGGCGGCACAGTTTTTTGTCGGAAATCTACAAAACCCCGCCCATATCCTCGTCGCAATCTCCGGCGGCAGTGATTCCACCGGCCTGTTGCTGGCATTGCATGAGGCAACGGCGGGAGTGGGTAAGGACCGCTTGCGGCTTTCCGCCGTCACGGTCGACCATGCGCTGAGAGCGGAATCCGCCGATGAGGCGTGCAAGGTCGCCATGCTCTGCGCCGAACTTGGCATCCCCCACGTTACCCGCCGGTGGGATGGTGCCAAACCGGCCTCCGGCCTTTCCGAAGCCTCCCGACTTGCCCGCTACCGCCTGATTGCCGAGGTCGCCCTTGAGACTGGCGCCGATCTTGTCGTGACGGGGCATACAATCGGCGACCAGCGTGAAACCGTGGCGATGCGCGCCGCCCGCAACGGCGGCAGTAATAATCTCGGTCTAGCCGGCATGGCGGACGCGGTTTTATACGATAGCCGCTACTGGGTCATGCGGCCGTTCCTGATGTGTGAGAGGCAGGCGATCCGTGACTATGTATCGTCCCGCGAGCGCGGGTGGCTTGACGATCCGAGCAATGAAAATATCAGATATGAGCGGGTGCGTGTTCGGCAGGCGCTTCCCGTCTCCCCCGCGTTGATCGATGCGGAGGTCTCTTTCAAAAGACGGGCGCTTTCCGACAAAACAGCCGTTTTCCTGCGCGATCACACGCAGATTTTCCATGCTGCTCTCGCCAGACTGGCCGACGATGCCGTCAATCCCGATCTTCCCGAGTTCCGGCACGGGTTGGCGGCGCTGATCGCCACCCTTGGCGGAAGGGCATATTTTCCGGCCGCAAGCAGCATGGAGCGCGTTTTGCGGTTTCTCAAAACGGGTGAAAACGGGCGAATGACAGTCGGCCGTGTTCTTCTCGATCGGCGGCGGGATGGCCTTTATTTGTTGCGCGAGCAGCGAAACCTGCCGGAGCTTCATGTCGGCGCGCATCAGCAAGGGCTGTGGGACGATCGTTTCCTTGTGAAGAATGGATCGGCTTTTCCAATCCTTGTCAAAGCGGGCAGGGTTGGTGATGCCGTGGAAATGGCCGCGCATTTTCCGTCGGTGCCATCAGGGGTGACAAAACCGGCGATGGCGGGTCTGCCGCAAATTGCCGCAGCGTCCGAAGGGGAGGTTTCCATGCCGCAGGCCGTCACCATCACGCCGAGGCTTGCACCTTTCGATCTTTTCCTGCCGCGCTTTGACCTTGAGTTGGCAAATGCAATCGCCAATTTATTCGGACGGACGGCCTATCCACAGCCACCGGTTTAAATCCGGCCTCTTTTTCGTGAATTGCCATGGAAGAGTTTTTACACCAAAACGCATCAGATAACGCGCTTTGCCTTGGCAACGGCGGATGTCGTCCTTATGTTAGGGGCACATAATAGCGGGCAGCAGATATGCCCGTGTGAGTTCGGGGAGTTCGATGAACCCAAATTTCAGAAATTTCGCCTTGTGGGCCGTGATCGCCCTCTTGCTGATCGCGCTGTTCAGCATGTTCCAGACCTCGCCGACGCAAACGGGCTCGCGGGAAATCCCGTACTCCCAGTTTCTTCGCGATGTGGATTCCGGGCGAGTTCGCGACGTGACCGTCACCGGTAACCGGGTTCTCGGAACCTATACCGAAAACGGCACGGCCTTTCAGACCTATTCCCCCGTCATCGACGACAGCCTGATGGAGCGCTTGCAGAGCAAGAACGTCACCATCGTCGCGCGTCCCGAAAGCGATGGTTCCTCCGGTTTTCTGAGCTATCTCGGCACGCTTCTGCCGATGTTCCTCATTCTCGGCGTCTGGCTGTTCTTCATGCGGCAGATGCAGGGCGGTTCCCGTGGCGCGATGGGCTTTGGCAAGTCCAAGGCCAAGCTTCTGACGGAAGCGCATGGCCGCGTGACGTTTGATGACGTCGCAGGTGTGGACGAAGCCAAGCAGGACCTCGAGGAAATCGTGGAATTCCTGCGCGACCCGCAGAAGTTCCAGCGCCTCGGCGGCAAGATTCCGCGCGGCGTGCTGCTTGTTGGCCCTCCGGGTACCGGTAAGACGCTTCTGGCGCGTTCCGTCGCCGGCGAAGCCAATGTGCCGTTCTTCACCATTTCCGGTTCGGACTTCGTGGAAATGTTCGTCGGCGTCGGCGCAAGCCGCGTGCGTGACATGTTCGAGCAGGCTAAGAAGAATGCACCCTGCATCATCTTCATCGACGAAATCGACGCTGTCGGCCGCCATCGCGGCGCCGGTCTTGGCGGCGGTAACGACGAACGTGAGCAGACGCTGAACCAGCTGCTGGTCGAAATGGACGGTTTCGAGGCGAATGAAGGCATCATCCTCATCGCTGCCACCAACCGTCCCGATGTTCTTGACCCCGCACTTCTGCGTCCAGGCCGCTTCGACCGTCAGGTCGTCGTGCCGAACCCTGATATCGTCGGCCGCGAGCGCATCCTCAAGGTGCATATCCGCAACGTGCCGCTGGCGCCGAATGTCGATCTCAAGATTCTGGCCCGCGGCACTCCCGGTTTTTCCGGTGCGGACCTCATGAACCTCGTCAACGAAGCCGCCCTGATGGCTGCCCGCCGCAACAAGCGAGTGGTCACCATGCAGGAATTCGAGGACGCCAAGGACAAGATCATGATGGGCGCGGAGCGCCGCTCCTCCGCCATGACCGAGGCCGAAAAGAAGCTGACGGCCTATCACGAAGCCGGCCATGCCATCACCGCGCTGAAGGTTGCCGTGGCCGATCCGTTGCACAAGGCGACGATCATTCCGCGCGGCCGTGCACTGGGTATGGTTATGCAGCTGCCGGAAGGCGACCGCTATTCCATGAGCTACAAGTGGATGGTGTCGCGCCTGGTCATCATGATGGGTGGCCGCGTTGCCGAGGAATTGACCTTCGGCAAGGAGAACATCACGTCAGGCGCGTCTTCGGATATCGAGCAGGCCACCAAGCTTGCCCGCGCCATGGTCACGCAATGGGGCTTCTCCGACGCTCTCGGCCAGGTGGCCTATGGTGAGAACCAGCAGGAAGTCTTCCTCGGCCATTCCGTCTCTCAGTCGAAGAACGTCTCCGAGGCGACGGCGCAGACGATCGACACCGAAGTCCGACGTCTGATCGACGAGGCCTATACCGAGGCACGGCGTATCCTCACGGATAACCACGATGGCTTTGTCGCAATTGCCGAGGGTCTTCTCGAATACGAAACCCTGACGGGCGACGAGATCAAGGCGCTGCTGAGGGGTGAGAAGCCGGCGCGCGATCTGGGTGACGATTCTCCGGGCAGCCGTGGTTCGGCGGTGCCGAAAGCCGGCGCCAAGAAGGACGGCCCGAGCGAAGCGAAGGGTGACGGTGAGGCCGAAGGCGGCATGGAGCCGCAGCCGCATTGATCGTCCGCGCATGTTAGAAATTGTAAAAGGCCATCCGGGTTTCCGGGTGGCCTTTTCATTTTGGTAACAAGATATAAGCCATTTTTGCGGTAATTTACGTGCTGTTTATCGTGGTTTGTGGCATCTAGCCAAAAACGCTTCCGGCTGTTTTCAGCTTTTGCCGGAATGCCCGAAAGATTTGGAGTTCAAATGGCACGCCGTTATTTCGGAACCGATGGTATCCGCGGACAATCGAACGTATTCCCCATGACGCCTGATCTGGCGATGCGTGTGGGCATTGCCGTTGGAACGATCTTCCGCCGTGGCCATCATCGTCATCGCGTTGTCATTGGCAAGGATACGCGGCTTTCCGGCTATATGCTGGAGAACGCACTGGTTGCCGGTTTCACCGCCGCCGGCCTTGATGTCTTCCTGCTCGGCCCCATCCCGACGCCCGCCGTTGCCATGCTGACCCGGTCGCTGCGCGCCGATATCGGCGTGATGATCTCGGCTTCGCACAATCCCTTCTCCGATAACGGCATCAAGCTTTTCGGACCTGACGGATACAAGCTCTCTGACGAGCTGGAACTGGAGATTGAGGATCTTCTCGACAAGGATATCTACGCCCAGCTCGCCAAGCCGAGCGAGATCGGCCGCGCCAAGCGCGTGGATGGTGACATCTATCGTTATATCGAATTCGTCAAACGCACCCTGCCGCGCGATGTGACGCTGAGCGGGCTTCGGATCGCGATCGACTGCGCCAATGGTGCTGCCTACAAGGTCGCACCCGCTGCGCTCTGGGAACTCGGTGCGGAAGTCGTCACGATCGGCAATGAGCCGAACGGCATCAACATCAATCTCGAATGTGGCTCCACCCATCCGGAAGCTCTGCAGAAGAAGGTGCATGAAGTGCGGGCCGATATCGGCATTGCTCTCGACGGTGACGCGGACCGTGTCATCATCATTGATGAGCGCGGCGAGATCGTCGATGGTGACCAGCTGATGGCTGTCATCGCTGATAGCTGGGCCGCCGACAACACGCTGCGCGGCGGCGGCATCGTCGCGACTGTCATGTCCAATCTCGGGCTGGAACGCTTCCTCGGCGACAAGGGCCTCACTCTTGCCCGCACCAAGGTGGGCGACCGTTATGTCGTCGAGCACATGCGTAACCACAATTTCAACGTCGGCGGTGAACAGTCCGGCCATATCGTGCTGTCGGACTACGGCACGACGGGCGATGGCCTCGTCGCGGCATTGCAGGTTCTCGCCAAGGTCAAGCGCTCCGGCCTCACGGTCAGCGAAGTCTGCCGCAAGTTTGAGCCGGTGCCGCAGCTTTTGAAGAACGTGCGTATCTCCGGCGGCAAGCCGCTGGAAAATCCTGTTGTGCAGCAGGCGATTGCGGATGCGGAAAGCGCATTGGCCAATAATGGCCGCCTCGTCATCCGCCCCTCCGGCACCGAGCCGCTGATCCGCGTCATGGCGGAAGGTGATGACAGCGCGCAGGTGGAGCAGATCGTCAATGATCTCGTCGGCGTCATTGCCAATGCTCGCTCGGCCGCGTGAGCCGAGGCGTCAGTAATGTCCTAACAAAGCCGGCTGCTCAGCCGGCTTTTTCTTTGCGTATTTGCTAATAAATATAGTGAATGATCGTGGTTAATCGGGACTTAACCATTTTACGTCAATCTCCATGACTGAACAGTTCACTGGCATCTGCTGCCGAAAACGCACGTGCCTCTTCTGGAGTGGAAGTCATGAAAAACGCCCTGGCCGGATTTCTGGCCGTCCTGCTGACCGGTACCAGCGCTATCGCTGCCGATCTTTATCAAGCCGAACCCGCACCGGCCTATGTCGAGGCCCCCGAGGTCGCGATCACCCAGGCGAGCGGCTGGTATCTGCGCGGCGATGTCGGTTATTCCTTCAACAAGCTGCGCGGCGCCCATTATTATCAGGGTGGCCCGGGTGGCTATCTGCAGGATTTTGATACAGCGACAATCAAGGACAGCTATGTCATCGGCGGCGGTGTCGGTTATCAGTTCAACAACTATTTCCGCAGTGACGTGACCTTTGACTATATGGGCAAATCGGATTTCAGAGGCTCCACGAGCGGCTTCTGTGGCTCTGTTCCCGGTCGTTGCGTCTCGGCGGATCTTAGCTCCCTGCGAGCCTACACGCTGATGGCCAACGCCTATGTCGATCTCGGCACCTATGGCCGCGTCACACCCTATGTGGGCGGCGGTATCGGCGGCTCTTACGTGAAATGGGACAAGCTGCGCAACACGTCGTGCAGCGTCAATGGCCTTGGCTGCGACCCGACCACCGAACATGGCGGCAAGGGCAAGTGGCGCTTTGCCTACGCTCTGATGGCCGGTGCGTCCATTGACGTCACCTGTAACCTGAAGGCCGATATCGGCTACCGTTTCCGCCACATCAACAAGGGCGATATGTTCGCTTATGAGAATGGCGGCGGTCCGGGCCGTGACAAGGGCCTTTATTCACATGAAGTGCGCGTCGGCGGCCGTTATGTCTTCAATGGCTGCGACACTGCGCAATACATGCCGCCCGCTGATATTCCGCTGCAGCCTGCCGTTTATAAATAAACGTCACGCACCGCTGGTACTTTCAGACCGTCCGCATCCTCCGGGTGCGGGCGGTTTTGTTTTACCGGCATCGGACACCGCGCATGACGCATATGGACCAAAATTCTTCTGCGCAGCGACATATTCCGCTTGACTGGGATCGGCGACAGGAATAGCAACGGCGTCAGGACACTCCACCCTAACGTGGAGCGCCTATCTGGAAGGGTAGTCAAATGACAGATATAGTGAAGCCGGACGTGCGTCCGGGCAATACGCATTTTTCCTCTGGTCCCTGCTCGAAGCGTCCCGGTTGGTCGCTAGATGCTCTCTCCGATGCGCCGCTCGGTCGCTCGCATCGCGCCAAGGTTGGCAAAGCCAAGCTGAAGCAGGCCATTGATCTCACCCGTGAAATTCTTGATGTTCCTGCCGATTATCGTATCGGCATTGTTCCCGCATCCGACACCGGCGCTGTTGAAATGGCGCTCTGGTCGCTGCTGGGCGAACGCGGCGTTGACATGCTCGCCTGGGAAAGCTTCGGCGCTGGCTGGGTTACCGACGTCATCAAGCAGCTTAAGCTGAAGGACGTGCGCAAGTTCGAGGCCGATTACGGTCTGCTGCCGAATCTCGCCGAAGTCGATTTCGACCGTGACGTCGTCTTCACCTGGAACGGCACCACCTCTGGCGTTCGCGTTCCCAATGCCGACTTCATCCCTGCCGACCGTAAGGGCCTGACCATCTGCGACGCCACCTCGGCGGCCTTCGCGCAGGACATGGACTTTACTAAACTCGACGTCGTCACCTTCTCCTGGCAGAAGGTTCTGGGCGGCGAGGGCGGCCATGGCGTCATCATTCTTTCGCCCCGCGCCGTCGAGCGCCTGCTGAGCTACGCGCCGGCATGGCCGCTTCCGAAAATCTTCCGCATGGTCTCCGGCGGCAAGCTCATCGAAGGCATATTCACCGGCGAAACCATCAACACGCCGTCCATGCTCTGCGTTGAGGACTATATCGACGCTCTGCTGTGGGCGAAGAACCTCGGTGGCCTGAAGGCGCTGATCGGCCGTGCCGACGCCAATGCCAAGGTCATCTACGACTTCATTGAGAAGAACAACTGGATCGCCAACCTGGCCGTCAAGCCGGAAACCCGCTCCAACACCTCCGTCTGCCTGAAGATCGTTGATCCCGAGGTGCAGGCGCTGGATGCCGCCGCACAGGCCGATTTCGCCAAGGGCGTCGTCGCCCTGCTCGAAAAGGAAAATGTCGCCCTCGATATCGGCGCTTACCGCGACGCACCGTCCGGTCTGCGCATCTGGGCCGGCGCGACCATCGAGACGGCCGATATGGAAGCCGTCATGCCCTGGCTCGCCTGGGCTTACCAGACGCAGAAGGCAGCACTTTCCAAGGCTGCCGCCTGATTTTGATACCGGCCCTGCGCTGATGCAGGGCCGCACATTCCCCGTTTTCAAAACTGCACCGCTTTTCAAGGAGCCCGTGAACCATGGCACCTCGCGTACTCGTATCCGACGAACTGTCGGAAACCGCCGTCCAGATTTTCCGTGATCGTGGCGTCGAAGTCGATTTCCAGCCGAAGCTCGGCAAGGACAAGGACAAACTTGCCGAAATCATCGGCAATTACGATGGTCTGGCCATTCGTTCCGCCACCAAGGCGACCGAAAAGCTGATCGAGGCGGCAACCAACCTCAAGGTCATCGGCCGCGCCGGCATCGGCGTCGACAATGTCGATATTCCGGCCGCCTCGCGCCGCGGTATCATCGTCATGAACACGCCGTTCGGCAACTCCATCACGACTGCGGAACATGCCATCGCGCTGATGTTTGCCGTTGCGCGCCAGCTTCCGGCCGCCGACAGCTCTACGCAGGCCGGCAAGTGGGAAAAGTCGAAATTCATGGGTGTCGAAATCACCGGCAAGACGCTCGGCGTCATCGGCGCCGGCAATATCGGCTCCATCGTCTGCTCGCGTGCGCTTGGTCTCAAGATGCATGTTCTGGCCTACGACCCCTTCCTGTCGCCGGAGCGCGCGCAGGAAATGGGCGTCACCAAGGTTGAGCTCGACGAACTGCTGGCGCAGGCCGATTTCATCACCCTGCATGTGCCGATGACTGACAAGACGCGCGGCATCCTCAATGCCGAAAACCTTGCCAAGACCAAGAAGGGCGTGCGTATCGTCAACTGCGCCCGTGGCGGTCTGGTGGATGAAGCGGCTCTTGCCGAAGCCATCAAGTCCGGCCATGTCGCCGGCGCCGGTTTTGACGTGTTCGAAGTCGAACCCGCCACCGAAAGCCCGCTTTTCGGCCTGCCAAACGTCGTCTGCACGCCGCATCTCGGCGCTTCGACCACGGAAGCACAGGAAAACGTCGCTCTTCAGGTTGCCGAGCAGATGTCGGATTATCTGGTCAAGGGTGCCGTCTCCAACGCCATCAACATGCCGTCGATCACGGCTGAGGAAGCACCGCGCCTGAAGCCTTTCATCCGTCTGGCGGATGTTCTCGGCTCCTTCGTCGGTCAGGTGCAGGAAAGCGCCACCAAGGAAATCGAAATCCTTTATGATGGCGCAACCGCCAACATGAACACCAAGGCGCTGACCAGCGCCCTTCTGGCCGGCCTGATCCGCAGCCAGGTTGCGGATGTGAACATGGTTTCGGCCCCGGTCATGATCAAGGAAAAGGGCATCATCCTTTCTGAAGTCAAGCGCGACAAGACCGGTGTTTACGACGGTTACATCAAGCTGACGGTCAAGACCGAAAACCAGATACGCTCGGTTGCCGGCACGGTGTTCTCGGATGGCAAGCCGCGCTTCATCCAGATCAAGAACATCAACATGGATGCGGATGTCGGATCGCACATGATCTACATCACCAACACCGACGTTCCCGGCATGATCGGCTTCATGGGCACCACGCTCGGCGAAGCTGGCGTCAACATCGCCAACTTCCAGCTCGGCCGTGAAAAGGAAGGCGGCGACGCCATCGCGCTGCTCTATGTTGACGGCCCGGTTTCCGAAGAGGTGCTGGACAAGCTGCGCGCCAACCCGGCCATCCGCCAGGTCAAGCCGCTGACGTTTAACGTCGACTGATCTATCGTTCCTCCCAAGGGGACAATAAGGACCGGTGCAGGGGCAACCCTGCGCCGGTTTTTGTTTCTCCAGTTGCCCATTTTATGGCAATCCGCGCCGGTCTCGCGCCTCGGTTGCATATCACAAAAAATTTAAGCCGAGTGGTCTAAAAATGATGATCATGAGTTGCTATATCGCCTGCTGAGATGCCGCTCATGGGAGGGCGGCCAACAGGAGATAACGATGTTTGCTGCCTTTCGGCGCTTCAAGGGTTTGTTCGCAGTCGCCGCGCTTGGTATCGCGGTGTCTTTCGTAGCTGTTGATATGGCAGAAGCACGCCGCGCCAGCGGTGGTTTCGGCAGCCGCGGCACGCGCACCTATTCGGCTCCGCCTTCGACCAGCACGGCGCCCGGCCAGACCGCGCCGATCAACCGCAGCATGACGCCCAATACCAATCAGGCAGCACCGAGCGCTGCTCAGCCGGCCCGTCCCGGCGCGCAGGCGCCGCAGCAAAATCGCGGCCTGTTCGGCGGCATGATGGGTGGTTTGATGGGCGGCCTGTTGATGGGTGGCCTGTTCGGCATGCTTCTCGGCGGTGGCTTTGGTGGCATGGCCGGTTTCTTCGGCATGCTGCTGCAGGTGGCGCTGATCGGTCTCCTCGTTATGCTCGCCATGCGTTTCTTCGCATCGCGCCGTCAGGGTCAGCCCGCTTATGGCTCGGCCGGCGGTTCGCAGCGCACTGATCATTCAAGTTCCTCCTATAATGGCGGTTCGCAGGCGGGTCCTTCCGCATCCTCGTTCAAGATTCCGAAGATTGGTGCTCTGGCTGGTGCTGCGGGTGGCGCTGCGGCTGCTACTGCGGCAACGGCAAAGCCCGTGCCCCACGCCAATGCCATCTCGGAAGGCGATGAAATCGGTATCACGCAGGGTGACCTCGAAACCTTCCAGAAAATGCTGGAAGATGTGCAGGCTGCCTATGCGGCCGAGGATTACGGCACGCTGCGCAAGCTGACGACGCCGGAAGCCATGTCCTATCTCGCGGAAGAACTGAGCGACAACGCGACCAGCGGTGTGAAAAACGACGTGCGCGACGTGACGCTGCTGCAGGGCGATGTCGCCGAAGCCTGGCACGAAGAAGGGCAGGATTACGCAACGGTTGCGATGCGTTACTCCGCCATCGACGTGATGCGTGACCGCACGTCCGGCAAGGTAGTCGAAGGCGATGAACAGCATCCGTCCGAAGCGGTCGAGATGTGGACCTTCGTCCGTCGCCCCGGCAACGATAACTGGCAGGTCGCCGCCATTCAGGCCGCCGCCTGAGGCAACAGCCCGAGTTTTATAGAACGAAATGGCCCGGAGGTTCACGAACCTCCGGGCTTTTGTTTATCAGGACGCAAAGACGTCGACCGTCCTGAAATTTAGTCCCGGATACTCCTTGCCCTGGGCAGACGCGGCAGGGCAAAAAACCGATTGATAAATCTAACGGGTGATATCTCCGCCGATCATTGGCTGCAATTTCCGCTTCACCCTGCTATGCAGGGTTTTGAGCCCTGTTTGTCGTGGCATGTCGCCGGTGCATGG
Organism: Agrobacterium sp.; assembly: GCF_059499945.1. Lineage (NCBI taxonomy): Bacteria > Pseudomonadati > Pseudomonadota > Alphaproteobacteria > Hyphomicrobiales > Rhizobiaceae > Agrobacterium > Agrobacterium sp. The sequence goes on along the minus strand of NZ_JCABZP010000015.1, from coordinate 126,969 downwards.
CTCGACCGCTTCACGGAATTGCCTTTTTTCATTCATCCGGCATTCAGTCCCTGCATCCTAACCAGAAAGCATACACGTCAATGTGACTTTTCGCGCCGGTTCTAAACCGCTTTGGAAAGGGAACCACAGCCGCAAAACAGCGTTGACAATCCAATTCCCGGCCCGCCTCCCGCAAGCCGGGCTGGGTGGCCGGGCAATGCACGGCCCGCGAGAACGGAGAGCTATCGAGATGAAACGCTTCGACCTGATCGACGGGATGCGTGGTTACTTCCTCGTCTTCATGCTGATCAACCATCTGGTGTTTGCCGGCGGCTTCTGGCTGGTGGAAATCAATCACCGGCAGTTTGCCTTTGTCGAGGACGCGCAGGGCTTCGTCTTCCTGTCCGGCCTGCTGATCGGCATGGTCTATGCGCGCAAGATGATGAAATATGGCTATGACGCCGGCAAGCAGATGATCTGGAACAGGGCGATGGAGCTTTATCGTTATGCGATGGGTCTCGTCATCGCCGTGCTGTTCTTCCGCATGGTCATCCCGCATGCGCCCTATATCTGGTACAACTGGCTGGGCATGACGACGTTCGACGATCCGCTGCGTCTGGCGGCGATTGCGACATTCCTCTTCCAGCCGACCTTCATGGATATTCTGCCGCAGTATATCGTCTACATGCTGTTTGCGCCGGTCCTTGTTAAGCTCTGCCTTGACGGCAAGTGGGCGTATGTCATGGCCGGTTCCCTGCTGGTCTGGATGGCGGGCCAGCTTGGTCTTCAGCAGATCGTGACGACGCCGCTCAACGAACTCGTCAAGGGTGCGGACGAGCAGGGTATCCGCGTCAGCTTCAACCTGCTCGGCTGGCAGCTGGTTTTCTATTCGGCGCTGGTGATGGGCGCGATGACGGCGCAGAACCGCATTCCGTGGAAGGCGATCTTCTCGCCGCAGCACACATGGCTCCCGAAGGCAGCGCTTGTCATCTGCCTGTTCTTCATGCCGCTGCGCATTGCCACGGCCTGGGGCCTGATGCCGGAATTCATGATGGGCAAGTTCTCCACCATGGAAATCCGCGCCGATTTCGGCCCGGTTTACCTCATCAACTTCCTGGCGGTTGGCGTTGGCCTGACCTGGCTGGTGATTGCCGGTCCGCACCACCACCGTCCGCTTGTGCGCTCCATTGCTGAGGGCGTCATCTGGGTGCTGTCGTTGAAGTTCCTGCAACTGCTCGGTCGCCATTCGCTGCAGGTCTATGTCTGGCATGTGGCGATCGTCTACGGCGTCTATTATCTCGACGGCCGCACGGCGGAACTGTCGCAGCTGAACAAGACGCTGATCGCTTTCACGGCCATCGGATTGCTGGCCTTGCCGGCCCTGTGGCGGGAGCGCGACAAGTGGTTCGGCAGCAGCGGCCAGAAGACGGCCGGCGCTTAACAGCCTGTCGCGGACCGAATCTGATTGCTTTGCGGGGCGGTTTTCCGCCCCGTACTTGCGTGCGCGGCCATTCCTTTCTATATGCAGCCCTTAAATCCGCAGGATGGCGAGACAGGACGGCCCGATTGATGGCCATGGTTTCTCGCGGCGGATGACCGACAGGCGGCGGGGCCTTTACCCCCGTTATGACTGACGATGGGAAAAAACGTGAATACGCTCGATTTTGACAAGAGGCCGGAAGATACCCGGATCGTTGTCGCCATGTCCGGTGGCGTCGATTCTTCCGTGGTGGCCGGTATCCTCAAGTGCGAGGGCTATGATGTCCTCGGCATTACCCTCCAGCTTTACGACCACGGTGCCGCCGTGCACCGCGCCGGCTCCTGTTGCGCCGGGCAGGATATCGACGATGCGCGCAGGGTCTGCGAAACGCTCGGTATCCCCCACTACGTGCTGGATTACGAAGCGCGGTTCCGTGAAACGGTCATCAACCCTTTTGCCGAAGCTTATGCGATGGGTGAAACGCCGATCCCCTGCGTCGCCTGCAACCAGACGGTAAAATTCGCCGATCTGCTCGCTACGGCACAGGAACTGGGTGCCGATGCACTGGCGACCGGCCATTATATCCGCTCGCGCCCCAATCCCGTTGCCGGTCAGCCGGGGCGGCGTGCGCTCTATCGGCCGATTGACAGCGACCGTGACCAGAGCTGGTTCCTGTTTGCGACGACGCAGGAGCAGATCGACTATCTGCGCTTTCCGCTCGGCGGCCTTTCCAAGGCCGAAACGCGGGCGCTGGCGGAAGATATGGGGCTTGTCGTCGCCAAGAAGGCCGACAGCCAGGACATCTGTTTCGTGCCGCAGGGCAAATATACCGATATCATCAACAAGCTGAAGCCGAATGCGGCCTTGGCCGGCGATATCGTCCATCTGGACGGGCGCGTGCTCGGCCGCCACGATGGCATCGTGCATTATACGATCGGCCAGCGCCGTGGTATCGGTGTGGCGACCGGGGAGCCGCTCTATGTCGTGCATCTCGATGCGCGGGGCCGCCGGGTCATCGTTGGCCCGCGCGAGGCGCTGGAAACCCGTCGTGTCTATCTGCGCGACATGAACTGGCTGGGCGACGGCGAGCTGGCGAGTGACGCAGGGCAGGGCTTTGCCTGTTTCGCCAAGGTGCGCTCCACCCGTCCGCCAACCGAAGCGATGCTGCATGCAGACGAAAACGGCATCTATGTGGATCTGATGACCGGTGAGGCCGGCGTCGCTCCTGGCCAGGCCTGCGTGCTCTATTCCGCACCGGGGGCCGATGCCCGCGTTTACGGCGGCGGTTTCATCGAACGGTCGGAACGCTCAGTGGATGCCGAGGCGTCGCTCAAGGCGCTTCTGGAAAAGCCGGTTGCCGCCTGAAACCATTCGCTTTTTGCAGCGATGCGGAAAGCGAATTTTTTGCGCATCTTGCGCTTGACACTTTGGGGAGCGGCACCTTATAAGCCGCTCATCCTGATGGAACGGCCGGTCACATGACTGTCACGTTTCCACTGTGGCGGGGTAGCTCAGGTGGTTAGAGCAGCGGAATCATAATCCGCGTGTCGGGGGTTCAAGTCCCTCTCCCGCTACCACTTTCCTTCATATGAAAAATTCAAACCGCGTCGTTCTGCGCCCGTGTTTCGTTGCTTTTCCGAGCGGGAAAAACGATGGATCATTTGGTGTTTGCCGGCAAGTTTCGCCCAAAAAAGGGAAACCCGCTTACTGCAAAAATGCAGCCAGCGGGTCTCAACCTCTACCCCCTCCCACAAGGGCGGCTGCACAAAAGCACATTGAATGAATTATGGCAAGATCAAGGCGACCATATTGTTGCGGTGGAGGGCCCTGTTCTCCAGTTTATTGGTGGATGGCAAAGCGTAACCAGTTCCGTGCGCCGTTGGTAAGGGGAGCGGTAGGACACCAGGTTTTCGGTGCAGCCCATTTTTTCAACGGCCCGCGGTTGGTAATGTGTCTTGTGCGGTGAAACCTGTTCGCGGCCATAAACGATCATGTCTGCGGCAAGCGAGGTGGTTGGTATCGACAGGACGGCGAATGCGGCAGTCAAAAGAATTCTTCTCAAATATGCGGACATGGCTCTTCCCCGGTTTATCAACGCAGGAGAACGTCCGGCGCATATGAGCCGTTCCAGGGTTGATGCTGATATTTTCGCGGGTGGCGGCGGCGGCAAAAAAAGATGCCCGCTCAAGGCGGGCAATCAGAGGGGAACTGAGGTTAGGAGCCTCGCGTCTGAAACGGACATCTTCAGCATAAGTTCCGCTTGCAGGATAATTTCCGCAGCGTCGTGCCGACAGGACAGCTGTGAAGGCAAGGTATTCGAGGCCGCATCGCCCGGAAAGATTCGGCGTGCGGAAACAATGGTGCTTCCTGAGGATTCAATCTTTAGGGAAATTTGGAGCGGGCGAAGGGATTTGAACCCTCGACCCCAACCTTGGCAAGGTTGTGCTCTACCCCTGAGCTACACCCGCTCAAATCCACCGGTCCGGGGTAGTACGCTGAACCGTGGGCCGCCAAGCGGCGACGGGCGCTATATCGCTCAATCGATTCTGGAATGCAACAGGGAAATGACAAAAACGCGAAAATTTCTTTGAGAAATGCGACAAGCGGCGGAAATGATTGAGAATTTTTCATTTCGCTGTTTTTTCCTGCGTTGCCAAGCGTCAGTTGCCCCCTTAATCAGGAAACAAGGAAAACGGAATCGACAGAGGCAGGCGGCAGGATATGGCGGAAAATTCCCAGAAGACGGCAACGGAACTGTTCGAGTTTCTCGACGGGCTTGGCATTTCCCACACCACGAAACAGCATGAGCCGGTGTTCACCGTCGCCGAATCCCAGTCGCTGCGCGACCTCATTCAGGGCGGTCATACAAAGAACCTCTTTGTAAAGGACAAGAAGGATCAGTATTTCGTGCTGACGGTTGAGGAAAATGCGGCCGTGGACCTGAAAAGCGTTCACAAGACCATCGGGGCGGCAAGCCGCGTGTCCTTCGGCAGGCCGGAAAAAATGTTGGAATATCTGGGCGTCGTGCCGGGTTCGGTCACGGTGTTCGGAGCCATCAACGACACGGACAGGCAGGTCACCTTCGTGCTCGACAGCGATCTTCTGGAAAACGAGCTGGTAAACGGCCATCCGCTTTCCAATGACCAGACGACAACGATCGCGTCCAAAGATCTCATTCGCTTTCTCGAGGCAACCGGACATGCGCCGCTTGTCTTGAAAGTCAGCGAGTGAGATACGATCTTTGCTTCAAATAAGACAAATGACAGAAGTTTACGGGAGACCGGCATGAGCGGCGACAATAATCCTTACGGCGGTTCCTATAGCGGGCAGATGACCGCAAGCGCGCATCACAATGGCGAGCTTAACGGTGCGGCCTCCGGCCACATCAAGGACACGACGACGGCTGCCTTCTCCAAGGACGTTCTTGAAGAATCCCGTCGCCAGCCGGTTCTGGTGGACTTCTGGGCGCCCTGGTGCGGCCCGTGCAAGCAGCTGACGCCGGTGCTTGAGAAGGTCATCAACGAGGCGAATGGCCGTGTGAAGCTCGTGAAGCTGAACATTGACGATCATCCGTCCATTCCCGGCCAGCTCGGCATCCAGTCGATTCCGGCAATCGTCGCCTTTGCCGACGGCCGGCCCGTGGATGGCTTCATGGGTGCCGTTCCGGAAAGCCAGATCAAGCAGTTCATCGAAAAGATTGCCGGACCTGACGCGGGCGATCCCAAGGCTGAGATCGAGGCCGTTCTGACCGACGCGAAGCAGCTTCTGGCAGATGGCGATTTTAACGGCGCAGCGCAGCTTTTCGGCGCCGTCATGCAGGCCGATCCGGAAAATCCCGCAGCGATTGCCGGTATCGCCGAATGCATGATCGCGGTCGGTCAATATGAGCGGGCCAGCGAGCTGCTCTCGTCCCTGCCTCAGGAACTCAATGACGATGCGGGCATTCAACTCGTTTCGAAAAAGATCGCGCAATATGAGGAAGCCCGCAAGATCGGCGACCCCGTGGCGCTGGAGCGCGAGCTGGCACTTGATCCCGATCAACACGAGGTGCGGGTGAAGCTTGCCAAGGTGCTGAACGCGCAGGGCCGACGCGACGAGGCGGCGGATCATCTGCTTTATATCATGCGCAAGGACCGCACCTTTGACGATGACGGCGCGCGCCGCCAGCTTCTGGAGTTTTTCGAGGCCTGGGGTTTCAAGGATCCGGCAACCGTTGCCGGCCGCCGGAAGCTTTCGGCGATACTGTTTTCGTAATGCGGGCATATCCCGGCCAGGGCGGTTGCTCCGCCGGCCGGGCAGCAGTGAACAGGGGGCTTGATCCCATGCACGTCGGAAATGCGAGATATGTAAAGAACGACGACCTGCCGGAAACCGTGCCGGTATTTCCACTTCCCGGTGCCCTGCTGCTGCCGGAAGGTCATCTCCCGCTCAATATTTTCGAGCCGCGATATCTTGCCATGATCGACACGGCACTGGCGGGCCACCGGCTCATCGGCATGGTGCAGCCGGCCCTTCATGTCATTGAGTCCGGCCTTGAGGGCGGACCTCTGAGCGCAGTCGGATGCCTCGGCCGCATCACCTCCTTTTCCGAAACAGGTGATGGCCGTTACATCATCTCGCTCACCGGTGTGTGCCGTTTCCGCCTGCTGGAAGAGGTTGGGGTGGGCGAGCCCTATCGCAGCTTCCGGCATGCGCCTTTCATCGCCGATCTCTCGGGCGAATACGACGAGGAGGCCGTGGATCGTGAAAACCTGCTGCGGGTATTCCGCTCGTTTCTGGATGCCAACCAGCTGGAAGCCGACTGGGAAAGCGTTGAAAGGGCCGGCAACCGTGTTCTCGTCAATTCGCTTTCCATGATGTCTCCATTTGGACCCGCCGAAAAACAGGCGCTGCTGGAAGCGCCTGATCTGAAGACGCGAGCCGAAACATTGATCGCCATCACCGAGATCGTTCTTGCGCAAGGATCGGGTGAGGGCGGCAACGTGCTGCAATAGGATCGCCGCCATGGACGACAGGATGAGCAGTGTCGACCCCAAGCTGCTGGAGCTTTTGGTCTGTCCTTTGACGAAGGGGCGTCTTTCCTATGATCGCGCCCGTAACGAGCTCATTTCCGAAAGCGCCAGACTTGCTTATCCAATCCGCGACGGCGTGCCGATCATGCTGATTTCGGAAGCGCGCAAGATAGAAGACTAACCTCCCCGGTTATCACCTCCACACATTGCGTGTCGCGAATTGACGAAGATGCGTTGACAACCATGCGTGGATTTGACCAGAGTCCCGCCCGACATATCTGATGCGGGGAGAATACTGATGTCGTTGCGCGCGCTCGTCCGGATTTCGTTGGTTGTGGCCTCGGCCGCCCTCATTTTTCCGCCAGCCATGGCGGCGGAGCCCTCCCGCAAGGTTGTTACCACCCAAAACGGCGATTATTTCGGCTTCGATCTTCGCACTGAGCAGAATGTCTCGCTGGAGCAATGCGGCGAGATTTGCGTAGGCGATACCGTCTGCAAGGCCTTCACCTACAATCCCAAGGTGAAATGGTGCTTCCTCAAATCGGATTTCAATCAGCTGAACGCTTTCCCCGGCGCGGTTGCCGGCAAGATCGTGGAAGTGGTAGCGGAAACCGATATCGGCGCGCCGCAACGCCTGTCCTTCGTCACTGACAGTCTGCAGCAGGAAGCGCGCCGGCTGAAATCCGGCCTTGCGGCGAATGACGGTGAAGGCGGACAGAGCGTGGAAGCCCTCGTGCAGACGGCGCGGCAGCAGGCAACCGCGGGCAATATTCCCGATGCGGTCACGACCTATAAACAGGCGCTTGCTATCACGCCTGACGACGGCGCGCTCTGGGCGGAGCTTTCCGAAAAGGCGGCGCAGGTCACCGATAATTATTCGATTGCCGGGCAGGCCGCTTCCGCCGCCATCAATGCCTACCAGCTGAGCCGCACCGTCAGCGCCCGCACCGAGGCCCTGAACCGGCTGGCGAAGGCTTTCGAAAGAACCCAGAATTATCGCGCAGCACTCAATGCCTATAAGGAGAGCCTTGCGCTTACCGACAATGCGCAGACCAAGGCGGCCTATGCCGATCTGCGCACGCGGCAGGGTTTCCGCGTCATCAATAATACCGTGGATACGGATAGTGTCAGCCCGCGCGCCTGCGTGCAGTTTTCCGAGCCGCTGGTGAAGAACGGTGTCGATTATTCCTCCTTCATCACGCTGGATGGGGCAGCCCCCAAGGCCATCGAAGCGAAGGGCAGCGAGATTTGCGTCGAAGGCCTCACCCATGGCCAACGTTACAAGATCGCGCTGCGCGCCGGTCTGCCTTCCTCGGTGGAAGAGCCGCTGGAAAAGCAGGTCGATCTCGATATTTACGTGCGTGACCGTGCCGCCAGCGTGCGCTTCACGGGTGAGAATTTCGTGCTGCCGGGTACTGCCCGTCGCGGCATCCCCATTGTCTCTGTTAATGCCGACAAGGCCGACCTGAAGCTCTATCGCGTCGGCGACCGCAACATCACCTCGCTGCTCGCAAACTCGCAGTTTCTGACGCAGATGGACGGCTACAATGCCGACCGCATCGAAAACGAGATCGGCGAACTCGTCTGGCAGGGCTCGATCGATATCCAGCCCAATCTCAATAAGGATGTGGTGACGAGCTTCCCGGTGGATGAGGCATTGCCCGAGCGCAAGCCCGGCATCTATGTGCTGACTGCCGTTCCGCCGGGTACAGCGCCGGAGACTTGGGATTCCCGGGCCACGCAATGGTTCCTGGTCTCCGATACCGGCATCACCACCTATGCCGGAACCGACGGTCTGAATGTGTTCGTCCGAGCCCTTGGCAGCGCCAAGCCGCTTGCGGACGTGGATTTGCAGCTGCTCGCCAAGAACAACGAGGTGCTGGGCACGGCAAAGACCGATGCGGACGGCCGCGCGGTGTTCTCGGCCGGCCTGATGCGCGGCACTGCGGCGCAGGCGCCTGCCATCCTGACCGCGCGTAACGGCGACAAGGACTACGTTTTCCTCGATATGACCCGCGCAGGCTTCGATCTCTCGGATCGCGGCGTGACGGGACGTGCAGCGCCGGGCGCGATCGACGTGTTCAGCTGGACCGAGCGCGGCATTTACCGCGCCGGCGAGACCGTGCATGCCGCAGCGCTTGCCCGTGATGTCGACGGCAAGGCAATCGAGGATCTGCCGCTCACCTTCATCTTCTCGCGCCCGGATGGCGTCGAGGACCGGCGCTTCGTCAGTGATGGCAAGGCGCTGGGTGGCCATGCGGTCGATCTGTCGCTGCAGGCGAATGCCATGCGCGGCACCTGGACATTGCGCATCCATACCGACCCGAAAACGCCTGCGATCAGCGAAAAGAGCTTTCTCGTCGACGATTTCGTGCCTGATCGCACCGAGTTCGACCTCTCGAGCAAGGCGAAACAGATCGATCCGGGAGCGGAGACCGCAATCGACGTCGATGGCCGTTATCTCTATGGCGCGCCGGCCGCCGGTCTGACGCTGGAAGGCGAGGTCGCGATCAAGCCGACGCGCACCAGCGCGGATTTCGAAGGTTATTTCTTCGGTCTGGCGGATGAGGAAAGCGAAGAGGAAAACCGCACCGCGCTCGCCGACCTGCCGGTGCTGGACGAAGAGGGCAAGGCGAGTTTCAATGTTGACCTCACCGATCTGCCCTCCACCACTCAACTTCTTTCCGCCAACATCACTGTGCGCATGCGCGAAGCCGGTGGCCGCGCCGTGGAGCGCTCGCTGACGCTGCCTATCAAGGCGGAAGCCTCTGTTATCGGGATCAAGCCGCAGTTTTCGGGCGATCTCGCCCAGAATTCCGTCGGCCGTTTCCATATCATCGGCGTCAGCGCCGATGGCGCCAGGCAGGCGATGAACGGCCTCAACTGGAAGCTCATCAAGGTCGAGCGGAACTATCAATGGTATCGTCAGGGCAATTCCTGGCGTTACGAGCCGGTGGAATATACCAAGCAGCAGGAAGCGGGCACCTTGTCCGTCGATGCCAATGGCGGCGAGATTTCCGTGCCCGTCACCTGGGGCCGCTACCGGCTGGAAGTGGAGGGCGCGGGTAACGGCGCACCGGTTTCCAGCGTCGAATTCGATGCCGGCTTCTACGTCGAGGCAAGCTCGACGGAAACGCCGGATGCACTGGAAATTGCCCTCGACAAACAGAGCTACAAGATCGGCGATACGGCCAAACTCAAGGTATCCTCGCGTTTTGCCGGTGAGTTGATGGTGACATCAGGTTCGGAAAAGCTGATTGCCGTGCAGAATGCCGAGGTCGGTGAGGATGGCGGCGAGATCGACATTCCGGTCACCGAGGAATGGGGTGCGGGCGCTTACGTCACCGCCACGCTGTTCCGCCCCGGCGATGCGCAGGAAAGCCGCATGCCGATGCGCGCCATCGGTATCAAATGGCTCGCCGTCGATCCGGCTGAGCGCAAGCTTGCCGTCACGCTGGGCGCACCGCAGAAAACACTGCCGCGCCAGCCGCTTGAAATTCCGATCACGGTTGCGGGCACTGGCGTCGGCGAAAAGGCCTATGCCATCGTTGCGGCCGTCGATGTCGGCATATTGAACCTCACCCGCTATGAACCGCCAAAGCCCGATGAATGGTATTTTGGCCAGCGCCGGCTGGGGCTGGAAATCCGCGATCTCTATGGCCGGCTGATCGATGGTTCGCTTGGCGCCACCGGCCGGCTGCGCACCGGCGGTGACGGCGGAGGGGCGGCCCTTCAGGGCAGCCCGCCCACCGAAAAGCTCGTAGCCTTCTTTGCCGGTCCGGTCGAACTCGACGCTAACGGCAAGGCGACGGTGAGCTTCGATATTCCGCAGTTCAACGGTACGGCCCGCATCATGGCGGTGGCCTGGACGAAGACAGGCGTAGGACATGCCGTCTCCGATGCCATCATCCGCGATCCCGTGGTAGTCACGGCCAGCGCGCCGAAATTCCTCGCCCCCGGCGATGTCTCGCAATTGCGACTCGATATCGCCAATACGGATGGCGAGGCCGGCGATTACCGGCTGGATGTGACCAGCAACACGGCCTTGACCGTCGATCAGGGAGAGATGTCGCAGACATTGGCGCTGCAGAAAGGCGGCAAGTCTTCGCTGACGGTTCCGTTAACAGGTGAACAGCCCGGCAATGGTGCGATCACCATCAAGGTTTCCAATGCCGCGGGTGTTTCGCTGGAGCAGGTTCTGAACGTTCCTGTGCGTCCGGCTGTCCTGCCGGTGACGACGCGGCGCGAAATCAAGATTGCGCCGAACAGCAGCCTGACGATCAATGGTGATCTTCTGGCCGACAGCATGCTGCTCGGCTCCTCGGTCGCCGTCAACGTCACGCGCTCGCCCGCCTTCGATATTCCGGCGCTTGTGATGATGCTGGACAAATATCCTTACGGCTGCGCTGAGCAGACGACGAGCCGCGCTTTGCCGCTGCTTTATGTCTCGGAACTGACGAAGGACAGCGGCATGGCTGAGGACCCTGATACCCGCAAGCGGGTGCAGGAAGCGATCTACCGTGTGCTGTCCTTCCAGTCGAGTTCGGGCAGTTTCGGCCTCTGGTCGCCTGGTTATGGCGATCTGTGGCTGGATGCCTATATCAGCGACTTTCTGACAAGGGCGCGCGAGCAGAATTACGACGTTCCCGAAGCGGCCATGGTGCAGGCGCTGAACAACCTGCAGAACGGTCTTTCCTATGACAGCAATGTCAAGGATCGCGGCAACGAGATCGCCTATTCGCTTTATGTGCTGGCGCGAAACCGCAAGGCGGCGATCAACGATCTCAGATATTACGCGGATACGGCGCTCGCCGATTTCCCGACGCCGCTTGCCAAGGCACAGGTTGCCGCCGCCCTTTCGCTTTACGGCGATCAGGCCCGTTCGAAGACCGTGTTCGGCGCTTCGCTCGATATGGCAAGCCGCGCCACCAATGTCAGCTTCGCACGCGCCGATTATGGCTCGGCCCTGCGTGATGGTGCGGCGACACTGGCGCTTGCGGCCGAAAGCCGTCCGGTTCCGGCCGTCGTGCCGCAGCTTGCCGGTGCCGTGGCCAAGGAATGGGAAAAGAAGCCCTATACCAGCACCCAGGAACAGGCATGGATGCTGCTTGCCGCCCGCGCTGTCAAAGGCGAGGACAAGGATATCCGTCTCGATGTGAATGGTGATTTGCAGACTGGCGGTTTCGGCAAGCGGATGAGCGGCGATGAATTGCTGGCAGCTCCCTTGAAGATCGCCAATGCCTCGGCCGATCCGGTCACGGCTGTTGTCACCACCGTGGCGCCCCCGGCCCAGCCGCTCGCTGCCGGCGGCGAAGGCTTCACCATCACCCGCACCTATTATTCCATGGATGGCGAGGAGGTGAACCCGAGCGAGGTCACGCAGAACGAGCGTTATGTTGTGGTGCTGAATATCGTACCGAAGAATAACTGGCAGTCGCGCATTCTGGTGACGGATCTGCTGCCCTCCGGCTTCGAAATCGACAATCCCAGCCTCGTCAATTCGGCGGAACTGTCGAATTTCGACTGGTTGCCGGAAACGGAAGCGGCCCATACCGAGTTCCGTTACGACCGTTTCGTGGCGGCCTTCGACCGCTCTGCCGGTGACAGTTCGGAAATTGCGCTCGCCTATGTGGTCCGTGCTGTTACCCCCGGCACCTATGATCATCCGGCAGCTTCGGTTGAGGATATGTACCGGCCGCAATTTGCCGCCCGCACGGCAACCGGCCGCATGGAGGTGCGCTCGGCAACCCCATGAGCCGGAAAAAGGCAATCATCGTTGGCATCGTGACGGCCGCGTTGCTTCTGGGCGGCGCGGCCTTCGGTCTCGATGCGCTGGACAAGGCCTATCCGCCGCCGCTGGAGGCCGCACGGCAGCGATCTTTCGAGGTGCTGGATCGCGATGGCAAACTGCTGCGGGCCTTTGCGACAGCAGATGGCCGCTGGCGGCTCAAAACCACGGCGGCCGAGGTCGATCCGCAGTTACTGCGCATGCTGGTCGCTTACGAGGATCAGCGTTTCTACGATCACCACGGGGTCGATCCCTGGGCGCTTCTGCGCTCCGCGTGGCAATTGGCCAGCAACGGCCGGATCGTTTCCGGCGCATCGACGTTGTCCATGCAGGTGGCGCGGCTGATCGAGCCGCGCGCCGACCGGTCATTCTCGGCGAAATTGCTGCAGGCCGTGCGTGCTCTCCAGATCGAAAGAAGGCTCAGCAAAGCTGATATCCTCGATCTCTATCTGAATATCGCACCCTATGGCGGCAATCTCGAAGGCGTCAGGGCCGCAAGCCTTGCCTGGTTCGGCAAGGAGCCGGGCCGGCTGGATACGGCGGAGGCGGCTCTTCTGGTGGCGCTGCCGCAATTGCCGGAAAAACGCCGCCCGGATCGCTTTCCAGAGGCGGCGAAGCAGGCGCGGGAGCGCGTATTGCAACGGCTTGCCGTCGAGCGCGTGGTGGGCGACGGGGAGGCGGCGCGGGCGGCTCTTGCAGATGTGCCTTCCAGCAGGCGCGATCTTCCCTCCTATGCGCCGCATATGGCCGTTGCCGCACGGGCGAAATTCCCGAATACCGCCAAAGTGCGCTCTACGCTGACGCTGCCGATTCAGCGGGAACTGGAAGATGTTGCCCGCCATGCGGCGGAAAAGCTTGAGGACAAAGTCTCCGTCGCCATCGTCATGGCCGACGCGCAGACCGGCGATATTCTGGCGGAGGTCGGTTCGGCGGACTATCTCGATACGGCAAGACGCGGTTTCGTGGAGATGAGCCGGGCCGTGCGTTCGCCGGGCTCCACCCTCAAGCCGTTCATCTATGGCCTCGCCTTCGAAAATGGCCTTATCGGGCAGGAAACCATCATCGAGGATCGCCCGGCTGATTTTTCCGGCTACCGGCCACGCAATTTCGACATGCATTACCAGGGTGATGTCAGCATTCGCCAAGCGCTGCAATTGTCGCTCAACGTGCCTGCTGTCAAGCTGCTCGATGCGGTCAGTCCCTCGGCGCTGATGGTGCGGTTCCGGCGGGTGGGTGTCCGGCTCGTGCTGCCCACCAGCGAAGCGCCGGGGCTTGCCATCGCCCTTGGTGGCGCCGGCATTTCGCTGGTCGATCTGGTGCAGCTCTATGCCGGGCTTGCCGGCGGTGGTGATCCTGTGCGGCTTGGAGATGGTGTCCGCTCTGCCCCGGAACGGCTGGAGGGCGACCGGTTATTCTCCGATGCCGCGATCTGGAATGTCTCGGATATTCTCTCCGGCGTGTTGCCCCCGCTCGGCATGAAACAGCGCGGCATCGCCTACAAGACCGGCACCAGTTATGGGTATCGCGACGCATGGTCGGTGGGCTATGACGGGCGGCACGTCATCGGCGTCTGGGTTGGCCGTGCTGACAATGGCGCGGTGCCGGGCGTTGCCGGATACGCAACGGCGGCCCCGATCCTGTTCGAGGCTTTCGCAAAATCCGGTGTGGCGGTGACGCCGATGCCGGCCGCACCCTCCGGTGTCGCCCGCGTTGCCGTGAGCGACCTACCCGCCAACCAGCGGCGTTTCACCACGACGGCCAGCGGCCTGCTTGCGGCATCGAGGCGGGAAAGCGCCCCGCGTATCGTTTACCCGCCGGAAGGCGCGCGGGTGGAGCTCTCCGGCCAGTCAGGCATTTCGCCGCTGGTGCTCAAGCTGCAGGGCGGGCGCGCACCCTTCCGCTGGCTTGCCAATGGCTTGCCTTTGCCGGATGCGTCCCACCGCCGCAACAGCGAATGGCGACCGGAAGGTCAGGGATTTTCCACACTCACGGTAATCGACGCCGATGGCCGTGCTTCGAGTGTACGGATTTTCGTCGAATAGCAGGGACGTCCAACTCAACAAAGGGTCGCCCCCCGTGCTTGCGTCGTACAGCGCCGCGAGCGTCTCATCAGTTCTTTTCCGCCGTCTTGCCTATTGCGCCACATCGAATGAATGGCGGTCGATCCGCTCCTGAAGCGCAGCCACGACGGCTTGCAGAAACTCCCGGCGCCTCGGGTTGGTCGTCGCCGTCAGCGTTATCTGTAACCGGCTTCTGATCCTGTTCAGAAATCCAACGTGATTGAAACTATCGGCGGCGATATTGACCTCTACCTCGTCCATGTAATGCGCCAGATGCGGCTCCAATACGAGATTTGCATCCGTCTGGTAGCAGGCAGCCATCTGTTCCCCAAGCGTAGATACCTGTGCATATGGACCATATTCGTCGATCATCAAATCTCCTTCCTCTAGCGCAAACAATTCTGACAGGCGCCTCATCATCACTGATAGGAAATAGGAAGCAATTGCCGGCTTTCAACGTTCCCTTTTGAAGCTTTGAATTTTCCGTGTTCGTGAAGGATGTCGCCGATACTTCGGTCGAGGCAGAGACGTGTCAAATGGCCGGCGGCTGCGCCGGGTGAGGCTGCGCTCAATCTACATCGTTGTTTTTACAAGATTTTACAGGAAAAATGGCGTCCACGAGAGGATTCGAACCTCCGACCCCAGGATTCATACCGCTTCGGCTTTCGCCGCCGTCCCGCCGTTGCCGGGCAAAACGTTCGTGGTCTGGACTGTCCCTTCACCATGGGCCGTCAGGCCTTTAGGTGCTGCCCATCCAGTCTCTACACCTTCACCGGATTTCTCCGGAGCTTGGCTCGGGATTGGCATGCTGGAAGACCAGCGAAGCTTTCCCCGACTTTGAGCAGATCGATTGCGTCGTTTCCGGGCGCAACCCCCAATTTGTCTTAGGAATCCTGTGCTCTATCCTGCTGAGCTACGTGGACACTGAATTGCTCTTTAACCTGACGATGCCTGCGGATCAACCGCGATCTTTATCGCGGCTGATCTCCTCCTCGGCTTTCTTCACTTTCGCCGGCAATCAGCTCGTCAGGCGCTGTTCAGCCAGTTTCACCCAATAGGAAATGCCGTAGGCGATGGCCTCATCGTTGAAATCATAGCCGGGATTGTGAAGGCCTGCCGAATCGCCGTTGCCGATGAAGATGAAGCAGCCCGGTCTTTCTTTCAGCATGAAGGAGAAATCTTCACCCGCCATGGAAGGATCGACATCGGCGTCGACATTCGGTTCGCCCGCCACATCGCGGGCAACAAGGATGGCGTGGTCGGTCTCGGTGGCGTGATTGAAGGTCACCGGGCAATAACGCTCGTAGACGACTTCCGCTTCCGCTCCGTTGGCAAGGGCAATGCCTTCCGCCATCTGCTTGATGCGATCCTGCGCCAGATCGCGCACCGTTTCATCCAGGCTCCGCACCGTGCCGGCGATCAAGGCCTCGTTGGGGATGATGTTGTGGCTGGAGCCGGCGTGAAAACGGGTGACGGAGACGACGACGGAACGGATCGGATCGGCGTTGCGGGAGGCGATCATCTGCAGGTTGCCGACGATCTGCGCGCCGATGGTAATCGGATCGATGGTGCGGTGCGGCTGGGCCGCATGGCCACCGCGGCCCTTGACCGTGATCGAGAACTTGTCGGGTGCGGCCATGATGCCGCCCTTGCGGATGGCGAAGGCGCCGAGCGGAATGCCCGGCATGTTGTGCATGCCATAGACCTCGTTGATGCCGAAACGCTCCATCAGGCCGTCCTCGACCATGGCAAGCGCGCCGGCACCTCCTTCTTCCGCCGGCTGGAAGATGACGGCGATGGAGCCGGCGAAGTTGCGGGTCTCGGTGAGATATTTGGCCGCGCCAAGCAGCATGGCCGTGTGGCCATCATGGCCGCAGGCATGCATGGCGCCTGCGGTTTTGGAGGCCCAGGGCTTGCCGGTTTCCTCCAGAATTGGGAGAGCGTCCATATCCGCGCGAAAGCCGATGGTGCGATTGCCCGGAAGATTGCCCCTGATGACGCCGACAACACCTGTGCGACCGAGACCGGTCACGATTTCGTCAACGCCGAAAGATTTCAGCTTCTCCGCAACGAAGGCTGCGGTGTTGTCGACATCATATAAAATCTCGGGATTTTCATGCAGGTGATGCCGCCATTCGCTGACTTCCTGCTGGAGTTCGGCGGCTCTGTTCAAAATCGGCATTCGTTCATTCCTGGGTTCATCGGTACGGCGTGTCGTAAAATCCTATCCTCCGTGGTGGATAGTGCGCCGCATAATTGACGTAATCAATGTACTTTGCCATTGCTAGGACATATATGGTGAATATTGCCATTCCCCGACCGAAGACGGGAATTCGAGGACTAGCCTTGCCACAGACTTTTAAATCGCCAAACGCCGCCCGGCGGCTCTCCGCAGCTATTGCCATCATGACCGCGGGCCTCGTGGCCGTGGTGCCCGTGGCAAATGCCAATCCGAAAATGGTGGTCGATGTCAAAACCGGCAAGGTGATTTCCCACCAGGAAGCCTTCCGCAAGTGGTATCCCGCTTCGCTGACCAAGCTGATGACCGCCTATATCGCCTTTTCACAGATGAAGGCCGGCAAGATCAGCCCGCAGACGGAAGTGGTGATGAGCAAGAAGGCCGCCGACCAGCCGGCCTCGAAAATGTACTTCAAGCCGGGCCAGAAGCTGACGATGGACAGCGCCTTGAAGCTGCTGCTCATCAAATCCGCCAATGACATCGCCGTGGCGATCGCCGAGACCATCGGCGGCACCAGCGACAATTTCGTGGCGCAGATGAATGCGCAGGCGCAGCGGCTGGGCATGAGTTCCACCCGTTACATCAATGCCAATGGCCTGCCCGGCAAGGGGCAATATACGACCGCCCGGGATCTGGCGCTGCTGGCGCTGATCATCAAGCGGGAATTCCCGGAATATGCCCATTATTTCTCGCTGGAGGGCGTCAGCACCGGCAAGAAGAACTACGCCAACTTCAACATGCTGGTTGGCCGCTTTGATGGCGCTGACGGCATGAAGACCGGTTTCATCTGTGCCTCCGGCTTCAACCAGGTATCGTCAGCCGTGCGCAATGGCCGCTCGGTCATCACGGTCGTGCTGGGTGCGGACAGCCTTGCCGGGCGCACCGACCAGTCGGCCGATCTGCTGCAGATGGGGCTGACTGCGCCTTCCGGCCAGGGTGTTTCGCTTGCCTCGCTGGCGCCCTATGGCGATACCGGCGACGTGAATGATGTCAGCGCCGAGATCTGCAATCCGAAGGCCGCCAAGGTGCGCAGCGAAAGCCGCGACGAGGCTGGCCGCATGGTCATCCATTCGCCCTACGTGCAGGAAATGACCCGCCCGCCGGAATATTCCTTCGCCGGTCTCATTCCGGGCAGCGAGACGGTGGCGGTGAATGCCGCCAAGGGAGCTGGCAAGGGTGAACTCGCGAACGTGCCGATCCCGATCCCGCGCCCGACATTCTGATCGTCGGTGGTGGCCTTGAGGGGCCAGTGCCGGGGTGGCGATGCACTTTGTGTATTCGCAGGCCAATGATGTTATGATATTACAATGTCGCTCGTGGCTTCCAGCCTCGGGCGATTTCTTTTAGCTCCATGCGGCTCCGGGTTTCGCGTCGTCCAGTGACCTGCCGGAGCGGCCATCAACATACAGGCAAGTCATGTCTCGCGATCGCATCCCGGTTTCCATCATCACCGGATTTCTCGGCGCCGGAAAATCGACGCTGCTCAACCGGCTTCTCAAGGATCCCGCGATGAGCGATGCGGCGATAATCATCAATGAATTCGGCGATGTCAGCATCGATCACATGCTGGTCGAAAGCGCCGGCGAGGGCATCATCGAACTGGCGGAGGGTTGCCTCTGCTGCACGGTACGTGGCGAGCTGGTGGATACGCTGGCGGAACTGATGGATGGTATCCAGACAGGCAAGCTGAAGCCGGTAAAACGGGTGGTCATCGAGACCACGGGTCTTGCCGATCCCGCCCCCGTCATGCAGTCGGTCATGGGCAACCCCGTTATCGCACAGAATTTCGTGCTGAACGGCATGATTACGGTGGTGGATGCCGTGAATGGCCTTTCCACTCTGGATAACCATCAGGAGGCGGTGAAACAGGCGGCCGTGGCCGACCGTCTGGTGATGACCAAGCGCGCGCTTGCCAATGCCGCCACGATTTCCGCGCTGACAGCTCGCCTTCAGGCCATTAATCCGCGTGCGACAATTGAGGATGGTGACAAAACCGACTGGAGCGCTGCGGGGCTTCTCGACAACGGACTTTACGATGCCGGCAGCAAGAATGCCGATGTCGGCCGCTGGCTGGGCGAAGAGGCGGCGCACGATCACGACCACCATGACCATCACCACCATCATGGCGACCACGACGACCATCACCATCATCACGATGTGAACCGGCACGATGCATCCATCCGGTCCTTCTCAATCATCCACGACCAGCCGGTAAGCCCGATGGCGATCGACATGTTCGTGGATTTGCTGCGCTCGGCGCATGGTGAAAAGCTCCTGCGCATGAAGGCGATCGTCAAGCTGTCGGATAATCCGGGCCGGCCACTGGTGCTCCATGGGGTGCAGAATATTTTCCACACGCCCGAGCGCCTTTCGGCATGGCCGGACCCGGCCGATCAGCGTACGCGCATGGTGCTGATTACGAAGGATTTGCCGGAGGCGTTTGTAAAAGACCTGTTCGCCGCCTTCACAAGTGCACCGGGCATTGACCGGCCGGACAGGCAGGCGATGACGGATAATCCGTTGGCGGTTTCCGGGTTGCGGTTTTAGGTCGCGCCGTGATGGCCTAGGTCGATGGGTGTAGTTCACCCCCTCTGTCCTGCCGGACATCTCCCCCTTAAGGGGGAGATCGACTTGCGGCTAGGTCTCGCCCATCTTAACCGTTGCGAATGTAGTGGCGACGGCGCATCTTGCTGATCTCCCCCCTTGAGGGGGAGATGCCCGGCAGGGCAGAGGGGGGTGAACCACCGGCGACACCGTCAAATGTCGGTTTCCCCGCCCTTCACAATTCGAAACCGATGCCCCTTATCCAGCGCAGTGGTCTCAACCAGACTATGCCCATCTTCATTACACATATGGGTAATATCGATCACCGCCAGCGGATCGGTCGTCTCGACGGTCAGAACATCGCCCCTCTTCAGGGTTGCGAGTTTCTTGCGGCTTCTCAAAACCGGAAGGGGGCATTTAAGCCCCCTCAAATCATAAGCGATCTCGGCCGTTTCGCTCATTCCTTGGCCCAAAACTTCCAGAACGGCTTCTTTTCCGGCGCTTCCGGTGCCGGTGCGGCGGAATAGGCAAGCGGGTTCATGGCCGGAACGGGGACGCTCTGGGCGGCAGCTCCGGTCTGACCGGCTGCGGCCGGGGTGGCCGAGGCAACCATCGTCGGTGCCGCGGGCGCCGGGTTCGATTGCGGTGCCGTGGCGGGCTGGACAGCCGAAGGACGCGGACCGCGCAGGGCCGAGGCGGTTGCGGTTGTGGCCGGTGAGGACGACGTCACCTGCTGCGCCTTCTTCTCCATCAGCGCGGCATATTCCGTTTCCTTCATCAGCTTGCCAGCTTTCAGCGCCGAGCCGGTCGGCGCATAGGCGGGTTCGCGGCCCTTGCGCTTTTCGGCCACCAGCGCCTTGCGCTCCGCCTCGCTCGGGTCGTACCAGGCCATGCCGTCATATTTCTTCATCGCCGTTGCATAGGCGAGATCGTAGGTCTTTTCGTAGCTCGACAGCGCGCTTGCGAGTGCCGGCGGCGTGCTCATCGGCGGGCACTGGGCGGCGGCATTGAAACTGCCGCCTTCGGTCTGCTGGTTGAAGACATATTTCTTCTCGCAGACATTCACTTCCGGCGGGCGCTTGGTGACTTCGAAATTGTCGTAACCGACCTTCAGCATCTTCCAGAATTGGAGATGCTCGCTCTGGCGATGGCGAGCCATGTTTTCCGCCGTCATGCGGAAGGGGAAGGCCTGCAGCTGCACGGTTTTCTGGCCGCCCTTGAAGGCGTCGCGCGCGAAACCGTAGATTTCAAGAATCTGTGCATCCGTCATCGAATAGCAGCCAGAGGACGAGCAGGCGCCATGGATCATCAGATTGGTGCCGTTGCGGCCATTAGCGGCATCGTAACGGTTCGGAAAGCCGGTATTGATGGCGAGATAATATTTGGAGTTCGGATTGAGATGCGCGGGCGTCAGGTTGTAGAAACCTTCCGGCGCCTGCCGGTCACCCTCTTTCACCTTGGGGCCGAGTTTGCCGGACCATGCGCAAATCTCGTAGCCGGCGATCTTCTCGAAACGGTTGTCGCGCCTCGCTTTCCAGATTTCCAAGGCACCTTCTTCCTTGAAGATGCGGATCATAATCGGTGAGGTACGGTCCATGCCCCTTTTGTCGATCTCGGCCAGAATGGACGGAGACAGCGGGTAATCGACCTTGTTCTTGACGTGTGAGACGTCGCGCTCAACGGTTTCGAGCGTATCGTTGCAGCCGGCAAGAACGAGCGCGGTGCAGGCAAGAAGTGCAAAATGTGTCAAACGCATGATCTGATCCGAAAGACGATGGCACGAAGCGGCGGCAGTTCTACACCGTCCCGTGTGTATTTTAAATACGGTATTAACCGTTTACATCTTCTTAACTCAAATCGGATCCGCCCCCGCGGCCACCGATACATCTTTTGATGTGACCGGACTATGGCCGAGTTGGGGCGATATTCAAGGAAAATAAGGCCGGGCTTAAAGGTTCCGGCCGATATCCAGGAATTTCTGGCGGCGTTCGGCGCGCAGCTGTGTGCCGGAACGCTGGGAAAGATCGGCCAAAGCCTTGGCGATGACGTCACCGGTTGCATTGATGACGGTTTCCGGGGCGCGATGCGCGCCGCCGATCGGCTCCGGAATGATGCCGTCGATGACGCCGAGCGACTTCAGATCTTCCGAAGTGATCTTCATATTGGTCGCGGCTTCCTTGGCGCGGGTCGAATCGCGCCAGAGAATGGAGGCGGCACCTTCCGGCGAGATCACCGAATAGATCGCATGTTCGAGCATGTAGACGCGGTTGCCGGTGGCGATCGCGATTGCGCCGCCCGAGCCGCCTTCGCCGATGACGACGGAGACGATCGGCACCTTCACGTTGAGGCACATTTCCGTCGAGCGGGCGATGGCTTCGGCCTGGCCGCGCTCTTCCGCGCCAACACCGGGATAAGCGCCAGCCGTATCGATGAGGGTGATGACCGGCAGCGAGAAACGGTCGGCCAGTTCCAGCACACGGATCGCCTTGCGGTAACCTTCCGGGCGCGGGCTGCCGAAATTATGCTTCAGGCGGCTCTTGGTGTCGTTGCCCTTTTCCTGGCCGATGATGGCGACGGGCTGACCGTTGAAACGGGCAAGGCCCGCCTGAATGGCGGCGTCTTCGGAAAATTTGCGGTCACCGGCGAGCGGCGTGAAATCCGTGAACAGCGCTTTGGCGTAGTCGACGAAATGGGGGCGCTGCGGATGACGCGCGACCTGCGTTTTCTGCCAGGCGTTCAGCTTGGAATAGATGTCCTGCATCGCGTCGTTGACGCGCGATTCCAGACGGTTGATCTCCTCCGAGGTGTCTATGCTCTCGTCTTCATCGGCAAGCTTCTTCAGCTCGATGATTTTGCCCTCAAGGTCCGAGATAGGTTTTTCGAAGTCGAGATAATTGTGCATGAGATCCGTTTCCGATCGTTTTGCGCAAGGTTTGACCGGATTATCCGGCGGTTCCGGTCGCTCTAATCAAGGTTTTTGCCCTGTTTGGCAAGGGGGTGATGTGTTTGTACCAGCTCTTGCAAGCGTTCTTCCAGCACATGTGTATAGATTTGTGTCGTTGAAATGTCGGAATGGCCGAGCAGTTCCTGCACCGCGCGCAGATCCGCACCATTCTGCAGGAGGTGGCTGGCAAAGGCGTGACGCAGGACATGCGGCGATATCACGGACGGGGTCAGACCCGCGCGAATGGCGATGTCCTTGAGGTCGCGGGCGAAGACCTGGCGGGGCAGGTGCCCTTGCCTGCTGCTGGAAGGAAAGAGCCATGGGCTCTCCGTGGCTGCGGCCTTTTTCGGCGCCTTGTCTTTTTCCTGTACGAGCGCCTTTCGGGCTGCCTCGTATTTTTCCATCGCCTCGATGGCGGCACGGGAAAGAAGAACCATGCGGTCCTTGTTGCCCTTGCCGCGGATCATCAGGAAGCGGCCTTCCTGGCGTAGCACCTTGACGGGCAAGGAGACGAGTTCGCTGACACGCATGCCGGTGGCATAAAGCAACTCAAGCAGCAGATGCATGCGGATGCGGGCAAGCTGGCCGGGACCTGCGGTTGCAGCCTCTTGCGCCGCGAGCCCAAGTAGCCTGTTCACATCGGCGACGCTCATCGTTTTCGGCAGGGCGAGGCCTTTCTTGGGCGCATCGATGATGCCGGTCGGGTCGTCACCGCGCAGCCCTTCCGAATAAAGAAAGCGATAAAACTGCCGCATGGAGGAAAGGCGTCTTGCCTGCGAGGTTGCGGCAAAGCCCTGAGTGGAAAGGTGGGTCAGATAGGCGGAAAGGTCTGGTGTTGCGGCATCGGTCAATGACTGGCCGCGGTGGCTGAGAAATTCACTGAGATCGACAAGGTCGCGCTCATAGGAAGAGAGCGTGTTGGCGGCGGCGCCGCGCTCGGCGCTCATCATTTCCAGAAAACTTTCGAGCCGCGCGCCGTCGCGCCCTGTCGTCGGTTGCCCGTTCATGGGGTGCGCCTTGCCGGTTCTGTCGCCGGCGGGTTCAGCCGCTCGGAGGGGATGCGCACAGTCACCTCGCGGTCGCGCGGCTTGACGACCATGACGAGCAGCACCATGCCGCCATAGATCAGCCCCCCGATGGTCGCCAGTATCATCGTGAAGCGGAAGAGGGTGGGCATGGCGGCTCCGTAAGGGTGGCGGTCGAAATCTATATGCGGTGCGGCGAAAGCGGCGACAAGATCAAAATGGCCGCTCCGCCCCGTGCCGCATGCGGCGATGATTGTGATTCACCGCAATTCAGTCAGCAATTTGGCTTGACGCTTCGTAAACATTTGCAGATATCCATGCCAAACGGGCTTTCAAATTTATGAATGAAACGAATTTATCCGTCCCGGCCACACTCGGGGAGCAAGCGCGGGCAAAGCTCGGACGGCGCAACATCGTCTTCGTCGGGCTGATGGGGGCTGGAAAGTCGGCGGTGGGCCGCATGGTCGCCCAGCAGCTCAAGGTTCCGTTCATTGATACGGATGTCGAAATCGAGCGCGTATCGCGCATGACGATATCGGAACTTTTCGCCACCTATGGCGAAGAGGAGTTCCGGGCGCTGGAAACGCGGGTCATCAAGCGCCTGCTGCGCGGAGGCCCCAAGGTCATCTCCACCGGCGGCGGCGCCTTCATCAATGACAATACCCGCCGGCACATTACGCGCGGCGGCATTTCATTTTGGCTGAAGGCCGATCTCGAGGTGTTGTGGGAAAGGGTCAACAAGCGCGACCACCGTCCGCTTCTCAAGACCGAAAATCCCAAGGCCACCCTGGCGGCGCTGATGGAGAAGCGCTACCCGATCTATGCGGAAGCGGACATGACCATCGAATCCCGTGATGTCCGCAAGGAAATCATCGTGACCGAAGTGTTGACCGCCATAGCCGGCATCGAACAGAAAGACTGACACCATGACGCCTTCCGAAATCCACGCCGATGAACGTCTCGTCCATGTGCCGCTCGGCGAGCGCGCCTATGACATTCTGATCGGGCCTGGCCTGATCGGCCGGGCGGGCGGTGAAATTTCGGCGCGGCTGAAGGGCAGGCGCGCGGCGATCATCACCGATGAACATGTCGCGCCGCTTTATCTCGAAGGTCTGATGGATGGCCTGCAGACTGATGGCATCGAGGCCGTTTCGCTCACCCTGCCGGCTGGCGAAAAGACCAAGAGCTTCGAGCATCTGGTCACCGTCTGCGATGCGGTTCTGGCAGCAAGAGTGGAGCGTAACGATGCGGTGATCGCACTCGGCGGCGGCGTTATCGGCGATCTCGCCGGTTTTGCGGCGGGCATCGTGCGCCGCGGTGTGCGCTTCGTGCAGATACCGACCTCGCTGCTGGCGCAGGTCGATTCTTCCGTCGGCGGCAAGACCGGCATCAACACCCGCCACGGCAAGAACCTCGTCGGCGTTTTCCACCAGCCCGATCTGGTGCTGGCGGATACGGCGGTGCTCGATACGCTGAGCCCGCGGGAGTTCCGCGCCGGTTATGCCGAAGTCGTCAAATATGGCCTGATCGACAAGCCGGATTTCTTCTTCTGGCTGGAAAAGAACTGGGATGAAATCCGCACCGGCGGCCCTGCCCGCATCCAGGCGATTGCGACCAGCTGCCAGGCCAAGGCCGATGTGGTGGTGGCCGACGAGAAAGAAAACGGCGTGCGCGCCCTTCTCAATCTCGGCCACACCTTCGGCCATGCGCTGGAAGCGGCGACCAATTATGACAGCAAGCGGCTGGTTCACGGCGAAGGCGTCGCCATCGGCATGGTGCTGGCGCACCAGTTCTCCGCACGCCTGAACCTCGCAAGCCCTGATGATGCGGCCCGCGTCGAAGCGCATCTGAAGGCAGTTGGCCTGCCGACAACGATGAAGGATATTCCCGGTGAACTGCCGCCGGTCGAAACGCTGATGACGGCGATCGGGCAGGACAAGAAGGTCAAGGGCGGCAAGCTCACCTTCATCCTCACCCACGGTATTGGTCAGTCCTTCGTGGCTGACGATGTTGCGGCGTCCGAGGTGCAGTCCTTCCTGTCGGAGAAGCATCCGGGTTAAGTTATCCCCGGCGCCACGCGGTCAAAAGGCGCCGGTCTCGCTGGCAAGGCGTCCTATCGTTTGCAGCGGCATCGTCGACACATCTGCACGCCTTTGAAATCGGATTTTGCCGCCGCCGAAGGTTTCATAAAGCTGCAAATGTCCCGCAAAGGAGGATGACGTCGTCCGCGTCCAATAATCTCCTGCCCAAGCCAGAAGTGCCGCCTGATCGCTTTCGGTCTCGCCGTGCTGCGCTCCGCGCCGCAACAGGCCCTCGCGGCATTCTGCCCAGGGGAGGTCGAGCCATATCAGCACCTTCGCGCGCGGCAACGCCGTTTCAACCAGCCAGCCATAGACCCCTTCGATGATCCAGTCGCTGGTATTGGCATGCCGGGCCACCAGAAGTCTGGCTTCCGCCTCGTCCCGTTTGCGGCCATCCTCCTCCCAGTGAAGGCGATCGAGATCGTAAAAGGGCAATTTCAGCGCCGAACCGGCTTTTGCGGCGAGACTGCTTTTGCCGGATCCGCTGTTGCCGATGATGGCGATGCGGAGCGAAGGGCTGGCTGCTATCGACATTTGGGTAATCCGTCGAGTTAAGGTTCTCTCTTGAAATGCAGAATCTTTGCACCAACTGGATTTTTAGCCCGGAAATACGAAAGCAATGTTGCGTGGTTAAAACTAGAACCGCACCGCTTCCCCCGGCGCCGCCGCCTCGATCGCCAGCGCATGCAGCCCCGCGTCGAGTTCCGGCTTCAAAAGTGCGTTGATCGCCCGGTGGCGTTCGACGCGAGACTTGCCGGAAAAGCTTTCGGATACTATCTGAACACGCATATGCGTCTCGCCTGTGCCGGTCATATCCGGCTGGTGGCCCGCATGCATCTGGCTTTCATCGACGACCCTCAGGCGCTCGGGTGAAAAGCTCTCCCGGAGCTTGGTTTCTATGCGTTCTCGCAGGGACATGCGACGGGCTCCATTCTCGTTGGCTGGTCTTGAAGGGGGCTACCTAAAAGCCAGCAACATTCCGCTTTGTCAATTCTTGTTGTGCAGCTTTTCGCACCCCATAATCAGGGCATCATGAAACTGGATTCGAAATATTTCGATCGCATCCGCACGCGCCGGAAAAGGGAGCGGGAACCTGAGGTTCAGGCCCCCACCTGCCAGTGGGACGGATGCGATAAACCGGGCATTCACCGGGCACCCGTCGGCCGCAATGCCGAGGGGCAATTCTTCCTGTTCTGTTTTGAGCACGTGAAGGAATACAACAAGGGCTATAATTATTTTTCCGGCCTCTCCGACAGCGAGATTGCCCGCTACCAGAAGGAAGCGATCACCGGTCATCGCCCCACCTGGACGGTCGGCGTCAACAAGACGGCCCGCGACAGCCCGCTGCATTCCACGCTGCGTTCCGGCACGGCCAGCGGCAATGCCCGTATCCGCGATCCTTTCGGCTTTGCCGGCGGTTTTGCGGGCGGCGCAAAGGCAGGCGGCACCCGCCTGCAGCAGGACCGCAAATTGAAGACGCTGGAGGCAAAAGCCTTCGATACGCTCGGTCTTTCTTCCAGCGCAAAGCAGGAAGACATAAAAAGGCGCTACAAGGAGCTTGTCAAAAAGCATCATCCTGATGCTAATGGTGGCGATCGTGGTTCGGAAGAGCGTTTTCGGGCTGTTGTTCAAGCATATCAATTGTTAAAGCAGTCAGGTTTCTGCTAAGCCAACTTACGTGTTTACCGCCTGATTGATGATGTGGCCGGGTGGCTGCCGCCCGCCTTGGAGACGTGATGAGCAAAATCGACCTTGATATTTCCAACCTGCCCGACACGACGGTGTCCGTGCGGGAGGTTTTCGGCATTGATACGGATCTGCGGGTTCCCGCCTATTCGCAGGGCGACGCCTATGTGCCTGACCTTGATCCCGACTATCTGTTCGACCGCGATACGACACTCGCGATCCTTGCCGGTTTTGCTCACAACCGACGTGTCATGGTCTCCGGTTTCCACGGCACCGGTAAGTCCACCCATATCGAGCAGGTGGCTGCCCGCCTCAATTGGCCCTGCGTGCGCGTCAACCTCGACAGCCACGTCAGCCGTATCGACCTCGTCGGCAAAGACGCCATCGTCCTGAAAGACGGCAAGCAGGTTACCGAATTCAAGGACGGCATTCTGCCCTGGGCCTACCAGCACAATGTCGCGCTCGTCTTCGACGAATATGATGCCGGCCGTCCGGATGTCATGTTCGTTATCCAGCGCGTGCTGGAATCCTCGGGCCGCCTGACCCTGCTCGACCAGAGCCGCGTCATCCGTCCTCACCCGGCCTTCCGCATTTTCGCGACCGCCAACACGGTCGGCCTTGGCGATACGACGGGTCTTTACCACGGCACGCAGCAGATCAACCAGGCGCAGATGGACCGCTGGTCCATCGTCACGACGCTGAACTACCTGCCGCATGAGCAGGAAGTGAACATCATCGCCGCCAAGGTGAAGAGCCTCGACAATCCGAAGGGACGCGAAACCGTTTCCAAGATGGTGCGCGTGGCCGATCTCACCCGTTCGGCCTTCGTCAATGGCGATCTTTCCACCGTCATGAGCCCGCGTACCGTCATCACCTGGGCGGAAAATGCGGAAATCTTCGGCGATCTCGCCTTTGCCTTCCGTGTGACCTTCCTCAACAAGTGCGACGAGCTTGAGCGCACGCTGGTGGCCGAACAATATCAGCGGGCCTTTGGCGTCGAGCTGAAGGAAAGCGCTGCGAACATCGTTCTCAGCGCCTGATCGTCCCCGGCTTGTCCGGAGACGATTTCGATGACTTGAAGACGCCGGCAGACCGCGCACATATCGATGGGCGGTCTCCACGCGTCGGCAAATGACAGGAAAGACAATGGCAGCGCGCGGCGACAATTCCAGAGCAAAACCGGGTACGGCTGTTGATACGGAGCCGTTGCGTCAGGCGATTGCCGGATGCGTGCGATCCGTTGCCGGCGATGCCGAAGTCGAGGTCGTTTTCGCCAATGAGCGGCCGGGCCTTGCCGGTGAGCGCATGCGCCTGCCGGAAATCTCCAAGAAACCGACCGCGCAGGAAATCGCGATCACCCGCGGCCTCGGTGATTCCATGGCGCTGCGCCTCGCCTGCCATGACGCCGACACGCATGCGGTGATGTCGCCGCAGGGCGCCGAAGCGCGGCTGATCTTCGACGCGGTTGAACAGGCGCGCGTGGAATCGATCGGCGCGCTGCGCATGCCGGGCATGGCCTCCAACATCCAGGCCATGAACACGGAAAAATACGCCAAGGCCAACTTCGCCGGCATCACCAACAAGGACGACGCGCCGCTCGCCGAAGCCGTGGCGCTTCTGGTGCGCGAGAAGCTGACGGGCGAAAAGCCGCCGGAAAGCGCCGGCAAGGTTGTCGATCTGTGGCGCGATTTCATCGAGGACAAGGCCGCCGGCGACCTCAAGGATCTCTCCAGCGTCATCACCGACCAGAAGGCGTTTTCGCGGCTGGTGCGCAAGATGCTGACCTCCATGCAGATGGCGGAAGATTTCGGCGACGAGGATAACGAGCCTGACAGTCAGGAAGCGGAGTCCAACGAGGACCAGCCGCGCACCAACGAGACGGAAGAAGAGCAGGTCGAGGAAGAGGCCGGCTCGGACGCGACGCCCGCCGATGAAAACGAGGCCTCGCAGGAGGAAATGGAAGAAGGCGAGATGGACGGCGCCGAGATGTCGGACGAAGAAATGTCCGACGATCTCGACGAGGATTCCGAAACGCCCGGCGAGACCCGCCGCCCCAACAGCCCCTTCGACGACTTTAATGAAAAGGTCGATTATCGCATCTTCACGCAGGAATTCGACGAGGAAATCCACGCCGAGGAATTGTGTGACGAGGCCGAACTGGACCGTCTGCGCGCCTTCCTCGACAAGCAGCTCGCCCATCTTCAGGGTGCGGTCGGGCGCTTAGCGAACCGGCTTCAGCGCCGCCTGATGGCGCAGCAGAACCGTTCCTGGGACTTCGATCTGGAAGAGGGTTATCTCGATCCGGCTCGCCTCGTCAGGCTCATCATCGATCCCATGCAGCCGCTCTCCTTCAAGAAGGAACGCGACACCAAGTTCCGCGATACCGTCGTGTCGCTCGTCATCGACAATTCCGGTTCGATGCGCGGCCGGCCCATCACTGTTGCGGCCACCTGCGCGGATATTCTGGCGCGCACGCTGGAGCGCTCGGGCGTGAAGGTGGAAATTCTGGGCTTCACCACCAAGGCGTGGAAGGGCGGGCAATCGCGTGAGCAATGGCTGGCCAGCGGCAAGCCGGCTTCGCCCGGCCGTCTCAATGATCTGCGGCACATCATCTACAAATCGGCGGATGCCCCGTGGCGGCGCGCGCGACGCAATCTCGGCCTGATGATGCGCGAAGGCCTGCTGAAGGAAAACATCGACGGTGAGGCGTTGATGTGGGCGCATAACCGTCTGATCGGTCGCCCCGAGCAGCGCAAGATCATGATGATGATCTCGGACGGTGCGCCGGTCGACGATTCGACCCTGTCGGTCAATCCGGGCAATTATCTGGAACGGCACCTGCGCGCCGTCATCGAGCAGATCGAGACACGGTCGCCGGTGGAACTGCTGGCAATCGGTATCGGCCATGACGTGACACGTTATTATCGTCGCGCCGTGACCATCGTGGATGCCGACGAACTGGCGGGCGCGATGACCGAGCAGCTCGCAGCGCTCTTCGAGGATACGAGCAACGCTTCCGGTTCGTCCCGCAGGGTTCGCCGTGCGGGATAAGCGGGGCCGGGTTTTCTCCGCCTGTAAAACGCTCTCAATGGCCGCCATTCTGGCGGCCGCATCGCTGTTCCCGGTTTCCATCGGCGCTTCGACCATCGATGTGCCGGTGAGTGCGCGTCTTCTGTCTTCTTTCGAAGTCGGCACCAGCGAGAAACGTTTCGGCAAGCTGGAATTTGTCGGCGGCATGGTGATGAGCGCGCCGGAAAAACTGTTCGGGGCCATATCCTCCATCCGCTTCCGCCCAAACGGTGAGGATTTTATTGCGGTGCTGGATACCGGCCATTGGCTGACGGGCAGAGTCACGCGTGACGCTGTCGGGGCGCTGTCTGGCCTTGCTGAAGTCCGTATCACCCCCATGCTGGATATGAGCGGCCGCGAACCGCCGCGCAAGATGGAGATGGATGCCGAAGGGCTGGCGCTACGCGACGGCAAGGTTTTGGTCAGTTACGAGCAACGTCACAGGATCGATATCTATCCCGATCCAGGCTTCGCTACCTCGAAACCGCTCGACCGCCTGCCGCATCTCATCCCCAATAACGAGTTGCGCCATAATGGCGGCATGGAGGCGCTTGCTGTATCGCCGGCCGATTCGCCGCTCGCCGGCGCTCTCGTCGTGGTGGCCGAAAAGAGCATCGATACCGACGGCAATCTTCTTGCCGCCATATTGGAAGGCCCGCTCAAGGGCACATTTGCCGTTACCCATCACCCCTCATTCGACGTGACTGATGGCGCTTTCCTGCCAAACGGCGATCTGCTGCTTCTCGAGCGGCGCTTCAACTTCGCCGAAGGTGTGGGCATGCGCATCCGCCGCATCCGCGGGGCGGATATCCGGCCGGGCGCGGTGGTGGATGGCGAAATCCTCATGGAAGCGGGCATGGCCTACCAGATCGACAATATGGAAGGCATGGATGTGGTGAAGGGGCCGGACGGTTCCACGCGCCTCATCATCGTTTCCGATGACAACCACTCGTTTCTCCAGCGCAATCTGATGCTGGAATTCAAGCTGGTGGAGTGAATATCAGGCCTGCTCCTGTGCCGCCTTGTAGGCAGCCAGGAGATCCTCGACCGGAATGCCGTCGATCTTCATGCCGGTCATTCGGCACGCGGTTATCTGCGCGCCGGAGAGGTTCGTGTTGCTCAGCTTCAGTCCGGTAAAATTGACGTCATCGATCGACCAGCCGGACATGTTGCTGTCCGTAAACGACGCACCGGAAAAGTTGATGTCATTGAAGCGTGTGCCGGCCAGATTGACATTGTTGAAGACCGTCCCCGACAGATTGACGTTATCGAAGCTGGAGCCCGAAAGCGTGGCGCTCGTCGCATCCACAATGTCGATAACGTCCTTGATCTGCATGCCGATCCGCCTCCGAGCTTTGCCACGGACGGCAGATTGCAACGCCACCCGTGGGTTTGCAAGCGTGATCTGATCATGCATCCCCCGGCCTCAAATCTCGCTGACGGAAAGTATCAGCTCGGTTTGGCGGTGCCTGGCATGGGCTTCAGCGTGTTCATCAGCGCGCCATAAGGCAGCAGCATGACGAGGCCGACAAGGACCTTCACCGAAAGATCGCCCAGCGCCCAGGAAATCCACCGGGGGGCTTCCAGAGCGAAGATGCCGAGCAGCGGCGCGTTTTCGATGGCGAAGGCATCATTGGGGCCGACAAAGGAGAAGCTTGCTGCAAAGGCGATGGAGAAGAACAGAGCCGTATCCAGCACCGAGCCCAGCATCGAGCCGGCCAGCGGCGCATGCCACCAGCGCTGGCGGCGCAGGCGGTTGAACACGGAAATATCCAGCAGTTGGCCGATGAGATAGGCGGTGCCGGAAGCAACAGCGATGCGCGGGATGGATGTCCAGAAGGACAGCGTGACGCCGACGACGAAGCCCGCA
Source organism: Agrobacterium sp. (assembly GCF_059499945.1). Taxonomy (NCBI): domain Bacteria; kingdom Pseudomonadati; phylum Pseudomonadota; class Alphaproteobacteria; order Hyphomicrobiales; family Rhizobiaceae; genus Agrobacterium; species Agrobacterium sp. The sequence goes on along the minus strand of NZ_JCABZP010000015.1, from coordinate 95,192 downwards.
AGCACGACGCGACGCGCGATGGACGGGCCGAACTGGCGGTTGGTCAGGTCTGTAACAAGGAACGCGATCGGATAGGTGAAGGCGCCCCAGGTCAGGAGGTCGCCGAGATTGACGCCGAACAGCGAGCCGGAGAGCGGGTATTGCACCAGAATATTGGACGCGACGACGACGAGCGTCATCAGCAGAACATAGATAAGCGTATAGCGCAGATAGGGCATTTTTTTATCCTGGGTGATGCCACCAGTTGGAGCCAAGCATCGGCGCGAAACGTCTCAAACGGTTTCCGCAAAACTCGATGCAACGAAAATCTAAAACAAACAAAAGGCTTGAGCGGCAAAAGCCATTCAAGCCCTCTGAATATCAGATGATATCGAAACCGCTATTAAGCAGCTTCAGCAGTCTTCTTGGCGATCTGGCGGCGCAGGAGACGAGCGCGCATGCTCAGTTCGTTTTCGCCGGACTTCAGAAGGAAGGCATCGAGGCCGCCACGGTGTTCAACGGAGCGCAGAGCGGCTGCGGAAACACGCAGGCGGAAGCGCTGGCCGAGAGCATCGGAGATCAACGTGACCTGGCAGAGGTTCGGAAGGAACCGGCGCTTGGTCTTGTTGTTGGCGTGGCTGACGTTGTTGCCCGTCTGGACGCCCTTGCCGGTCAATTCGCATACACGGGACATGGGTACACCTATTTCGTTTCGTCTGTTTCACCACTGGCTCGCCACCGGCAAAACCGGGGTGGCAATCCAACTGGCCATGATTGGAAAGTTGCGGTTCTATAGTCAGACGGGACTTAACAGTCAAGCCGCCCGCGAGCAAATCAAAGGAAATTCCGGCGTTTTCAACCGTCGTCCGCTTTTTTATTGCCACAAGTCAGCGTATATGGTCGCCCGATAAGGCCGCTTCCGCGCCTCTTTTAAGGTGATATCGAAATGATTGCCAGAGGAAAAAGCATTTTCATGGCCGCTACCATGGCGCTTGCGGGTGTCTCCCCCTCGCTCGCCGCCGAAGCGCGCCACACAAGCGAATACAGCATCAATCTCGGCATTTTGCCGATTGCGCGGGCAAGTTTTTCGACTCGCATGGATGGGCCGAATTATTCGATCTCCGGTTCCTTCAGCGCCGCCGGCCTTGCCAGCATCCTCAAGGATATTTCCGGCAAAACGACGGTTTCCGGCGCCAAGCGCGGCCACCGGCTGCAGGCCAATGAATATTCGCTGGTCTACAAGGACGGCAAGCGGGTGCGCACCTATGACGTCGTCTATCGCAACGGCAACGTCACATCGACGACAGTGAAACCCGAGCCTAAGGCGCGGCCGGACAACTGGGTTGACGTGAAGGACCGCGATCTGCGCTCGGTTCTCGATCCGATTTCCGGTCTCATCATTCCCGCGGGCGGCCGCATCTGCCCGACTCGCCTGCCGATCTATGACGGCGAATCGCGGCTGGATCTCGTTTTGAGCTCCAGCGGCACCAAGCCGTTCAAGACCAATGGTTTTAATGGCGACGCCATCGTCTGCAAGGCGCGTTATGTGCCGAAGTCGGGCTATCGGCAGGGACGCAAGGATATCGAATATCTGAAATCCATTTCGATGGAGATCTGGTTTGCGAAATCCAACAACATGGATGTCTATGCGCCGGTCTACGCCATCATTCCGACGCGGGTGGGACAGGTCTATATTACCGCCACGAAATACGGCGGCTGACCAAGATTGATGGCAGGGCAATTGAAAGCAGGCGTTGCCGCGTATTTCTTCTCCCCGTTCGGGGAGAAGGTGGCCCGAAGGGTCGGATGAGGGGGCACCCTCTCCGAATATCGCTACCGTTTCCCCCTCATCCCGCTGCCGCGGACTTCTCCCCGGCGGGGAGAAGAAACAAGCGGAGCACGACCGGGCTTTTGATTGCTCTCAGGGTTACGCCGCATCACCCGGCGACCAGCCGGGTTCCGCCATGACGAAGCTCGAAAAGGCAAAGCCCGGCGAGACGGTGCAGCCGACGAGGGTGAAATCGCCGAGGCTTTCGGCCGATTGCCAGCAATTGGCGGGAACGATCACCTGCGGGCGCTCGCCTTCCAGAATGGCGGGGCCGAGCGTGAAGGTCTGCACCTCCCGGCCGTCCTGCGAAAGATGCAGCGCAATCGGCGCGCCGGCATAATAGTGCCAGACCTCGACCGCATCGGTGACCCGATGCCAGTGCGAGCGGTCGCCTTTTTCCAGGAGATAATAGATCGCCGTGGAGTGGCCGCGCTCGCCGCCGGCCTTGTCACGGAAAGTCTGGTGGTAAAAACCGCCCTCGGGATGCGGCTCCAGCCCCAGTTCACGAATGATCGCCTGCGCGGATATATCCGTTCCCATCAGAAATTGTCCTTGCGCGTGCGGATTTCCGCGAAGACGTCGGCATCGGTGGCGCTTTCCAGGCCAAGATATTTGCGGATGCCGGGATCGGCCACCCGCATATAGGGATTGGTCTGTTTTTCGAGCCCGATACTGGTGGGAATGGTAAATTCATTCGCCTGCCGCGCCTTTTCCACCTGCTCCGCGCGGTCGCGCAGCACGGTATTGTCGGGATCGACGGTCAAGGCGAAACGGGCATTCGTCAGCGTATATTCATGGCCGAAATAGACCTTGGTCTCATCCGGCAGGGCAATGAGTTTCTGGAAGGAGTGCCACATATCCGCCGCCGGGCGTTCGAACAGGCGACCGCAGCCCATGGCGAACAGCGTATCGGCGGCAAACAGCAGCCCGTCATCCGGCATATAATAACAGATATGTCCCGCCGTATGACCGGGTGTGGCGATGATCTGAACGCGGCGACCGGCGAATTCGAATTCGTCGCCATCGGCCTGCGAGCGGTCGAGCCCGGGTATTGCAACAGCCTCATCATAGGGACCGTGAATTTCGCACTGAAACTTGTCCTTCAGCGCCAGATTGGCTTCCACGTGGTCCTGATGGTGGTGGGTGGTGAAAATATGCGTGAGCTTCCAGCCGTGGCCGTCGAGAGCATGCAGGATAGGACTTTCTTCCGGGGCGTCGATGGCGGCGGTCGCCCCGCTTTCGGGGTCATGCAGGAGAACCCCGAAATTGTCGCTGCGGCAAAGAAAGACGTCTATTTCCAAAGGTTTCATCTTATCCTCTCCATTTGCCGGCCAAAACCGGCGCATTCGCCCGCCTGACCTTCAATGTAAGGGCAGACGCCTTGAAGTCCAACCGCCTGATGCTACATTCTCGCCATGAATACCGATATCGTCGATCTGCGCGAATTCTATCATTCTCCGCTTGGCCGTTCGGCCGAGCAGGCGATCACCATGGCGCTTTCGACGCTCTGGCCGCCTTTGCCGGAAGAGCGTCTGGTCGGGCTGGGTTATGCCGTGCCGTTTCTGGAGCGGTTCCGCCACGATACGGAGCGCACCTTCGCCTTCATGCCGGCGGGGCAGGGGGCGGTGAACTGGCCGGCGGGCGAGCTTTCTTCCACCGCGCTGGTGTTCGATGAGGAACTGCCGCTGCCTGATTCGTCGATAGACCGTGTCCTGATGGTGCATGCGCTGGAATTTGCCGAAAATCCGCGCGAAAGCCTCAAGGAACTGTGGCGGGTGCTGGCGCCGGGTGGCCGCCTCGTCATCGTGGTGCCGAACCGCCGCGGCGTCTGGGCGCGCATGGAACATACGCCCTTCGGTTCCGGAAGGCCCTATTCGCGCGGGCAGCTGACGGCTCTTTTGCGAGAAACCAATTTCACACCGGGCGCCTCCGCCGAGGCGCTGTTCTTCCCGCCGACCACAAGCCGGCCGGTGCTGAAATTCCGTCGTTATCTCGAGCATACCGGTCGCCGGCTGTGGCCGCTATTTTCCGGTGTCATCGTGGTGGAAGCGCAAAAACGCCTCTATCAGGGATTGCCTGTCACGCAGCGTGCTTCGCGTCGGGTTTTCGTGCCGGTTCTGGCGCCGCAGGGGGTGCCCACCACCCGCGCCGCCGTGCAGCAGGGAAAGCCGCGCTAACCCTCGACAAAACGCACATTCCGGTCTAATGCCTCCGGCATTGCTTTTGCCGGGTTCTCCGACTTTTTTTAAGGCCGATAAAAATGAGCGCAGAGCTAAGCCAACCTGTTCCGCGTCCGGGTATTCTCGATATCGCCGCTTATGTTCCCGGAAAGGAACATGTCGATGGCGTCGCCAAGGTTTATAAGCTTTCCGCCAACGAAACGCCGTTTGGGCCGAGCCCCAGGGCGATACAGGCTTTCGGCACGGCTTCCGCCCATTTGGAACTTTATCCGGACGGTCACGCGGCTGCGCTGCGCTGCGCCATCGCTGAGGTTCATGGTCTCAACCTCGCCAATATTATCTGCGGCAATGGTTCGGGCGAGTTGCTGGAACTGCTTTGCAGGGTCTATCTTGGCGCGGGTGACGAGGCGATCGTTACCGAGCACGGCTTTCTCCTCTACAAAATCCAGATCATTGCAGCGGGAGCAACACCTGTTACGGTCAAGGAGAAGGATTGCACCGTCGACGTGGACGCTATTTTATCGGCGGTGACGCCGAAGACGAAGATGGTGTTCGTCGCCAATCCAGGCAATCCCACCGGCACCTATGTTCCTGTCGCGGAAATTCGCCGCCTGCAGGCCAGCCTGCCGAAGCATGTTCTTCTGGTGATCGATGCGGCCTATGCCGAATATGTGCGCAAGAACGACTATGAAACCGGCCTTGAGCTGGTGTCGGACAGGCCCAACGTCGTTATGACCCGCACGCTTTCCAAAGCTTACGGTCTTGCCGCACTGCGTATCGGCTGGATGTACGGCCCGGCGGACATCGTTGATGCGCTTAACCGTGTGCGTGGCCCGTTCAACCTGAATGCACCCGCGATTGCCGCCGGCACTGCTGCCTTGCGCGATCAGGCTTTTGTGGAAACGACCATCGAGCATAATCTTTTCTGGCGCGATAAGCTGACCCATGCGTTCACCGCGCTCGGCCTGACCGTCACGCCGTCCGTCGCCAATTTCCTGCTAATCCATTTCCCCGACCGGGACGGCAAGCGTGCGGCGGATGCGGATGAGTTTCTGAGCCGCCGCGGTTATATTCTGCGTGCGGTGCGCAGCTACGGTTTCCCCAATGCTCTCAGAATGACCGTCGGTTCGGAAGAGGCCAATCTCGGCGTCATGGCGACCCTTGCAGAGTTCATGGGGCAGGCCTGACGAACAGATCCCGTTCGAGCGGATCGCACTGTTTGGCATTGTCGCGAAACAGGGAAAGCCTCTGACCCTCGACAAAACACCCATTCCGGTCTAATGCCTCCGGCATTGCTTTTGCCGGGTTCTCCGGCGTTTTTCCAAAGGTCGATCAAATGAGTGCAGAGCTTAGCCAACCTGTTCCGCGTCCGGGTATTCTGGATATCGCTGCTTATGTTCCCGGCAAGGAACATGTGGACGGTGTTGCGAAGGTTTATAAGCTCTCCTCCAATGAAACGCCGCTTGGGCCCAGCCCGAAAGCCATAGAGGCCTTCGGCACCGCGGCCAGCCATCTGGAAATCTATCCGGACGGACAGGCGATTGCGCTGCGCCAGGCGATTGCCGACGTGCATGGTCTCAACATTGCGAATATCATGTGCGGCAACGGTTCGGACGAGCTGCTCGGCATGCTTTGCCACGTCTATCTGGGCGCGGGCGATGAGGCGATCATCACCGAACATGGTTTCCTCGTCTACAAGATCCAGATCATGGGCGCGGGCGCGACCCCGGTGACGGTGAAGGAAAAGGACTGCGCGGTGGACGTGGATGCGATCCTCGCCGCCGTGACGCCGAAGACGAAGATGGTTTTCGTCGCCAATCCCGGCAATCCCACCGGCACCTATGTTCCCGTTGCGGAAATCCGCCGCCTGCAGGCCAGCCTGCCGAAACATGTCGTGCTGGTGCTGGATGCGGCCTATGCCGAATATGTCCGCAAGAACGACTACGAGGCCGGGCTTGAGCTGGTATCCGGCAACCGCAACGTGGTGATGACCCGCACCTTCTCGAAGGTCTATGGTCTCGCCGCCCTGCGCGTCGGCTGGATGTATGGTCCCGCCGCCATCATCGATGCGCTGAACCGCGTGCGCGGCCCATTCAACATGAGCGCGCCGGCCATTGCTGCCGGTGCCGCTGCGATCCGCGATCAGGCCTTCGTAGAGAAGGCCGTGGCGCATAACGCGCTGTGGATGGAAAAGCTGGTCACGACCTTTACCGGCCTTGGTCTCACCGTCACACCATCCGTCACCAACTTCATCCTCATCCATTTCCCGGATCAGGACGGCAAGCGGGCAACGGATGCCGACGAGTTCCTGAGCCGCCGCGGTTATATTCTGCGTGCAGTGCGCGGTTACGGCTTCCCGAATGCGCTGAGAATGACCGTCGGTTCTGAAGAGGCCAATCTCGGCGTCATCGCTGCTCTTACCGAGTTCATGGGGCAGGCGTGATGGCTGAGATCATGTTTGAACGCATCGCGCTGATTGGCATCGGCCTGATTGGCTCGTCTATTGCCCGCGATATCAGGGAACTGGGTCTTGCCCGCCATGTGACGATTTCCACGCGCAGCGAAGAGACGCTGAAACGGGCGGAAGAACTGGCGCTCGGCACGGATTACAGCGTTTCGGCGGCGGAGGCGGTCAAGGACGCCGATCTCGTCATCGTCTCGGTGCCGGTTGGCGCGTCGGAAAGCGTGGCGCAGCAGATCGCGCCGCATCTGAAACCGGGCGCTATCGTTACCGATGTCGGCTCCACCAAGGCCTCGGTTATCGCGCAGATGGCTCCGCATATGCCTGATAACGTGCATTTCATTCCCGGCCACCCGCTGGCGGGTACGGAAAAATCCGGCCCGGATGCCGGTTTTGCCGGCCTCTTCCGCGACCGCTGGTGCATCTTCACGCCGCTGCCGGGCACGGATGCGGCGGCGCTGGAAAAGCTCAAGGATTTCTGGCGCGCGCTCGGCTCCCGTGTCGATGAAATGGATGCCGAACACCATGACAAGGTTCTGGCGATCGTTTCGCATCTGCCGCACATCATCGCTTACAATATCGTCGGCACGGCGGATGATCTGGAGACGGTGACCGAATCGGAAGTCATCAAATATTCCGCCTCTGGTTTCCGTGACTTCACCCGTCTGGCCGCCTCCGATCCCACCATGTGGCGCGATGTCTGCCTGCACAACAAGGATGCCATCCTTGAAATGCTGGCGCGGTTTTCCGAAGACCTCGCCTCCCTGCAAAGGGCGATCCGCTGGGGAGAGGGCGACAAGCTGTTCGAGTTGTTTTCCCGCACTCGCGCCATCCGCCGCTCTATCGTGCAGGCCGGTCAGGATGTCGATGCGCCGGACTTCGGGCGTCATGCGCTGGATCAGAAGAAGTAAGGCGCATTTCGCTTATAGTCGTGGTGGGATTTGATCCGGCCCATAACGCCCGCCGGCAAAGTGCCAAAGCCTCCCCGTCGTCATCCTCGGGCTTGACCCGAGGATCCACGATCCGACGCGCATGGATCCTCGGGTCAAGCCCGAGGATGACGTCGAGTATAAATCAATCCCTCAGATCGGCGGAATCTTTCCAAGCGGGATAAAGCCGCTGACCGTGGCGCGGCCGCGGTCCACCACGAGATCGACGGACGCCCGGTCACCACCTCCGGCGAGCGCGCCGAGCAGCTTGCGGGCCGTATCGATGGTGGATTGCAGCTGCGGAAAGGCCTGCTTGGCATTATCAGACCATGAGCCGAGCTTTTCGATCTCAAGCTTGAACTGGCCGGAGAGATAGCCCTCATTGTCGAAAGAGAAGGGGCCGCTGATGCGCATGGTGCGGCCCTCGCCAATATCGGCCACCAGGCGGCGAAGCTCGCCGCTTGCGCCATAGAGACCCGACTTGTCGCTGCCATCCACCATGCCTGCCTTGCCCGCGAGCGTGACATCAACGATGGCATCGAGGCGGGGAAGAACCTGCGGCCAGTCCTTGATGACGGTCGCCGAATCGGTGAGCGTGATTGCGCCGTCGAGATCGGCCCCGTTCTGGCGCAGATGCATTTCCGTCTTGACGGCATCAAAATCGATGGTCTGGCCGGTGACCGAGGAAACCGCCTGCGCCTTCAGTCCGTCGATGACGAGCGAGCTGCGGTCAATGCCCTTCAGTTTGGTGACGATGCTGGACTGCATGTTCTTCCAGGCAGCCGAAATCGTCAGGCCGTGGGCGGAACGGATTTCCGCGGGCGAATCGAGTTCCCAGACGATATGGCCGGGATTATAGACCTGCGCCGCCGAGCGAAGTTCGCCGAAGGAAGCGGAAACGCCGTTCTGGCTGTCATCCACCGTCACCTTCGAGCAGAAGAGGCCGATGCGGAAGGGATAACCCTTGAAGGCGATATCGCCGCATTCCCCGCTGACGCTGCGGGCCTGCGAAGGAGAAATGACGTTCAGCACCGTCTGTTTCAGCCTGTCGGCGGCATAAAACCATCCGGCAGTGTAAAGTCCGATGACCACCACAATGGCGATGGCGAGCCAGAGGAATTTTTTGGTCGTGCCGGATTGGCTTGACGCTGCCATATTGATCTCCGATGAACAGACTTCAGGGAATTTTGATTTGGCTTGGGATATGGACGATTTTTGGGTCTTTGGCTACGGTTCGTTGATGTGGAACCCCGGCTTTGCCTTCGAGGAGAGGCAGCAGGCGCGGCTGCACGGTTATCGGCGCTCGCTCTGCATCAGTTCCAACTTCTATAGAGGTACGGAAGAAAAGCCCGGTCTCGTTCTCGGTCTGGAGCGCGGCGGCTCCTGCCTCGGCGTCGCCTTCCGCGTGCGCGGACAAGACCGCGACCCCGTGATGGTCTATCTGCGCGAGCGCGAACTGGTGACCAATGTCTACAAGGAGCGGATGGTTTCCATCGCACTGTCAGATGGCAGGCGCGGCAGCGCCGTGACCTATGTGGCCGACCCCGCGCATGAGCAATATATCGGCGGTCTCGGCGTTGCCGAATCGGCGACCATCGTCGCGGCGGCAACGGGCCGGTCCGGGCCGAATACGGATTATGTCTTCAACACCGTGCAGCATCTGCAGGAGATGGGCATTCGCGACTCACTGCTGGAAAGCATTGCCAAAAATGTCGGCACGCTCGCCGCTCAGCCGGCCGTGGTTTCCTTGCCCTGAAGTTCAGCGATCCGCTTTACGGCAGTCGGCGGCAGCGGCAGGTGGGGATTGTTGCGCACGGTTTCCAGCAGCAATTCGTCGCTCGCCTTTTCCGTCACATCGATCAGACGCTTGAAGAACACATCGGGGTCCAGCCCCGGCTCGATGGCCGGCAGGATACGCACCTTGAAATGGCCGGGATAGCGCATCGTGGAACGGCGCGGCCAGAACAGGCCGGGATGCATGGCAACGGGAATGACCGGCACCTGCAGATCGCGGTAAAGCCGGGCGATACCGTAACGGTATTCAGGCTCGGCGCCCGGCGGGCGGCGCGTGCCTTCGGGATAGATGATGAGTTCGCGGCCGGCGGCCATTTCCTCTTTCGCCCGCTCCATGACCTTCAGCATCACCTTGCCGCGTGCGGCGCGGTTGACCGGTATCATGCGCTGTTTCATCACATACCAGCCGAACAGCGGAATCCACATCAACTCCCGCTTCAGAATGTAAACGGGGTCCGGCAGATTGGGTAGCAGCGCATAGGTATCCCAGAAGGACTGGTGCTTCGGCGCAAAGATGCAGCCGGTCTCGGGAATGTTCTCCAGCCCCTCGATCTCGAAGGTGGTGCCGACGATGGTTTTCATCAGCCAATGGTTGGACCGCGCCCAATTCTTGGGAATTTCGAATGCGATCTTGCGGGGCAGGATGAAATAGATCGGCGTCAGCACGATCATGCGGACAATCAGGTTGAGATAAAACAGCGTATTGAAAAGAAAAGAGCGCAGCTTGAGCATCAACAGCCTTCCCGGGATGCAGCCGTTCCGAAACTTTGAGCGCCTCGATGCCGGATGCCGATGCCAGACGCCTACACGAAAACAAGGGGCCGCAGCAAGGGTGTTCTCGCGGGTCAGGGCGAAGCGGTCGCCACCTTCGGGGTGGAGTGGTCGGCGGCTGCCTTGCGCAGCCCGTCGCCCTTGCCGAAGCCGGTGAGGTCGCGCCCGGCCGCAGCCACGAACTTCAGATATTCGTAGAGCATGGTTCTCACCACATCCGGCTCCACGAACCAGTTGGTGCGGGCGAGATCGGCGCTGATGACGGGATAGGCGATGAATTCCGTCTGCGGGCTGGCGCTGCGCAATTCATGCAGGCTGCGATGCATATGATAATTGTTGGTGACGACGACGATGGAGGAATAGTTGTGGTCACGTATCCAGCTTGCCGCCTCATTGGCGTTGCCGATCGTGTCGATGGCCTTGTAGCCCATATCCACACAGCAGGAGAACATGTCGGATGACCCTTGAGTCATCTTGCGAATCTGCGAGCGGGTGGTGGCGGGGTTGACGCCTGATATCAAAAGCCGCTTGCCCACGCCGTCCCTGAGCAGGCCGACCGCCTGTTCGATACGCTGATAGCCGCCGGTGAGCACAATGATGGCGTCGCCTCTCGCCCCTTCCGGCGGGCGCATGGAGGCGACGGAATCGGCAAACCACAGGAAGCCGCCTGAAAAAACACCAAGAAGAACGACGCAGAGCAGGATGAAGCCGCGAATAAAACGGCGCAAAGGACCACGCCGCGACAACAGGCCCTTTCTGGCCGGCCGCGCCGTCGTCTGATCCTGGTCCATCCGACTCACAAACATTCCTCCTGAATACTCGCCGATTAAGGCAAGGGACAGGCATTTTTGTCCACCGTCTGCAGGTTACATCCGGCCTGTGACGTTTCAGTTTTACCGCAGGAGTCCGGTGGTATCCTCACGACGCGAGGCCGTCACTTTTCGATGGATCGGAGCGGACGCGGTCAATATCATCGATGGTGCGGATAACGGTCATGCGCGCCGTGATGGTGGTGAGAAGCGCGATGATGATCATCGTCATGGCGATGCCGAGATAACCGCCGAGTCCGACCGAAAACGAGCCAAAAAGCGCGCTTGCCTGATCGCTTTGCGGTGTGGCGACCGTGCTCGATTGCCAGAAGCCGGCGACCAGGAACACGGCGGCTGCCAGTGCGCTGCCTGCCGCTGCCCCCTTGAGGCTGATCTTCAGGAAGTGCTTCTGGAATTCGCGCGCCACGAAGCTGCTTTCGGCACCGACGAAATGCAGCACCTCGACAATATGCCGGTTGCCGGAAAGCGCGCCGCGCGTGGCGAACACCACCGTCAGCACCATGGCCGTGAAAACGAGGATGAGGACGCCGACGCCGATCATGACTGTAGTTCTGGCCATGGAGACCAGCCTGTCGACCCAGGTGCGGTGATCATCGAGAAAAGCCTGCGGGATTTCCGCTTTCAGCATATCCCGCATGGCCTGGAAATCGGGCGGATTGCTTTCATCGATGGTGATGACGACGAGACGCGGAATGGGAAGTTCGGAAAGGTCGAGACCGCTGCCGAGCCATGGTTCCAGCAGGCGCGATGTCGCTGCATCGTCGAGGATCGTGCCATCCCGCGTGCCGACAAAGGTGAGCGCCAGATTACGCGCCTTGTTCAGTGCCGCATTCATGTCCAGCCCGTCCTCGGGCTTGATCTGAATGGTAATCTCGCGGGAAATCTGGCTCTGCCAGGTGGCGGCGGTGGCGCGCACCATGGAGACCGCGCCGAGCGTCAGACAGGCAAGGAAGGCCATGATGGCGATCACCACCATCAGCGCATTGCCCTGAATGTTGGAGGGCGGCAGGATGGGCGCCATGGGGCGGATGCGCATGGGCGGGCGCTTCGGCTGCGCGGCTTCCGGTTTCAGCTGTTTGCGGTTGATCTCATTCATAGATATCGAGCCGCCCTTCGGTGAGGATCATCCGGCGCGCATCGATCTGGTCCATCAGGCCAAAATCATGGGTGGCGATGACGACGGCCGTGCCCAGCCGGTTGAGCTCCAGGAAGAGGTTGAGCAGGCGTTTGGCCATGGGCGGATCGACGTTGCCGGTCGGTTCGTCGGCCAGCAATATTTCCGGCTGGTCCATCAGCGCGCGGGCAATGGCGGCGCGCTGCTTTTCCCCGCCGGAAAGAATGGCCGGCAGCACATTGATGCGCTCGCCGAGCCCGACCCATTTCAGAAGCTCGATCACGTCGTTGCGATAGGCGCTCTCTTCCTTGCCGCGCACACGCAGCGGCAGGGCGACATTCTCATAGGTCGTCAGATGATCCAGCAGCCGGAAATCCTGAAACACGATGCCGACACGGCGGCGCAGCATGGGCAGTTCGCTGCGCGGAATGCGCGACACGTCGCGGTTGAACATGCGGATATTGCCGCGCGTCGGCTGCAGCGACATCAAAAGCAGGCGCAGAAGCGTCGTCTTGCCTGCGCCCGACGGGCCGGTCAGAAACTGGAATGACCCCTTGGGAATGTCGAAGGTCATATCCCTCAGGATCTCGGGTCCCATGCCGTAACGCAACCCGACATTTTCGAAATGGATCAACGGACTTCCAGTCTCTTCGTTTCGTGGTGGTTCGCAAGCCGCTGGCGCGTTGGGTTCGGTGTCGGGGGTTAACCCGGATCCGGTGACCCGTGCGAGCCGTTTTTGCGAAGCATTAACCAATTAAATTTAAAACTTGGCAGGATTCGTTGCAATGCCCAGTTTTGCGGGCCGGAAAACCTGACCGGGGAATTCTATGGCTATGTTCCGTTCATCTCGCCGGCAAGCGGCATTCGATTTTGACCTCCTGATGCCGGAAACGCCGGTGCGTCGTTCGGCGCGGGCGGCAAATCCCGACCGCGACGTGGTAGACGCTGAATTTGTCACCATCAAGGAAAACCGTGCGCGCCAGCCCGGAAATGACAATCGTGGCGCAGCGCGCCGGCAGGCGGTAAAGCCGCCCATTACCCTCCCCATGCTGGGCCTCGCCTTCATCGGCTGGGTGGATCGCAGATTGTCGCGCCTTTCGGCGGATGCCTATTCGGCACTGGTGGCCGGCCTCGCTATTTTTGTCTTCGTATGCTCGGGTGGTCTCTCGGTCGTAGTACCGGAAAAGACGGCCGCCGCGGCCCCGGTCAGCCCGCTCGCCATTTCCCATGTTACCGTGACCCCGCAGGAAGCGGGCGGCATGGATATTCTGCTCATCAACGGCATCGTGGAAAACAATGGCGGCAATCTGGAAGAGGTGCCGGCCCTTCGCGCCGATCTCTTCGCCGCCAAGGGGCAGCTGGTGGCCAGCATGGTCATCGAGCCGCCGGTGAAAGAGATGCAGCCCGGTTTCAGCCACGGTTTTTCGGCAAAACTGCGCCATCCCGGTGGAAAAACGCCAGAGATCAAGCTTTCCTTCGTCGAGGCGGGTGCGTCCGAACGCTGACTGTGCTAACGCCTGTCTTCTATTTTTACTGAAAGGTAAAATCGGCAAGGCGCAGCACAGGAGTAAGAATGCCCGTCGTCCGTGGAAAAAATATCGAGCCGCTTTATACCGCCGAGCAGATCGCCGAGCGCAATCGCGACATGGCCAAGCACATTGCCAGCGGCCCGACCAAGGATTTGCTGGTCATTGCCGTGCTCAAGGGATCGTTCATTTTCGCGGCCGATCTTATCCGCGCGCTGCATGACAGCGGCCTTGCGCCCGAAGTCGAATTCATCACGCTGTCGAGCTACGGCACCGGCACGGTTTCGCAGGGCGTGAAGATCGTCAAGGATATCGACAGCGACGTGAAAGACCGTGATGTGCTCCTGATCGACGATATTCTCGAATCCGGCCGCACGCTGCGTTTCGCCAAGGAACTGCTCTATGAGCGCGGCGCGCGCCACGTCACCATCGCCGTGCTGCTCGACAAGAAGGTGAAGCGCAAGGAAGATCTGGAGGCCGACTATGTCGGTTTCGAATGTCCAGATTATTTCGTCGTGGGTTACGGCATGGACGTGGCCTATGCCTTCCGCGAACTGCCTTTCGTCGGCGTCGTGACCGGCGACGCCTGACTACTTCTCCCGTGCCGGAACGGCACAGGGCGGAGACGCCTCATTAACCATTCACCCAGCCAAAGCCTGGGTGTTTACCTCTTGAAAAGAGGAGCCTGCGATGTTGCTCACGGCTGGAAATGATGCCCAGGAGCAATGATTGATGGCGAAGATTCTGATTACCGAAGATGAGGATGCATTGCGGGCTTTTGTCGCCCGCGCCCTGCGTCTCGACGGTCACGAGACCCATGAGGCGGCAGACGGCGAGCAGGGGCTGGAGAAGCTCCAGGAAACCAGTTTCGATCTTCTTCTTTCGGATATCCGCATGCCGGTCATGGATGGCATCGAGCTGGCGCACCGCGCCGCCGAAAGCTTCCCGGCCATGCGCATTTTGTTGATGACCGGTTATGCCGAACAGCGCGAACGCGCCGACGATCTGGCCGAAAAGATTGTCGATGTGGTTTCCAAACCCTTCGCGCTTCCCGATATCCGCAAGGCTGTCGCCCGTGCGCTCGCGGCCTGAGCGAAGGTCATAGAAATTTAAAAAGGGCGGCCGTCGGGCCGCCTTTTTTGTTGACCAGACTTACCCGATGGTCTTTCCGCTTCCACTTCCGTCATCCCGGCCTTGAGCCGGGATCCAGCCAGCCCAAGGACTTGGGCTGAAAAGAGTCGTCTCGCCGCGCAGACGCGCGTCTGCTGGATGCCGGATCAAGTCCGGCATGACCGAGAAACTTTACCCTTTAAAACTGGCTGTACTGGAGCGCACGGAGTAAACCGGGCATGCGCCTCACTTGATATCCAGCAACCGCTCCAGATAACGCCGCTCGATTTCCCCCGGCGGGTTGTTGCCGAGCTTTTCACGGATAGCCTCGAGAATTTCGCGGGCACGCTGCACGTCGATCTCGTCAGGCACCTTCACCTGATCGCCGAAATCCGGGCCGGTGGTGCTGCGCGGACGGCCGAGCGGGTCGCGACCGTTCTGGCCACCCTGTCCGGCCATGCCTTCCTGACCTTGCCCGGGCTGCTGACCCTGCTGGCGCATGGCCTGCATGATCTGGCCCATCATGTCCTGCGCGCCCTGTCGCAGAGCGTTCAGCGCATTGCCCTGGCCTTCGACGGCCTGTTCGCCCTGGCCCTTGCCCAGCGCTTCACCGGCGCCCTGCATTTCCTGCTGCGCC
The DNA here is from genome assembly GCF_059499945.1 of Agrobacterium sp. Lineage (NCBI taxonomy): Bacteria > Pseudomonadati > Pseudomonadota > Alphaproteobacteria > Hyphomicrobiales > Rhizobiaceae > Agrobacterium > Agrobacterium sp. The sequence continues at coordinate 80,033 of NZ_JCABZP010000015.1, read as the reverse complement.
TTGCCGAAGTTTTCGCCCGGTTCCATGCCGAGATCACGAAGACCCTGCTGCAATTCTCCGAGCTGCTTTCCGAGTGCATCCTGCTGCGCCCGCAGGTTTTTCAGTGCTTCGCGCAATTGCTCCGCAGTCATCTGGTCAGACTGTTGCTGCCCACCCTGCTGGCCATTTTCGCCCTGTTGGCCCTGCTGTCCCTGTTGCGGCGGCTGGCCGTTTTCGCCCATCTGCTGCTCGTCTTCGCTTTCGCCGCCCTGCTGCGGGTCGCCGCGCTGCATGCGGTCGCGCAGCGCCTGATCGAGCTTGAAGGTCTCGTCCATCAGCTTCTGCTGCTGCTGCAGGATTTCGCCCAGCTTGTCGATCTGCTGGCGCATCTTGCTGCTCTGCTGCTGCCCCTGCTGGCCCTGACGCTGCGGCCTGCCTGCCTGCAGATTGTTCATCATGCGCTGCAGCTGCGAAAGCATTTCCTGCGCCGCGTCGCGGTTGCCGGAGCGGGCGAGGTTCTCGATCTGGTTCATCATGTTTTCCAGATCGCGCTGGCGCAGCACGTTCTGCGCCTGCTGGTTCATGTTGGCTTGCGGCGCGTTCTGCATGCGCTGCGCAAGCTCGTTCATGAATTGTTGCATCGCTTCCCGCAGTTCCTGCATCAGCTTGGCGACCTCCTCGTCGGAGGCATTGCGCTGCAACGCTTCCGAAAGCGCGGTCTGCGCATCGCGCAGGCGTTTTTCTGCCTGCGAAAGGTCGCCATCCTCGATGCCGAGCGCAATTTCCCAGAGGTAATCCGCTGTATCCTTCAGCATCTCCTCATTATAGGCGAGCCGCATGCGGGTCTGCGCCGATTGCAGCAGGAGATAATGCGTGGTGTTGGGAATGGTCTCTTCCGGGCGCAGGCCCACCGCCTCGTTATAGGCGATGGCCTTCGGCATCTGGCGCGTGTCCAGTGAGAAAATCTGCCGCTGTTCGGCGATGGAGGCCGCCAGCGGTTCGGAGAAGTTACGGCCCGGCAGCACCATTTCATGCGCGGGGCTGCGGCCGGTCTGGCCGGCGCCGTCGGTCGCCACCAGCGTGATGCGCACGCGCTTGCCCGCCATCGGATGTTCGGTCAGGTTGCGGCTGGTCAGGCCCTTGATTTCGCGATTGTTCTGCCGCGGCAGATCGAGCTTGAATTCCGGCGCCGGGTAAAGTGCGGTTGCGCCTTCCGCTACGCCAAGCGGCTCGATGATCGCATGGGCTTCCTTCAGGCCGTAATCGTCTTTGGCCGTGAAGCCCACTTCCAGCGCGCCGTTGACGGCCCGGCGCGGCATGTTGTCGAAGGCGATGCTGGGCGGCTGGTCGGGAATGACGTTGAAGACCCATTGCTCGCCATTGGCGGTAATCATGCCGCTTTCGGTGACATCCATAGCGAAGGTGCGCGGCGCGACGGGCTGATCCGCCGAACGCACCGGCGCCTGAACGGCGACCTCGCCGCTTGCACTGTCGGCGCGCGCCGCTTCCGGTGCAAGCTTCTGCAATGCGCCTGCCATTTCCGGTTCGAAGGTCACCTCCTCGCCGCCATCGCCGCCGGTCATGCGGATCGTCAGCTTGGAGGATTGCGGCACGGAAACCGCGTCGCGGTTGGTTGCGTCACGCCCGGTCAGGAAAATCGGTGCGCGGCCGGTATAAGCGGGCGGCGTGACCCAGGCATCGAGACGAATATCCGGATTGAGCGGACCGACGACCGGCCGGCTGCGGAAAGCATCGGCAACGGTGCCCGCGCCGTTGGAATAGGAAAAACCGAAAGCAGTGACCAGAAGCAGTGCCGGAATGGCGCGCAGCGCCAGTCGGTCATAACGGGCGATATCGGGTTTCGGCAGGCCGGCATTGAGCGCGGCGATGCGCTCCGCCATGCGAATCTGGTGTTCTTTCCAGAGTGTGCGGGAAAATGGTGTGTCAAAGGCAGGTTCGTCTTCCTGCACGCCGACTGGCTGGTGCGCGAGACCGTTCCGATCCTCGAGGAGGCGCGACGCATCATTATCCGTCGGCCATTTCAGCCTGAGGATCGGCAGAAGCGTGGCGATAAAACTGAAAACCAGCACAAAAACGATGCCAAGCCGTAGGAAATCCGGCATGTGCCGGTAAAGGCCGAACCAGGCGAGCGCCAGAAACACGGCGGCGATGGAGAGCGGCCACAGGGTTTTCGGTGCGATTTTCTCGCAGAGCAGCACGATTTTCGCGAAGAAGCGCTTGGCGGCAACCAGACGGGCAAGGTCCGGCCGCTGTGCGAATGCGCCGGTCGGGCGCTTTCTGCCTGTCCTGTCCTCTCCGGTTGTGGTCATCAATCCGTTCTCCCGGTTCTGGCCACGTCAAACGCCATTCCCGGAACGGCGAGCTGCTTGTATCCTGAGGCGCAAGGATAACATTCTTTGTGGCGAAGACGAGGGCAAGCGGATGCTCACCCCCATTTTTTAGGCAACTTCGCTTGATTGTGATCGGTCACGCGGTGCGACAGGCGAAATCAATCGAGCCAGACGGGTACGGAATCGAGAGCGATCAGCTCTTCATAGGTGCCGCGCGGGCGGATGACGTGGAACTTGTCACCCTTCACCAGCACTTCCGGCACCAGCAGGCGCGAATTATACGTGCCGGCCTGCACCGCGCCATAGGCGCCGGCGGAGCTGACGGCGATGAGATCGCCCGGCTGCGGTGCGGCCATCTCGCGGTCCAGCGCCAGGTAGTCACCCGTCTCGCAGACGGGACCGACGATATCGGCCTTGATGCGAGGGGCATCCAGCGCAGGCTGCACCACCGGGCGAATGCCGTGATAGGCTTCGTAAAGCGTGGGGCGGATGAGATCGTTCATCGCGCCGTCGACGATCACGAAGGTCTTTTCGCCGCCATCCTTCACATAGATCACTTCCGTCACCAGAATGCCGGCATTGCCGACAATCAGGCGTCCAGGTTCGGTGATGATCTTGCAGTTGAGGCTCTTCAGTTCATTCTTGACGATATGTGCATAGGCATCCGGCAGCGGCGGCGGGTTGTTGTCGTCGCGGTAGGGAATGCCGAGACCGCCGCCGATGTCGACATGACTGATCGTGTGTCCGTCGGTGCGCAGCGCCTCGACCAGTTCGCGCAGCAGCCGGAAGGCATCCTCGAAAGGCTGCAATTCGGTGATCTGGCTGCCGATATGCATGTCGATGCCGGTGACTTCGATGCCGGGCAGGGTGGCGGCATGGGCATAGACCGCGCGGGCGCGTTCATAGGAGATGCCGAACTTGTTTTCTTTCTTGCCGGTGGAAATCTTGGCGTGGGTGCGCGCATCCACGTCAGGATTGATGCGGAAGGAGACATGCGCCCTTTTGCCGGCCTTGACGGCGCGCAGGTTGAGGACTTCCAGCTCCGGCTCGGATTCGATGTTGAAGCAGTAGATGCCGGCATCCAGCGCGTAATCCATTTCCGCCACGGTCTTGCCGACGCCGGAAAACATGATGCGGCTTGCCGGCACGCCGGCTGCAAGCGCGCGGCGCAATTCGCCACCGGAGACGACGTCGATGCCCGCGCCGAGCTTCGCCAGCGTCTTCAGCACCGCCTGATTGGAATTGGCCTTCATGGCGTAACAGACCATGGCGTCCACATCGGCAAAAGCGCCTGAGAACACCTTGTAGTGGCGCTCCAGCGTCGCGGTCGAATAGACGTAGAAGGGCGTGCCCACCGCCTTGGCGATCTCAGGCACGGGCACGTTTTCGGCGTGCAACACGCCGTCGATATAGCCAAAATGGTTCACGGCTTTTTACCCGTCAGAGGAGCTTGTCGAGAATGAACGGACGCTCAGCCGTTGCCGGCTTCGGCTCGCTTCCATCGGCGGCGCGTTTGTTGCGCATTTCGACCGGCGTGCTCGGTGGATCGATATCGCCCTTACGCCCGCAGGCGCTGAGAGCAAGGCTGACGGCGAGCGTCATGCCGATGGGAACGATGATTTTGCGCGCGGTTTTTGAAAGCATGAGCCTGTCCAAAGGAAATATGTGCCTCTCTGATAACGAAAAACAGGGCGCTTGTGCACCCTGTTTCTTGTGATCGCAGCGTAACGCAGATTTATCAGTTGCGTCCACGCCACCAGGCGATCTGCTTTCGCACTTCCGAAGGGGCCGTGCCGCCGAAACTGGTGCGGCTGGCGACCGATGCCTCGACCGAAAGAACGTCGAAAACGCCGCTGGTAATGGCCGGATGGATCGCCTGCAGGTCTTCCAGCGAAAGATCGGCCAGATCGCAGCCCTTCTTTTCGGCCAGAGCCACGGCATTGCCGGTCACATGGTGGGCATCGCGGAAGGGCAGGCCCGCCTCGCGCACCAGCCAGTCGGCGAGATCGGTGGCGGTGGAATATCCCGAACCGGCGGCCGCGCGCATGCGGTCCTTGCGCACTTCGAGATCGCGGATCATGCCGGTCATGGCGGCAATCGCCAGTTCCAGGCTTTCGGCAGCATCGAAAACCTGTTCCTTGTCTTCCTGCATGTCCTTGGAATAGGCGAGCGGCAGGCCCTTCATGACCGTCAGAAGCGCCACCAGCGAGCCGTTAATGCGGCCGGTCTTGGCGCGCACCAGTTCGGCTGCGTCAGGGTTCTTCTTCTGCGGCATGATCGACGAGCCGGTGGAAAAAGCGTCCGACAGGCGGATGAAGCCGAATTGCGGCGTCGACCAGATAACGATTTCTTCGGCGAGACGCGACAGATGCGTGGCGCAGATCGAGGCGATCGACAGGAATTCCAGCGCGAAATCGCGGTCGGAGACGGTGTCGATGGAGTTGCGGGTCGGCTCGCGGAAGCCGAGCGCCTTCGCCGTCATGTGGCGGTCAATGGGGTAGCCGGTGCCGGCAAGAGCGGCAGCACCGATCGGGCTTTCATCCAGATGCTCGATGGCGTGGCGCACGCGGGCGCGGTCACGGCCGAACATTTCCACATAGGCCATGCAATGATGGCCGAAGGTGACGGGCTGGGCTGTCTGCAGATGGGTGAAGCCGGGCATGACCGTATCGGCATTTTCTTCGGCGCGATCGAGGAAGGCGGCGATGAGCGCGGTCAGCATGCCCTCGGTCTTCTGCAATTCTTCCTTCACCCACAGGCGGAAATCGAGCGCCACCTGGTCGTTGCGCGAGCGGGCGGTGTGCAGGCGGCCGGCTGCCGTGCCGATGAGCGTTGCGAGCCGCGCTTCGATGTTCATATGAATATCTTCGAGCTTGCGCGAAAACTCGAAGCTGCCGGTTTCGATCTCTGACAGGATCGTGTTCAGGCCATCGGTGATCTTGTCTTTATCTTCCGGCGAAATAATGCCTTTAGATGCCAGCATGGCGGCATGCGCCATAGAGCCGCGGATATCCTGGGCGTAAAGCTTCTTGTCGAAGCCGATGGAGGCATTTATCTCTTCCATGATGGCAGATGGCCCGGAAGCGAAACGTCCGCCCCACATCTGGTTGGAGGATTTCTGATCTGTGCCGTCAGCCATGTTAAGTGCCCTGGAGTATTCGATGACAGAAAAAAGGCCGTTCAGGCTTCCTTCCGCCAAATTGGTTGCAATTGCTGCCGTGGCCGGTGTGCTCGCCGGTGCTGGCGCGGTCTGGTTCAGGCATATTGGGTCTGAGAGCCCGGTTCAAGGGGCAGCGGTGGCCGAGGGCGGTTTATGTGAAGGTGCGGCAAACCGCATCGCTTCGCTGAAGCCGTTTCTGAAAGGGCAGGTGGCGGCCATGTCGGCGGCGGACAAGCCGCGCGTCATCCCGCTGTCCTTCAAGGGACCGGAGGCTAAGGACATGACGCTTGCCGACCTCAAGGGCAAGGCGGTCCTTCTCAACCTCTGGGCCACATGGTGCGTGCCCTGCCGGGAAGAGATGCCGGCTCTGAACGCGCTGGAGAAGGAAAAGGGCGGCGAGAATTTTGAGGTCGTTGCCGTCAATATCGATGTCGGCGCGGATGAAAAACCGAAAGCCTTCATGGATGAATACAAGATCGACGCCCTGAAACACTACCGCGACAGTTCCATGGACGTCTTCAACGTTTTGAAAAAGGAAGGCCTCGCTTTTGGCCTGCCGGCCACCCTGCTGCTGGATGAAAATGGCTGCCTGCTCGCGGCCATGAACGGCCCGGCGGCGTGGGACAGCGAGGATGCCAAGGCGCTGGTGACCGCCGCGACGGGAAAATGATGCCGGTGGCTGGATCCATGAGTTGAGAGCCGCAACCGCCCTCAAGACAGGCCTGTCCAGGATGGGCCGGTGCAGACAAGCCAGCGTCCGCCCCGTATAATGATCCTGCTTCCGCCATGGAATAGGTGCCGACATGGAGTTGCTTATCCCCCGGCTTGGTCTTGCCCTTGCCATCGGCCTGCTCGTCGGCCTTGAGCGCGGCTGGCGGGAGCGTGATGCGCCGTCGGGCAGCCGTACCGCCGGGATCAGGACCTATGGCATTGCCGGCTTGCTCGGTGGCATCTTCGGCATCTTGGCCGATGAGCAGGGCAATGCCTTCGCCTTTGCGGCGGGTTTTTTGGGTTTCGCATTCAGTTTTTCGTGGTTCAAGCTGCGTGAGGCGCGCCATGACAATGATTTCAGTGTCACCGGCGTGGTTGCGGCGCTCTGCGTCTTTGCCCTCGGCGGGCTTGCGGTAACGGAGCAATATCAGGCGGCGGCTGCTGGTGGCGCGGCCCTTGCGGCATTGCTTGCGGGCAGGGAAGTTCTCCACCGTCTGCTGAAACGGCTGACATGGATCGAGCTGCGCTCCGCACTGGTGCTTGCAGTGATGACCGCCGTCGGCCTGTCGATCCTTCCAAACCGGACAATCGATCCGTGGGGCGGTTTCAACCCCTGGGAAATATGGCTGTTCACCGTGCTCAGCGCCACGATTTCCTATTGCGGCTATATTGCCGTGCGGTTGCTCGGCTCAACCCGCGGCCTGCTGGTGACCGGGCTGGCGGGTGCTCTGGTTTCATCGACCGCCGTAACCGCCAGCTTCGGGCAGAAGGCGAAAAGCGGCGAAAACGTCTGGCCTCTTGCCGGTGTGGCGGCGCTGGCCGCGGCTGTATCGCTGCTTCGGGTTCTCGCTATCGTCCTCGCCCTCTCGCTGACGACGTTTTCCCTCATCGCACCGGCAACGCTGACCGCTGCACTGGTTCTCGGATTGAGCGGCGCCGGCCTGATAAGACTGCAGGACACGCAGCCCGGACAGGAAATCGACGCAAAAAATCCGTTCGACTTGGTGCCCCTTGCCATCTTCGCCGCGCTCTTTGCTGCAACGCGAACGCTGAATGCCGTTCTTCTCGTCTGGATCGGCACGGGTGGTTTCATCGCCCTCACGGCTTTGTCGGCCATATTCGATGCCGATGTCGCCGTTCTCAGTGCGTTGCGAGCCAACGCGCAGAATCTTTCGCCTGATATCGTGGCGAGCGCAATTCTCGCCGCTCTCGCCGCAAACGCGGTAGGCCGCGTATTCGTCGCGGCCGTTTCCGGAACGCTCGTTTATTGCGGGTTGCTCACGGCCGCATCCGTCCTCGCCGCCGGCGCCGGAGCGGTCACTTATCTGCTGATTGCCTGAGAGTTCAGCCGAAGGCAGAGACGATATTGGTCCGGGCTCAGCGCGTGGGGACCGGCGTCTCGCCGCGATAGTCGTAGAATCCGCGGCCTGATTTGCGGCCGAGCCAGCCGGCCTCGACATATTTGACCAGCAGTGGGCAGGGACGGTATTTGCTGTCGGAGAGACCGTCATGCAGTACCTGCATGATCGACAAACAGGTGTCGAGACCGATGAAATCGGCAAGCTGCAGCGGTCCCATCGGGTGGTTGGCACCGAGGCGCATGGCGGTGTCGATGGCTTCCACCGAGCCGACGCCTTCATAGAGCGTGTAGATCGCCTCGTTGATCATCGGCAGCAGGATGCGGTTGACGATGAAGGCCGGGAAATCCTCGGCGACGGTGATCGCCTTTTCCAGCGTCCGCACATAATCCTTTGCCGCGTCGAAAGTCTTTTCATTGGTGGCGATGCCGCGCACCAGTTCCACCAGCTTCATGACCGGCACCGGGTTCATGAAGTGGATGCCCATGAACTGCTCGGGACGATCGGTGGCGGATGCAAGGCGAGTGATGGAGAGCGAAGACGTATTGGTGGCGAGCAGCGCTTCGGGCTTCAGGACCGGGCAGACCTGCGCATAAATCTTGCGCTTGATCTCTTCATTTTCCGTCGCGGCCTCAATGACGAGATCCATGGCTGCCAGATCATTGATATCAGTCGATCCGCTGATCAGCGCCAGCGCCTGCTTGCGGGCGTCGTCCGAAAGCTTGCCGTTGGTGACCTGGCGGGCGAGATTGCCGTTGATCGTGGCGAGACCGGCCTCGATGCCTTCCTTGGAAAGATCGTAGATATGGACCCTGTAACCGGCGATGGCGGAGACATGTGCAATGCCGCATCCCATCTGACCGGCTCCGATGACACCGATGTTTTTAAAGGGGGCGGTCATAGGTTGGTCTCCTCTCAGGGATTTTGTCTGCGTTATTGCCGGCGATGTTACGCATATCGCCGAAAAAGAGAAGGCGGCGCGTTTAAAAAACGCGCCGCCTCCAATTTATGCTTAAATTACAGCGATTTTTCGAGTTCCGGCAAGGCTTCGAACAGATCGGCGACGAGGCCGTAATCCGCAACCTGGAAGATCGGCGCTTCTTCATCCTTGTTGATGGCGACGATAACCTTCGAGTCCTTCATGCCGGCCAGATGCTGGATGGCGCCCGAAATGCCTGCGGCGATGTAAAGCTGCGGGGCAACCACCTTGCCGGTCTGGCCCACCTGCCAGTCGTTCGGCGCATAACCGGCATCGACGGCTGCGCGCGATGCGCCAACGGCTGCACCGAGCTTGTCGGCGACTGGAAGGATGACTTCCCTGAACTTCTCGGAAGAACCAAGCGCGCGGCCGCCCGAGATGATGATCTTCGCAGAGGTCAGTTCCGGACGGTCGGACGACGCCAGGGCATCGGAAACGAAGCTGGAAAGGCCGGGGTTTGCGGCCGCGCCGATGGTTTCGACCGCTGCCGAACCGCCTTCTGCCGCTGCCGCAAAGGCGGTCGGACGCACGGTGATGACCTTCTTGGCGTCGGTTGCCTGCACCGTCTGGATGGCGTTGCCGGCATAGATCGGGCGCTTGAAGGTATCAGGGCTGACGACCTCGATGATTTCCGAGACCTGGGCCACGTCGAGAAGGGCCGCAACGCGCGGCGTCACGTTCTTGGCGGATGCCGTCGCCGGGGCGATGATGACGTCATAGGAGGGGCTGAGCGAAACAACCAGCGCCGCCAGCGGCTCGGCGAGCGCGTTGGCATAGGATGCGTCTTCGGCAAGCAGCACCTTGGACACACCGGAGAGTTTCGCGGCAGCGTCGGCAGCGCCCTTGGCATTGGCGCCGGCAACCAGCACATGGACGTCGCCGCCAATCTGCGCTGCCGCCGTCAGCGTCTTCGCCGTCAGGTCGGAAAGGGTTGCGTTGTCGTGTTCTGCCAGAAGAAGAATGGCCATAAGAATATCTCCCTTTTCCGAAACCTTAGAGGACGCCGTCGGCTTTAAGCTTTTCGACCAGCTCGGCAACCGAGCCAACCTTGATGCCGGCCTTGCGGCCCGCAGGTTCTTCGGTCTTCAGCACCTTCAGGCGCGGCGAAACATCGACGCCGAAATCGGCCGGAGCCTTCTTGTCGAGCGGCTTCTTTTTCGCCTTCATGATGTTCGGCAGCGAGGCGTAACGCGGCTCGTTCAGGCGCAGGTCGGTGGTGACGACGGCGGGAAGTTTCAGCTCGATCGTCTGCAAACCGCCATCGACTTCGCGGGTGACCGCGACCTTGCCATCTGATGGTACGACCTTGGAGGCAAACGTGCCCTGGCCCCAGCCGAGAAGGGCGGCCAGCATCTGGCCGGTCTGGTTGCTGTCGTCGTCGATCGCCTGCTTGCCGACGATGACGAGACCGGGCTGTTCAGCCTCAGCGACACCCTTCAGCAGCTTGGCGACGGCGAGCGGCTCAACCGTTTCGTCGGTCTCGATGAGGATGGCGCGGTCGGCACCCATGGCGAGCGCGGTGCGCAGCGTTTCTTCCGCCTTGGCCGGGCCGATGGAGACGACCACGACTTCTTCGGCCTTGCCGGCTTCCTTCAAGCGAAGGGCCTCTTCCACCGAGATTTCGTCGAACGGGTTCATCGACATCTTCACATTGGCAAGCTCAACGCCAGAACCATCCGCTTTCACGCGGATTTTCACGTTGTAATCGACGACTCGTTTAACGGGGACAAGGATTTTCATCGGCGGCTTTCCTCAAACTCCTGTCCGCTTTGGCCAGTTGACCGCGCGGACCTCCAAAAACAGGTTGGCGACATGGATAAGCATTTTTCCCGCAAATACAACGGAGCAATCTTCATTATCACATGCACGTAAGGCATATCTTACGTTGACGTTAACGTAAATACTCTATCTCTGACGCAGGGTCTCATCTACCCCCGTCATAGCCCCGTTCGATTTGCGACAACCCTGTTGTTTGCGACGTATTCTTGAACTGCGCCGCCCTCGGCGCAACAATGGTTCGGTCAAACAGGGGCACGCCTCGCCTGCGCATGAAAACCACCAGGATCGCACCTGCAATTATGCCGCCGACATGGGCGCCCCAGGAGACGTTTTCTTCAAGCCCCAGCGCCAGCATCAGGAACTGCTGGCCAATCCACAGCGCCAGCGGAATGAAGGCGGGCAAAGGAAGCGGAATACGCATGAGAACCAGCACCCAGACACGCACCCTGGGATGCAGCAGGAAATAGGCCGCGACGACACCGGAAACCGCACCCGAAGCGCCGATCAGCGGCCCTTCCGATGTGGGTGAGACGACGCCGTGAAACAGCGCGCCGACAATGGCGCAGGCAAGATAGAAGATCAGGAAACGGAAATGGCCAAGCGCGTCCTCGACATTGTCGCCGAAGACCCAGAGAAACAGCATGTTGCCGGCCAGATGCCAGAAATCGAGATGCAGGAATGCGTAAGTGACAACGGTCAGATCGTCGGGCACCACCTGCAGGGCCGGTTCCAGATAGGCGTAGTCGAACACCACGGCCGGAATGAAACCAAGGCCGAGCGCTGCGGCATTGGCCTCGGTATCGCTGGCAAGCACGCCGGTAAACAGCCAGACCAGCACATTGACCACAATCAGGCCGATGGTGACATATTGCAGCCGGATATGTTTGAGGGAGTTCGCATCGTGCAGCGGTATGAACATGGAACGTCCTTCATTTGCGCAAGTGATGCGATCTAGCGGTTCTTGCCCGGAACCCACAATATGTCGGCCTTGCCGGCATCATTGGCGAAACGGGCCGCGACGAACAGGAAATCGGACAGGCGATTGGCATATTTCAGCGCCGCCGGGCTGACGATCTCATTCTCGGAAACGGAAAGCTCTACCATCAGCCTCTCCGCCCGGCGGCAGACGGTGCGCGCCAAGTGCAGATTGGCCGCTGCCGCGCTGCCGCCCGGCAGCACGAAAGAGGTCAGCGGTTCGAGGGCGGCATTGAGTTCGTCGATTTCATTTTCCAGCCGGGTGACCTGGCTTTCGACGATGCGCAGCGGCTCATAAGAAAGCGGCTCTCCACTATCAGGCGTGGCGAGATCGGCGCCGAGATCGAACAGATCGTTCTGGATGCGGAAGAGCATGGCATCCAGCCGTTCCAGCCCGCCCGTATGCAGTCGCGCGACGCCGATGGCCGAATTGGTCTCGTCCACCGTGCCGTAGGCCTCGACGCGAAGATCGTGCTTCAGCCGGCGCGGGCCGGAAACCAGCGCGGTCGTCCCTTTGTCGCCGGTGCGGGTGTAGATCTTATTCAGTTTCACCATGTCAACGGCCACCGCCGGTGAGCCAGAGGGTGAGCATGATCAGCACGATGGCGACGGCCTGCAGGAGAAGGCGAAGCTGCATCAGCTTGTTGGACCGGTTGGCATCCTGCCCCTTCAGCATGTTGAAGAGGCCGCGTATCAGCACGATGACGACGAGGCCCATGACGATAAGGGCCAGAACGGTGGTGAAGCCGGACATGCGGTATTACTCCTCCTCAATCGAATCTGCGCAGCAGACGATAGAAAAGTCCGGCAGGCAAGAGCCGTTTCAGGATAAGCCCCTGTTTGGCTGGCACCGTGACGGGATAATGCGGCTTCGGTTTTGCCGCCGTCAGGGCGTGTTTCAGCACGGCATAAACCGCATCGGGACCAAGCTTGTGACGGTTGACGGGACCGGAGCCATCCATGCGCGCCAGCTGGCGTTTATATTCCGCCGCATGGGCCGAATTTTCGAGATCGATATGCTCGTTGATATGGGCAAGCGCCGTCGTGGTGAATTTCGAGGTGATGGGACCGGGTTCGATCAGGCTCACATGGATGCCGCTGCCCTGAAGCTCCATGCGCAAGGTGACGCCCAGCCCCTCAAGCGCGAATTTCGAAGCGGTGTAAGCGCCGCGATAACGATAGGGCACGAGGCCGAGAATGGAGGAGCAATGCACGATGCGGCCGACGCCGCGGGCGCGCATGAAGGGAATGACCCGCCGTGTCAGATCGTGCCAGCCGAAGACATTGGTTTCGAACTGGGCTCTCAGCGCTTCGACAGGCAGGTCCTCCACCGCGCCCGGCTGGCCATAGGCGCCGTTGTTGAAAAGCGCATCGATGCGGCCGCCGGTTCGGGCGGCGACGGTATCCACCAGCGCGGCGATGGTTTCGGGCTTGGTGTAATCCATGATCAGGGTTTCGATGCCCTGATTTTCAAGCGCGGCCATGTCGGCGATACGGCGCACGGTGGCGAAAACCCGCCAGCCGTCCCGGTGGAGCGCGCCGGCGCAATAAGCGCCGATGCCCGAGGAACATCCGGTGATGATGATGACGGGCTTTTCAGACATCTGCCGCTCCGGGAAACCGACTATCGCTCTGGCCCGTTTGACCGGCCCATGGAAAACGCATTGCGCAAAATCCTTCTCAGTGACGGAACCGAAAGCCGGGCTTGCGCGCTGTACAAAGCGAAGCTGATTTCCCATATTCGGGACGAAGTTACAAATGAAATGCCGATGAATGGAGGTGACATGGTTGCCGCAGTGCGCCTGGCAGGCAAGGTTGCCTTCGATGCCTATTCCCATTTCGCCGAGGATGACGGCTGGGCGATGGCGAGCCATATGGCGCTTTCCATCCTGCTGGCGCTGTTCCCCTTTCTGATCTTCGGTACGGCGCTTGCCGGTTTTCTCGGCGCTGACCAGTTTTCCGAAACGGCGGTGCATCTGATTTTCGACACCTGGCCTGAGGCGATTGCCGGGCCGCTGGCGGCGCAGGTGCAGCAGGTGCTGACCATTCCGCGCGGCGGGCTGCTGACGATTTCGGTGCTGGCCGCCGCCTATTTTGCTTCCAATGGCGTCGAGGCGCTCCGAATTTCGCTCAACCGCGCCTATCGTGTCACCGAAACGCGATGGTGGTATATCACCCGCCTGCTCAGCCTGCTTTATGTGCTGATCGCCGTGGTCGTCTTTGCCGGCATCAGCATCGTGCTTGTTGCCGTGCCGGTTGCCACCTCTTTTGCCGAGCAGCGGTTCCCGTGGCTGACGGATGTGCTGAACACCATCTCCAGCCTTGGTCTTTACGGCACCATCGTGGTTCTGACGGCGGGGCTGGTGGCCGCGCATCTTTGGCTGCCCGCCGGCAAACGCCGTATCTGGGATGTCTGGCCGGGCATTCTCTTGACGATGATCTTCTGGGTCATCGGCGCGGCGATCTTCGCCTATTATCTCTCCACCTTCGCCAATTATGCCGCCACCTATGCCGGTCTTGCCTCCGTCATGGTGGTTCTGGTGTTTCTTTATATGGTCGGCGTCATCTTCATGCTCGGTGCGGAGGTCAATGCCGCGCTGATGAAATACAAGGTGCGGCAGATCATCCGCCGCAATATCGGCGGCAGCGGCGCGCGCCGGGAGCGGGCGCTAGAAGAGACCGACAAGCCGGCGGATATCTGAGGACGTCGCCCCTTCCGCCCGCAGGGCGGAAAGGCCGGTGCTGCCTTCGCTTTTCGAAAGCTTGCGGCCGTCTGCGCCCAAAATAAGCCGGTGATGGTGATAGGCGGGCTGCGGCAGGTCCAGCAGGTGTTGCAGCAGCCGGTGGATGGCGGTTGCGTGGAAGAGATCCATGCCGCGCACCACATGGGTGATGCCCTGCAGCGCATCGTCAACCACAACGGAGAGATGATAGCTCGAAGGCGCGTCGGAACGCGACAGCACCACATCGCCCCAGAGCGCGGGAAGGGCCTCGATCTGCCCGGTCCCGCCGTCGCCGCTCTCCTGCCAGAACAGAGGGATGCCGGCGGCGTGCATCGCCTTTTCCATGTCGAGCCGCCAGGCGTGCGGTCGGCCGGAGGCGAGCAGCGCATCCCGCTCCGCCTTTGGCCTCTCCCGGTCTATGGCCGGGTAAAGCGGCGCGTCATCAGGATCGCGTGGCCAGAGCCCTCCCTCCGCCTCAAAAATACGAACGATGGCCTTGGTTTCCCCACGGCTGAGAAAAGCCGGATAGGCGAGGCCCGCGTCGATCAACATGTCCAGCGCCGCGCGATACTCATCGAAATGTTCCGATTGCCGCCGCACCGGCTCTTCCCAGGAAAGTCCCAGCCAGCCGAGATCATCATGGATCGCCTGTTCCAGCTCCGGCGTGCAGCGCGTCTGGTCGATATCCTCGATGCGCAGCAGAAAGCGGCCGCCATTGTCCTGCGCCATGTCATGGTTCAGGAAGGCGGAAAGCGCGTGGCCGAGATGCAGCAGGCCGTTGGGGCTTGGCGCAAAACGGTAAACCGGTTTTTGACGGAAAGGCGAAGGCATGGTTTCTTCTGCCATGTTTTAAAGCGCCCCACCAGCCGGCTGGCGGCATATGGAATGACGGATATGAAAATCATTACCGGGATGGATGACATCAGCGAAGGGCTGGAGCATCTCGCCCACCTCGATCCGGCTCTCAGCCTCATTATCGAAAAAGCCGGTCCGCTGGAGCTGCGCATTCACGAGCCCGGCTTTGCCGGCCTTGCCCATATCGTCGTGTCGCAGATGGTGTCGCGCGCCAGCGCCAACGCCATATGGGCGCGTATCCTTACCGGCACCGGCGGCGTGGTCACGGCGGAAAATTATCTCGGCGCACCCGAGGAATTGCGCGCTGGCTTCGGCCTTTCCCGGGCCAAGGCGACGACGCTGGAAGGGCTGGCGCGCGCCGTTACGGAAAGGCAGATCGACCTTGACGGCGTGGTGCGCCAGGAGGCGGGTGCGGCGTTCTCCGAGCTGGTAGCGCTTCGTGGCATCGGCCCGTGGACGGCGGAAGTCTACCTGATGTTTTGCGGCGGGCATCCGGATATTTTCCCGGTCGGCGATGTGGCGCTGAGATCGGCGGTGGCCCACGCGCTTGATCTGGAGGTGAGGCCGGAAGCGAAATGGCTGGCGGAGCGTGCGGCACTCTGGTCGCCTTGGCGCTCCGTCGCCGCCCGGCTTTTCTGGGGCTATTATGCCAACATTATGCGGCGCGCCATGGTGCCTTTGCCGTGATGTTCCCGCGGCGCTAGAAGTCGGCGATCCGGTAGGGCAGCGCGCCACGCGACAGATGATCGAAATGCAGCTTGCGTTTCAACGGCGGTACGGCGCGTTGCACGCAATCCACCCTTTCGCAGACCCGACAGGAAATGCCGATCGGTTTGAAGGATGCCGCATTGCCGAGATCGAGCGTATCGGCATAAACGAAATTCTGCGCATGGGAAATTTCGCAGCCAAGCGCGATGGCGTAACGTGGTCTTTCCGTATCGAAACCCGCGCCAGCTTTCTCGATTTGCGTGGCGATGGAAAGATAGCGCACGCCGTCAGGCGTTTCCGCCAGTTGCCGCACGATCCTGTCGGAGCTTTCGAAAGCCTGATGGATATTCCAAA
The DNA here is from genome assembly GCF_059499945.1 of Agrobacterium sp. Classification (NCBI taxonomy): domain Bacteria; kingdom Pseudomonadati; phylum Pseudomonadota; class Alphaproteobacteria; order Hyphomicrobiales; family Rhizobiaceae; genus Agrobacterium; species Agrobacterium sp. The sequence goes on along the minus strand of NZ_JCABZP010000015.1, from coordinate 64,101 downwards.
GCGGACAGGCCGCCCCGAAACGGGCAAATTGCAGCCGCGTGGCGCTGTGGCGTTTGGTAATGTTGCCGGCGCGGTCGATCTTGGCGAAAAAGATCGGCACGCCTTTCATGCCCGGGCGCTGCAAGGTGCTCAGCCGGTGGGCCACCTGCTCAAGGCTCGCGCCGAAGCGCACGGCGAGAAGCTCCAGATCGTGACGCAGTTCCTGAGCCGCCCGATGAAATTGCCCATAGGGCAGGATGAGGGCTGCGGCGAAATAATTGTGCAGTCCGATACGACAGATTTCCGCCGCTTCCACATTGCGGAATCCGGCACCGGCCAGCACCCTGTCCACCGTCGCGCCGGCGTGAAGCTGGGCGATCTGCAATGCAAGCTGAAAACAGCGGGTCGGCGCGGCCATGTAGGAGCTGAGAGCGAGCGTTTTGCCGGCGGGGTCGAAATGCCGGATCAACCCGCCTGCCGCCTCCGTTCTTGTGATATGGATGCCGTAACGGTTGCGCAGATGCGCGGCCAGAATGCCGTAGGTCTCGCCGCCTTCTATCTCCAGTTCTTCCGCCAGCTCTTCGGCCAGAAGGTCGATCTCGGCGACGTAATTGTCGACGAAGTGGAAGAAATCGCGCACCTCCTCATAGGGGGTTCTTTCCACCTGCGCGGTTCCGCGGCCCAGCCGGTCATCCAGCTGCACCAGCTGCTCGCTGTTCTGGCGATAGGCCTGATGGGCGCGCAGCAGCGCATGGGCAAAACCCGGCGCGTTCTGGGCGATCAGTTTCAGTTCCTGAAGGCCCGGTTCGTAGTTCATGAAGAGCGGATCTTTCAGCGCCTCACGCACGGCGGAAACCAGCCGGTCGCTTTCGCCCGTCGCCAGTTCCGCCATATCAAGCTGGAATTTTTCCACGAGCGTCACCAGAACGCTGGCCGAAACCGGGCGTTGATTGTTTTCGATCTGGTTCAGGTAGCTCGCGGAGATGCCCAGCCGCTCGGCAAATTGCGCCTGCGTGGCGCGGGCGTTTTCGCGAAGGCCGCGCACCTTGCGGCCGATGAAGAGTTTTTCCGTCGCCATATTGCAACTTTGCAAAATTAAATATTGCAAATATTTATGGCACGCATACGCGCACGATCAAGGCTTCTGGCAGACTATTTTCTGGGCTATGGATCGTAATGACAACGCATGGAGGAAACATGCCCGGCATTCTGGAGCAGTTGGAAACGCGGCGGGAAGAGGCGCGGCTCGGCGGCGGCGTCAAGCGCATTGAGGCGCAACACGCCAAGGGCAAGCTGACGGCGCGCGAGCGTATCGACGTGCTCTTGGATGAAGGTTCCTTCGAAGAATACGACATGTACGTCACCCACCGGGCGGTGGATTTCGGCATGGCGGGCCAGAAGATTGCAGGTGACGGCGTCGTCACCGGCTGGGGCACCATCAATGGCCGGCAGGTCTATGTTTTCTCGCAGGATTTCACCGTGCTCGGCGGTTCGCTGTCGGAAACCCATGCGCAGAAGATCTGCAAGATCATGGATATGGCGGTGCGCAATGGTGCGCCGGTGATCGGGCTGAACGATTCCGGCGGTGCGCGTATCCAGGAGGGTGTGGCCTCGCTCGGCGGTTATGCCGATGTGTTCAAGCGCAATGTCGTCGCCTCCGGCGTCGTGCCGCAGATATCAGTTATCATGGGGCCTTGTGCGGGTGGTGCTGTCTATTCGCCTGCCATGACCGATTTCATCTTCATGGTGCGCGATACCTCCTACATGTTCGTGACCGGGCCGGATGTGGTGAAGACCGTGACGAACGAGATCGTCACAGCGGAAGAGCTTGGCGGTGCCTCCACCCATACGAGAAAATCCTCCGTCGCTGACGGCGCTTATGAAAACGACATCGAGACGCTGGAACATGTGCGGCTGCTGTTCGATTTTCTGCCGCTCAACAATCGCGAAAAACCACCTGTCCGGCCGTTTCATGACGATCCGGCGCGGCTGGAGGCACGTCTCGATACGCTGATCCCTGACAGTTCCAACAAACCCTACGACATGAAGGAACTGATCCACGCGCTGGCCGATGAGGGAGACTTCTTCGAGCTGCAGGAAGCCTTTGCCCGCAACATTATCACCGGCTTCATTCGCCTCGAAGGCCAGACGGTGGGGGTTGTCGCCAACCAGCCGATGGTGCTGGCCGGCTGCCTCGATATCGACGCCTCGCGCAAGGCCGCCCGTTTCGTGCGCTTCTGCGATGCCTTCAACATTCCGCTGCTGACGCTGGTGGATGTGCCGGGTTTCCTGCCGGGAACGGCGCAGGAATATGGCGGCGTCATCAAGCACGGGGCTAAACTTCTCTTCGCCTATTCGGAGGCGACGGTGCCGATGGTGACGCTGATCACCCGCAAGGCCTATGGCGGCGCCTATGACGTGATGGCGTCCAAACATATCGGTGCGGATGTGAACTACGCCTGGCCGACGGCGGAAATCGCCGTGATGGGAGCAAAAGGAGCGGCCGAAATCCTCTATCGTTCCGAGCTTGCCGATCCCGAGAAGATTGCCGCGCGCACGAAAGAATATGAGGAGCGTTTCGCCAATCCCTTCGTGGCGGCGGAACGCGGTTTCATCGATGAGGTCATCATGCCGCATTCCTCACGCCGCCGCATCGCCCGCGCCTTCGCGTCGCTGCGCAACAAGAGCGTCGAAACCCGCTGGAAGAAACACGACACCATTCCGCTCTGATTTGCTGCAGGGCTGGAAAAATGCTTCGGCCACCTTACTATATGGATGTTCAGGCGCCCGGATTTCCGGATGTCCTCCCGAAACGCACAAGGACAGTTTTTCATGGCCGAAAATTCCTCCGCAGATAATTTCCCCGCCGGATATGAAGTGCCCAAGGTCTGGACCTGGGATAAGGGCAATGGCGGCCAGTTCGCCAATATCAACCGTCCGATCGCCGGTCCCACCCATGAGAAGAAACTGCCCGTCGGCAAGCACCCGCTGCAGCTTTATTCGCTGGCGACGCCGAACGGCCAGAAGGTCACCATCATGCTGGAAGAATTGCTGGCTGCCGGCCACAAGGGCGCAGATTATGATGCGTGGCTGATCAAGATCGGCGAAGGCGACCAGTTCGGTTCCGGTTTCGTCGGCGTCAATCCGAATTCCAAGATCCCGGCGCTGATGGATCATTCAACCCCTGAGCCGACGCGTGTTTTCGAAAGTGGCTCCATTCTCGTTTATCTCGCGGAAAAATTCGTCGCCTTCCTGCCGAAGGAGGGCAATGCCCGCACGCAGGCGCTGAACTGGCTGTTCTGGCAGATGGGCTCCGCCCCCTTCCTCGGCGGCGGTTTCGGCCATTTTTACGCCTATGCGCCGGTGAAGATCAAATATGCGATCGACCGTTACGCCATGGAGGTCAAACGCCAGCTCGACGTGCTGGACCGGCACCTCGCCGACAACCGTTATCTCGCCGGTTCGGAATATACGATCGCCGATATGGCCGTCTGGCCGTGGTATGGCAAGATCGCGCTCGGTCAGGCCTATGGCGATGCCGGTGCGTTCCTTGAAGCGGACAGCTATAAGAACGTCATGCGCTGGACGCTTGAAATCGGCGAGCGCCCGGCGGTCAAGCGCGGTGTGATCGTCAACAAAACCTCGGGCGATCCGTCCGAACAATTGCATGAACGCCATGATGCCTCCGACTTCGAAACGAAGACTGAGGACAGGATCGGCAAGGCATAACGAAAAGATTAGAGCGCTAAAAGCGCTCTAACTATTTGAATTGACGCATTTCCGGACGTAAAAGCGATTCCGCTTTTACTGGAAATGTTCTGGAAGGACTAAAGATGGCGAACCTGCCCGAAATGACCAAACACAAGGGATTTCCCTCCGGCATGCCGAGCACGGGCGTCCAGTTCACCATCCGTCGCGCCAACCCCAAAGGGGTAACACCGATCAAGATGATACCCCGCCGGGCGCGCAACGATACCAAGGAGCATCGCATCGATGCCGCCTTTCTGCACTCACTCTGGCACCATTTTGGTGCCGAGCCCTTCGAGCGCGGCAATCTCGACGCCGCCCGCCTCAACCTGCTTTTCGGCCGTGAGGTCATACCTGCGGAAAAGAATTTCGATCCGCTTTCCTATCAGGCGATGCTGGTCATCGATGAGCGCGTTGCCCGGCAGAATTTCCCGGAATCATTCGAGAATTTTTTCGAGATTTGAGGGCAGGCGACGGCATTTTTCCTGAGGGGGAGGAGGAACATGATTGTCGACATACTCCATATGGACCTGCAATGGCTGCGACGCTGGGTGAGGCAACGTCGCGGCGGTAACGCGGGCAGAGCATCGGGCAGTCGTGATCCAAAGCCAAAGATGACGCCGGAAGCTGCCCGGCTCGATCACCGGCAGATGCTGCGTTTCATGGCGTTCAATGCGGCGGTCGGCGTGCTGATCGGCGTCTGCGTCGGTGCAGCGCTGATTTTTCTCGACATTGGCGGTTTGGGCGCGCGCATCGGCCGCGCCGCAAATCCGGTTGTGCCGGTATTGCTGGTGGTCGTGCCCATCGCGTCCCTGTTCGGCGCGGCGGCCACCGCCTCGGCGATCCTGATGATGCCCTATGAAAAGAAATTCCGCGACGATGATGACGATGCGAGGGGAGAATAACCGCATGATCAAGAAAATCCTCATCGCCAATCGCGGCGAGATTGCCTGCCGAGTCATCAAGACGGCGAAGAAGATGGGCATCGCCACTGTCGCGGTCTATTCGGATGCGGACGCCAATGCGCTGCATGTGAGACAAGCGGATGAAGCCGTTCATATCGGCCCGGCTCCCTCGTCGCAGTCCTATATCGTCATCGATAAAATTCTGGAGGCGATCGCGAAGACCGGGGCGGATGCGGTCCATCCCGGTTACGGTTTCCTGTCGGAAAATGCTGCCTTCGCCGAGGCTCTGGAAAAGGCGGGCGTCGCCTTCATCGGCCCGCCTGTCGGCGCGATCGAGGCGATGGGCGACAAGATCACCTCGAAGAAACTGGCCGCGGAAGCGGGCGTTTCCACCGTTCCCGGCCATATGGGGCTGATCGAGGATGCGGATGAGGCGGTGAGGATCGCATCGCAGATCGGTTATCCCGTCATGATCAAGGCGTCCGCCGGCGGCGGCGGCAAGGGCATGCGCATCGCCTTCAACGACACCGAGGCGCGTGAGGGGTTTCAGTCCTCGAAAAACGAGGCGAAATCCTCCTTTGGCGACGATCGCATCTTCATCGAGAAATTCGTCACCCAGCCACGCCATATCGAAATTCAGGTGCTGGGCGACAAGCACGGCACCATCCTCTATCTCGGTGAGCGCGAATGCTCGATCCAGCGCCGCAACCAGAAGGTCATCGAGGAAGCGCCGTCACCCTTTCTGGATGAAGCGACCCGCAAGGCCATGGGCGAGCAGGCCGTGGCGCTGGCAAGGGCGGTCGGTTACCATTCGGCCGGCACGGTGGAATTCATCGTCGATGGTGAACGCAATTTCTATTTTCTGGAAATGAACACCCGCCTGCAGGTGGAACATCCGGTGACGGAGCTTGTTACCGGCATCGATCTGGTCGAGCAGATGATCCGTGTGGCATCAGGTGAAAAGCTTTCCTTCGCACAGGCGGATGTGAAACTGAACGGCTGGGCGATTGAAAGCCGGCTTTATGCCGAAGATCCCTATCGCAACTTCCTGCCTTCCATTGGCCGGCTGACGCGCTATCGACCACCGCGGGAAGGTGCGCAGGAGAACGGAACGGTCATCCGCAACGATACCGGCGTCTTCGAAGGCGGCGAAATCTCGATGTATTACGATCCGATGATCGCCAAACTGTGCAGCTGGGGCCAGGATCGCGAGACGGCCATCGACGCCATGGGGCAGGCGCTGGACCGTTTCGAGGTGGAGGGCATCGGCCACAATCTGCCCTTCCTGTCGGCCGTCATGCAGCATGAGCGGTTCCGGGCCGGAAGGCTCACGACGGGCTTTATCGCGGAAGAATTTCCGGAAGGGTTTTCCGGCGTCGAGCCGGATGAAGCCGAGGCGCGTAAGCTTTCCACCATTGCCGCCATCATCAACCAGCGCGTACAGAACCGCGCGGTCGAAATTTCCGGCACCATCGGTAATCACCGCCGCATTGTCGGCCATGACTGGGTGGTTTCATTTGGCGCATTGCACCAAAGGGTCAGCGTTGAAACCGGTCCGGATGGCACGGTGGTCCGTTTTGAGGACGGGGCGGCTTTGGCCATCGATACCGGCTGGCTTCCGGGCCAGAGTCTGGGTCTGTTCACGGTGGCGGGCGAAGTTATCGCCGCCAAGGTTGATCTTGCCGGCGCGGCGGTTCGCCTGCGCTGGGGCGGCATGGATATTCTTGCCCGCGTACGCAGCCCGCGCGTGGCGGAGCTGGCGCTGCTGATGCCGGAAAAACTGCCGCCGGATACATCGAAACTGCTGCTCTGCCCCATGCCTGGTGTCATCACCGGTATTTCGGTGGGCGAAGGCGACGAGGTGGAGGCCGGGCAGGCGCTGGCGACTGTGGAGGCCATGAAGATGGAAAACATCCTGCGCGCGGAAAAACGCGGTCGCGTTGCCAGGGTGGCGGCAAAACCGGGCGACAGCCTCGCGGTGGACGAAGTCATTCTCGAATTCGAGTGATAGCCGCTGCCGTTTTCCGGAACGGATGCGGGCCGGAGCGGTTTACGGGGTCGGGCCTGCGGGCGGCCGTTCGATTTTCGTCACGATCACCGGCCACAGTGCTAGAATGAAATGCAGAAGGGGAGAGATGCATGTCGGGTGAAAAAACGGTGCGGGATTGGCTTCATCTTGCCGAAAAAGAGCTGAAGCGCTCACCGGATACACTCGTCTGGCACACGCCTGAGGGCATCGAGGTCAAGCCGCTCTATACGGCTGACGATCTGCAGAAGATTTCCCATCTCGACAGCCTGCCGGGATTTGCGCCTTTCACGCGCGGCCCGCGCGCCACCATGTATGCCGGGCGGCCCTGGACCATCCGCCAATATGCCGGTTTTTCCACGGCCGAAGCCTCGAATGCCTTTTACCGCAAGGCGCTCGCCGCCGGCCAGCAGGGTGTTTCCGTGGCTTTCGACCTCGCCACGCATCGCGGCTATGACAGCGATCACCCGCGCGTGGAGGGCGATGTCGGTAAGGCTGGTGTGGCGATCGACAGCGTCGAGGACATGAAAATCCTGTTCGACGGCATCCCGCTCGAAAAAGTCTCGGTGTCCATGACCATGAACGGCGCGGTCATTCCCGTGCTCGCCAGTTTCATCGTGGCGGGCGAAGAACAGGGCGTTCCCCGCGCCGCCCTTTCCGGCACCATCCAGAACGACATTCTCAAGGAGTTCATGGTCCGCAACACCTATATCTATCCGCCCGAACCCTCGATGCGGATCATTGCCGACATCATCGAATATACGGCGAAGGAGATGCCGAAATTCAACTCCATCTCCATTTCCGGTTACCACATGCAGGAGGCGGGCGCGACGCTGGTGCAGGAGCTTGCCTTCACGCTGGCGGATGGGCGCGAATATGTGCGGGCTGCTTTGGCCAAGGGGCTGAATGTCGATGATTTCGCCGGCCGCCTGTCGTTCTTTTTCGCCATCGGCATGAATTTCTTCATGGAGGCGGCGAAGCTGCGCGCCGCGCGCCTGCTCTGGTCACGCATCATGGAAGAATTCAAACCGCAGAAGGCCTCGTCGCTGATGCTACGCACCCATTGCCAGACTTCCGGCGTCTCGCTGCAGGAGCAGGACCCCTATAACAACATCGTCCGCACCGCGTTTGAGGCCATGTCCGCCGTGCTTGGCGGCACGCAGTCGCTACACACCAATTCCTTCGATGAGGCGATTGCCCTGCCGACGGAATTTTCCGCCCGCATCGCCCGCAATACCCAGCTTATCCTCCAGCATGAAACAGGCGTTACCAAGGTCGTCGATCCCCTGGCCGGTTCCTATTATGTCGAGAGCCTGACCGATGAACTGGCTGAGAAAGCCTGGGCATTGATCGAGGAGGTGGAGGCGCTTGGCGGCATGACCAGGGCGGTGGCGGAAGGCCTGCCGAAACGGCTGATCGAAGAGGCGGCAACGCGCCGCCAGGCGGCGGTGGACAAGGGCGAGGAGGTCATCGTCGGCGTCAACCGTTACCGTCTCGAAAACGAGGAAGATATCGATGTTCTCGATATCGACAATGCCGCCGTTCGCGCCGCGCAAATCCGCCGCATTGAGGAGACGCGCCGTCGCCGCGATGGCAAGGACGTGACCTCCGCCTTGGCAGCACTTTCCGAGATCGCCCGCAGCGGCAAGGGCAATATTCTCGAAGCCGCCGTTGTCGCCGCCCGCGCCCGCGCCACAGTGGGAGAGATTTCCGATGCACTGCGTGCGGTCTTCGGTGACCATGCCGCCGTGCCGGAGGTGGTGACTGATATCTACGGCGAGGCCTATAAGGATGAGCCGGAACTCGCCACGCTCGCAGCCCGCCTCTCCGGCGTTGCTGAACGGATCGGCACCAAACCGCGCATCATGGTCGCCAAGCTCGGACAGGACGGGCATGATCGCGGTGCGAAGGTCATTGCTTCGGCCTTTGGCGATATCGGGTTTGATGTGCTGGCCGGCCCCTTGTTCCAGACTCCCGTTGAAGCGGCGGATCTCGCCGTTCAGAACAGGGTTCATGTGGTCGGCATGTCGTCGCTCGCCGCCGGTCACAAGACGCTTGCGCCGCAGCTGGTCGAGGCGCTGAAACAGAAGGGTGCGGAAGACATCATCGTCGTGGTCGGCGGCGTCATCCCGCGGCAGGATTACCAGTTCCTGCTCGACCACGGGGTTTCGGCGATCTTCGGACCCGGCACCAATGTCATGGACGCGGCCAACAAGGTTCTCGACCTGCTCGAAGGCGTCAGGCGGAACGTGTGAGGGGAAGACGACCATGTTCGGAAGATTGAATCACGTCGCCATCGCGGTGCCCGATCTCGAAGCCGCCGTCACCCGATACAGGGCGCTTGGCGCAGATGTCTCCGAGCCGCAATCCCTGCCTGAACACGGCGTGACCGTGGTTTTCATTCAGACTGAGAATACCAAGATCGAACTCCTTCACCCCCTCGGAGAAAATTCGCCGATTGCCGCCTTTCTCGAAAGAAATCCGGGCGGCGGGACGCACCATCTCTGCTTCGAGGTGCCGGATATTGCCTCGGCCCGGGATGACCTCCTCAAAAAGGGCGTTCGAATTCTGGGTGATGGCCAGCCGAAGATCGGCGCTCATGGCAATGCCGTTCTTTTCCTGCACCCGAAGGATATGGGCGGCGTGCTCTATGAGCTTGAGCAGGTTTCTCAGACACACGGCTGAAACATAAATCTCCTAGGAGGCTGACGTTGTGACGCACCGCTCACGGCGGCGCTTTCATTTGCGTTCGATGGTTCGTTTGTTTTCTTTTGACATTCGTTTTGTTTTCGTTTTTATATAATTGTCTTTCCATAAGGGGTTTCTCCCCTGCATTGTCGCGGAGGCTTCATGTCCGGCGAAAACATTTTTGATCTTTTTGTCATCGGTGGCGGCGTCAATGGCTGCGGCATTGCCCGCGATGCTGTGGGCAGGGGTTATTCCGTGGCGCTTGCGGAAAAGGGCGATTTTGCCTCCGGCACGTCTTCGGCGGCCACCAAGCTCATTCATGGCGGTTTGCGGTATCTCGAACATTACGAATTCCGCCTCGTACGTGAAGCGCTGATGGAGCGGGAAATCCTCTGGGCCATGGCTCCGCATGTCATCTGGCCCATGCGTTTCGTTCTGCCCATTCAGAAGGGCGGAGTACGCCCGGCCTGGATGGTCCGGCTCGGCCTGTTTCTTTATGACAATCTCGGCGGCCGCAAACTTTTGCCGGCGACCCGTACGCTCGATCTTCGCAAGGACCCGGCGGGCAAGCCTCTGAAGCCGGCTTTTGCCAGGGCTTTCGAATATTCCGACGGCTGGGTGGATGATGCCCGTTTCGTGGTTCTCAACGCGCGCGATGCGGCGGATCGCGGCGCGACGATCATGAACCGCACGCGGGTCGTTTCCGCACGGCGCGAAGGCGGGCTGTGGCTCATCGAGACGCTGGACGAAAAAACCGGTCGTTCGGCCACGCATAAAGCGCGCATGCTGGTCAACGCTGCCGGTCCCTGGGTGGATACCGTGCTTTCCGGCGTCTTCGGGCGCAAGGATGTTCACAATGTCCGGCTCGTGCAGGGCAGCCACATCATCGTGCGCAGGAAGTTTTCCGATCCGCGCGCCTATTTCTTCCAGAACCCTGATAACCGCATCATCTTCGCCATTCCCTATGAGCGGGATTTCACGCTGATCGGCACCACGGACCGAGATTACAAGGGCGATCCGGCCAAGGTTCGCATTTCCGAGGAAGAGATTTCCTATCTCTGCAACGCGGCGAGCGACTATTTCAGCGAGCCGGTTCGGCCGGAAGACATCGTCTGGACCTATTCCGGCGTGCGGCCGCTCTTTGATGACGGCGCTTCGAAAGCGCAGGAAGCCACACGCGATTACGTGCTGAAGGTCGAACAGGCCGACGGCGAAGCGCCGCTCCTCAATATTTTCGGCGGCAAGCTGACCACCTATCGGCGGCTGGCGGAACATGCGCTGGAAAAGATCGGCGCGGCGATCGGCGAAAAGGGCAAGCCGTGGACGGCGGGCTCCCACCTGCCGGGCGGCGATTTCGGCGCGGAAAGATATGAGGTGCAGGTTCGGGCGCTCGTCTCCCGATATCCTTTCCTTGATGGACGCCACGCCGAGCGGCTTGTCAGAAATTACGGCACGAAGGCTGCAGAACTGTTGGGCAGCGCCACCGACGTGTCCAGTCTCGGCCGGCATTTTGGCGGCACGCTTTACGAATGCGAAGTGCGCTGGCTGGTTGAGCACGAATGGGCCTTTGCGGCCGAGGACATTCTCTGGCGCCGCACGAAACAGGGCCTGCGCCTGAGCAAGGACGAGGCCGCCGGTCTCGATGAATTCGTTGCCATGCTGACAGGCGGTAGGCAAAAGACCGAAGCCGTGGCGGAGCGGGCCTGAGCTTTCGCCAGGTTTTAGGTCAATTCCCCGAACTCCTCGGCGGCCTCTCGGGGCCGTCGGCGCTCAAGATGTAGTCGTCGGCGGCGGAAAGGGCGTGTTCCATATGCCCTTCGAACACCAACTCCGGCTCGTGAGGGGCGATTGCGATTTTCGGCATGCCGCCGAAACGCACTGCCTGTGACTGTGCAAGTCCATCGCGCAGGCCGCTTTCCAGAAGGTCGAAATAACGGGTGCCGGGGCCGGTGATGAAAACCGGCATATGGCCGTGCAGGCTGAAGAGGCGTGAAAGACCGTTGCCGAGCGCAAGGCCGGCGGTGCGGAAGGCAAACCGCGCCATTCGGCCCCCGGCGCGAGCCGAAGCGGCGATCTTGTCCACCTCGGCGATCGGCACGAATTTTGCCGGTTCTGCCTGCGGTGGGGCCTCGAAAGCCGAGCGCAGGATTGCATAAAACCCGGAATAGGCCTCGATACAGCCTCTGGTGCCACAACGGCACAACGCACCATCGGCCAGATGCAGCATATGCCCGAAGTTGGGCGCGCTGACCTCGATCGCGCCGCCGGTGGCACGGGCAATGCCTAGCCCGATGCTGTGGCCGAGCGACAGGGTGACAAGCGCATCCGGTGCTGGACCGTCCTTTGCGTGCTCCCGTATCCAGATGGCTTTTGCGGCCAGCAGCGTTTCGTTGTTCAGCGTCACGCGGGTGCGGCCGTCTTGCGAAATAAGCTGCTGGAAATCTATCTTTTCGTTGCCGAGCACCGGCGACCAGACGAGCACTGCCGTTGCCGCATCCACAAGCCCCTTACTGCTAATCGAGACCTGAAGAATGTCGTGGCGGTTGATGCGCGAGCGGTCCGCAAGCCTCGCAAGGCCCGCCAATATCGAACCTCCGAACGAGCCTTTTTCAGCCGTGATCCTCTGCTCGGTAAAGCGATCCACCAGCTTGCCGGCATAATCGACCAGCGAATATTGCACGCTGTCCGAGGAGATGATGACGATGGCGACGTGGCAGAAGGCACCATCAGGCCCGAAGAGGATACGAGGCCGCCCGCGGCCGGCCGTGGCAAGCTGCTCTTTCCTGAGAATGAGCCCCGCACGTTCGAGTTCCATGGTGATGGCGGAAACAGTTGCGGAGGCAAGCCCGGTGAAAGTCGACATGTCGGTGTGGGAAAGGCTGCCGTGCAGACGCAGTGCCGCCATCACCGACAGGCTGTTTTTCTGGCGCACCAGTTCCGTACTTGCAATGGCGGACATGGGCTGGGGCATGCTCCCTGAACGGCCTTTTTCCTGTCGTGCTGATCCCCTCTGATGGCGCATGCCAGAAGCAAGATCAAGGCACCCGGATGCTGCCCGCAGCCGTTGTTGACAGCATGGGGAATCTCTGACATTAATTTTCTCGACTGTCGAGAAAATTGTGAAACCACAGAGACCGACAGCTTTTTCCGGGCGTTTTCCCTGCATGGAGGTGCAGGCTTCGCCCTTACCGGGAGGACATCATGAATTCTTTTGCCAAGCTTTTGGCGGGTACGGCCGTACTCGTTTCCCTTCATACTGCCGCTATTGCTGCTGATCTCGTCGTTGGCGTTTCCTGGTCGAATTTCCAGGAAGAACGCTGGAAGACGGATGAGGCGGCCATCAAGGCAGCGCTCGACAAGGCCGGCGCGAAATACATCTCCGCCGATGCGCAATCATCCGCCGCAAAGCAGCTGACCGACGTGGAATCGCTGATTTCCCAGGGCGCCAACGCGCTGATCATCCTGGCGCAGGACAGCGACGCGATTGGCCCGGCCGTTGAAAAGGCCGTTGCCGAGGGTATTCCGGTCGTTGGTTACGACCGCCTGATCGAAAACAAGAACGCCTTCTACATTACCTTCGACAACAAGGAAGTCGGTCGTCTTCAGGCTGCCGAAGTCTTCAAGGTGAAGCCGGAAGGCAACTACGTCTTCATCAAGGGCTCATCTTCCGATCCGAATGCGGACTTCCTTTTCGCCGGCCAGCAGGAAGTGCTGAAGGCCGCCATCGACGGGGGCAAGATCAAGAATGTCGGCGAAGCCTATACCGATGGCTGGAAGCCGGAAAATGCCCAGAAGAACATGGAACAGTTCCTGACCAAGAATAACAACAAGGTCGATGCTGTCGTCGCGTCGAACGACGGCACGGCCGGTGGCGCAATCGCTGCTCTTGCCGCGCAGGGCATGGCGGGTTCGGTGCCCGTTTCCGGCCAGGATGCCGATTTCGCCGCGCTTAACCGCGTCGCACTCGGCACGCAGACGGTTTCCGTCTGGAAAGACAGCCGCGAACTCGGCAAGGAAGCGGCCGGTATTGCGCTCGCGCTTGCTGGCGGCAAGAAGATGACGGAAATCAAGGGCGTCACCGCCTTTGACGGCGGCCCGAAGAAGGTCACGATGCAGTCGGTCTTCCTCAAGCCGATCGCCATCACCAAGGACAATCTGAACGTCGTGATCGATGCCGGCTGGATCAAGAAGGAAACGGCCTGCCAGGGTGTGAAGGCCGGATCCGTCAAGGCCTGCAACTGATCGACTATGTCCCGGTTCGGGCGCTGCGCCATGGTTCATGGCGCAGCGCCTTTTAAGATGTGAGGAGCACCGGCAGTTCATGGCCGATATGACCCAATCCAATTCCCCAGCGTCCGCCAAGACGGAAAAGACAGGCTCCATCGCGCGCTTCATCAGCGCAACGGAGCTTGATACCCGCCTGCTCGGCATGGTCGGCGCGCTTCTTCTGATCTGGATCGGATTTCATATCCTGTCCGGCGGCCTGTTCCTGACGCCGCGAAACCTCTGGAACCTTTCCGTGCAGACCGCGTCCGTGGCTGTCATGGCGACCGGTATGGTGCTCGTCATCGTCACCCGCAATATCGACCTGTCGGTCGGGTCGATCCTCGGTTTTTCCGGCATGATCATGGGTGTCACGCAGGCGGAAATCCTGCCGCAGCTTCTCGGCTTCGAACATTGGGCGACATGGATCGTCACGCTTCTGGTCGGTATTCTCGTCGGCGGCGCCATCGGCATGCTGCAGGGTTCGATCATCGCCTTCCTGAATGTGCCGTCCTTCATCGTCACGCTCGGCGGCCTGCTGGTCTGGCGCGGCGGCACCTGGTTCGTCACCAGCGGCCGCACCGTGGCGCCGATGGATTCCACCTTCCGCCTGATGGGCGGCGGCACCAGCGGCTCGATTGGCGCGACATGGAGCTGGGTCGCTGCCATCGTCGCCTGCGTCGCCATTGTCGCTGCAATCCTCAATTCCCGCCACCAGCGCCGCCGTTTCGGCTTTCCGCTGCGGCCGGTCTGGGCGGAATATTTTCTGGTGGCGCTCGGCTGCTTCGTCGTCGTCGGTTTCGTGGCGGTGGTCAACAGCTATCCCTGGCCGATCAACATCGCCCGCAACTATGCCGATGCCAATGGCATCTCCTGGCCGGATGGTGGCCTGTTCATTCCGCACGGCATTGCCATACCGGTGCTGATGGCGCTCGCCGTTGGTGCAGTGATGACTTTCATTGCCACGCGGCTGCGCTTCGGACGCTATGTGTTCGCCATCGGCGGCAATCCGGAAGCGGCCGAACTCGCCGGCATCAAGACCCGCTGGGTCACGGTGAAGATATTCACGCTGATGGGCGTTCTGTGCGCCATCGCGGCGGCAATCTCCACTGCCCGCCTCAATGCGGCAACCAACGCCCAGGGTGAACTGGACGAACTTTATACGATCGCGGCGGCGGTCATCGGCGGCACCTCGCTCGCCGGCGGCGTCGGCACCATAGCGGGCGCGATGCTCGGCGCGCTCGTCATGCAATCGCTGCAATCCGGCATGGTGCTCGTGGGCATCGATACGCCTTTCCAGCGCATCGTCGTCGGTGTGGTTCTGGTCGTCGCCGTCTGGCTCGACACCATCTACCGCGCCCGCGCCAAGTAAGAACCGAGGAGAACCCCAATGACGGACCAAGTCACGCCCCTCGTGGAAATGCGCAATATTTCCATTTCCTTCGGCGGTATCCATGCGGTGGAAAACGCCTCAGTCGATCTTTTCCCCGGCGAGGTGGTCGCCCTTCTCGGCCACAATGGTGCGGGCAAATCGACGCTCATCAAGATATTGTCCGGCGCATACCGGCGGGATGGGGGCGATATCCTCATCAACGGCGAGGATGTGGATATCCGCAATCCCCGCGACGCCAAGAAATACGGCATTGAAACCATCTACCAGACGCTGGCAGTGGCGGATAATGTCGATGCGGCGGCCAATCTTTATCTCGGCCGTGAGCTGAAGACGAAATGGGGCACGCTTGATGATGTCGCCATGGAGGCCTCGGCCCGCGAGGTCATGGGGCGTCTCAACCCCAATTTCCGGCGGTTCAAGGAACCAGTGAAGGCATTGTCCGGCGGTCAGCGGCAATCCGTTGCCATCGCCCGCGCCATCCTTTTTGACGCCCGCATCCTTATCATGGACGAACCGACGGCTGCACTCGGGCCGCAGGAAACCGCGCAGGTCGGCGATCTCGTCAAGGAGCTGAAACGGCAGGGCATCGGCATCTTCCTCATCAGCCACGATATCCACGACGTCTTTGATCTGGCGGACCGGGTATTCGTGATGAAAAACGGCAAGGTGGTCGGCCATGCCCGCACGGAAGATGTGACGAAGGACGAGGTTCTCGGCATGATTATTCTGGGCAAGGTGCCATCAGGTGCTGTGGCAGGTCCGGGCGCGGTCGTGTCCTGACATCTGTCTTCGAATGAAATAAAGATATAAAGATTTCTTTATATCTATTGACATCGTGACGCCCGTGGTGAGAAATGCGGGTGTCATGGTTCTCCGGGCCTGATTGTTTCAATCCCGGAGCTAAGAGGGAATCCGGTGCGCCGTTGGATCGGCAATACCGGAGCTGCCCCCGCAACTGTAAGCGGTGAGCCTTTGTCCATCAACGTCACTGGGGTGAAAGCCCCGGGAAGACGGGCAAAGGTGACGACCCGCGAGCCAGGAGACCTGCCAGGGCAAAATAACGTCCACGGGCGGGGTGTCCCGGTGGTTGCTCGTTGGCCCGGCAACGGCTGGGCCCGCACGCGTCCGCTTTACCCATGCCCCCACAACCATCTGGGGTATGACAATGTCAAACAAGACCATTCCAGTCGCATCGCTCGGATTTCCGAGGATTGGCCGCCGTCGCGAACTGAAATTCGCGATTGAAGGCTTCTGGTCGGGAAAGATTTCCGAAGCAGTACTTCTCGAAACCGCCGCTAAGCTGCGCGCCGAAAACTGGGCGCTTCAGCAGCAAAAGGGGATTAGCCATATCCCGTCCAACGATTTTTCCCTCTATGACCACGTCCTCGATACGGCTGCGATGGTCGGTGCCATCCCGTCCCTCTACGGATGGACGGGCGGAGAGGTGTCCATGTCGACCTATTTCGCCATGGCGCGCGGCAGCCAGAGCGAGGCGCATGCAAGTTGCGGTCATGTGCATGAAGGACATGCGCACCACGGTCAGGGCGTTCCGGCGCTGGAGATGACCAAGTGGTTCGACACCAATTATCATTACATGGTGCCGGAGGTCTCCGAGGATCAGCATTTCGCGCTCACCTCGCAAAAGCCGGTCGATCATTTTCTCGAGGCGAAGGCGCTCGGCATTCATACGCGCCCGGTCATTCTCGGGCCGGTCACGTTCCTGAAGCTTGCCAAGGTGCGTGAGGCAGCCTTTAAGCCGCTCGATCTGTTGGCAAAACTGTTGCCCGTCTACGAAGAGTTGCTACACCGCCTGCGTGCGGCCGGCGCCGACTGGGTGCAGATCGACGAACCCGTGGCTGTATTGGACCTTTCCGAGGGGGAACGCCACGCGCTGACTGTGGCCTATCAGCAATTGTCGAAAGCCGCCCCGGATCTGAAAATCCTCGTGGCCACCTATTTCGGCGGTCTCGAGGATAATCTGGAGGTCGTTGCCGCACTTCCGGTCGCGGGTCTTCATGTCGATCTGGTGCGTGGCCCCGGTCAGTTCGAGGCGGTGCTGAAGGCGTTGCCCGAAAGCCGTGTCCTGTCGCTCGGTGTCATCGACGGCCGCAATATCTGGCGCGCCGATCTCGCCGCGATTATCGACCGGCTGGAAGCTGCAATTGCCGTGCGGGGTGCGGAAGCGTTTCAAATCGCGCCTTCATGCTCGCTGCTGCATGTTCCGGTCGATCTTGAACTGGAAACCGGTCTCGATGCCGATCTGAAAAGCTGGCTTTCCTTTGCGACCCAGAAGCTCGGCGAGCTTGCCACGCTCGGCAGGGCGCTCGGTGAAGGCAAGGCCATCGTCGCGGCGGAACTGGAAGCCGCCTCCAGGGCAGTTGTCGCACGCGCATCCTCGTCAAAGGTGACTGATGTGGCCGTTCAGAACCGCATCGCAACGATCGGCGATGCCGACAGGAAGCGGGCGAATGCCTTTACCGAGCGGCAGAAGGTGCAGTCGCAGGCTATTGCGCTGCCGCTTTTCCCGACGACCACCATCGGCTCCTTCCCGCAGACGCCGGAGGTGCGAAAGGCCCGCTCCGCGCATTCGAAGGGTGTCCTGACAGATGCGCAATATGAAAGCTTCCTGCAGAAAGAAACCGAAGCAACCATTCGCTGGCAGGAGGATATCGGTCTCGACGTCCTCGTGCATGGCGAGTTCGAGCGCAACGACATGGTGCAATATTTTGGTGAACAGCTTTCCGGTTTCGCCTTCACCCAGCATGCGTGGGTGCAGAGCTACGGCTCGCGTTACGTGCGTCCGCCCATCATCTTCGGTGATGTGTCGCGGCCGAAACCGATGACGGTCCGCTGGTGGGAATATTCCCAGTCGCTCACCGACAAGCCCGTCAAGGGCATGCTGACCGGACCGGTGACGATCCTTAACTGGTCCTTTGTCCGCGATGATATCGCCAGAAGCCTGACATGCCGGCAGATCGCGCTCGCCATCCGCGATGAGGTCAACGATCTCGAGGCAGCCGGTGCACAAATGATCCAGATCGATGAGGCAGCTCTTCGCGAAGGCCTGCCGCTTCGGCACCGGGACTGGCAGGATTATCTCGGCTGGGCGGTGGAATGCTTCCGTATTTGCTCCGGCGGCGTGGATGATCGCACACAGGTGCACACCCATATGTGTTACTCCGAATTCAACCAGATCATCGATGCCATTGCGGCGATGGATGCCGACGTGATCTCCATCGAGACCTCGCGGTCGAAGATGGAGTTGCTGGATGCGTTTCGGACTTACAAATATCCGAACCAGATCGGTCCCGGCGTTTACGACATCCATTCGCCGCGTGTGCCTGATGTTGGAGAAATGGTCGATCTTCTGGCGCTGGCGCGGGAGCGCCTTGACGACCGGCAGCTCTGGATCAACCCCGATTGCGGCCTGAAGACCCGCAAGTGGGAGGAGGTCAGGCCGGCCCTCGTCAACATGGTTGCCGCCGCCGTCGAGCTTCGCCGCGCGGCGCCCTGATATGAAGTGAGGCCTGGCAAAACCGGGCCTCACTCATGGCTTGCGCCAATAAAATGTGGAGGAAGATATGTGAATGACTCTCCTGCTGGATGGAGCCAGCCGGACAGACAAGACGTTCCCAGGCTTTCACGACTGGAGGCCGGCGCGGAAACGATCACGCCTGCAGGTTCATGCCGTTGCGAAAACGTTCAATGCAGGTCGGCCTGTGCCAAGGCGCTGACATTGATTTCTGCGTTTACCAGCGGCAGACCCTGCTGATTGATGTCCTGGGCCAGCGACAGCAATGCCATTTCCAGGAAATAGGTCGACATGCCCAGTTCCAGAGACTTCGAGCGCTGGCAAAGATAGGAAACCATCCGCCCGAGCGCCAGAATCTCGTCTGCATTGTCCTGTTCAAGTATAGCTGTGGTAGACGCCACCATGATTCCCTCTCGACAGTCGACAGTATGAAAACGCTTTGATGTTGCGTTGTTCATTTTTGACCACATCGAGCGTCACGCGAGCGTCACACCTGCGTCAATTGTCGTTTTTGTCTGCCGGCGCGCTGGCATTTTCCGCCGCTTCAGTCGCCGCAAGCGATGTCACGAGGGCGACGATGCTTCTGCGCACGGCGGCGCTCTTGATGCGCGAAAAGGCCTGGTTGAGCGAAAAGCCTTCATTCGAAGCCACGAAGGTCTGCATGGCGTTGATCGTGCCAAGAGCCGGATTTGACGGGTCGCCATCGGGCGTGGCATTGGCGAACAGGGAGCTGACCTCCACGCCGAGGATCGATGCAATGGCCTGCAGGCGGGACGCGCCGACGCGGTTGGCGCCCTTTTCATATTTCTGGACCTGCTGGAAGGTGATGCCCAATCGCCCGGCCAGCGCACTCTGACTCATGCCGAGCGACTTGCGGCGCATTCTGATCTGTGCGCCGACATGGACGTCGATCGGGCTGGGTAGTTTGGCCTGCATTACAAATTCCTCCGGTTGAGGTTCTTAAATCCGATGATTATCAATTAATATTGTTGAAGGTATACATTCAACACAATTTCCACGGGTATTATGAAGCTTTATTGACAAAATAGCACGGTTTTTTGTTCATAATCGCGTGTCCGGGCCGCGATTTATTATTTTTGTCGCGCAACGCAACGCACCGTTGCGGCTTGAAAGATGGCTCCATCCGGCCACACCGATGGCCTGAAAGCCGAATCTGTCCCAAATTTTCCGATTCATCGCGTCGAATTCCTCAAGCGCTTCCCTATCGCCGAAATGCGGAATCCAGACGAATGGCCGTTTCTGACCGGAACGTGTGACATTTTCAAGAAGGACATTGTTGTAAAGTCTGGGCAGACATTTGTTGGTATCGATGGCCGGTGAAACCGGGATGGGATTTCGTTCAATCGCAAAGCCTTGCCGCACAAGCGAAAGGGCCGAGGCGTCCAGCTTTCGTTTCAGATCGGTTGCGGCGCGGGCATTGCATCCGCCATGCGCGACGGGATCGGCAACGAGCAATAACGGCCGGCCCCCGCTTCTCAGACCGGTGACGGAAACGAACTGGTCAACGTGGAAGCCGCATTGGTGCATTCTTTCGCCGGCAATCTCCGCTCCGCAAATTGGAGTCGCGGAAGGAGTCAGAGATGCCGGGATAGTGCCGAGATCCTCCGGCCGATACCCGAAACTGAACACGCTTCGGTCGTCGAGAGCCTCAACCTTTCGCCATCGTTGCGACGGGATGGCCGCATTTCTTCCGATCCCACTGTCATCCTGCAGGCTAGAATGGCCCACCAGCCGAAAATCCGGGCCGACGAGCTGATTGCCCCCCGCCAAGGCGACATCGGAATACCTAGTTGCCGCTCCCAGATGCTCGGCCAGACTGACCCCGACGGCCTTTTCCGCCGCCAAAACAAACTCCGCACTGGCATATCCGTCGCGATCATTTCTCCGCACATGGAGCATATCCTGCAGCCATGGATGCGAAACGCTGTCGTTTCCGGCAAGGGGTATCAACTCGGTGGGGCAGTGGGTTGGCAGGCCGTCGAGCCAGCTTTGTGCGGGCGCAACACAGGCGCGATCGACCACGATAGCGGCAGCGATATCCGCAGGCAGGGCTGAAAGCAGGTTTCCGATGGGAATGAGCGGAGAAACGGTGTCAGCGGGTCCGTTGTCCGCAAAAAAGGCGGCAGGCAATGCGAACGCGATCGTGCGGATCAGCCCACCGCAATCGGGCACCAAAGGCAGTGCCGTGGACTGGACGGCGTTCAAGACGTCTTGTCCCCTGCCGTCTGCCGTGCAGTCAATTGCTGGAAAAACATCGTGTTCTGCAGTTTCCATGATGGCGGCGGGAATGGCAGCGTCTCGCCCGAGAGCACCGCCAGAAGCCTCGTCGCATCGTTTCTCTTGACGGAAACCGCATTGGCCGCGAGCAAATCTGCCGTCACAGAGCCGAGGCCGGCTTCGGCAGCGATGGAGCGCCATGTCCTGCGGGTAAAATGCAGGTTGCTGGCGGCACGCGCGAGCGCGTCATATTGCTCCGGGGTGAGCGCTTCACGGCAGGCCGCAAGCGTCGCTTCGGCGTCGACCAGCGCGACTGTCAGCGGGCGGTAGGCGAGTTCGCCGGGTGCATGGCTCACCGCCACATCGGCATCGGAAAAACGTTGCCCGTTCCGGTAGGCCTCGAAAATCTCACCGATGCCGATCATACCGAAGGAAGCGCATTCCGCCGCCCGGAGCGCACCCATGCTGGCGGCGCCGAAAACGCTGACGCCGCTGGACAGCGCATAGAGGATTTCCTTGTGCCAGACGGCGGCGCAATCGCCGTAAAGCCCGTCGATCAGCCCGATTGCCCCGATGCCTTGCCGGACCGCATCGAAAATATCGCCGCAAGCCGCCGGACCGCGAAGATCGAGGCCGGACATATGTTCGCCGGCGATGCCGTGGATGGACGGGCCTGCAAAAACCACCGGCTTCATCCGAGGCCTCCGACAGTCAGCAAGTGATCGAGGGTGCGCTGCGAGATGTGCTGGAGCCCGCCGCCGGCCGGGGCAAGGCCACTTGCCAGAACCCGCACCACATGCAGGCCGGCTACGTCCGTTTCCAAAGGAAAGACATAGATATCCTCGATGCCGCCGGCGAAAAGGTGCGTCGCAAGCTGGCGCCATGGCGGCGAAGACACGGCACTATCTGCAAAATCGAGATTGACCGGCACCCTTTCCACCGGCGGTGCGCCGGAGGCCGAAGGCCCGGCCGCAACCATATCCCGCTGGTAGCGGAGAGGGGAAAGATCGTCCCTCGCGCCGCTGATATCGGTCAATCGCGACTGGATCGCCTCCAGCAGCGCAGCAATCGCAGCGCCATGCATATCAAGCCGGCAGGCCGCGCCCGCGGCGCTGCGGGTGGTCGGCCCGTCCTTAGCCTGAAGAGAGCGGGACAGGCTCGCCATCACCACCGGCACGCCAAGCCCATTCGTCATGTCGAAGAAGGACGGCAGCAGCCCGATATCCGACAGGCGTTGAACAAGACCGTCAAGGGAAGGATCGACGCCCGCCGGAATGAGGATCGGTTGAGGTGCGATGGCGCGTGTTTCGAAAGTGTCGACGAGGAAGCAGGCGTCATTTTCAATGAGTTCGAGCAGGGCATGGAGAACCGCATGGTCATGGTCGAATCCGGCCGCGAGCCCTTGGGAACTCATGCGCAAGGCTCGCCGGTCCCATGGGAAATCCACGCGGAAATCCATGCCGACGAGTTCATAAGGGGCAAAAACCTCCCGCTGGTGGCGAATGGATGTTCCCTTTACCCAGGCGCGTTCTTTTTGCGGATGGAGAGTGTCCGGATCGACCCGGCCGACGGTTTCGAAAGGAACCAGGGGAACGCCTTTGTCCCGCATCTCCTGAATGGAGCCGAAAATGGCGATATGTTTGCGGGTGTCTTCGGCAACCGCGCCTTCGATTGCCTCCATGATCGCCGATAGCCGGGCCTGTTCCGCGACAAGCCCCTTGCCCTGCGATACCGACAGCCCGCGTGAATTGGGCCGGGTGGCGAACCAGACGGGAATGCCGATGATGTCGAGGCCGGTGACATCGCCGACACGGGTAATCCCGAACCGCCGAAGCAGTCCGGGATCGAAGAATGAAGCGTCTGCCTGCCTTGAAGCCGCGGTCGCTGACATGGGAGCATCGGCGCCGGTCAAGGCTGCGCGACCGCGATCAGGGTGCCGCGTTGCCGTCGTCGGCAAGGATGGCGTCGAACAGCTCGCCGGTGACGGAGCCGGCCGGGCCGACAGCCTTGAGGGCGGCTTCGATCGGCGCCTGTACCATGCGGTTGAAATCCCAGCCGGCGTCGCTCACTTCGCCGATAAAGGCGAAATCGGCTTCGGAAACCACGGCGCCACCGGCGACGAGGGCTTCGATGCCCTGAATCTGAACCTGGTCCAGTTCCGCTTCAGGCTGGCCGTTCTGACGAACGAGCATGGACTTTGCGGCCGCTGCCACGCGGGCATAACCATCCACGCCGGGATGGTTGGCTTCATAGGCGGCAATCGTCTCATGCGACACGGACGCAACCCGCAGCGGCGCCGTGCGAATGAAGAGAACGCCGAAACCCTTTTTTCCGACAATGAAGAAATGCGAGGACATAATATCTCCTATTTGATCCCAGCTAATCGAAGTGCGTGATAGAATTTTTCATTCGCTACCGGGTCCCGGTCTGGAGACAGGCTGCTGATCTCCCTCGCCGTCATACCCGGATAGTTTTCCTTAAGCCTGCTGCCGGTTTCGCGGGCGGCGACCAAATCGCCATGCAAAGCGTGGCTTGCGGTCAGAACGCGCAGCGCCGGCTCGTCATTTTCCATCCGCCCGCACAGTTCCACCGCCGTGCCGTAATCCTCGCGCTTGAACGCGATGCTGGCGCCGGCCCACCAGTAGATGTCGGGCGCAAGCGGATTGAGGTCGATGGCCTGCTGAAATTTCTCCCAGGCGATTTCCGCATCTCCGAAATGGGCGAGCGCATCGGCATGCTGAAGCAGGAGGTCGGCGGAGTTAGGCGCCAGCGCCTCCGCCTCGAAGAATTTTTCGGCGGAGATGTCGAAATCCCGCTGGTAGAGCGCCACCACTGCGCACATCCAGTGGCCGACACCAAGAGCGGGGTCGATCTCGACGGAGGAATCCGCTTCCGCCTTGGCGCGATGCAGGAGATGGGGATCATTGCCGCCAAGCATCAGCCATTCCAGCTGCAGGCTCTGCGCCACACGGGCGCGGGCAACCGCCAGGCTATGGTCGAGATCGACCGCCTTGCGGAACATCGAGCGGGCTCTTCGAAGAAGCGGCAGGTCGCATTTGCCGCGCAGAAGCTGCTGGCCCTCCAGCAATTGCCGATAGGCCTCGCCGCTATGGTTGCGGTCGGGTTCCACCTGAAGCCGCTCGATTTCGCGGGCAAGTGCTGCGGCCACCTGTTTGGACAGCAGCCGGAAGGCGGCGTGGATATGCCGCTCGGTCAGGACTGCCTCCAGCGACCAGACGATTTCACCGCTTGCATCCTCGATCAAGGCAACCGACATGCGGGTTTCGTCGAACACGGTCGAAATGATACGGTAATCCGCCCGCAGCATGGCGTAGCTGTCATCGGCCCGCTGATGCGCCAGTGCAAAGGTGCTGTGCGGCGAAAGGACGGTGAAGGTCCGGTATCGGACAAGGCTGTTGGCGACATCCTCGACGAAGGCCTGCATGACCGGCGAGACCGGTTGCCCGTCAACCCTTGCCGGGCGAACGAATGCGACGCGGGGTTTAGTCTGGGATTTTCGGCGGTTGCCCTCTTCCGGCTCGGCGGCGACCGTTATCGTGGCGGTCAGACTTTGTATTCTCCGCCTCAGCGCCACGGTTTCCGCTTCCGGGGAACGCCCCTCCTGGCGGAGCTGCTCCATCAGAAGCTGGTGCATGCCCTCGCAGGCGCTGATGTTTCCGATCCGCGCATAGGCCGCCATGGCGGCGCGGTAGGTTTCTTCGCGCTCCGGCTCGATCTTGCAGGCGCATTCGGCAAGCCTGGCGATATCGTTCGAACTGGCGCGACCAAAACGCGTCAATTCTTCCAGAAGCTGGGTGTAGCTGGAAAAGAACAGGTCCCTGAGACGACGGCGCTCGGAAAGCAGCCAGAGATAAAGATGATCCTGTCCGGCCTCCAACCCCTCCAGCAACTCGCCGCCGAATTCAAGCAGCGCATTGAGCCGCCGCATCGGGTCTTCGGCCCTTGCGCCGGCAAGGAAGATGGCAAGGTCGGTTCGCTGCGCCAGCTTGCCGGCCTTAAGATCGTTTCCTTCGGTCAGAAGGATCGCCTCATCCTCGTTGGGAAGCTTCTGCAGGCGCAGGATCAGCTGCCGCAGATTGCCGAGAGCCCTTTTCTGCTCGACATTTTCCCACAGCAGCGATGCGGCATGCTGGCGGGAAAGGGACTGGTTCGGCGCAAGGATAAGGGCGGCAGTGAGGGCGAAGCCCTTGGACGGAAAAAATGCCTCCCGCACCGCATCACAGCGCGGGGTGCCAAAAAGCCGGATCGGTATCAGTTCAGCGTTCCCAGCCACTTTCGTCCCCTCATGAATCATCATCTAACAACGTGCCCGGGAAATTGAAAGTCATCATAGCATTCCATTTGACGCTGGTGTGACGCGGCCTGCCTATTGTCGCAGACAGAAGCATGAATGACGGGTGGAAAACAGCGGACATGCGGCAGGCAGGCATCGGGATTTTTCGAAAGTGATAGCGTTTAACGGAAGCTACATGGCCTTCGAGCCGCGCATCGAACCTTATCAGCGTGCCGACGATGTCGGATATGCGGTCAGTGAATTCATGTGGTTCAAGGGCCGTCCGTTCTATCCGGTCTCGGCGCTGGTCCATGCGAAGGTCGCGCATGCCAGGCTGTCGGCGAAGAAAGGCGATGAGGAGGACGAGGATAATCTCGATATCCTCTTTCGTATGCCGTTGGTGGCGGGCGGGCATTTTTTCGAGATCGTGCTGCGGTCGAATGAAGGAACGTCCTACGGCGGCTGGGTGTGGGGAGAAGAGCTGGAAATCCTGAATGAATTCGTCAACGGCTATCGCGTTCTGGCGGGGAAGTTCGACGACAGGTTCATCCGGTTCGAATACTCAAAGCGGTTTCAGCGTTATCGGACGATCGAGCCGCTGCCGGTGGAAAAATCCGTCTTCCTGATCCAGCGGGAGACAAAGCCCTATGCGGGCGGGCGTGGTCTGCCGGGAGCCCTGGTGCCCTGATCGCGGGGACGTCTTTGGGGCGTGAAGGCGTGGACTGCACAGATTGCGGCATGCCCGGTAAAGCGCGGCTTTATCGGAGGTCGTCAGGGAATATTTTTATTTTTATTGTGTGGAAAATTATGATGCTCAATAGAGGTAAAGTGCGTAACAGGGGGATGTCACCGCAACTTGCGGCGGTGAATTGCGCTTCCAGCGACGATACGCTTTCCGATGCGGAGAGCGTTGATGACGAGTCGTGCCCGCCTCTGCGCAATGACAGGCTTTATGTTGTCAGCGAACCGATTTCCCGGACATTGCCCTCACCCGCCCTCGGAGATGATCAAGCGCGGGAGGAGACGCCGGCCAGGACCGAGATCCGCAACAGGGTCGTCGATTCCGATATCAGGGCGGCAAAATGGGCCTGGGCGATATTGGCGATCGCGCATTGCTGGCTGATTTATTTCATGGTGCACAATCTCGGGGGGTGAAACATCCGTCGCCACCCTTTGCACGCCCTCAGTCCGTTTCGCCAATACTGTGCAGGATCATTGCCGCCGCGCCGAAGGCCACGGGGTCCGTTGCGACGACCCCGGGCAGCAGGATTTGTGGCTGGATGACCTTAGCGCCGCTGAACGGGTCCGAAACCTCATAATCCAGCCACTTCGCCAGTTTTTCGCGCACCATTTTCGGTAAGGTGCCGCCGACATAGATGGCGTCGGGCGCCAATACCGCGCTGACGGCAAAGCCAAGGCGGGCAACCTGTGGCCCGGCCCGGTCCAGCCACGCGTCGAGCACGGCGGTGTTGCGGGACAGGTAGTCCGTCCAGATGTCAGGAGCCCGTCCGGAGGGTTTTTCGCCGACATGCTCGAGGCACCAGGCCGCCAAATCTTCGAAAGAGGGCCGTGAGTTTCCGCGACCACGCAGGGCGCCGATCTCGCCGGCATTGCCGAGAAAACCGCGATAAAGTTCGTTCCTGATGATGATGCCGCCGCCGATACCTTCGGATAGGTAGAGATAGGCGAAATTTTCGTGCCCCGCCGTATTGCCGAGCGTGAGTTCGCCCATGGCCGCCGCATTGGCGTCGTTTTCGATAATCACCGGGCAGCGCAGCGCCTCGCGCAGCATGGTGGAAAGGTCGGAGCCCGCCCAGGAAATGACCTCGTCAGCAAGATCGAGCGACATCGCCTCGTTGCGAAAGCGGGTCGGCATGGCAATCGCCGCACCGATCAGGTCGTTGCGGCTAATCGCGTTTTTTGAAAGCAGCTCTTCGGATCCTTCCTCAAGTGCCCGCTGGACATCGGAAAACGCGTCATAGGAACCGCGCATCTGCAATTCGCCAACGATCTCCCCGCCGAAATTCAGCAGCGTCAGCATCACCGAATAACGATTGGCATGGGCGCCGAGGGCATAACCGACGGTTTTCTTGAGCATGAGGTCGATATGGGGAGCGCCGCGGCCTTCCTGCCGGCGCGCGCCTTCCTCGATAAGACCGCGTTCCAGCAGGTTGCGAGTCATCATGCTCACGGCCGCCGGTGTGACGTTGCAATATTCCGCAAGTTCGACCCGCGATGCCGAGCCCTTGCGCCTGATGTAACCCAGAAGTGCGCCCTGTGTCGCGCCGATACCCGCAAATCCGCCGTTTCGTTTCTCAGCCAAAGTTCTGCTCTCCCAGCTTTAGTGCCGGAAATGTCATAAAGCTGTAAATTAAGCAACTTAATTAAATAATCAGTTTCAACGGGAATGCACCTCATGTTTAAATCTCTTTCCCTGGCGGCCACGGTCGCCATCGGCGCACTTTTGCCGGCCATTGCCTTTGCCGAAGACATCAACGTCAAACTCTGGACGCTCGCCGACAAGAACGCGCCCGCCCGCGTCACCAACATTGAAGCGGCGGCCGGCATCATGAACGCGCAGTTCAAGGCCGCCGGCGTCGACAAGCGCATCGTCATCGACACGAACAATAGCAGCGTGCAGGGCTGGGACGGTTTCGCTCTCGATACGCTGAAGGCATTTTCGGTGGGGCAGGGGCCGGATATCTACATTCTGCCGCATGAATGGATTGGCCAGTTCGCGCAGGACGGTTATGCCATGCCGATGGAAGACAGGATCGCCGCCGGCCCGTGGGTCTATGGCGATATTCTTCCGGTCCTCTGGAATTCGGCCAAGGGCACCGACGGCAAGATTTACGGTATTCCACAGGACGCGGAAATCCGCATGTTCTTCTACAATAAGGACATGCTGCGCAAGATCGGCAAGGACGAGGCCTTTATCGAAAGCCTGCCGGCCAAGGTCGATGCCGGTGAATTCACGCTCGATGATCTGACCGCGCTGTCGAAGGAAGTGGTCGACGGCAAGGCCGCTCAATATGGCATGCTGCATCGCCCGAATGTCGGTATCGACTATCTGATGGTGTTTCAGTCCTATGGCGTGAAGTTCATGGACGAAAAGACCGGCAAGCTTGTCTTCCCCAAGGCGGAAATGGTGAAGGCGCTCGGCTGGTATGAGCGCAACGCCAAGCAGGGCGTCACGCCGGTCGACAATACCGCCATGAGCTGGGAAGCCATCCAGACCGCCTTCAAACAGGAAAAGGCCTTCATCTTCCATCAGGGCGTGTGGGCCGTTGCCTGGCAGGTTGGTGACAAGAACGGCGCAACCTGGCCGACCGATCGCGAAGGATATTTCAACAAGATCGGCTGGATTTCCGCACCGGCAGCCGAAAAGGGCGGCAAACCGGTCAACCTGTCGCATCCGTTGCTCTATACCGTCAACCCGAAGAGTGCCAATGCCGATATTGCCGCCGATCTCGTGGCGCTGGCGACCTTGCCCTATTTCAACAACGAGCACGCCGTCACTTCCTATCACACCGCCATCAGCAACGCGCAGACGGCCATGCCGAAATACCGCGACAACTGGGTTCTTTCCGCCGCATCGCCGATGATGAAGGACGCACGGTTCGTGCCTAATCACACCAAGTTCGGCAGCTACAACAAGGTGCTGTTCAGCGGCCTGCAGGCGGTCGAGACCGGCAAGATGACGGCCGAACAGGCGGTCGATTTCATCGCCGACGAACTCGAACTGCAATTTGGCGCGGATATCGAAATCCGCGAAGCCGCAAGCAACTGAGTTTTATCAGACACCACGCCGCCCGGTTACGCCGGGCGGCTTTCCCGTGTTCCCACCGGTATATCCCAATGTCTCAGTTCCAGCTCAGGGCGCGTCGTCCGGCCCGGCCGATTTTTTATCTGGCGCCGGCTCTTGCCCTGCTCGGCGTCTTTTTCCTGGCGCCGATCGTCGTCAATCTGGTGATCGCCTTTACCGATATGGGCGCGAATCTGAAGGTCGGCAAATTCACGGTCGAGAATTTCCAGCGCATGGTGCAGCGTGATGTACGCCTGCCGGTCGTGCTTTTGACGACATTCATCTATGTCGGCGCAACGCTGTTTCTCTTCAATATCGGCCTCGGCGCGCTTCTGGCGGTCACGACGACGGCGATACCCGACAGGCTGGGCAATTTCTTCCGCGGCCTGTGGCTGCTGCCGCGCATGAGCCCGGCCGTGCTTTACGGCGTGCTCTGGATATGGATTGCCGATCCGACCTCCTCCGGCCTGCTCAACCAGTTCCTCGGTATGCTCGGCGCACCGGCGCTCAACCTGCGCAACGACTTTCCGCTGTTTCTGGTGGTGGTGGCGAACGGCGTCGTCGGCGCATCCTTCGCCATGGTCATCCTGACATCATCGATCCGCTCGATACCCTCGCATCTCGCCAATGCGGCGCGCGTCGATGGCGCCAGCGAATGGGGCGTGCTCCGCCACGTTATCGCACCGGCGCTTTCGGCTCCGATCCGTTTCATCACGCTCTATCAGGCGCTGTCGCTGATGACGACCTATGAATATATCCTGCTGATCACCGGCGGCGGCCCTGTCTACGACAGCACCACCTATGCGCTTTATATCTACCGGCGCGCCTTCGAAAACGGTGCTTACGCCTATGGCGCGGCGCTGGCGCTCGGCCTGATGGCCATCGGCGTCGCCGTGACCCTCGTTCAATGGCGCGTCAGCAACATGCGCGCGACCTTTGCCCCCGCCAAAATCGAGGTGCTGTGATGACGCTCGTTCAAAGCCACGCCCGGCGCGCCTCCGATCTGAAACCGGACTGGGCGCATCTTGAAAGACGCAGCCGCGCCCATCGTGTCGGCTTCCTTCCCGTCATCCTCGTGTTTCTCACGGTCGTCTCCGTCCCGGTTCTCCTGCCCTATCTCTGGCTGCTGGTGAAATCGCTGACCAGTTCCGACGACAATCTCAGCCGGCTGGTGCTGTGGCGCAGCGGCGCGATTGCCGCGCTGGCCTATTTCGGGGCGATTGCGATCGCGCTGTTTTCAGCACGCCTGCGCAACCCCGCACTGCTCTGGCTCGCGCTCGGCGTCGTGGTGGCGGCGCTGGTCTTCGTGCTTGTGCTGCCGCATCTGACCATCGAGAATTACAGCTTCCTGTGGAGCCGTGACATCGAGAAAACCGGCAATACCCGCATTGCGCTGATGCCGTCCGTCTGGACAGCCATGCGCAGCTCGCTGCTGTTTGCCGCTTCCCAGACCCTGATCGTTGCGCTGGTCGCCACGCCGGCTGCCTATGCACTGTCGCGCTTTGCCTTTGCCGGACGTGAAAACATCCTGCGCGGACTTCTGCTGCTCCACGCATTTCCCGCACTGGCGCTGACTGTCGCGATCTTCGTGCAGTTGCACTACATGGGGCTGCTCAACAATCTCTTCGGTGTCGTGCTGGTCATGAGCGCGCTGGAATTGCCCTTTGCGATCTTCGTTCTCAAGGGCTTCTTCGACAATGTCCCCTGGGACATCGAGATGAGTGCCGTCACGGATGGCGCGACCCGTTTCCAGGCCTTTCGCATGGTGGTTCTGCCGCAGGTCAGAAGCGGGCTGATAGCTGTCGCCACCTTCACCTTTCTGCGGGGCTGGGAAGAATATGTCTTTGTCCAGACCCTGCTCATCGAAAAAAGCCAGATGACGATGAGCCTCTACCTCTTCTTCGTGGCACAGGACAGCGTGGGCGTGAATTACGGCATGATCGCCGCTGTCGGCATCATCTATCTGCTGCCTGTGCTGATCATTTACATCTTCACCCAGAAATACATCACCCAGATGAGTTTCGGCGGGATCAAAGGATAATCGCCATGGCCAGGATCACCCTCGACAAAGTCACCAAAAGCTGGGGTGACACCCGGGTTCTGCAACCCATGACGCTGACGATCGAAGACGGCGAATTCGTCGCCGTTCTCGGCCCGTCGGGATGCGGAAAATCGACCACGCTTTTCCTGCTCGCCGGGCTTTACGCGCCGACCGGCGGAGAGATCGCCTTCGACGGCCACAACGTCAACCGCATCGATGCGCGCGACCGCAATGTCGGCATCGTCTTCCAGTCCTATGCGCTTTATCCCAATCTGACGGTACGGCAGAACATCGCCTTTCCGCTGCGTTTCAAGAATGTGCCGCGCGAGGAGGCGGCGCGGCGGGTGGAGGAGGCGGCAAGCCTCGTGCAGATCAGCGCGTTGCTCGACCGGCGGCCCTCGCAGCTTTCCGGCGGTCAGCAGCAGCGTGTGGCGCTGGCTAGAGCGTTGGTCAAGGAACCGAATATCCTGCTTCTGGACGAGCCGCTCTCCAATCTCGATGCGACCCTGCGCATCACGATGCGGGCCGAGCTGAAAAACCTGCAGAAGCGGCTGAAGATCACCACTCTGATCGTCACCCATGACCAGATCGAGGCGATCACCATGGCGGACAGGATCATCTGCATGAATAATGGCGCCATTGCACAGATCGGTACGCCAGACGATCTTTATCGCCGGCCCAACAACCTGTTCGTCGCCGGGTTCATCGGCACGCCGCCGATGAACCTCTTGAAGGGGCAGGCGCAGGGCGAGCAGCTGCGGATCGGCGATGCCCGCCTCGACATCAATGCCCGTTGCGACGGTGAGATCACCTTCGGGCTGCGCCCCGAGGATATCACCCTTACCAAGCCAGCCGAAGCGTGGCTTGAAGGGGCGGTCGCCACCGTCGAGCCGATGGGGCGCGAGGTTTTCTACAGCATCGACACACCCGCAGGTGTCATCCATGCGCTGGAATATGGCGAGACGATAAGGCATGCGCCCGGTGAGCGGGTTGGCATCAGCTGCAAATCCGGTCTGACCCTTGTTTTTGACGCAGCCGGCAACCGCATTGCCGGACTGCACGCCGATCTTTCCCACAATTCGACCACGCCGGCGCGTCAGCCGGAACCCGTAAACTGACAGGACATTCCATGCCCAAAATTGTCTCCCATCGCGGCGCCAACCGTTTCGCGCCCGAAAACACCTTTGCCGCCGCCGATCTCGCTCTAGAGCAGGGTGCGGATTATATCGAGCTTGATGTGCGCGAGAGTGCGGATGGCATACTGTATGTCTTTCACGACGAAACGCTTGACCGCACGACCGACGGTACCGGGCCTATCGGCCATGCCCTGTCGAGCGAGATCGATGCGCTGGATGCGGGCAGCTGGTTCGGGGAAAACTTCAAGGGCGCTGTGGTGCCGCGTCTTGATGCCTATCTTCGCCATTTGCGCGGCCGCTGCGGCGTTTATGTCGAGCTGAAATATTGCGATCCCGTCAAGGTCGCCGCCCTGGTGCGCGATCTCGGCATGTTGCGCGATACTTTCTTTTTCTCCTTTTCCGAGGAAATGCGCCGCGGTCTGCAGGCCATCGCACCCGAATTCCGCAAGATGATGACGCTCGACATTGCGAAGTCGCCTTCGCTGGCGACGGCCGTGCACCATGCCTCGATCATAGAGATCACGCCGGCACAGATGCGGCGGCCCGGTCTTGTCGCGGCATGCCGCAAGGCCGGTCTCGAAATCATGGTCTATTACGGCGGTGATGACATCGACCTTCATAAAGAGATCGCATTGGCCGGGGTAGACTACGTCAACATCGACCGCCCGGACCTGTTCGATACGATGCGCCGTACCGCGCAGCTCCCTGAATTCGCATAACCTTCCTTCCCCTTGGAGATCATGACATGAGCAATCTTATAGGTACCGGCTTCAACGCCGGCTCGGACGATGGCGAACTGGCCACCCTTGAAAGCGATCTTCGCGCGCTTGCCGAAATTGGCTGCGACACCGTAGAAATCGCCGCAACAAGCCTCGATATGATCGCTGGCGGCCGGATCATCGAGGAGCGCGCCGACCGTTTCGTGTCGCTCGCAAAGCAGTTCGACTTCCGCTACACCGTGCACGGTCTCGTCTCTTCGAATTTCATGGACCCGGTGACATGCCGTTACCAGATCGATGCGGCCAAGGCGCTTGCCGTTCTCTGTGACCGTATCGGCGCAGGCATCCTCGTCCAGCACAGCGGCGCCCTGCGTGCCGACCAGATCGCCGAACGGGCCGATGCCGACAGCCGCGAGCGGGAAGCGCTTTTCGAACTGGCGGAGTTCTGCAGGCCCTATGGCGTGCGTATCGCCCTTGAGAATATCTTCTCCACCGAGCCCGGCCAATACCGCCAGACGCCGGCCGAAGTGGCTGCGACCGTGAAGGCTGTCGGTCACGACAATGTCGTGGCGCTGATCGACTTCAGCCATGCCTATCTCGAATCCACCTATCGTGGCCTCGATTTCCGCGATGAGCTTCGCGCCATGGCGCCGGTTGCCGGCCATCTGCATGTGCACGATTCCTTCGGCCGCCCGCAGGGCTTTTATCAGCCTTATTTTGCCCAGGAAAACACGGCGCTTGGCATCGGCGATCTGCACATGCCGCTCGGCTGGGGCGATATCGACTGGCAGGGCATCTTCTCCGAACTTTCGTTCCTGCCCGATACCGTGCTGATGATGGAAATCGGCCGCCGTTACCGCGCCGAGCAGCCGGCAAGCCTCGAAACGGCGCGGCATCTGATGTCGCTTAATGCCGCCCGCACCCAACTCGCAGCCGAGTGATGGCCTGAACAAGGTGTAATTCGACAGGCTGATGTTTGAAACACCGGCAGTCCCGATGCGACTGCCGGTGTTTTTGGTCTACGCTGCCCAGTCGGAGAGCGAATAGGCCCTGATATAATCGATCATCATCTGCGAGCCGTCGCTGAAATCAGCATCCGATGGTGTTCCCGCGGTTCCGCCGACGGCAAGGTTGACGACCATATACATCGGGTCATGCATATCGTCAGGCGTCTCCGTCTGCGCCACGGCGACATCGTCGAAATACCAGGTTATGTGTTCGGCATCCCACAACACGCCGTAAGTGTGAAACCCTTCCGTGCTCGGCACGCTGACATTGTTGATGACCGATGTCTGTTCACCGGTGGCGTTGGAATGGGCGGACATGATGAGCGTATTGGGATTCTGGCCGCGCATTTCGATGACATCGAGTTCCGGCGGCCAGGAGCCGTCTTCGGGCAGGAGCCAGAAGGCAGGCCAGGCGCCCCGGTCGGTCGGCATATCGGCGCGAATTTCGAAATATCCATAGGTCTGGCTGAAGGAGGAATAGGTGTTCAGCATGCCGGAGGTATAATCGTAACCCTCGACTTCATCGGCAATCGATTGCGCGGTTTTCTCGGCGGTTATCGTCAGGACGCCGTTTGCAACGCTGAACGGATTGACCTCCGACGTGCCGGCATAAGAGGGGTTGATGTACCATTGCGCCTCACCATTCGTCGTCAGCGAGCTCCCCTTTTCGGGTGCCCACCAATATTTGGCGTCCCAGGTGCCCTGATTGCCGCTGTGCAGGGACAGCGCGTCGAATTCATCGGCAAAGGTCTGGGTGAGAGAGGATCGATCGAGGCTGAGCTCGAACTGGTCGGCCTGAAGGTCGTCTATGGTTTTTCCTGCAAGAACGATGGCCTCGCCATTTGAAAAATTGAGCCACAGGT
Organism: Agrobacterium sp.; assembly: GCF_059499945.1. NCBI lineage: Bacteria > Pseudomonadati > Pseudomonadota > Alphaproteobacteria > Hyphomicrobiales > Rhizobiaceae > Agrobacterium > Agrobacterium sp. The sequence continues at coordinate 29,465 of NZ_JCABZP010000015.1, read as the reverse complement.
CGCTGCCCTGCTGCGTGGCGTTGCCGGCCAGCTGATCGAAGGATGTGATACCGTAACCATTCAGCCGGATCGTGTCATTGGCGCTGAAATCCATGATGAGATCTGTACCGTTACCGCTCGTAAAAACGAAAGTGTCGGCCCCGCCGCCACCGATCAGTACGTCGTTGCCGGCCCCGCCATCGATCGTCTGGCTGCCCGATCCGCCGGTGATGATATTGTCGAGTGAATTGCCGAAGGCGTAACGACCGTCACCCGTTACCCTGAGATTCTCGAAATTGTCGGGCAAGGTGTAACTCATCCAGGTATCGATGGTGTCAATGCCCTCCCCGGCATTTTCGACGGCACGATTGATACCGGAATAGAGATAATAGATATCGTCGCCGGTGCCGCCCGCCATGGTCACGTTGACGGAGCTGTCACCCCACATGGAATCATTGCCGGCGGTGCCGGCGAGCCGCGGGCCGGAGCCCGTGGCGGAGAAAAATCCGGTGGAACTGCCGCTGTAATAGAGTGTGTCTCCAAGCGCATTCACTACTGTCCGGGCCATGAACCGTCTCCTGTCCGTTAGCGTTGGTGTCCTCACTCCTCCTGCTGCACACCCTAACAGGGCAAAAAGCCTCCTGTTAGGCCGAAATATAAGGGGTATGTTCCCCTGCGGTTGCATTCAGCCGTTGAACGGGCGCGTTGTCATCGGTCGGTTCCGCCTGTTATATGTCGGGTTTTGAACCATCTGCGCGCTCTTGCTGTACCCCTGCGGGTGATGGCAAGATCGGGGCGGATTGCAGATGTCCGCGCGGCATCTGAGGAATGGAGTATCAGGATTGAGCGTAGCCTTTACCAAGGAAGACAGCGCGGAAACCGCAGCCGAAACCGTTCTGCCGGATCGGGTAATCTCGCCTCATCCCAATCTGGTAACGCAGTCCGGGCTGAAGGCGCTGGAAGAGCAGTTGCGGCTGGCGCGCGAAGCCTGTGAGGCGGCCAATGCCATTGAAGACATCAATGAAAGACGGCGCATTTCCGCCAATCCGTTGCGGGATCTGCGATATTTCTCCGAGCGGGTCCGCACCGCGCAACTGATGCCTGATCCGCCAGCGGACGGCGTCGTCGCCTTCGGCAGTCTGGTGACGTTCAGCCGCGATGACGGACGAACGCAACGGTTTCGGATCGTCGGCGAAGATGAGGCCGACCCGGCTGCCGGAACGATGTCCTATGTCTCCCCGGTTGCAAGGGTGCTGACGGGAAAAATGGCTGGTGATCTGGTCAGTTTGGGCGGCAGGGAGATCGAAATCATCGAAGTCGCCTGACGCCCGGGCCGGACTGGGTAAAATGGGCCCTCAAAAATAAGGGCCTTCTTGTTGCTATCTGCCGTCAGACAATAAGGGGCTGAGGCCCGGATTACCGATAACGATTCCTTCTTCTCGGTGGCGAGCGTCATCTGCTGTTCCCAGCATCCGCATCACTGTGGTCTTCAGGAAGAGCCTGAAGTCCAGATCTATGGCGGCGTAGGCGAGGGCAAGCCCCACATGGGCCATGAAGACGGGATTGAAATTCAGCTCTTCGAACTGATAGCCGATAATGATCCCGATCGCCGAATAGACGAAAAAGCCGATCTTGCGTTTTCGGAAAATTGCATAAAACAGCGCAAAGGCGCTCATCATGCAAAATCCCAGGCCGGAAGCGTAGGCGGTGGCCATAAAGCCGTTATGGGGCGTACCGATCTTTGCGATACGCGCAAGCTCTTCATATCGAGCGGTAAATCCGATGCCCAACGGATGCAGGAACATGACCTGAAAACCGCCGGTGATCGTCTCCCACCGCTCATGCAAGTTGTTGCTGCTATTGCTGTCCTCGAGAAAACGTTTCGAAAATACCTCTCCCGCGAAGTCGAAAGCGCCGAGCGGCAGAACGGCGGCGATGACAAGGGCGCATAAAGCAAAGCCGAAATACGTGCTGAGCAGCATTTTGACCGAAAAATTCCGGACGTAAAAATAAAGTCCGATGGCGAGCACGGCAAACACACCCGAGCGGTTGAGCGTGAGCGTAAAGCTTGCCAGGTATATGAGCAGAAACACCGCAAACAGCGCGGGCCGTCTTTGGCGTTCGGCGAGATAGGCAGCGGCTGCTCCGGCCAGTGCGAAGGCTGGTCCAGCGGTGTTTCCCACAGGCCAGATGCCGCCTGCCTTTTCGACGCGCAAAAGCAGCGGCGTTATTTCACCTTTTGCCGCGAGTTCCAGGACGCCCGCTTCATCGAACATGAAGGACAATCCGATGGAGGCGAGCTGGTCATGAATGACGATGTCAAGGAAAAGCAGGATAGTCACGGCTATGAAGCCCGCGAACATGCCCCAGCAGAACAGTTCGAGAAGGTTCTCCTTGAACAGCATGTAGGCAAAGAAGAGAAAATAGACCGCATAAAAATAGGTCATCGCCGTCGTATAAAATTCGCCATCGCCACGCGCGTCGGCAAACAGGGCCGTCAGTGCAAACAGGACCGTCAGCGGCAGGAGGTAAAACAGGGCGATCGACGGTGTCAGGCAGCGAATGTAAAGCAGCGCAATGACGGGCAGCGTCATCAGCACCAGCATGTCGGTAATGTTGAGGAAACGCAGGCCGATATTGCTGGTCACCACGTTGCACTGAATGAAGAAACCGATGGAAAAAACGAATATAGCCAGAAAGATGCCGGGAATATTGATTGTTTTTGAAGGATAAAGCGGCATTGCCAAAACGAAACCCGGTAGGGCGGGCAGGCGCGATGCCGCATGATTTTTTCGTTTTTTCATTCGCGGCCTTTATCTTTTGTAGGCGGATTTCGACGGTCCCTTAGAGAGGGGCGTTACCGCGCGGCAATAAATATAATATGGCGACCATTAGTGGGCTCGATGACGTCGCCACGCAAGATAATTTTATCCGTTTCTCCATTAGACAAGATTGCCTTTCGGCAAATCCCCTTCGACCGCGATGATGCGCTGAATGTGAACTGGCTCATTTGAGGTGGGCGCGCTGGTGCCGAATGCGGGAAGGATGCGCAGATAAAAATTATACCCGGTCGGGCTCATGTCTGGATCTATGGCGATCCCGTTGGCGATCGCCCACATCCAGCCGCTGTTACCGGAGATGTTGGCGCCTCCAAATTGCAGGGCGGAGCAAGCGATCGTCCGGACTGCGCCGCCGCTTTTCACGACCATCGTGACATATGGAAGTCGCTGCCTCTCGTTATTCCTGTAAAGCACGGCGAAGGAGACGGTCTTGCCGATCATTGCTGCGGCCTCCGCGTTGCGGAAATAGCGAGTGAGTCCTGCCGTCTGGCTGCCATTTGCATGTAGGGCAAGGCTGCTGGTGAAGGATGGAGAAAAAATGACGTCGGTAGTTTTGGTAACTGAGCCCGGCGCAATCAGGCCCCAGCCCGTCGGAGCGGAGCCCGACCAGTCGGTAAAGTCACCATTCCCTATGAGATTGGCGGCAGGCAGCTTCGGCCAGCAAGGTGTCTGAAAACCGCTGTCGGATGCCGAAGCGAGGTAGGAATCGAACAGGGTTCGGGCAATGAGCCGCGATCCAGCATCGTTCGGGTGGATATTGTCCCGATAAAGGGCGGCGTCCTTGGCCTTCGCCAGAAACGCCGCATGCGTATCCACCAGCGTAAGGTTCGGATGTGCTCGGGCCAAATCGAGGATTGCCTGATAGACCTTGTCGTAACCCGTCCCATCACGCCACGGGTTCTGCGTGGTGATGAGCTGTGGCGTGCCCGGCCATTGCCATTCGGTCATGCCGAGCGGGCCGAGCAGGGTGGATCGCCCGGAGCTCAAAATGCCGCCAGGCACCTCGAAGGTCTGCATATTATGGCCCTGATGCAGGATGCAAAGATCCGGACGGGGGATGTTCAGCGCCGCTGCGCGCTGTTCCGCGAGCATGTAACCCGCCATGCCGCCGGGCAGCGTTGCGAGATAGACCGCCAGCCTCGCCCCCTTACCGGCGCGCAGCGTGACCGGTTCCGCATAGGCTTTTGGCCCGGTGGCGGCATTCGTTTCCCATTCCGCCCAGCGATGTAACACCACCGTCGTATCGTGCAGTTCGCCGAGCATCATCGCAAATTGATGAAATGGTCCGGCTTCGGCATGGGCGGTGCTGTCGCCGTTCACGAACAGCGTGGCATTCTGACCCGCTGCCAGCCGGGCGCGCAGGACAGAGAACGCCGTCAAGGAAAGACCGATGGCGCCCATGGTCCGGGGGCGGATGCCGAGCGTTACGCCGATCATGCTGCCACCTCTTCCGTTCGTGCCATATATATGCATATGTTGTATCCGAGCGCTGTCATCGTTCGTTCTCCTGGTCTGGCCTCAGGATAATTCCGCCGTGAGGCACGGGGAAAAAATGCCGGAGCGGAATGGCGATCAGCGCATAAAAACAAACGTCATGAATTTTTCTTGCATTTCGTCTGAAGTATGAAAATAGAATATTTGTATTTTACTTTTGCTATTTTTGAATTTTATTACTAATAAAGGTTCTGATGCTGGTATTTTTATCTAGCAACGTGCATTTCTCTGTAATCTCCGACGAAGATATCCCTGTCGCTATCGCGCAGGATGGTTCTTTTCGCAGGTGTGCTGTTCATGCCCGCAATCAAAACCAGACGCATCGTGGGTTCTCTCCTACGGCAGGGGAGACGCCATGACATCCGCTCTTTTTGTCAGCCATACCGGAGAGAAGGGCGGCGCCGAACTTTTTCTGGCTGATCTCGTCAAGGGTGGACCGCATTCCTGGCGCGCTTGTTTTCTCAGTGGTGGTGCGGCCGCAGATGATTTGGTTGACGCCGGGCGGCCTCCGGTCATGCTGTCCGCCGGAGAAAAAATGCTGTCGATCCGCCGCAATGCGTCGTTCGGCGCCCTGTTACGCGGAGCGGCTGATGTGATGGCGGTCGCCTGGCAATTGAGCCGGGAGGCGCGGCATTATGATGTGATCTGCGCCAACTCGCAAAAGGCGCTTTTTGTCTGCGCGCTGGCCGCGAAGCTCAGCCGTCGCCCGCTCGTCTGGATTTTGCACGATATCGTCACCGATCCCGCTTTCAGCACCACCAACCGTCGGGCTTCGCTGGCATTTGCGCGCCTTTTCGCCAGGCTGGTGGCTGTCAACTCCGAGGAGACGGGCCGGGCTTTCATCGAAGCCGGCGGTGAGGCGAATAAGGTTCGCATCGTTTACAACGGCTTCGATCCCGCCAGGGCAAAGGTCTACGAGCCGGGCAAGGCCGCGCGGCTGCGAGCGGAACTGGGCCTCGGTCCGCAACCGCTTGTCGGCCTTTTTGGCCGGCTGAGCGAATGGAAGGGACAGCATGTATTTCTGGAGGCGATTGCGGCGATGGAGGGCGTGCAGGCGGTGATCGTCGGGGGAGCGCTTTTCGGGCAGGAGGCCTATGAGGCGCGCATCCGCGAACAGGCGTCCAGTCTCGGTCTCGACGGCCGTGTCCGCTTCCTCGGTTTCCGCTCGGATGTGCCGGAACTGATGGCGGCGATGGATGCGGTTGCTCACACCTCAATTGTTGCCGAGCCCTTCGGCCGGGTGGTTGTCGAGGCCATGATGTGCGGGCGTCCGGTTGTCGCCACGCGCGGCGGCGGGGTTACCGAAATCATCCGTGACGGCGAAACGGGCCTTCTCGTGCCGCCGGGAGAGCCATCTGCGCTGGCCGCAGCGCTCGGCCGCGTCCTGTCCGATCCGGCTCTGGCGGAAAGGCTGGCGCAAAAGGGGAGGGAGGATGTGAGCCAACGTTTCTCGCTGGAGGAAACCTGCAGGTCCGTTTCCGCGCTGCTGGAGGAGGCAGCGTGAGCTTCCGTTCGGTGATCGACAGGAACAGGCAATGCCGGCAGGCGGAAGGGCCAGGATGCGCATTCTCGTAAACATGCCGAGCCAATATGGCGGTAAGGCTTCAGGTGTCGCCCGCGTCACCTTCAGCCTGCTGGAGCGGCTGCTGGAGCAGACAGGTGACGATTATATTCTGCGCTCTCCGTGGACGCGGGCGCAACTGCCAGAAAGCCTGCGCGACAGCCGATTGCAGCTTATCGAGACTCCGCGGCCCCGCATCATGGTTTTTGACGTGGTGCATCAGGCCGCCATGCTGCCCGCGCTTTGCCGCCAGCATGGCATTGATGTGCTGTTTAACGCCGATCCTTTCGGAAGTCCCCTCGGCGGCAAACGGCGTCTCACCCTTGTTCACGATCTTTATTTCAAAACCATTCCCGAACAGATCGGCTGGCGGGCAACCCTGACGACCGATTTCATCTTCAAGCTGATGATGGCCGGCTCGGATCAGGTTATCTGCGTATCCGACGCGACGCGGAAGGATCTGGCGCGTTTTTATCCTGCCGCTGCCAATAAGAGCCTTACCATTCATTCCGACAGTACGCTAAATGTCGATCCCGAGACTCTTGGTTTGGTACCGCCTGTTGCCGGGCGCTACATATTGGTGGTCGGAAACGCGACTTCCAACAAGAATTTTTCCCTCCTTGGCAAAGCCTTTGCCATACTCGGAAAAAAATGGCCGGATCTGCGTGTCGTGCATGTCGGCCGCGACGAGGCGGAGGAAATCGCCTGCGCGCTGGCTGATCCGGAATTGAAAACCCGGCTGATCCGGCTTTCCGGCATAGATGATCGGCAGCTGGCCGAACTTTACCGGCATGCCGCCTGCCTTTGTGTACCCTCTACCTATGAGGGGTTCTGCCTGCCTGTGCTGGAGGCGCAGCAGCTGGGATGCCCGGTCGTCTGCTCCAACCGTTCCGCAACGCCGGAGATCGCCGGCAATGGCGCCCTGACTTTCGATCCGGCGGACACTCAAAGCCTTGTTGACGCGCTTGAGCGGCTTCTGGGGAATCCGGAACTCGCAGACAATCTTCGCCAGGCAGGTTATGAGAACCGTAAATTATATTCGTGGCAGAAGGCGGCGGAGAGCTACGCGCAGCTTTTTCAAGCGCGGCGTTGAGACCAGGGGATGCCCAAGCGCCTTGTCTCGACAGTGACGGTTCATGCGTCGTCGGTTCTACGCACATCCGAATAGAGCTTTTCATAGGCTGCGACGACCCCTTCGGGTGCGACACCTTGCCGAATTCGCTCCCGGGTTTCAGGGGTTTCCTCGAGCATGGCGGGATTGCGCATGGCCTCCGCCATGCGCGCGGCCAGTTCGGCGGCATTGCCCGGCGCGAACAGGCGTTCCGGCCTGTCCGCGCCGATCTGTTCGGCAACGCCCGCAAGATTTGCGCCGATGACGGGTACGCCGCGCAGAATGGCTTCGGCGACGGTACGTCCGAAAGCCTCCGGCCATAAGGGCGGGACGATGAGGCAGTCTATGCCGGCGAAGAAATGATCGGCCTCCACATAGCCCGGAAACGTTACCGGAAGGCCGGCTGTCTTTTGCTGATAGGCCTCGATACCATCAGGCGCGCGGCCCGCCATGACCAGTCGCCAGCCTTGCGGCGGCAGGAGCTGCAGGGCCTCGATCAGCAGGTCCGCTCCCTTCGCCGCTTCGATGCGGCCCAGATAACCGAAGACGAGCGGCTCTCCCGGCGCGCGGGGGAGGCGCGGTTGCGGCGAAGCCGGTGGTGAAATCGCATTCCAGATCACCGTGCGGCGGTTTTCGGGCACCTGGGTAAAAAAGCCGGCCCGCACATGGCGCTCGACGATATCGCGACCAACGCCGGCAACCGCATCAACCGCGCATTGGCAACGCCGATGGAGGTAAGAAAAGGCGCGGCATTTTTTGCTTCTGCCATCGCAGATATGCCCGTCGTGAAACAGCGATCCGTTGGTGCACATGCTCGTGAAATCATGCAGCGAATGAACGAGCGGAATGCCGCGTTTGCGGATCATCGGCCATATCAGCGGCGTCAGTTCCGAGAGCGAGTGGGTATTGACCACGTCCGGCCGGAAATCATCGATGACACGCGCAAGCCGGCGAACGAGGCGCGGATCCAGCTGCACGGCGATCTTGTAGTATTTCCGCTTCCATTCCGGTTGTTGCCCCCAGTCGCCGATGAAGAACGGCGTGGTGTGCCCTAGGCGGTGAATGGCAAAACCGTCGCGCTGTTCCGCTGCCTGCTCTTTACGGGAGATGGCGGCCACCGCGATCGTGTGTCCTTTATCGGCAAGTCCACGCGCGAGGTCCTCCACGAATATTTCCGCACCGCCCACCCGATCCGGAGCAAATAGCGAGGTTATCTGCAATATCCGCATGCTCAAATTCCTGCGCCCATGGCGTTAAGATCACGACAATTATGTTGCATCCGCGAACCAATGCCAAACTCCTGTCATGGCAGACGAAGCGGAGTTTGTGCCGTCCGGCTTGAATGGATCGGTGCCGGCATTGCAGCTTCGGCCGGAGATTGTCTCTGCCTTTTGCGTCCTTCCCGTTCCATTCCGGGCGGGTTCAGGCAAAGCGTGACGACCGGGGCGAGGAAAACGGCATAGGCCATGGCGAAGCCGGGAATCTGCAGCGAAAAATCAAGCGTCGAATGCAGCAGCACAAGCAGCAGCGCCGCAAGGCCGAGATGAGAGGCATAACGATAATTTCTGCGTTTCCGTACCCCGCGAATAAAGATCACCAGTTGGATGAGCACAAAAAAAGCGAGGTAAAACGGGAAGGCCGCGCCGAGTGTCAGCAGCCCCTCGGCATAGACATTGTGGGCATGGGTGACGACGGCGTCCACCCCGCATCGCGCGGCATGATAGGGCGCATAGATGTCCGTAAAGCTTGCCAGACCCGATCCCAGCGGCCAATTGTCGGCGATGGCGCGCGCGATGCCCGGCATGTAGCAGAAGCGCATGTCATCTTCCAAACGTGTTTCCATGCGAAGCGCCACCCGGTTGGCGAAAAGTGCAAACAGGGCGATGGCGATCGCGATCAGGAGCGCGGCGCGACGTCTCGTCCCACGCTGCCTGCGCCGGCCGGAGACCCCGTTGCGGCCGGTTCTGGCGGGAGAATTGAACACAATCAGAAGGATCAGGAAAATCAACGCTGCGAGGCTTGATCCGATCCCGGCGCGTGACCCCGTCAGCATCAATGCGATGAAGCAAAAGCCCGCTAGTACCCCGAGAAAAGCGGCTCTGCGGATGAGTTTTTTCTGCTCAGTCGGCACGGTCAGGCGGTTTGCCACGAGCGCCTTTACTCTCGCCCAATCCGGAGCGAGGAGACTTTTGTGTAATAATACGGCGAGCGTCAGAAGAATGAGACCGAAGAAGGTTGCGGCGGTATTGCGGTTGACAAAGACGCCGGTGAGGCTGCCGAGATAAAAGCGTTTCTGGATGAAGCCGAGAGCTTCGGGAAAAAGCACGAATTGCACGATCGAAAACAGCGCGAGCCAGCCCCCGGCGATTGCAAACCATCGCAGCGTCTTGGCCGCACGCTCGTCGGTATCGAAAATCACAAGGCCGGTCATGAAGACGCCGAAAGGCAGGGCGGCGCTCATGAGGCCGAGTCGGTCATCCGCAGGCGTCAGTGAGATCGTTGCGGCTGGCGCATTCTGCATGAACATGGCAGCGGTGGACCAGGCCGGGTTGGCGCGCGCGATGCCGGGCAGGGGGGATGCCTGCAGCAGCATCTGCACGATAAGCGCTCCCAACAAAAGGCAGGCCGCCGCAAGTACCTTGCCTGCACCGGCCTTGGGAGGTCCGAACAGGAGGATCGATGGCACCAGCAGGAGATAGATGGCGGCCGTGACAACGATGCGGCTTTCGATTTCCGTTGCGCCCCGATTGAGAAGCGCCAGCAGAAAGATCGCCCAGAACGCGACGATTGCGACCGGCCGGACACGGTCCCGAACTGCCGCCGATGGAGGCTGCGGGGAGGAGAGCGGTTCTGATCGGGCTTCGGTAAGCGACATGTCTTTGGGCTTTGTCGGAATTGTTTGTGGTGGTTATGCCCGAACGACGGACGGGGTTTGTTCTCTTGCTGTTTCAGATCATGGCAGCGTCAGGCGTGTCGCGCCTTCCGATGGCGGCTTTGGGCAGACTTCCGCCAGGGTCCATCGCAGGATTTCTCCTTGCCTGCCGCAGACGATGGCCGTGTCCGCCTCGCGGGCCGCTTCGGCCTCGGGCAAGGTGTTTTTCGGAAATTGTTGCCACATCACGAAACGCCCACGGATCAGATTGGCATCGGCAGGCCCGTAGAGCTGGGAGAAATTCATCAGCACGGCGACTTCCATGGGCGAGGCGTTGCGCAGTGAACGAACCATGGCAAGACGCAGCCAGACATCGCCATTTGCGGGAAAACAGGAGAGCGAATGGCGAATAAAGGTCTCGGCAAAACCGAGGCGCGCCGCGCCGGAATCGGGTGCCGGATCGGCGCCATTTGCATCGAGATCGGCCAGAACGAGCCTTAGCCCGGCTTTGACGATATCCGAACGGCAGATTTTTTCGGTGACGATGGGGTGAAGTTCAGCGACGGTTTTTGCAAGCAGTTCAGGTGCAAGACCGTTATTTTCATCGGCGATTCTCGCCAATGCGACGATATCGGAAAAACGCCGGCTTTGGGAAAATGCCTGCGCCGCGACAGACAGGACAAAGACGGAAATGACGAGGACCGGCACGACCGCGAGGATTTTCCGCAGGCGCATCACGCCACCACGCCTAGTCATGGTAATATCGTGTATAGCGCGAATGATAATATTCGCTTGAACCATAGGCGCGATAAAGCTTCAGCTTTTCGGTGTCCACCTTGTTGAGGATGACGCCGAGGCACTTCTTGCGGATATGGACCTCATTTTCCACCGTGTTCCGCACCGCCCTGCGAGCGGTCTTGCCCCATTCCGTGACGAAGATGAAACCATCGATCCGTCCCGCCATGGCGCGCGCATCGACCACCGGCCCGAGCGGCGGCAGGTCGACGATGATGTAGTCGAAAGCGTTGCTCGCTTCAGCCAGCAGCTTGTGCATTTGCGCCGAGGTCAGCAATTCGGAGGAATGAGGGACACGCTGCTTGACCACTGTGGGCAGGAAAGCGAGCTTTGTCTTTTCGTCACGAAGCAGCACATCCTGCACGCTGCGGCCTTCCAGCAATACTTCGAGCAGACCCTCGCTGGCGTGACGCGCCATGGCGCGCGTGGCGCCGGGATTGCGGATATCGGCATCCAGCAGCAGGACCCGAGCGCCCTGCCCGGCGAGCAGCTGCGCCAGATTGATGGAGATCGTGGATTTGCCTTCACTCGGCAAGGCCGAGACAACACCGACAATCCGCGCCCCGCTTTTGGCGGAAATGCCGAGATCGATGGCAAGTCTGGTGCTGCGCAGGGTTTCGGCGAAGGAGGAGAGCGGGTGGTCAACTGCGTAACGCGCAACGCTGGTGGGAAGCGTCAGCCCGGGATGGCCGCTTTCCGGAGCCTCTGTCACCGGCTTGTTCGGGATCAGCGGGGTATTGCCGAGGAATTCCAGTCCGAGGACATCGCGAACCTGTTCGCCGGTACGGAAAAACCGATCGCGGAATTCGCGGAACATGGCAATGCCGCCGCCGGCTGCCGCACCCATGATCATGAACAGCGCCAGGATGATGGGCTTGTTCGGTTTGCTCGGAATCCTGGGCGGCATCGCCTTGGAAATCACGCGCGCTTCCGTCACGGGGAAGGACTGCTGCTGCATCGCTTCCTGATAACGCTGCAGGAACGTCTGGTACATGTTCTTGTAGGTTTCGGCTTCGCGCTGCAATTCGCGCAGCTGAACCTGTGTTTCGCTGGCCGAGTTGCTGATGTCGGTTGCTTTGGCGACGCTCTCGGCAAGCGATTTTTCCTTCGCTTCCGAAACCTCCAGATCACTTTTGTAACTCTGCGCGATGCGGCTGATTTCCTGGAACATCAACCGCCGGTATTCCTGCATTTCATTGCGCAGACGCACGGCCTGAATATGGTTGCTGCCGAGGCGTCTCGTGATTTCCGCCTCGATCTTCGAGGACTCAAGGTATTTCTTGCGCAAATCGTTTGCGACGGAGCTGTCGAGAATATCGGTGACGACCCCGTCGACATCGTCGGTGGCGAGAATGTGCTCGATGCGCTGCACGCGCGCCCGCGCCTTTGCCGTCTCCGACTGCGCCAGAATAAGGGCGCTATTGGATTCGGCCAGCTGCTGATCGGAAAGCAGGCTGTTATTGCCGGTCGAGATCAGATTGTGTTCGGCCCGGAATTTCTGCACGGCAAGATCGGTATCAAGCGCGCGCTGGCGCAGTTCCGCAATACGGTCGGACAGCCAGTCGCTGGCCCGCCGCGTCGCCTCGTATTTGGAGTTCAGCTTGTCCAGCAGGTAGGCCGAGGCCACGGCATTGACGATCTGCGCGGCGAGAACCGGCGATGTCGAATTATAGGTGAGCTCCAGCGCGTAGGTTCGGCCGATGCGCTTGACGCTGAGGCCGTTAAGCAGCTGGTCCGACAGCGATCTCTTCAGGGTTCCATCGTCAACAACAGACTCTTTTTTTGCCGGCGAGAACCATTGCGAAACGTTGACGAGCGAACGGATAGTGCCAAATATCGAGCTCAGAAGCGACGCACGCGTTGCCCTGAATTCCTGATTTTCCGTGAGTTTGAGACTATCGACAACGGCAAGCCCGATGGTTTCCGATTGCAGGACCTCGACCTGGCTCAGAATGGAGGCCTCATCCTCTATGACGCCGCCGATCGTCGAAAGCTGTTCGACAATCTGGCTATTGTTGCGGTCGATCAGCAGGGTCGCCGTAGCCGAATAGACCGGCACGGCCGTCGCGGCAAAGGCGAGGCCGATTGCCCCGGCAACCGCGATCGCGGCAAGGACGATGCGCCATTGCCGGCGGATTATCGCAAGAGCGGCATCGATGTCGATAAACTCGGCCGTCAGCCCGCTTTTATCGTAATCGGCCATCGTCAGGGGATCGTGCCTTTGCAACAACTGTCAGCCTCGCTCTTTTCGGCAGGCGCAAGGCCTGCCAAGTCACGGTTGCATCACAGAACTGGCGGCAGCCTTCCCTCTCGGGAAGTCAAATAAGCCAAACTCAAACGGGACTTGTGCTGACAGGCGTGGTGGTGCTGCCGGTCGAGAAGAAGTTATTGATCGTGGTGAAGAACGACGTGCCCGTGCCGCCTGTTGTTCCGCCGCCACCGCTGCCGCCACCGCCGACGGGTGCGCTCCCGCCACCTGCCTGTGCGGTGCCGCCTGCGACACCTGCGGTTCCCGAACCGCCGATGCTGTTGGCGCTGGCCGGCGAGGAGCCGGCGCCGCCGATCGGCGATGCAGCCGCCGCGGCAGCCGCAGGAGCGGCCGGGCCGGCAGCCGTTCCCTCGATATTCTCGCTAAAGGCAATGAGAAGATCGGCGGGCACGTTGGCGCCTTTTGTCTGCAACTGGATGGCGGCCGCAAGTATCGTATTGCCATTGCGCATTGCGGTGGCGTGGGCAAGTGCCAGGCCTTCGCCGACAACTTCGGAAAAGTCCTTGTTGCCGACCTTCTGGGCCAGTGCGACGATGGTTGGCAATTGGCCGGAATCACTCAGGATCAGGGCGGAAAGCTGTTCGGAAAACTGTGCCGCGCTGGTGGAAACCGCGATGATCGGAAAGCCGCTCGTCACTTTTTCGGTCACGTCGACCGTTGCCGCATCCGTGCTGGAAGCGATGGTGACCAGATCCTTGATCATTCCCTGCGTCGGAGACTGCTTGAACAGTTCAGCCGCGGTAATGGAAACCGTGTCCGGATTGGTGGTGTTGACGCGGGCAAGAAATGCAGCGGTGGTTTCATCGGCGGCTTTGACGGGCGCGCCTGTTGCGGCGCTTTCGACCGAAGGGGTCTGCTGCGCGGCGGCCGGTGGCACGGAATCCACGTTTTGTGCGTTGGCGACAGTGGAAAAGAGACCCATGCTGGCAACAAACATCGCACCAACGAGCATCGAGCCGTTACGAATGCGGGGCATCCAACTCTCCAAATCTTTTAAAATACGACTTTAAATACATCCAACGTTGGGGATGGTTACCCAACATCTAAAATTTCTTTTTAAATCGCACAGCCCAAGCAAAGGATCAAGCGCTAAAATAAACCCGCAGCGGAAACCCTCAGCTATTGTTAACGGCCGCCGCCCTTGCCTTCTCTGTTTTATTCAGGACACGGCGACTTTCCGTGGTGATGTTATCAGCCGGTCACGCAGCCAGATATTGGCCGGTGTTTCGACAAGGACGTGGAAGGCGTGGGCTATGGCGACGGTGCTGACGACGATGACGAGATAAACGACGTTGCTCCACTCCGGCGGGTAAGTGACGCCGCCGAGCGCGATCTTGAAGCCCCGGAAGATAAAGGGGTGCAGCAGATAAAGCGCATATGATGAATCGCCGAGTTTTGCCAGCGGCTGCGCGAAACGGGGCAGGGAGATGTTTCTGGTCAGGGTCGCCGCTGCCATCAGCAGAATTGCGCCGCCGCCGAAAACGAACAGCCGTGAAAACGAGTAACAGCCCGGATCGCACTGGAACCCAATCCTGCTCAGATCGGTCAGCATCCAGATCGCCAGGCCGCACAGCGCCGTTGCGAGCCCGAGCAGGGGCGGCAGGCGGACGCCTCGCAGGAAGAGGACCGCAATGAACATGCCTGCGACGAATTCGAGAATGATCGGCTGAAACCAGAAGCTGAACGGCAGGCCGAGATCGAAGGCGGAGCCGACCATGACGGCGGTAAACAGCACGGCGGCTGTCGTGAATACCGCGCGCTCCAGCGGCAGGAAGATGAACACCGCAAAAACGATGTAAAAGAACATTTCGTAATTCAGCGTCCAGCCGAGATCGATCAGCGGAAACGGATAGGCGTCGCCATAACCCATGCTGTCATAGGGAATAAACAGATAGGATGTGAGGATCGACTGTAACGGCGGAAAGGCCTTGGCGCTGATAAGAGTCACGCTGGCGGCCATGGCAAGCCGCAGGGTCAGCACAAACCAGTAAAGCGGGACGATGCGCAGGAACCGGCGCAGCAGAAAGGCGGAACGGCCGCCCGGCGCTGTAAAATAGGGCCGGGACGCATAAACAATGACAAAGCCGGAAATGACGAAAAACAGGTCGACACCGCCGCCCAGCCTCAGCAGATGCAGCGGGAAAAGCGTGAATTGCCAGTTCACATCAGCGTGCAACGCAACGATCATGGTTGCCGCGACGGCGCGCATTACCTGAAGAACATCGAGACGCTGCGCCCCGGCAGCGGGCGCTTCTTTAAAGTTTTTCATCATCGTCAATCTATAAAATAAAGATATATTTAGTAATATATTGCGCCCGCGGTTGCGGGGTAGAAGTCCATTATTCAAGCAGGCTAGCATGCAACAGCACGACGCGATACACACAATTTTGCGATGCGGCATTTCCTCCGCACTGCTCAGAAAACTTCCAGAACGGTAAGCTGGTCGCTGACCGAAAGCCGGTATTGCCCGCTTTCCTGCGTTATTGTCTGCTGGCTCACGGAGCCGTCATCGCGGAAACGGTGTGCGACAACGTGACTGTGCTGGCCGGCCACCGAAAATGTCGCAACCCGTTCGGCGGGCGGGTTTTCGATCCGCGCAGGCCATTGCCAGCCGGAAATTCCAAGCCAGACCGGCACGAGCAAAGCACCGTCCGGCCTTGCGAGATGCAGGGACAATCTTTGGGGATCGGCCGTGAGGAAATCGATCTGCCGTTCCTCCTGCCCGGTTTGCCGTTCTGCCTTGCAGAGGGAAAGAAGGGCGCGAACGGCCTCGTAAGCGGGGGTGCGGCTCAGATCATGGCGCAGGAGACCGAAGGAGGATTCCGGGTTTGTCTCATCCGCAGCAAAGCTTGAAACCATTTCATAGATATAGGACCGGCGGATACCGCTGATGAAGCACCAGAGCAGCATACGCGGCATATAGCGTGCCTTGATGTCTTCGGTGACGGGGAAATGAAAGGTCTCGGTTTGCAGCGAGGTATGGTAGCCCATCTCCGTGGCGAGCACCGGCCGGCCCGCTGCTATATGCGCCGAAGCGGCAACGGATTTTGAGAGCGCCCCCGGACCGGTCGTTTCGGGGTGCTCCATGCCCGCGTAAGGGTGGATATTGCCGTAGTCGCAGACATCCTTCAGGTCCAATGCCAGCGCCCTGTTCTCAAGGACATAGCTTGGCGCCGCAACGCGCACCGCGCTCAGTCGCGGAATCGAGCGGACGGCGGCGTGCAGGGCGGCCTGATGCTCCGCCGAAATGCGCGGGGCGTTTTGCGGATCCTTCGTCAGGTTCGGTTCATTGCTGCCCTCGAAAATATCGATACCCGCGTCGGACCAGTCGTAGAAATCCGCAAGCCTGTCGAGCGGCGTGGAGACATAAGGGTTGAGATTGTCGTAACATATGATGGTGAGGCGAAGGCCCGCCGCCACGATCCGGCGCAGCCGCTGAAAGACGGGGCTGTTTCTGGCGGCGATGAGCCCGTCATCGCGCAGATGCCGGACGCCCAGTGCTTCGATCTCGGGCATGATCCGGTCGAACTGTTCCGGATAGACGCCTGTGGTGCGGGTGAAGTGGCCACACACCCCCACACTGTCCAGAAAGGCTTCGGTATTGGCGGAAGCAACCGCCTGCGCCCGCGCGGGAATGGCAGGCAAACCGGAGGCGGCGACCAATGCAAGGGGTGCGGCTGAAAGCAGGTTGCGCCGCGTCAGGCCACCCATGGCGATCGGCTGTTTTCCATTCATCTGCGCCTCCTGGTACGTCCGGAGAGAGTATAAGCAAGCGCCATCACATGGATGTCGCCGTTTAAATGACGATCACGGCTGTCCGCATCTCGAGATCAGAATGTCCTGGAAGTTTTTGGCATTTACGGTCGCTCAAAAATCCATGTCTCTGAAATAAAACAGATATTATCAAATGTAGTATTGTCATCAGCCGCAACGGAGCCGATTGCTCCCGCTTGCCTGCACTTTAAAGTGGCTAAACCGTAACATGAGAGCGGTTCTTTTCGCAACACCGCATGGCTTTTACCGCGCCGCGAAAAAAATCACTTGAAATGCCGCCAATTCCCGTGCTTTTTGAAAAGTAGATTTTCGTAATTCATATTTTCAAACATTAGTTCCGCTCCGGCTCTTTGTATTTTGCAGATGTCTCACTGGTCTCCGGGAATTTACGGAGACGACTGAGCCCGGGATGGACGCCATAGATTTTCGATGAAGGAAAATAGAGCGTATCCGCATGAGAATTCTCCATCTTAGCAGCCTTTATCCGCCGCATATCGTTGGTGGATGCGAACGCTCGGTCGAACATCTCGCCGAGGAACTCGTCTCCATGGGACATACGGTCGGCGCTGCCTGCATAGAGCGGCAGGCCGAACCGAAAACGGTGCGCAACGGCGTCTCCGTTTACCGCATGTTCCACAACAACGATTTCTGGCTTGAGGATTGGCCGCAATATTCCCCGCAGCAGCGGCGCATGCAGAAGCTCAAGCAGCAATGGAATTTCGACGTCGAAAAGCAGTTCGAGGCCGTTCTCGACGATTTCAAACCTGACGTTCTCAACACTCATTCGCTGCTGGATGTGACGACGCTGGTGTGGCGGGCGGCGCATAAGCGCGGCATTCCGATCGTTCACACGATCTGCGAATATGATCTCCTGTGCGGCAATGCCGCCATGTTCAAGGGCGGAAAGCCCTGCGAGCACCTCCATCTCGGCTGTCAGGTGGTGAATTTCACCAAGAAATTCACGCAGCGTTATATCGGCGCTGTCGCAAGCGTCGGCACCGAAATCCTCAAGACGCACGTCAATCACGGGCTATTCCACCACATTCCGGAAAGCCTGCGCCGCGTCATCTTTTATTCCTGCACGGTTCCCGAGGGCGATCCCGTCGCCCGCCGGCAGATTGACCGCAGCGGCAGGCCGCTGACCTTCGGTTACATCGGCCGCATCAACACGGAAAAAGGCGTCGGCAACATGGTCGATGCCTTCAAGGAAATCGGTCACGGCAACTGGCGCTGTCTGGTCGCCGGTCATGCGATGGATGATTCCATCGAGCGTTTCACGGCCCAGGCCGGTGATCTGCCGATCGAGTTCGTCGGCTGGGCCAGGCCGAAGGAGTTTTTCGAAGAGATCGATGTGCTCATCGTTCCCTCCTTCTGGGCCGAGCCTTCACCGCGCACGATCTACGAGGCTTATGCCATGGGTGTGCCGGTCATCGGCGCAGCCTCCGGCGGCATTCCGGAGCTGATTGGCGAGACCAACCACGACTGGCTGTTCGAACCGGGCAACGCCAAGGATCTCGCTGCCCGTATTCGCCGCGTGCTGACGCTTTCGCGCGAAGAATTGCCGACGGAGGCCGATTTCGGAAACATCGTCGAGGAATCCACCTCGCGCCGGGTCGGCGAAAACTATGTGAAACTTTATGAGGACGTCCTGACGAGCCACCGGCAAAGCCGAACCCTGCGTGCATCTTAGACCGGCAACGGACCCCGTCCGTTACAGCGGTTTTCTTCGAAGGAGAGAGCATATGGTGGGAAGCAATAACGGCAGCCTCCGCCTTCCTGGCATGGGCGTCGACTGTTTTGCGGTCGCTGCGCCGGGTGCGTTGATGTGGCTGGTTTTGCAGGTGGTGGATTGATGTCCGAGGCAACGTCGATAGGCAATGCGGCCCTGAAAGGCGTGTTCTGGTCCATCGTCCAGAACTGGGGCGGCAAGCTTTTCACCTCCATTCTCTTCATCGTCCTCGCCCGTTTCCTCAGCCCTACCGATTACGGCATGGTCGCCACCGCCGGGCTGGTGCTGATGCTGATCCAGATGCTGTCGGAATTCGGATTCGCGGATGCGATCGTGCAGAAACGCAATCTGGAGCCCAGCGACGTCAATCTGCCGTTTTATGCCTCGGTTGCGGTGGCGACATTGCTGGCCATTGCCGTCTGCGTGTTCTCTCCGGAACTGGAGCGCTGGTTTGAGGTCGAAGGGCTGGCGCCGGTCATCGTGGCGATCTGCATATTGCTGCCGCTGAACACGGCATCGATGTTTCAGGAGGTGAATTATCGCCGCGCGCTGGCTTTCAAGCCGCTGGCGATCAGAACCTTCATATCGAACATCATCGGTGGCGGCGTGGCGATTGTTTTCGCAATCATCGGCCTCGGTGTCTGGAGCCTCGTCGTTCAGACCTATGTCGCCACCATCGTCACGCTGATCTGGCTCTGGCGAAAGCCGCACTGGCTGCCGGGCGCCACCCTCAATCCCGGAACCTTCGTTGAACTGCTTCGCTTCGGTTCGTCGGCGCTCGGCCTTCGTATTGTCGATTTCGCGGCCACGCGCCTGATCGATTTCATGATTCTCGGACATTACGGGGTCGCGCTCTTCGGCCTCTACACCGTCGGCAGCAGGCTCTATCAACTTCTGATGCAATTGCTTCAGGCGGCGCTTTATGACGTTTCACTGACGGTGCTTTCGCGCATATCGCACGAGCGGGAACGAATGGCGGCGCTCTACAAGCAGTCGATCACCATGTCGGCGATCTTCTCCACACCGGTCTTCGTGCT
Organism: Agrobacterium sp.; assembly: GCF_059499945.1. Taxonomy (NCBI): domain Bacteria; kingdom Pseudomonadati; phylum Pseudomonadota; class Alphaproteobacteria; order Hyphomicrobiales; family Rhizobiaceae; genus Agrobacterium; species Agrobacterium sp. The sequence continues at coordinate 10,004 of NZ_JCABZP010000015.1, read as the reverse complement.
CGCCGCGGCATTGGCTCCGGAAATCTGCAACGTGCTATTTGGTGTGCGATGGCAGGGTGCCGACGGGGTGGCGCAACCGCTGCTTCTGCTCGGCGCGCTGCAATGTGTTCAGTTTCAAAACGCGCCTTTCCTTTCCGCGCGCGGCAAACCGAACAAGGTGCTGATTGCCGGAAGCATCAAGGCGGTTTCGACGATCCTGCTGATCCTGCTGGTTCCGACTGATAGCATCAGGGAAATCGTCATTGTTTATGCCGTCGGGCAGCTGACCTCCACGCCCTTCACATTTTTCTTCATCGCCCGCGAGCTTGGCATCGGGCTGTGGCGAATATTCCTCCTGCTTCTGCCGAGCTTCGCCTCCAGCGGTTTCTGCTTCCTGCTCGTTCAATGGATGCGTCCCGAGGTCAAGCTGCTGGGCGCCGGCGATTTCATATCCGGCATCCTGCTCGGCTCCATTTTCGGCGTGGCCTATCTTCTGCTTCTGGTGCTGACTGCGCGAAACGAGGCCCGGTCCGCCATCGCGCTCGTCATGGGCAAAATCATTTCCCGAAAGGAAAGCAAATGCGCAAGCTGATAAAAAAAATACTGCCAGCACCGCTGCGCCAGAGAGCGGTGAAATATATCGAGCGGCGAAGAAGGGATATCGCGTTTCGGCAACTCTTTGACGATCTGCAGGCGTTGAAGGCGGGCATGAAACCCGCCGCTGCCGGCGACCGGTTAAGCCGGCTTTTGATCGTGGCCGGCGATCCCATCACGCTTTTTGGCTCGTTGGGCGATGATGCGATGATCACCGCGACGCTGCAACACGCGCGTGCGAGTAATCCCGATGTCGAGATAGACATCCTTGTCGATGGGATGGATTACGCCGATTCCGCTTACCAGAGGGGCTTTGTTCCCGTCGATATCTTTGGCAAGCCCGATTTCATAAAAGCCCTGGCGCAGCAGTTTGCGACAAGACAATATGATAGTGTCGTCGTTGTCGGCGCCGATGTCATGGATGGATATTACCACCCCCTGGTCAGCGCAAAACTTCTTGCGAGTGCGGATCTCGCCGCCGCTGCCGGAATAAAGAACGTCATCCTCGGCTTCAGCTTCAATGAAACGCCGCATGCCCCCTTGGCAATGTTCTATCGTTCCCTTCATCCGGAGTGCTCGCTCAAGGTGCGTGACGTTATCTCGCTTGAGCGCCTACAGACCTTTGCGAAGACAAATGCGGCGCTCGTTTCCGATTCCGCGTTCAGTCTCGTTCCTTCTGAGCCTGACGAGGGCACGCGTTCATGGATCGCGCGAAAGCGGGCCGAGGGATACCGGGTCATGGGTTTCAACCTGCATCCCATGCTGTTCAAAAACGCCGACCACGCGCAGACCGAGGCGGTCATCAGGCATGCGGCGGAAGCGTTGCAATTTGCCGTCGATGCCAGGCCGGTGTGCTGGCTGCTCATCCCGCATGACTATCGCGACAATGTGGGCGATCAGGCCTATCTCAAGGCTATCGCCGAGCGTGTGCCTGCGTCCAGAACCGACAGGGTCCGTTATCTCGACGGAAAATGGTCAGCGCCCGTCTTGAAAGGCGTCGCCGGCCAGCTTGACGGCCTCGTCAGCGGCCGCATGCATCTCGCCATTGCCGCGCTGGGCAAAGGCGTTCCAGCGATATGCATCGCCTATCAGGGAAAGTTCGAAGGGCTCTATCAGCATTTCGGTCTCTCCGCTGCCGATCTGCTTTCTCCGTCTTCCTTCCTTACGCAGGATGGAATCAAAAGCGCACTGATCGAATTTATCGACCAATCTGACGAAATCCGTGAAAACGTCGGGAAAAGGCTGCCGGAAATTCTGGCGATGTCCAAGAGGAATTTTCAGTTGTTCGAGACTTTCCCGGCGCGTGCCTCCGTCCTTTCATGAAAGTCGCTTTCGTCTCGGCATTTCCGGTCGTTCCCGCCAATGAAGGCGCGCGAAGCAGGATTCTGCAGCTGACGCGCGCCGTGCGCGGCCTAGGGCACGAGGTGCATTTCATCCATGTCGATGGCACGATTGCCACCGATTTCGATCTGGCGGGGCATGAGGCTGAATTCGGACCGGATCACCTGCACCTTGTTTCCCGGCAGGGGGGTAGCCTTAGGAACCGGCTTCCCGGCGATTTTGGTTTCGAGGTTGGCTTGACGTCGTTTCGGGCCCTTCGCAAGCTCCATCGGATGCTTGGTCGCGAGCGTGGTTTTTATAACCAGCTGGATGAATTCTATTATCCGGAAATGGGTCGGCAGCTTCGTGATATTCAACGCCGGCTGGGGATCGATGCCGTCATTGTGGAATATGCGTTTCATTCGAGGGCGTTTCTGGGCTTGCCGAAGGGCGTGCTGCGTATTCTCGATACCCATGATTCCTTCGCCGACCGGCACAAGGCGTTCATCAATACCGCCAACAAATATGGATACTGGTTCTCGGTGCCGCCGGCGGTGGAATGCCGGGCATTGCGCCGTGCGGATGTGGTTGTCGCCATTCAGGAGGAAGAGGAGCACGCGTTCCGGCAGCGGCTGGGGGAAGAGCCGCCGGCTCTCGCAACCGTCAGCCATATTCTCGATCTCAATGGAAAAGTGGAAGACTTCACGCCGAGCGACTTCTTGTTTCTCGGTTCCGGTAATGACGCCAACATCATTTCCCTGAAGGGGTTTCTCCGGAACATCATGCCGCTGGTAAGGGCTGCCCGGCCGGATATACGTCTGGTGCTGGCGGGCGGTATATGTGGCAAGATTGAAGATGAAGAGGGCATTCTCAAGCTCGGCCGCGTGGATGATGTGAAGGACGCCTTCACGCGCGCGCCGCTTTCCATCAATCCCATCACGCTTGGAACAGGCATCAATATAAAACTGCTCGATGCCCTGGCTGCCGGTGTTCCCACAATCAGCACCCGCACGGGCGCGAGGGGGCTTTCGGAACGATACCGGCGCGGTGTGGTCATTGTGGACGATGATGACCACAGGGGTTTCGCCGACGCGATCCTGCAGCTCGCCTCGAGCCACGATCAGCGGCAGGAACTGGGAAACAGGGCGTTTGAGGACGCCATTGAATGGAATCGCCAGCAAATGACGACCCTTGATAATATTCTGAGCGGCAGGCGAATTGGTTGAAACCGCTAGTCTTGAGGTCGCGGCAACGCGCTTAACCAATCAGGTGTAAGCCCGCATCCGAAATTCTGAGAACGGTAAGCCTGCCCGTGGTGAATGCACCCGTGTCGATGCCGATCCGCTGCGGGCCGGTTTCCGGCTCGGTTACCGGTGTATGGCCGTGGATGACGACGAGGTCCAGCCCGGCCCCTTGTGAAAGGAACGGCTCCCTGATCCAGAGCATGTCCTCATCGGTCTGCGCCTCCAGCGGCAATCCCGGTCTCAAGCCGGCATGCACGAAAATATAAGACCCTATCCGGGCATAGATCGGCAGGCTGGATAAAAGCTGGCGGTGGGTTTGCGGAATTGCGCCGAGCAGAGCATCCCTGAACGGCTGCAGTCTCAAGCGGCCCTTTTGCAGGAAATAGTCTATGTCGACCCCGTAGGACAGGAGCGTCTGGCGGCCGCCAAAGTCCAGCCAGTGCATGTTCTCCTGCGGATTTTCGAGAAAATCATGGAAGAGCTGCTCATGGTTGCCGCAAAGTGCAATACGGCGCAGCGGCGTCGGCGGTGGCTTCAGCAAATGTTCAAGAACGCCACGGGAATCGCGCCCGCGATCGACATAATCGCCGAGGAGAACGACCAGCGCGGGAGAGAGGTCGGGTCCGAGATCGGCAAGGATTTTCCGCTCCGCCTGCAAAAGCAGGTCGAGGCTGCCATGCACGTCGCCAATGGCATAGATCGGAAAGGAGGCTGGCTTGTCGCCAAGGTCGATTCTGCGTCGCCTCCGGTCGTCGCGGGAGGCTGGTTGTTTACGACCGCGAATCCAGTTGAGCACCTTGGGCATAGCTGCCGATACTGTCTCTCCTGCACAAGGTCAAGAGTGTTGAAAGCGGCAGCCGCATCACCCGCCCAAGCTGCGTTGACGCAATGCTGGGTCAGCCGCCAAAACCCGCCGGACGAAGCGGCGAGAGGCGGCTTTTGTAAAGCGGGACGCGTCAATCCTGCGAGGAGAGAATACCCTCTTTGATGACCGAAAGATACGTTGCCTTAACCGGCGGTCGAATGCCTGTCGTCCGAAAGGGCGGTTTCAGCGTAAAGACATGTTCTAGAGTTTCAGCCAGACACGCGGGTCCTCGTGCGACTGGATCTTGATCCATTTCAGATCCACCGCTTTCCACGGCTTGACGACATTGGTGCGGTTATCCAGCACCAGATCGCCCTGGCTGGTGCTGACGACCAGAACGGCGTGACCTATGCCATCCGTCGTGCGGGCAGTGGCAATGCGCAGGGCGCCGGAAGGCCAGCCGGCGCGCAGGAGGCGTTGCCGCTTGGTCACCGCATAATCGTCACAGTCGCCGCTTGCCGGGTTCAGTTTCCAGTCGTCTTCGCCGTCCCCTTCACTGGCATAGATTATCGAGGTGTTGATCTCGGCGTTGATGCGCTGGAGTTCCACACGCTTCTGTTTGCTCAGCTCCACCGTATCGCGGTCACCAGTCCGGATGCACTGGTCGGCGGCGCTTTCACAGAATTTGGCAAAGGCAATGGGCGCGATGGTCGGACGGCTCGTGGTCATGAAGAGGCCGGGCCGCGATGCGCCAGGCTTTTGGGCAAGGCCACCAAGCTGCACGGCCGATGCCGTTGTCGCAATGCTCGCCGCCATGCCGGCAGCGACGGCAAAAAACGTTGCCAGACGGATTGTTCTCTTCGCCATGTCCTTGCCCCTGCACAGTTGCCTTCTCTTGTGCTGGCACCATAGCGACCCATTCTTGCGGGCCGTTTAAGTCGATAGATTGCATTTTAATGAAATCTAATTTTGTTACAGCGCGTTGAAAAATTGGGTTCGCGCTCACTTGCAGCGGGTTCGACCTTCCGTGTCGACAATACAGGTCTGTTGCGGGACGGCTCGTCGGAGTTCTCGCTGTGTATCGGGTGAGGCTCTGCTTGCCGGCGGCCGGTCGTAATTCCGGTAAACTTCGAAATTGCGTCCGCCGATCGTTCCCTGCGCCCCGCCGCGGCCATCCGGCGTCACTTCGAAATTCTGATATTGCTGCGCATGGGCACCCGTGGAGAAGCCGATCGTGGCGGCCAGAACCCCGGCCGCAAGCCTCCTGCGCAATGCTGCTGCTTGCTGCCTGCCCACCGTCATGGCCGTTCCTCCATGGACGAAATAATGGATGACGCCGCCGCACATTTGCCACGCCCGGCGCGCATTGCTTTTTCAGCGTCTGTCGGGGGTAATCATATCACCGATATTGCATCCGGTGTGAGAAGGATTTGTGTCTGGCAAAGGCCGAATCGCCTCCCTGCCGCATCAGCCAGCGGTGCCACGTCGCCAGGAGGCGTCACCGTGCCGCTCGATCGTCAGGAATGCGAAAAACGCCATTCTGGGGCTCAAAAATTAAGCTCTTTGCCGCTGCATTTATAGGCTTCACAATCCTGTAACAACGGACCTAATATACAAGTGCAGATGCCGAATCGCTCAGGAGAAGCCCTTGACGATTGCAGTTTCACCACAGGCCCTGCCGGCGCTCGTTCTGAACGCAGACTACAGGCCACTGAGTTATTATCCCTTGTCGTTATGGTCCTGGCAGGACGCGATCAAGGCTGTCTTTCTAGACCGTGTGAACATCATTGCAGAATATGATCACGCGGTGTCATCCCCCAGCTTTTCCATGCGGCTGCCGAGCGTCGTCAGCCTCAAGACTTACGTGCAGCCCACCCGCAACCCCGCCTTCACACGCTTCAACGTTTTCCTTCGGGACAAGTTCGAATGCCAGTATTGCGGCACGCGGGACGAATTGACCTTCGACCATGTGATTCCCCGCGCGCATGGCGGTGAAACCACCTGGCACAATGTCGTTGCGGCGTGCTCTCCCTGCAACCTTAAAAAAGGCAGCAAGCTTCCCAAGCAGGCGGGCATGTTCCCGGCGCAGAGGCCCTTCCAGCCCACGGTTCAGGATTTGCACAATAACGGGCGGCTGTTCCCGCCCAATTATCTACACGAAAGCTGGATGGACTATCTTTACTGGGATACCGAACTGCAGCCCTGATCTTTTCAGGACTGCAATGCGGCTTTTCCGCTTACCGGCTTTTCCGGCTCGCGCCAAAAAAGGCGACTGCCGTAAGTGCAACGCTTGCGATGACATTCCAGCCCGCGAAGGAAAGGCCGAGCACCCGCAAGGCCGCGTCGTTGCAGGAGGGTGCCTTGATGGCGTTCAGATTACCCAGGAGATCGCCGGCATTCGTCGTGATGGACGGCGCCCCGGTGGCGCAGGTAATCGGCCCTGCCCAGAAACCCCATTCCACGCCGGCGTGGTAGACGCCGAGCCCGGCGCCGATCAGCATCGCCACGCCGATAAGGGCAAGAAGCACCCGGGTGATCTGAACCGGCAATTTGAAGACGCTGGTCGCAACGGCCAATACGCCCAGCGGAATGGCGTAATAATAGGGATCGCGCTGCAGCAGGCACAGCGCGCAGGGCGTATAACCGCCAATATGCTGGAAACCGAGGGCGGAGCCGACGGTGAAGATCATTCCCGCCGTGACGCCGAGAGCGGCGAGCGTGCGGCTATTGTCGGCGGTGGTCGCATTGGCCATGTTGTTTTCCTCAAACTTCGCGAAGAAGCAGATATCCCGGACGGGCTTTCAAAAAGGCGGGCGTGATGGCGAAATTAAGTCGCCGGTCCTCACGGGGTGTAACGGGATTCGTCTAATCCAGTCCGCCGCATCTGGCAAATGAAAGCCTGGCAATATTCGGGGGGTGCGCAAGCAAAGTTTCGTGAGCTTGCCGGCCGGCATGGGGCCGTTGAAGAACTCACTGGCGGGTGCTGGACAAAGCCTAGAGAAATCAATGCGCTTTTGGAAATGGTACCCCAAGCCGGGCCGCTGATTTTATGGAAAATCAGCGGTTTGCGGCATTGTTGGACACCTTGGTTTTCCATACACTTACTAGGCTTTTTCAAAAAGTGTCCAATGCCATTCTCAGAAGCTCTGGCTTCCGGTTTCAAAGGTCATAGTGTCGAAAAGGTCTTGGCGTCCAAACGAGTTGCTCCGTAATTGCTGTTAAGGTGGGGCCCCGCTTTCCAAAATGGCAAAGACTATTCGCTAGAATGGAATGTCGTCATCAAGCGCATCCCACGAGCCTTTTGTAGCAGACGGCGGCGGGGCAAGCAGCCTAGGCTTCGTGGGACCTTCCAGCCGTAGTATCTCCTCGTCTTCTTTCTGCTTATCAACGCCGATGAGGTGGGTAATTGTTGCAATTGCCTGGGGTGCCTCAGCTAAAAAGGCTGTTGTGCCGCCCACCATGGCCCCGATAGACGCCAGAACAGACAGTGAAACGCCGAACCGCAAACGCTCTTTATGAAGCTCTGTGCGGAACTCACCAATCTTTCCAAGCAGGCGCTCCTTCTTGTCGTCCGAGAGGTTGCTCTCTTCAACCGATGCTCGAAGCTTCGTCAGCTCATTCTCAATGAGACCTTTTGTTTTGCTGGCGAGCCGAACGGAAAGCGCATCACGACTTGAGGAATTCCGAAGCCTAATCTTTGCTGTGACCCCCGTGACCAGCCGAAAGAATTCATTAAGGTCCTGCTCAACTGTTTGGTACTCGTTGATGTACCGGATGCCCGGAATCCCCAGTTCCTCAGCGCTGGCTGTGACGATCGTCATATATTGGGTTCGCACAAGGCTGTCGAACGGCTGACTTGTCTCATTCGAGATAATCGCCAACATGTTCTTGCGGCAAATCCTTTCTATAGTCGTGAACCTTTTCTCAGGCTCTGAAGGAAGAGTCTCGTAATCGTCATCCGTAATGAGCTCGTAATCCATGCTTTGTGTAATTCCCCTAACGCGACTCGGGCTATTAGCATTCTACCTCAGATAGCCTGTGCATCCACCGACAGCTTCGATGAACCCATAAGGAGTCGGCTTGAGACAGTGTCTAATGCCACTATGTGATGAATCGATCATTATCCTTGACATAGACAAGGCGCGGTAGCGTATAAGAAATCCAGTTGAATAGCCGTGAGGCCAAGGTTGACATGAGCGCTAAAAAAACTCGACCCAAAAACGAGAACTTTGATAAATCAGAACCGACGTTGTTTCCCTTCGGTTTTGGCCTTCAGCGTGTTGAGGACGATATTATCGTAATAGATTTCTTTGACATGGCAGATGAGAATGAGAATCAGCGGATAATTTCTTCGATTGCTATGCCGACGAGCAGGGCTCGATTGCTCGCAAATTCTATTCTTGGGATCAAGGATGAAACAGAGTAGGCTTTATATCAGACTTGAAAGCAGGGACCGCGTCCATCAAAAGGAAACGGGAAGCTTCAAAACGTCATACGATTCGGTGAATGTTGCTAGAGGCATCGAAACTAAATCGGTCCGATATAAGCAATACCCTAGTAAAGTTGAAGGTTTACAAAGCGCACCTGCGGATATATCTGGCTGGTGCTCATTCGTTGATTCATTAGACATCGATTTTAGTCATCATTCTGAGTTGCTCCCAGAGCAACAAGATAATGAACCTGCGTTTTCTCAGTATTCAAAACTAGTTGGAAAACTGGTCGACGCTATTAAAGATTACATAGCAGTTAGCGCCGAGAACCAGCGCGAAGAGATTTCGCCTGATTCAGCAAGAAATTATTTTTATCTTCTGCCAGTTCTGTCTCGCAGGAAGCATGAAGTGTCAATCGATGCTGACACAGGCTTCGTGACTGTAGCATTGTTGTCTAGCGACAAAAGCTTGATGAGCGCGTTACTAACGGGGAAGGGAGACATCCACTACTCGTATATCAACAGGGGCGTCAGGCTCGTAAAAATCTCGGGTGTGGCGAAAATCAAGGATAAGCGGGATTTCGGGCAGTTCGAACGCGTCCTCAGGATGATCTGATGGAAATTGTTTCTAGCAATATCACAGAAGGTATCGCTTCTCGGTTTTTAAAGTCTATTTGGGTTAGGGGAGCAGATGAGGTTCAAGCATGCGCTTTCGATTTGCGTGAGAGCCCGCCTGAGGAGTACGTTTCTTTCTTCATGATTTCCGGCGCCGACGACGAGGCTTGTTTCTCTAACGCGTTTGATATTATCGGTAAAAAGCTCACTATCGACAATGGTGCGGTTGCTCTTCTCGACATCGAAACATGCCTGTTGGAAGTGAACGACGAGGATGCCGACATCATATCTTTCCGAGAAAAGAAATTGCCTCATTGTGGAATGTACTACCACACAGATGACCTAACAAAGATCACAGAGGCTAAAAACACCTTACGCTTTTTATCGAGAGAACGCATACGGTGGACTTCCGAGAAAGCGGAAAAGCTTTGCCTATCCCAGAATGAAAGCGAGAATCTTAGACGCAAACCCGTTTAATGAATACGCGACTTCGGATATTATTATTTTCCACCTGCTGGAAGGCGTGACGTTCGCGCTTCAATGAGTGTGAATGCCGGAGTGCAGCTTGGGAAGCTCGATCTATCGTAAAGATTGGACAGTTTTGAGCAGCCTCCTCGTTCAGCTATCCTCGCCACTATCAACACCTGAGCGGAGCAGCAGCTCTGTATCGATTTTACTGGGATCGAGAAATTTTGGGTGCATGAGAAGAGCATCTATTACGAAGCGGAGCAGCTCAGAAGCTTTATGTCGCTCATCCTCATATCGCTTGTCTGAAACCGGCTTTAGCTTCTTTGACGTCTTTTTTTTAAGTCCGTGCACTATCGATGATCGTGCCGCGTAAACATCCTTCACCAACTGCGCGATGCTGAGGGGCGTGTGATTGGTTTTCCCAAGAAACGCTAATGCACTAGCTCGTAGTCTCAGCTTGTATGAGAGAGACTGATTTTGGTCGTCTCCTAGTAGGGTAATCCCCCCGCCGAATAACGGGCTTCAAAAGTAGAATTTTCTCGGGCTTAAT